>CAWDWD010000019.1:0-218531 GCA_963805915.1 uncultured Alphaproteobacteria bacterium
AGGCATGTTGTACAGCGTAGCTGTTGTTTTTCGAGTAGAAGATCATACGCTACCTCGGCGAAATGTACCTAAACGGCGAAGGCGTTAAACAAGATGATCTTGAGCCGTTGCAATGGTCCGGCTGGCGGCCAATGAGGGCATTGCTATGGCTCAAGCTGCGCTTGATTTCCATCGTGTTTGTCCTCTGTTTCCGCGAACATCACGATCAAAGCGACCAGCCGCCATCGACCGAGATGGATGCGCCAGTGACAAACGAGCCGAGATCGGAACTCATCCACAGCACCGCCTCCGCGATCTCCTCGGGCTTCCCCAGCCGCCCGACCGGCTCCAGGTCGATCGCCTTCTGGATGTCGCCGCCGGTGAAGCGGTCCATCATCGGCGTCTCGATGTTGCCGGGCAGGATTGCGTTCACCCGAATGTTCGACTTCGCATAATCGAGCGCGGCGGACTTGGTGATGCCGATGATGGCGTGCTTGGAGGCGACATAGGCGCTGCCCCCGGCGACGCCCCTGATGCCCGCGCCCGACGAGGTGTTGACCACCACGCCGCCGCCCTGCTTCAGCATCTGCGCGATCTCGTGCTTCATGCAGACGAAGGTTCCGCGCAGGTTGATGTCGAGGATGCGGTCCCACTCGTCGAGCTCGATGTCGGCGAGCGGTGCCGACTTGTTCTCGACGCCGGCGTTGTTGAAGGCGATGTCGAGCCGGCCGAACGTCTCGACAGTGCGCGCGACCGCCGCCTCGACCTGCTCCGGCATCGACACGTCGCAGGCGATGACCAGCACCTCGCCACCCGCATCCCTGACCGCATCCGCAGTCTGCCGAAGCGCATCCTCGGTACGATCGATGATGGCGACGCGAGCGCCTTCGGTGGCGAATGCGACGGCGGTGGCGCGCCCGATGCCGCTGGCGGCTCCGGTAACGAAGGCGACCTTGCCAGTAAAACGATCGGAGTTGGACATGACTTACCTCGATGGGCTGGGATGTGAACTGGCGTTGCTTCGATCAGAGCCGGATCATGACCTTTCCAGCCTCGCGCTCGTTATTCGCGCGACAGCCGTCTTCTGTTCCCCTGGCACCGGCTGCTTATTTCATAGAACATGTCACCACTCGATCACGATGCGCTGATATCAGCGGCTTAGTCCAATTTCATTGGCGGATGGGGTGGGATTCGAACCCACGAGACCCATTGGGCCTGCCGGTTTTCAAGACCGGTGCCTTCAACCGCTCGGCCACCCATCCGTAGAGCATCCCGCGCCCCGAACGGGCGCGGATAGGATGCTCGATCGCTTTGTTGTCTAACGCATAAACCTTAGCAAAGACGTAAATCCGGCGGTAGCGGCAAACCGCCGCCGGCATCCGCCGCTTTGCCTCACCCAGCCCCCAGTAGCTGCGCGTGATGGTGAAGGTGGTCGGCCATGAAGGTGGCGATGAAGTAGTAGCTATGGTCATAGCCGTCCTGGAGGCGAAGATCGAGCGGGATGCCGGCGTTCCGGCAGGCCTCGGCGAACAACGCGGGGCGGAGCTGGACGTCGAGGAAGTCGTCCGCGCCGCCCTGATCGATCAGGATCGGCGCGCGCCAACGGGTTCTCGCCGCCAGGGCGCACGCGTCGTGGGCGAGCCACACGTCGCGATCATCGCCGAGGTAGCCCGCGAACGCCTTCTCTCCCCACGGCACCCGCGTCGGCGCCACAACGGGCGCGAAGGCCGAGAGCGAGCGATAGCGCTCGGGGTGCCTGAAGGCGATCGTGAGCGCGCCGTGGCCGCCCATGGAGTGGCCGAAAATTCCATGGCGTTCCGGGTCGGCGGGAAAGTTGGCGGCGATGAGCGCCGGCAGCTCTTCGGCGACGTATGAGTACATCCGGTAGTGCCGCGACCACGGCGCCTGCACGGCATCGATGTAGAACCCGGCGCCGGAGCCGAAGTCGTAAGTCTCGTGCTCGCCGGGCAGGTCGGTCCCGCGCGGGCTGGTGTCGGGGCAGACGACGATCAGGCCAAGCTCGGCGGCGGCGCGCTGAAAGCCGCCCTTCTCGGTCACGTTCGCCCAGGTGCACGTGAGCCCCGACAGGTAGGTGACGACCGGCCGCGGGCCGGCCGCGGCCCGAGGCGGCAGGAACACGGAAAACTCCATGGCCGTGCCGGTACTCACGGAGTCATGACGGAAAATTCCCTGCTCGCCGCCGAAGGCGCGGTGGCGGCGGATGCATTCAAGCTCGGTCATGGCGTGCTGCCTCAAAAGGTAACCACGGTGCGGATCGACTTGCCCTCGTGCATCAGCTCGAACGCCTCGTTGATGCGTTCGAGCGGGACCACGTCGGTGATGAGATCGTCGATGTTGATCCTGCCCTCCATGTACCAGTCGACAATCTTCGGCACGTCGCGCCGGCCCCTCGCGCCGCCGAAAGCGGTGCCCCGCCACGACCTCCCGGTGACCAGCTGGAACGGCCGGGTCGAGATTTCCTCGCCGGCCCCGGCGACGCCGATAATGATGCATTCGCCCCAGCCCTTGTGACAGCACTCCAGCGCCTGGCGCATGAGTTTGGTGCTGCCGATGCACTCGAAGGCGTAGTCGGCGCCGCCTTTTGTCAACTCGACCAGGTGGGCGACCAGATCGCCGCCGACCTCGGCCGGGTTGACGAAGTGGGTCATGCCGAACTTTTCGGCGATCGCGCGCTTGCCCGCGTTGAGGTCGACGCCAACGATCATGTCCGCGCCGACCATTCGCGCGCCTTGGATGACATTGAGGCCGATGCCGCCGAGGCCGAAGACGACGACGTTGGCGCCGGGCTCGACCTTGGCGGTGTTGATGACCGCGCCGATCCCGGTGGTCACGCCGCAACCGACGTAACAGATCTTCTCGAACGGCGCGTCGGCGCGGACCTTGGCCAAGGCAATCTCGGGCACGACGGTGTAATTGGCAAAGGTCGACGTGCCCATGTAGTGCAATAGCGGCTTGCCGTTGAGCGAGAACCGGCTGGTCCCGTCGGGCATCAGGCCGCGGCCTTGCGTCTCGCGGATGGCCTGACACAGGTTGGTCTTGGGATTGAGGCAGTAGTCGCACTGGCGGCATTCCGGAACATAGAGCGGGATGACGTGATCGCCGGGTTTCAGCGTCGTCACGCCGGCGCCGACCTCGACGACGACGCCGGCACCCTCGTGTCCGAGGATCGCCGGGAACAGCCCCTCGGGGTCGGCGCCCGAAAGCGTGTAAGCGTCGGTGTGGCAGACCCCGGTCGCCTTGATCTCGACCAGCGCCTCGCCGGCGCGCGGACCCTCGAGCGTGACGGTTTCGATATTCAGCGGCTGACCCGCGGCATGCGCGACGGCGGCACGAACGTCCATCGTGTTCCTCCCTCCTGCGTTCCGCCCGACCATACCACGCGCCGGCCACGGTCGATCAAGCCGTCGATCAAGCCGCCGTCACGGATCGCCTGTCCGGTTAAATCGTCACTGGCGTCCGGACGACAGGCGTGGGGCTAACGGACGACGGGCGCGGGTCTAGTAAGGTGTAGGTGCCGCCGGCGCCGATGAACAGGGCGTGGTGGTCGTAGAAGTTGATTTCGGAATTCGTGTACGTCGCCGCGGCGGTGACGTCGAGGCGAAAGGCCTTGAGGTGGCAGAAGGGCGCCCTGTAGCCGAACAGGAACACGGCGCCATACTCGTTGCTGTCGCGCTTGTCGTCGTAGATGGGGTTATCCTTGTCGAACCAGGCGTGCTGGTACAGCAGGGCACGGTCAATGTGGCGCGTGGGCGGGTTCCGCCGCGCCGGCGTCGTTTGACCGTCTCGTGGCGCGTCCCTATCATTTGGGCGCCGGCGCGAGCCGGGGCGGGTGAACGCGGGACTGGGCCAGGGGAAGGCGAAAATGGCGGAAGACGACCTACCAGGACATTCTTTATGACGTCGAGCGAGGCGTCGCCACGATCACCATAAACCGGCCCGACAAGTACAACGCCTTCCGCGCGCAGAGCTGCGAGGAGCTGATCTCGGCCTTCCACCGCGCCGGCTGGGACAAGACCATCGGCGTGATCGTGCTCACCGGCGCCGGCAACCAGGCGTTTTGCACCGGCGGCGACCAGTCGGCCCACGAGGGCCAGTACGACGGCCGGGGCATCATCGGCCTGCCGCTCGAGGAAATGCAGTCGGTCATCCGCGACGTGCCCAAGCCGGTGATAGCCCGCGTTCAGGGCTACGCCATCGGCGGCGGCCATGTCCTGGCGCTGCTGTGCGATCTGACCATCGCCGCCGAAAGCGCGGTCTTCGGCCAGGTCGGACCCAAGGTCGGCTCGGTCGACCCGGGCTTCGGCACCGCCTACATGGCCCGCTGCCTTGGCGAAAAGCGCGCCCGCGAAATCTGGTATCTGTGCCGCCGCTACTCGGCCCGCGAGGCGCTGGCCATGGGCCTGTGCAACGCCGTCGTCGCCGACGAACTGCTCGACGCGGAAGTCCGGACCTGGTGCGATGAGATCCTCGCCAACAGCCCGACCGCGATCGCCATCGCCAAACGCTCGTTCAACGCCGATACCGCGAGTATCGCCGGGATTTCGGCCATGGGCCTGCAGGCGGTCAACATGTTCTACGGCACCGAAGAATCCCGGGAGGGCGTGCGCGCCTTCAAGGAAAAGCGCAAGCCCGAGTTTCGCAAGTTCAACCGGTGAGCCTGGCGCCAAGCGCTGTTGGCGGCGGCGCTTGTATAGGCGACGACGCGATCTATGTCCGGATCCGCCCCGGCTTGCCGTCGGCCAAAGGCAAGCCCCGGGGCGGCGCTGTTCCTTGACCGCGACGGGACGATCGTCGAGGAGGTCGGCCACCTGCGGCGCGCCGCCGACGTCCGGCTGATCGAAGGCGCCGCCGAGGTTATCGCCACGGCCAACGCACTCGCCATCCCGGTCATTGTCGTCACCAACCAGTCGGGGATCGCGCGCGGGCTATTCGACTGGGCCGATTTCGCCGCCGTTGAGGCCCAAATCGCGGCCGCGCTCGCCGCGCGCGGGGCGCATCTCGACGCGGTCCTCGCCTGCCCGCACCACCGCGGCGGCCGTGCGCCCTACGACACGTCCGACCATCCGGCGCGCAAACCCAATCCGGGGCTGCTGCTGCGCGCGGCGGCGTCACTGGCGCTGGATCTGGGAAATTCGTGGATCATCGGCGATCGGGCCAGCGATATCCTTGCCGGCCGCAACGCCGGGCTCGCCGGCGGTGTGCACGTCACAACCGGTTGGGGAAGCCAACCCGGCGAGCGCGAGGCGGCCTTGGCGGCGGCGGTCGTGGGCGGCTATCGCGTGCTGGCCGCCGCCGGCATCGCCGCCGTACCGGCCCTCCTGCCGCTGTTCAGAGGCGCGAAGGCCGAATAAGAGCCTACGATCCGCGCCGGCCGTAGTGGACGTAATCGGTCCAGGTCCGCTCGACCCGGCGCAGAGCGCTGCAAACGTTATCGATTTCGGCGGTGCCGAAGTTCTCATCGTCAAGCTGGCTCGCGATCTTCTTTTCCAGATCGCGGATGTCGCCGACCACGTTCAGTGCCTTCTCGGTCAGGCGGATGCTGACCGAGCGGCGGTCGTGGGTCGAGCGCTCCTGATCGAGGTAGCCCATCTCGGCGAGCTTCTTGATGTTATAGGAGACGTTGGAGCCCTGGTAGTAGCCGCGCTCGACCAGATCGCGGATGGCGATCTGCTCGTCGCCGATGTTCGCCAGCAGCAGCGCCTGAACGCTGTTGATGTCGCGGATGCCAAGGCGGTTGAGCTCGGCGCGGATGAGATCTAGGAAGCGCCGGTGCAGCCTCTCGATAAGGCGGGTCAGCTCCAGGTACTCTTTCTTTACAATAATCATCCGTCAATGTTTCCGCTGTTGTGCACGAACCCGCCAGCAGCCCTGCCACCGACTTGCCACAACGTCACTTTTAGCCCCCTTCGATTAAGCTTCTCCTAACGCTGGCGGTGTTTAATCGCTCCGTGGCCGCGACCATGGCCGAGGAGGATTGATGATGACGCCGACCCGTGACACCCGACGCAACTCCGCCGCCGCCGCTCTTGCCGCGGCGCTCACCTGCACCGCGCTCACCGGCCTCGTCGGCTGCGCAAGCCTCACCGGGCAGAGCGTTGAGCAGGTTGAGCGCGACGGCGATGTCGCCAAACTGCTGCGGATCGCCGAAAGCACCCGCAAGGGCGGCGATACGGCCGGCTCGGCGTCGCTCTACGGTCGCGCCCACGCGCTCGCTCCGGACGATCCGGCGCCCTTGCTCGGCCTCGCCGAGACAGCCACCATGACCAAGTCCTACGAGGAGGCCGCCGACGCCTACCGCAAGGCGATCGCGCTCGAACCGGGATCGGGCGTCGCCCATCGCGGCTACGCCAAGGTCCTCCTCGCGCTCAACCGGCCGGAGTTGGCGGCGCAACACTTCCGTTCGGCCATCGAGCTCAAGCCGACCGACTACCGACTGCACAACGGCCTCGCCATCGCGCTCGACCTTGGCGGCCACCATGAGGCGGCGCAGCAGAGCTACGTCGACGCCATGGAAGCCGCGCCCGACAACCTGTTCCTGCGCAACAATCTCGGCCTTTCGCTGGCCCTCGCCGGCGGCTATTCCGAGGCCATCGCGGTGTTGCGTGAAGCCATCAATATCCCCGGCGATACCCGCCGCATCCGCCAGAACCTGGCCCTGGTCCTGGCCCTCGCCGGCCAACCCGAAAACGCGGCGAGCGTGCTCCGGCGCGACCTCTCCGAACAGGACGCGCGCAACAACGTCGAGTACTTCGCCAAGCTGCGCGGCTTGTCCGGCCGCGATCTCGCGGCGGTCGTGCTCGGCGTGCCGTTCGCGCCGGCCGACGCGGCATCCGCGCCGGCGCTCAGCCCTGCCGTGTCCACCCGTCCCATTGCCCGTGCAAAGACCGCGCTAAAAACAGCGCACGAAACCGCCGCAAAGGCCGCGCCAAAAACCGCGCCCCGAGTCATCCCGCGAAACCCTCCGCAAGCTCCAGCGAAGACGTCGGCGGGCCCGACCCAACTTTAGGCCGCCGCCCGGTCCCCTCGCGTTGCCGCGGCGCTTCGGCGCCGCTACAACGAAGGGAGGATGGCGAATGAACTGATCCGGCCGGGCGACCGGGACTTTTCCCTGATGCCGCGCGTTCTGCCGCCGCGGGTTCGCGCCGACGTCCGCGTGCTCGGCCGCTTCGTCTGCTTGGTCGAGGCCATCGCCGCCAATCCGATGCTCACCCGGGTCGAGCGACAGGCGCGGCTGGAGGGGCTCGAAGCCCTTCTTGCCGGCGATACCGCGCAGCTCTCATCGACGCCGACGAGCAAGGACCGCGCGGTAATGACAGCGCTGCGCGAGAGCCTCGCACGATCCGGGGTCGCGGCGGACCATGCCCGGCGCGTCCTCAGCGCGGTTCGCCGGACCGTCGAGCCGGCCGATCCAGCCAATGCGGCGGCGGGCCGACAAAACGATCCGCCGACCAACGCGACCTGGGATGACGTGCTTGCATGCTGCGATGGCATCGCCGCGCCGGTCGGGCGTCACCTGCTCGCGCTCCACGGCGAAAACATCGATGAGTGCGGACCGGCGGCCGATGCGCTGTGCATGGCCATGTGGATCCTCAAGGCGCTGCGCGATTGCGGGGACCCGATCACGCGCAATGCGCGGCTGTGCATTCCCGACGCGTACCTACGCGAGGCTTCCATCTCGCCGCGCCATTTGCGCGCGTCCGCGGCCAAGGGGCAGACCCGGGCGGTCATCGACCGCGTGCTCGACGGCGTCGACGGCCTGCTCGCCGACGCGGAGGTTTTGCCCCACCTGATCGGCGGCCGGCGGTTGCGGGCCTACGCCTCCATCGTGCTATGCCGCGCGGGCAAGCTCGCCGGCCGCTTCCGCCAGCACGATCCGTTGCAGGAGAAGGTCGGCCTGAGCCGCTGGCAACGCCTGAGCTGTACCCTGGTCAACGTCTTCCTCGGTCTGGTCCGGCCATAGGCCCCGGTCCGGCCTTAGGCCCTGGTCCGGCCATACGGCCGTGTCCGTATCATAGGAAGGCTTTCGTTCCCCGCCGCGCGGCCATACTGTCGCGATCCACTGACCACGCAAATCAAGAATGAGGGACATCATGCCTTTTGAATTGCCGGCCCTGCCATACGACAAGAAGGCTCTGGAGCCGCATATCTCGGCGCAAACGTTGGAATTCCATCACGGCAAGCACCACCAAGCCTACGTCACCAACCTCAACGGCTTGACCAAGGATACTCCCCTCGCCGCGCACGGTCTCGACGACATCGTCAAGTCCACCTTCGGCGACCAGGCCAAGGTCGGCGTCTTCAACAACGCCGCCCAGGTGTGGAACCACACCTTTTTCTGGCATTGCATGAAGCCCGGCGGCGGCGGCGCGCCGAGCGGCACGGTCGCCTCGGCGATCAAGTCTTCGTTCGGCTCTCTCGACAAGTTCAAGGAGGAGTTCAAAACCGCCTGCACCAGCCAGTTCGGCAGCGGCTGGGGCTGGCTCGTCGCCGACGGCGGCAAGCTGACGGTGATGAAGACGCCCAACGCCGAGAATCCCATGGCCCACGGCAAGAAAGCGGTGCTGACCTGCGACGTCTGGGAGCACGCCTACTATCTCGACTACCAGAACCGACGCCCCGATTTCGTCCAGGCCTTCATCGATCACCTGATCAACTGGGACTTCGTCGCCGAAAACATGGCGAAGGCTTGATCGCGCATCTTCTCTTCGTCGATGCGAGCGAAGCGAGGCATTCCAGCCTCGCGGCCTCGGGCTCCCGTGGATTGCCGCGCCCGGCCTTCGGCCGGGTCGCAATAACGGCGGGAACTTGTCGTTCCCACCGTCATTGTGGCCGCGAGTGCCTAGGCAAAGCGCGGTGATACCTCTAGAACACAGGGTGTGGCGTTTGCGCCGTGCTTGGCGGCAGGATGGGGTAGACGACCTGGGGCTGGTCACCGGTCAGGCTGAGGAGAAAAGCAGTGATTTTGCTCACCTCGTCGTCGCTCAACTCGATGCCGAGCTGGCTCGCGCCCATGACACCGACCGCCTGCTCAAGATCCCATGACTGGCCGGTGTGGAAGTACGGTGGGGTCAGGGCGATGTTGCGCAAAGTCGGAACCTTAAAGACGTACTCATCGCTCGGCGTTTTGGTGACCATGAACCGGCCCTTGTCGTCGGGCGGCAGGAAGTCGGCGCCGGGCTTCTCGACGACGCCGAACGGGGCGTACTGCCCACCGCCGATATTGATGCCGTTGTGGCAAGCGGCGCAGCCGTTGTCGACGAACAGCCGCAGGCCTTCCCTCTGCTTGGGGGTCAGCGCGGCGTCGTCGCCCTTGAGAAACCTGTCGAACGGTGCGTTCGGCGTGATCAGGGTCGCCTCGAACGCGGCGATCGCCTTCTCGACATTGCCGATGGTGATCGGGTCGTTCTCGGCGGGAAACGCGGCCGAAAATTTGTCCGCGTAGCCGGGGATACCCTTGAGCATCTCGATGGCGTGCTCGTGGGTGATCGCCATCTCGATCGGGTTCTGGATCGGGCCGCCGGCCTGCTCGACCAGGTCCTTGGCCCGCCCGTCCCAGAACTGGGCGGTGTTGTAGACCGAATTCAGCACCGTCGGCGCGTTGCGGCCGCCGCGCTGGGCCCTGTGGCCGAGAGATGTCGGCAGCATGTCGACACCGCCAAGACCGATCTGGTGACACGAATTGCAGCTGATGTTGTGGTTTCCCGACAGCCGCGGCTCGAAATAGAGCATCCGGCCGAGCTCGATCTTGGCCGGGGTGCCCTCGTCGCCGGGGATCGATGGCGGTTGTTCGGGAATGGGCTCGAACAGGCTCCGGGCCTGGGTCATCAGGTCATCGGCGGCGGGCGCCGCCGGAGCGTTAACGGCGGCAATGGCGTAAGGCGCGGTGACGGCGCCGATCGCCGCCAGGCTAGCAATAAGGACGCGTCGCATTGGGTAGACCCCCTTTTTGAGCTTTTGTGCCGGATCACGATCTTAAGGTTCGTCTCCTGGGAAGCAGCTCGCTCGCCAATAACGCGAATCAGTATCACAAAGATCGCGTCCGTGAATAACAGGAATATCTAATATATCCCAGTGCGGGCGGCTGTCAAACATGATCTGGCGCCGCGTGTAGAACTTTTGGCCGTCCTGGTGTTAGTGTCACTGAAGCGGTGGCGAGGGAAGCGGACGGAAGGAAATGCGCGGCCGATGAGCAGACTTGACGTGCGGCAGATCCCGGTTCTCAACGACAACTACGTCTATCTCGCTCGTGATCAGGCAAGCTGGCGCGTGCGCCGCGGTCGATCCCGCCGTCGCCGGGCCGGTCCTGAGAGCGCTCGACGCGCTCGGCTGGCGGCTGAGCCATATCCTCAACACCCACCACCACCACGACCACGTCGGCGGCAACCTCGAACTCAAGCGCGTCACCGGCTGCACCATCGTCGGCAACGCGGCGGACGCCGCACGCATTCCCGGCATCGACATGCGCCTCAACGACGGCGATACCTTCGCGCTCGGCGAGTCCACCGCCAAGGTGATTGCGGTGTCCGGTCACACGATCGGCCATATCGCCTACTGGTTCGCCGACGACGACGTGCTGTTCTGCGGCGATACGCTGTTCGCGCTCGGTTGCGGCCGGCTGTTCGAGGGCACGCCGTCGCAGATGTGGCGCAGCCTGAGCGCGCTCCGGGCGCTGCCGGACGACGACGAAGGTCTATTGCGCCCATGAGTACACCGAGGCGAATGCGAGGTTCGCGCTCAGCGTCGATCCGGCCAATCGGCGGCTGGTTGAGCGGGCCCACGCGGTCAAGGCCTTGCGCCAGGCCGGCACGCCGACGGTACCCTCGACCATCGAAGACGAACGCGCGACCAACCCGTTCCTGCGCGCCGACGCGCCCGAGCTGGCCCGCGCGGTGGGCCTGACGGACGCCGACCCGACCACTGTTTTCGCCGCGATCCGCAAGCGGAAGGATCAGTTCTAGATGATGAAGCTACGCTACTCCCCAACCTCGCCTTATGTCCGCAAGGTCAGCGTCGTTGCTCTCGAGACCGGCCTCGACGGGCGCATCGAGCGGATCGCGACCGATATCCGCGCGCCCACGCCCGAGTTCCATCGTGACAACCCGCTCGGCAAGGTCCCAACGCTGATCACCGAGGGCGGCGAGACGCTCTACAATTCGCCGGTGATCTGCGAGTATCTCGACAGCCTCCACGATGGCCTGAAGCTGTTTCCGGCGCCGGGGGGTGCGCGCTGGACGGCGCTCTGCCGTCAGGCGCTGGCCGATGGCATCATGGACGCCGCCGCACTCATCCGCATGGAAGAGGTCTTGCGGCCGGAGAACGAGCGCTCGCCGGTCTGGCTCAAGCGCCAGCGGGGCGCGATCGGCCGCGGCCTCGACGCGCTCGAGGACGAGGCCCGCTCTCTCGCCGGCGCGTGCACCATCGGCCACATCGCCATCGGCTGCGCGCTGGGTTTCCTCGATTTCCGCCTGCCCGGGTTCGACTGGCGCGAAAGCCGCCCCGAACTCGCGCGCTGGGCCGAAACCTTCGCGAAAAGGCCGTCAATGGCGGCGACAACGCCAAAGGATCCGACGTGAGCGGCGCCGCTACCTGTTGAGCGCGGGGGCGCGGCCGTAGCGGTCGTCGAAGCGGACGATATCGTCCTCGCCGAGATAGGCGCCGGACTGGACCTCGATCATTCTGAGCGCGATCTTGCCGGGATTTTCCAGCGAATGCTTGGTCGCGTGGGGAATGTAGGTCGAACTCGTCCTCGGTCAGGTAGAAGCTCTCATTGTCCTTGGTCACCGTCGCGGTGCCGCTGACCACGATCCAGTGCTCGGCGCGGTGGTGATGCATCTGGCTGCTCAGGCGGTGGCCCGGATTGACCAGGATTTCCTTCACCTGGAAGCGGTCGCCGGCGTTGATCAGGCGATACCAGCCCCACGGCCGGAACACCCGCGAGTGGACGTAATGCTCGGAGCGCCCGGCCTTCTCAACCGCCTCGACGATCTTCTTGACGTCCTGGGCGCGATCCTTGGCGGCGACGAGAACGCAGTCGTCGGTCGCGATGACGATGAGGTTGTCGATGCCCAACGCCGCGACCAGGTTGCCGTCGGCGCGGATGTAGCAGTCGGTGGCGTCGAGCGTGAGCGCATCGCCCATGATCACGTTGCCGTTGCCATCGTGGGGGCTGATGTCCCACAGCGCCGACCATGAGCCGACGTCGTTCCACTTCATTTCGGCCGGGACGATCGCGCCCTTGCGGGTATGCTCCATCACCGCGTAGTCGATGGATTCGCCGCTGATCGCCGCGAACGGCGCTCGGGCGAGGCGGAGGAAGTCACTGTCGGCCGTGGCTTGGTCGATCGCCTGGCGGCACAGCTTGACCATTTCCGGCGCCAGCCGCTCGACCTCGCCGACGAAAGGCGTCGACCCGGAAGACGAACATGCCGCTGTTCCAGGCGTAGTCGGGATTGCCGACGTAGCTCTTCGCGGTTTCCAGATCCGGCTTCTCGATGAACCGCTCAATCCGGTAGCAGCCCGGAACGCCCGCCAACGGCTCGCCGCGCTGGATGTAGCCGTAGCCGACCTCGGGGCCGCTCGGCGGAATGCCGAACGTCACCAGCGCACCCGCGCGCGCCGCCGCGCACGCGGTCCGCACCGCGCCATGGAACGCCGGCACGTCGTCGATCTTGTGATCCGACGGCAGCAGCAACATGACCGCTTCCGGATCGCCTTTCGCCAGCATCAAGGCGGCGACGGTCGCCGCCGGCGCGGTGTTGCGGCCGATCGGCTCGAGCACCAGCGCCCGCGGCGTCACCGCCAGATCGCGCAGCTGCTCGGCGATCAGGAAGCGGTGCTCGTCGTTGCACAGCAATATCGGCGGAGCGAAGTCCTCGCCCGAGACCCGCGTCACCGTCTCCTGCAACATGCTGCGTTCGGAGGTGAGTTGCAGCAGCTGCTTCGGCCGCAGCGTCCGCGACAGCGGCCACAGCCGTGTTCCCGTCCCGCCGGAGAGGATGACCGGATAGACCGACGGCGCCATGAGTTGCTCCTACCTGGTTCGGCTGATCGCGAAGTTGGCGGCGATATACTCGCTCAGCCCGGCCACGCTTTCCTCGACCGTCTGGTTGCTGGTGTCGATCTTCAACTCGGCCATGACCGGCGGTTCGTACGGCGCGGAGATGCCGGTGAACTCGTCGATCTCGCCGCGCCGAGCCTTGGCGTAAAGGCCCTTCGGGTCGCGCGCCTCGCAGGTCTTGAGGTCGGCGTCGATGTAGACCTCGTGGAAAAACTCCGGCGCCAGCGCGCGCACCCGGTCGCGATCGGAGCGGTAAGGCGAAATGAACGCGGTGATCACGAGAAACCCGGCGCGGGCGAACAGCGCCGCGGCGTGACCGACGCGGCGAATGTTCTCGACCCGGTCCTCCGGCGAGAAGCCGAGATCCGAGCAGAGCCCGTGGCGGATGTTGTCACCGTCGAGCACGTAAACCTGATAGCCCTTGCGGAACAGGTATTGCTCGAGCGAGAACGCAAGCGTCGACTTGCCTGAGCCCGACAGCCCGGTCATCCACAGCACCCCGCCGCGGTGGCCGTTGTGGGTCCAGCGCTCCCCCTCCGGGACCCGGTGCTCGACCCTGAAGATGTTGGTTGCGCGGATTGTCTGGCCGGCGCGTTGGTCGGCGTAACCGTCCATGCTGATCAGGCCGCCGCCGACGATGTCGTAGTCCTCGACCAGGACGAACCGGCCGGTGATCATGTTGTTCTCGAACGGATCGAGGGCGATCTGCCGCCGCGCCCGGAACACAACCTCGGCGACGGCGTTGCGCTCGACCTTGTCGGCGTCGGCGGAGCCGAGATCGGCCACGTCGATCACCCTCTCGATCGTCTCGACTTCGACCGGGAACTCGGCGTTACACAGTTTCATCTTGTAGCGTGTACCGGGGGTCAACGGATGGCGGCCGAGCCAGAACAGCCGGCCGCGAAACACGTTGGTCAGCATCGGCGGATTGGTCACGTGGCTGGCGATGTCGCCGCGCTCGACGAACAGTTGCTCGTCCAGGGTGATGCCGACCGACTGTCCGGCGTTCACCGCCAGCGCGGGTTCCTTGACGTTCCACGCTTCGATTGACGCAACCCGCGCGGTTTTGCCGGACGGCGAGAAGAGCAAAACGTCGCCGCGGCGCAGATGGCCGCTTTCGATCCGCCCGGCAAGAATGCGCCGCTCGTCGAACTTGTAGACGTCCTGGATCGGGAAGCGCAGCGCCAGATCGAGCGGCGCCAGCGGCGGCTGGAAGTTGTCCAGCGCCTGGGTCAGCGTCTCGCCTTGGTACCAGGTCATGCGCCGCGAGCGCTCGACGATGTTGTCGCCTTCGCGAGCCGAGACGGGAATAATGTTGGTGTGCAGCAGGTCGATACCGAGATCGTCGAGATAGTCGCGAACGTCGCCGGCGACCTGCTGGAAGCGCGCTTGGTCGAATTGAACCAGATCCATCTTGTTCACGGCGACGAGAACCTGGCGGATGCCGAGCAGATGCAAGAGATAGGCGTGGCGCCGGGTTTGTTCTTGAACTCCCTCGCGGCCGTCAACCACCAGCACCGCGGCATCGGCCTGCGCCGCGCCGGTAACCATGTTCTTGATGAACTCGCGGTGGCCCGGCGCATCGATAAGAACGTATTCGCGATGCGGGGTGCGGAAATGGATGTGCGAAACGTCGATGGTGATGCCCTGATCGCGCTCGGCCTTGAGCGCGTCCATCAGGAATGCCCACTCGAACGGCATGCCGCGGCGTTCGCACATCGCCTGAATGGCCTTGACCTTGCCGTCGGGCAGCGAGCCGGTGTCATGGAACAGCCGGCCAATCAGGGACGACTTGCCATGATCGACATGGCCGACAATGACAATCTTCAGCGGCAGGTTCACTTGCTGAGAAAGACTCGGAATTTCGTTCATTTTTACATATAGCCGTCTGCGCGCAGGCGCTCGAAGGCGTCTTCGCTCTCGTGATCCATCGCCCGGCCGGAACGCTCCGCGATCTTGGTCTGCTGAAGCTCCGCTATAACCTCCTCGATCGTGCTCGCCTCGCTCTCGACCGGGAAGGTGATGTCCTGATCGCCAAGCGACCGATAGCGCTTGCCGTTCTTCGAATAGTACAGATCGACGATCGGGATGCCCTCGCGCTGGATGTAGCGCCAGATGTCGATCTCGGTCCAGTGCAAGATCGGGTGAACACGAAGATGGGTTCCAGGTGCGAAATCGGTCTTGAACTGGTCCCAGAACTCCGGCGGTTGGTCGCGGAAGTCCCAGGTATTGTGCTGGCCGCGCGGGCTGAAGACGCGTTCCTTGGCGCGGGTGCCTTCCTCGTCGCGGCGAATCCCGGCGATCAGGCCGTCATAGCCGTCACGGTCGATGATCGCCTTCAGGCCGGCGGTTTTGCGCGCCGCTGAGCGCGCCGCCGGCGGCAGGGTCGGATCCATCTCCTCGACCGGAGGACAGTACCCGAGGCGCAGATCGAGGTTCCACTCCTTGGCGTAGCGGTCGCGGAACGCGTACATCTCGGGAAACTTTTTCTCCGTATCGACGTGGATCAGCGGAAATGGAACATGGCCGAAGAAGGCCTTCTTGGCCATCCACAGCATGGCGTTGGAGTCCTTGCCCAACGACCACAGCATGCCAAGCTTTTTGATCCTGTTGAACGCCTCACGCAAAATGTAAATCGTCCTGCTCTCGAGGACGTCTAAATGATCCATGGTCGATCCGCAAATTCCAGGGTTTGGACGAATAGGGGGCCAGGGTGTGGACGAATAGGGGGGCCAGAATCAAATAGCGGATCCGCAAGCCACTGTCTAGCGGGCCGCTCCAAGTTGTTGTGAACCGGCGGCAAAAACCTCGCAACGACAATCGGGCCGAAGCCTTTGCCATGCACCTCCGGGCAGCGGGAAGAATTGCGATGTTTGGGAACCGAACGCGATACCTCTCGTTGCTGAATATGTCTCGAATAAGGCAGATGGAGGTTCTTCCATGGATACTAAACAGCGCAAATCAGAGGTGATGTCGCCGCGCCTGAACGCGCCGCTCGCAGCCCTCGGCATTGCCGCGCTGCTGGCGACACCGGCGTTCGCTCAGTCCGGAGCCTCGGCGACCAAGTCCGCGCCGGCGCCGGCCTCTCAGGCCCAGGCTCAGGACCAGGCCCAGTCGCAGAAGCAGACGATGCCCGATCAGGTTTCCGTTCTGCCCGCCCGCTCGATCGTCGGCAGGGACGTCCGCGATGCCGCCGGCACCGATCTCGGCAAGGTCAAGTACCTCATGGTGAACGCCGTCGACGGCCGGGTCCGCTATGCGATCGTTGAGCCGAAGACGGGAGCGGACGACCAGTACGTTCCGGTGCCGTGGCAAGCGGTGAAGCTGCCGCGCGACCAAAAAGATCCCTTAAGCGTAGACAGCGGCAAGTTCGACAAGCAGAAGCGCTTCAGCAAGCAGGAGATCGCCGATCTGACGCAGCCGGCCGTGATCACCAGCGTCTACGAAGTTTGGGCGCCGCTGATGACGGATCAGAGCCAGGCGGGACAGGGCCAAGGCAAGGCGAGTGATGAAAAGAGCCAGTCCCAGTCGCAGTCCCAGTCCCAGGCCCAGGCCCAGGCCCAGCAGGCGATGAGCGCCAAGGACAATAAGACGAGCCAAACCAAGGCGGGCCAGCAACAGGCCGCATCCGGCGGCGCCGAGGCAGCGCCGGACTTCCTCGTCGATAGCGACGTCGTCACTACCATCATGCCACCGGCGTTCGCCACCAGCGACGAGATCCGCGGCAGCGAGGTCTACAGCGACGACAACAAGGAGTACGGCAAGATCGACAATTTGATCATCGATACGAAGCGCGGCCAGTTGGCCTACGTCCAGGTCGCTCACGGTGGGTTCCTCGGCCTCGGTGAGCAGGTCACCCCCGTCCCTTACGAGGCGATGGCCTACGACCACGATCGCAACGCGTACGTGGTCGGCAAGACCGCGAGCGAATTGAACGACATGCAAGGCTTCTCAGCCGACAAGAACGTAAACTCCGTCAAGTTGGCCGATTTGCGCACGCTGTACAGTAACTTCGGCGTAAAGCCGTATTGGCAGCAAAACAGCTAACAGCACGGCAGAGGGCATCAGAAACGCAACAAACGCAACAGAGACGCGTCGCCTGCGGACAATCGCCACTTCGTCCGCCTCTTCGCCCGAACCGAAGAGGCGGACGAAGGGATCCTGACGCTTCAGTCCCCAAGCGTAAGGTGAATAAGCTCAACCGGATCAACGGCATGGACCAAATGTCCGCTGAGGGGGGGAGTTCCCAGTCTCGGCGAATTCATCGAGCGTGTCCCCGGTGGCGCGGGGGACTATCGACGATATTGACAAATGCTGCGCCACGCATCGGGCGATTTCGCCCCGCCCTCCGGCAAAAACCACCTTTTTGCCCCGACAGGGCTGCCGAAGGTAGTTCAGTGTGGCCCGAAGGCGACATCGGTGTACTTTCGCCAAATTGCGGCCATGGTTGATGGTGACATCGCACGCAGGCGCGCGCTACTAGAGTGTTGAAAGCCGCTGGTGGGGGCCGCAGAAATGCATCCGCAAGAAACAGAGATGTATCCGCAAGAAAAAGACATCCTGATCGTCGGCGCTGGCCCGACCGGCCTGGGGGCGGCCTGGCGGCTGAGGGAGTTGGCGGACCGGGGGGTGATCAACCCATCCATCGACTGGCTGTTGACCGACAAGAGCGACAATCCGGGCGGCATGGCGGTCTCGGTGAGCGACGAGCAGGGCTTCACCTGGGATCTCGGCGGCCACATCATCTTTTCGCACTACAAGTACTTCGACGCGCTTCTTGATGAGCTGATCGGCGGCGATATCTTGCAGCATCCGCGCAAGAGTTGGGTGCGGATGTACGACCGCTTCATTCCGTTTCCCATCCAGCACAACCTTCACCATCTGCCGCCGAAGGACGCGGCGCGGTGCCTGAAGGATCTCGTCGGCGGCCGCCCGGCGCCCCGCAACGGCTACGCTCCCGAAGACTTCGAGGAATGGCTCTTCGTCAACTTCGGCCGCTCGCTCAGCGAGCTGTTCTTTCTCCCCTATAACTACAAGATGTGGGCGCATCCGGCGAACGAGCTTTCCACTGTCTGGACCGCGCGCAAGAGCGGGTCGCGCTACGCCAATGTGCCCCTCGTCGATATCGAGCGACTCGTCGAGAACTTCGTCTGCGGCCGCGATGATCCCGGCTGGGTCGGCGCGACGACATTCCCGTATCCAAGGAACGGCGGCATCGGAGCGCTCTGGCGCGAGCTTTTCCGCCGCCTGCCGGCCGAGCGTACCGCCCTTTCGCAGCGTCTGGTCGCCGTCGATCCCGACGAGAAGATAGCGACGTTCGCGAGCGGCCTGCGGGTGAAGTACCGCCATCTGATCACGACGGTTCCTTTGCCCGACCTTCTCGCGGCGATGCCCGAACGTTCAGAGGAATACCGCGCGACCACGCCGCTGAGCCATTCGCGGACCCATGTCGTCGGTATCGGCCTGCGCGGGCCGTTGCCGGACGCTCTCGCCGACAAGTTCTGGCTTTATGTTCCGGACCCCGAGATCCCGTATTTCCGCGTGACCGTCATCTCCAATTTCTCGCCGAACAATGTACCCGGCGATGAGCCGCATTGGTCGTTGATGTGCGAGAGCAGCGAATCGCCGCATCTGCCGGTTGACGAGGCGCGATTGATGGAGAACGTCGTGCGCGCCCTGCGCGCGTCGCTGCTGCCGGCGGACCAACCGATCGTCGCGCGCTGGTATCGCCGCCTGGACTACGGCTACCCGGCGCCATGCCTTAAGCGCGATGCGTTCTTGCGGGACGTCGAGCCGAAGCTGAGGCGCAAGGACATCCGCACGCGCGGCCGATTCGGCGGCTGGAAGTACGAGACGTCGAATCAGGACAACGGCTTCATGCAGGGAGTCGAGGCCACCGACAGCGTGCTGTTCGGTACGGAAGAAGTCTCCTACTTCCATTCCGAGCTGATCGCCAAGGGCGCCATCTCGCGCATCCTGCCGACGTGGGGGCCGGCCCGCGCCCCCCGGCCGGCTGAAGGCCTCGCCGTCGAGAGCGAGCGCGAGCGCGAGCGCGTGCTCGACGTCGCATAACGGGGCCGGAGCGGCGCGGCGGCCGTAACCGCGCGCGAGGCGACGCGGCTCTGGTCTAGCGGCCCTGCTTCTCGGTGCCCTGTTTGGCCTGCTCGATGAGCGGGCCGCAGGCGCTATCTTCGCCGACCCCCTCGTCGATCGGCGGGAGCAGACCGATGATCGGCGTCAGCACGGCGTTGATGACCTTCTTGACGGTGCCCTCGATGCCAATGTCCGCCGGGTCGGGGAAGGCCTGCGGCTTCTTGAACGTGCCCTGAATGCCGATCGGGCTGCGCATGGTCAGCGGGCTGAAGTCCTTCGGGTACGGCGTCAGCTTGAGGTTGAGCTTTTCGCTCCTCATGTCGATCGAGCCTTCGCCGACGATCTTGGTGTCGGTCGTATCGATGACCAGGGTTTTGACGTTGAACACGCCGTTGTCGGCCTTGAGGTTGCCGATGACGCAGCGCACCGGGATCGGCTCGTCGCCCTCGATCGCGATGCCGATGCTTTGCGCGATATCGAGGCCGGCGAGCTCGACGAGGAGGTGGCTGATCTTGCCATCGGCCATGACCAGAAACAGCTCTCCGTTAGCGTCGCCGAGGATCTCGGCGACCGAATTGCCCGCCGATGACAGTTTGGCCCGGCCGCCGAACGTTCCGGCGCTTTCTTTCGCGAAGCCACTGCCGCGCATGAGCTGCTTGAGGTCGACCTGGCTGACCCGGGCGTCGATGTCGACACCGGCCGGCTGGACCGAGCCGTCGAGGGTCATGTACAGGCGGATGTCGCCGTCGGCGACCTTCATCGTCGCCGGCTTGAGCCGCATCACGCCCTTGTCGAGTGTCATCTCGGCATTGAGCATTTGGATCGGCAGACCGGGCGCGCGGACCTCGGTTGCCTTGAACTTCACGTTGGCGTCCATCTCGCGGAGCTTGCTCAAGTCGATCGGCTTGTCGGGCAGGACCGTCGATTTCTCGTCGCCGCCGGCTGCTTCGGCGGCTGTCTCGGCCTTCTTTTCCTCGTCGTGCTTGCCGCCGATGAGAACGCCGAGATCCTTGAAATCGAACAGCTTCGAAGCCAGGTCGGCGTCGGTCTTAAGCCGCCCGCCGGCGGTATCGACGGCCGCCGTGCCCCTGAGATCGCTACCGCCGAGCTTGCCGGCGAAATCGGCGAAGCGCCATTTTGTGCCGTCGTGAGCGAGCCTGCCGGTCAGGCTGAAGGGGGGCGAAGGCGGCGCCGGAATCCCCGCGAGCGCGTAGACATCGGCGAGGTTGTCGCCCTTGACACTGAGCGTGACATCGAGCCCTTCGAGCTTCTGCGGCTGCTTGACCGTACCCTTGACCTTGGCGGCAAAGCCGCCGGTGGCGACGTCGATGTCGACGGGATAGGCTTCGCCCTCGTTGCGCAGGGTGTCGAGCGCGCCGGCGGAGGCCTTTAGCGTCAACGGCCGATCCTGATAGGCGCCTCTGGCGTCGACGCGGACACCCTCGTCATCGCTGCCGCCTTGCAGCTGCGCCAGCTTGAGATCGATCTTGTTGCCGCTTTGCGCGTCGTCGTAGGCAAAGACGCCGTCGTCGATGCTGACGTCGCGGACGATGGGAAAGTCCCGCCGTTCGGTCGGCGTCTCCGGTTGCGGCTGGGCCGCGCCGAACTGCCAGTTGGCATCGCCGTCCTTGTTCTTGGCGAGATGCACGCGCGGCTTGTCGAGGGCGAGCGACGTAATGACGATGTCGCCGGAGAGCAACCGAACCAGGTCGATGCCGACGTCAAGCTTGCCCAGCTCGACCATGTTCTCGGGCTTGGCCCAGTCGGCGTTGGCGAGGGTAACATCGTTCATCTCGACGCGGGTCACCCGGCCAAGGTCGACGTCCAGATCGCCGTTGATCGCGAACGCGCGTCCGCTCGCCGCGCTGACCGCTTCCGCCAGCGGCTCCTTGACGGCGTTCCAGCCGACAAACACCGAGATGACCACCACGGCCGCGACCGCGAGCCCGACAATCGCCGCGATCACCGTCAGCACTATGCCCGCGATCCATGCCGCCACACGTACCATGCGCGCCGTCTCCCTTGCGTTCTCCGCCGATGGACAGGACAGGACAGGACCACGGCGGCGGCGGCCGGAGCATTAACATGCGTTTCGCATGAAGGAGTTGATGACTTAAGGCGCTGACGGCTTGCGGCGGCGGGCGAACAGCATCTCGCTTGACGCCAGCAACGCGCCGCCGATGATCAGCGCGCAGGCCACCGCCAGACCGGCGGTGAGCCGGGCCTCGCCGACCGCGATCAGCAGCAGGGTCGAAAACAGCGGCGTCGCGTAGGCCGCGGCGCCGAGCACGCGGATATCGCCGTGCTTGACGCCATGGTCCCAGGTGAAGAACGCGGCGCCCACGGGACCGAGCCCCATGGCGAGAACCGCCAGCCATTCGCCCCCACGCGGCCACACGGTTGTCTCGAAGGCAAGATGGCAAGCGAGCGCGAGAACGGCGGTGACGGCGCAGAACCCGCCGACGGCGTCGGTCGGGACATGCGCGAAGCGGCGACTGAGCAGGGAGTAGCCGGCCCAGATGACCGCGGCGGCGAGACCCGCCAGGTAGCCCAGTGCGTATTCCGCGTGAAAACCCGGACCGCGTCCGCCGCCGCCGCCGATCAACACGATGGTGCCGGCGAGGCCGGCGATGACGCCGGCGAGGTGCCACCAGCGCAGGCGGTGGCCCGGCAGCAGGGCCGAAAAAAGGACGATCAGCAACGGCCAGAGGTAGTTGAGAAGGTTGGCCTCGACCGGCGGCGCGTTGCGCAGGGCGAGAAAGTAGAAGAAGTGATAGCCGAACAGCCCGCCGACGCCGACCGCCCACACCGCCGGCGGCCAGGCGAAGTGGGCCAGAACCGGCTCGCCTCGGACCAGCCGCTTGGTGAGCGCGAGCGACGCCGCAACGACGAAGGCCATGGCGACAAGCTGAAACGACGGCACCGCGCCCGACAGCGCGGTCAGCAGAGCCAGCGTCGACCACATGAGAATGGTGGCGCCGCCGATGGCGGTGGCCGCGCGCACCCCGGCGCCGCCGTCCGGCGAGGAAAGGCTCATCAGGCGCGTGCCGGGCGGACGGGAATGCGGCGGCGAGCCGCCGGCCGCCGCCGCGCGTGGCTCAGACGACCGGGCGGACCAGCTGCGGGTTCTGCACGGCCGGCTTTTGCGACCAGTCATAAAAGCCCTTACCGGTCTTCATCCCGAGGTAGCCGAGCTGAACCAGGCGGGTGAGAGTGTGCGGCGGGGCATGGTGCTCGTGGCGGACGTCGGTGAAAATGTTATGCGCCATCGCCTCGACTACATCGAGGCCGATGTAGTCGGCGAGCTGGAACGGACCCATCGGATGCGCCGCGCCGAGCTTCATCGCCTGATCGATGCTCTCGATCGTTCCGGTGCCGCGCTCGAGCATGCGGATCGCATTGAGCATGTAGGGCGTCAGCAGGCGGTTGACGATGAAGCCGGTGGTGTCTTGGACCCGGACCGGATCCTTGCCGATCCTCTTGCAGAACTCATCGAGCGCCTGCGCGGTCTCTTCCGCGGTCTCGAAGGCGTGGATGATCTCGACCAGCTTCATCACCGGCGCCGGGTTGAAGAAGTGCAGTCCGGCAACGCGCGCGCGTTGCTTGCACACCGCCATCATCGCGGTCACCGAAAGGGTGGAGGTGTTTGTGGTCAAGAGGGCGTCCGGCCTGCAGATCGAACTCCAGGCGGCGGAACAGGTCCTTCTTCGTCTCCAGGTCCTCGATGACCGACTCGATGACCAAATCGCAATCACGCACGGCGCGCTCGTCGGTGGTGAAGGTGATCCGCCCGAGGATCGCGCTCTTGTCTTCTTCCTTCATCTTGCCGCGCTCGACCAGCTTGCCGAGGCTACGCTCGAGGGTCGATTTGGCCTTTTCCCAAGAACCGGGCGTTGCCTTGACGGTAACCACGTTGCACCCCCCCTGGGCGCAAACGTGGGTGATCCCGAGGCCCATCGCTCCCGAGCCGATGATTCCGACGTTGGTAATGGCCATTCTCTTCCCTTTGTTTTGCGAGTGTTGAGCCGCACGACCACCATTCACGGCGTCCGCCGCGAGCCTTCGGCGCCAGCATCCCGGAGATACCGGAACAATGCTCTGTGACAGCCAGATTTACCGCCTTCGGTTGGGGAGATAAAGGCAGTTCTCGCAATCGCACAAAAACAAATCGCCCTGCACGGATCAATCGCACAATCGGATCGGGCCGCCCCGCGAGGCGGCCCGATTATCATTGTTCGATTGTTACGCGGTTCGAGTGTTGCGCGGGGGCGCGAATGTGCTTTCGTGCTAGTCGCGTTCGACGCACATGGCGATGCCCATGCCGCCGCCGACGCACGCCGTCGCCAAGCCCTTCTTGGCGCCGCGCTTGCCCATCTCGTGCAGCAGGGAGAGGATGATCCGCGCGCCGGAACAGCCGATCGGGTGGCCAAGCGCGATCGCGCCGCCGTTGACGTTCACGATGCTGGTATCCCAACCCATCTCGCGGTTGACCGCGATTGCCTGGGCGGCGAAGGCCTCGTTGGCCTCGATCAGGTCCAGGTCCTTCACGGTCCAGCCGGCTCTCTCGAGCGCCTTGCGGCTGGCTGGAATCGGTCCGGTGCCCATAACCGACGGATCGACCCCCGCGGCCGCCCACGAGACGATGCGCCCGAGCGGCGTGATGCCGCGCTTGGCGGCATTCTCGGCGGTCATCAACACGGTCGCGGCGGCACCGTCGTTGATGCCCGACGCATTGCCGGCCGTTACCGTGCCATCCTTGGCGAACGCCGGGCGGAGCTTGCTCAGCGCTTCCATGGTGGTGCCGAAAATCGGATGCTCGTCGGTGTCGACAACCTTGTCGCCCTTGCGGCCCTTGATCGTCACCGGAATGATCTCGTCCTTGAACTTGCCGCCCTTGATCGCGGCTTCCGCCTTGTTCTGCGAGGCGAGCGCGAGCTCGTCCTGCTCCTGGCGGGTGATCTGGTACTGCCTTGCGACGTTCTCGGCGGTGTTGCCCATGTGGTAGTTGTGGAACGGATCAATCAGGCCGTCGCGCATCATGCTGTCGGCAAACTTGACTTCGCCCATCTTGGTGCCGCTGCGCATGTTCGCCTCGTGCGGCGCCCAGCTCATGCTTTCCATGCCGCCGGCGACGACGACGTCGTGCTCGCCGAGCTTGATCGACTTGTAGCCTTCCGCGATCGCGCGCATCCCCGAGGCGCACAGCTGGTTGATGGCGTAGGCCGTCGAGTCCTTGGAGATGCCCGAATTGATGCAAACCTGACGGGCGGGACCGGCGCCGGTGTCGCCCTGGAGGACAATCCCCATGATGACTTCTTCAATCTCGTTGGGATCGGCCTTGGCCCGCTGCAAAGCTTCCCTGACCGCGATCTCACCCAACGTGACCGGCGACAGGCTGCTGAGCGCGCCGTTAAATCGGCCGACGGGGGTTCTCGCGCCGCCAGCTATGACAATCTCACCCATGCTGATTTCCTCTCCTCACCCGGGATCACACACGCCGAACGGCGTGTAAGCGTTTCTGTTTGTCAGTGTGTCACTGTGGGAGCGGAGAATAGTTCCGCCTACCCGGCATGGCAAGCGGCGAAGGCCGCGCGCGGCGACATTCGGCGCGCGCATTCCGCTGTTTCCGGTGTATTTTTCGACCCGTGGCCGCGATTTACCGCAAGCGCGACGTGTGTCGCGCGTATTGCATTGCAACATCTTATGGTCGATACTAATGGTGAGGGAACAATATCTCGATCGAGCCCGGGGCAGAGGCCATCCTAAATGACCGAAACAATCGATCCGCCCGTTCCGGAAGTGGGCGCCAAGATCACGATCAAGAAATACGCCAACCGGCGTCTCTATAATACCGCGACGAGCTGTTACGTGACGCTCGACTACCTCGCCAACCTAGTGAAGGCCGGCGCCGATTTCGCCGTCTACGACGCGCGCAGCGGCGACGATATCACCCGCTCGGTGCTGACCCACATCATTGTCGAGGAGGAAGCCAAGGGCCACAGCATGTTGCCCGTGAGCTTCCTGCGCAATCTCATCAGCTTCTATGGCGACAGCCTGCAGGTTGTCGTGCCGCGCTACCTCGAGCAGAGCATGCAGGCGTTCTCGCGCAACCAGGAACAGATGCGAAGCTACATGTCCGGCGCGTTCGACGGCCTCAACCCATTTACTTCGCTCGAGGAGATGAGCAAGCAGCAGATCGCCATGTTCGAGCGCGCAATCAAGATGTTCAGCCCGTTCCATACCGACGGGCAGGAGCCGGAAGAACGCCCCGCGGCGGCATCCGCGCCTCAGGCCGATAGCCAGATCGAGGAACTGCGCGCGCGGATGAACGAAATGCAGCGCCAGCTCGACACTCTGGTGGCCAAGCGCGGCCCGGACCACAAGGCGGATGCGCTCGTTTGCGAAGCCGACGAGGCCAAGCCGGCCGCCGGAAAGGCCCGCCCACACGAAGCCGGGTAACGCTGTACTGGGCAATGTTCCGGCGGCCGCCGGCGAAGCCAACGACTGCGCCCGCGGCCGCTTCAGGGCATCCTCGCGGCATCTTCGTCATCGCGGGTAATCCTTACATTATATCGCTTGTAAAGTGCATTTGCGCCTGCTAGTTGAAAGAGTGGCCTTGCGGCATCATGCTTTATCGAACGGATATCGCCCCGGAGAGGCATGAGGTTGGTGCAGGGATCGTAAGGAACGGGGGGTTCGGCGCGGTAGTACACAATGCCCGTCGCCGGAAGGATTGGGCTCGAACTGTTCTGGAGATCCGAAGAATGGTGCCGTTTGATGAAATGAGCAAGCCGGTGAACCGCGGGACCGATGTGGACCGCTTCGTCGGCACGCGAATTCGCGAACGCCGGGTGATGCTGGGGTTAAGTCAGCAGCAGATGGCCGCTCTGATTGGCGTCACCTACCAGCAGGCGCACAAGTACGAGCGCGGCATCAATCGCATCTCGGCCGGCCGGCTGTACGAGATCGCCCGCACTCTCAACGTTCCGGTCAGCTATTTCTACGACGGGTTGGACGATGCCGAAGGTACCGACGACACGTCCATCCGCCAGCGGATGTGCCTGGAGTTGGCGCGCAATTTCACCCAGATCCCGAACGAGCGCCACCGCGAGGCGCTGAGCCAGCTGGCCCGTGTCCTCGCCGCCAAGTAGGCGCAACCGTTAGGCCGGCTTGTCGCCGGCGGGATCGTCGCCCGGTTTTCCAGCGCTGTTGATGGCCGCGATGGCGACATTGCGGGTCAGGCGCCCCCGCCCGCTGCGCTTGATCGCGGTCCCCGAAAACATCGCGGCGAAGCCTTCGTCGTCGAGGCCGGCCAGATCGTCGAGACGCGGCGCCTCCAGCGCCGGGCGCGGCCGCATCTCTTCGTGCGGCGTCGCGATCGCGAACTTGGTCCATGGGCACGCGGCCAGACAGTCATCACAGCCGTAGACGCGATTGCCCATGGCGGCGGCCAACTCCGTCGCGATCTCGCCTTGATGCTCGATGGTCAGATAGGAGACGCAGCGGCGTGGCTCGATCCGATAGGGCTCGGCCAACGCGTTCGTCGGACAGGCGCGCTGGCAGGCGTCGCAAGAGCCGCAGTGATCGACCTCGGCGGCGTCGGGCGCGATCGCAAGCGTGGTGAAGACCTCGCCCAGAAACAGCCACGAGCCGAACCGCCGCGAGACCAAGTTGGTGTGCTTGCCGATCCAGCCCAGTCCGGCGCGCTGGGCCAACGGCTTTTCCATCACCGGCGCGGTATCGACGAACACCTTGGCCTCGCCACCATGACGCGCGCACAGCCAGCGCGCGAAGGCCTTCAGCCGCGTCTTGAGTACCTTATGATAGTCACGGCCCCGGGCGTAAACACTGATGGCGCCGCGACCCGCCGCCCCGTGCGCCGCCAGCGGATCGCCCGCGGGAGCGTAGTTCACGCCCAGGCAGACAACCGTCCGCGCCTCGGGCCACAGCGCCGTCGGCGACGCCCGGCGCTCGGCCGTGCGCGCCATCCACGTCATGTGGCCGTGCCGCCCCTCCGCCAGATAGCGGCGCAGGTTCTCGCCATCGTCGGCATTCGGGTCCGCGGAGGCGAAGCCGCAAACGTCGAAGCCTCGCTCCAGCGCCGCGGCCCGGATCTTCTCCTTCATCGCGTCCATCACCACCATGTGCCCGCTCGCGCGCCAGCGACCCGTGTCAGCAGAGCACCGCCTCGACGCGGGTCCACGTTGTTGTCGGCACCAGCGGATGAAGCCGCCATCCAACGGTTCCCGCAATCGCGATTGGCTGCTACTATCATGTTGGTGTGGTTCTTTGTCCTGCTTCGAGCGCGAACGGATACTGAACATGCATAAGCGCAAAAGCCAAAAGATTTATCGGTTGGCGCTCCCGTCGGCGAACATGTCGATCCCATGCCGTTCACGGCTTGGCAGAGCGCGTTCGACCTGCTGCTCTCGCCGGGCGCGCGCAACTACTGGAAGTCCCATGACTTCTCGGCGTTGAGCGATGCCGCTATCGATGTCCTCTTGAGACAGCGAGGTTTTGCCCGCGTGCGACTTGTTGCGATGCTCGTCTTCGGCGCTATCTGCGCCGCTGCGATCTTTGCGGCGCAACCAGTACGAGCCGATGTTCTGGCGCTAGGCAAGGCGGACCGCGTGGTCGTGATCAAGAGCGAGCATCGGCTGTACCTGATCCGCGAGGGGGCCGTCATCGCCGTCTATCGCGTCGCCTTGGGCCCCAATCCGCGCGGGCACAAGGTGTTTGAGGGGGACGGACGGACCCCGGAGGGCGACTACATCCTCGAGCGCAAGAACGAGAAAAGCCGTTTTCATCGCTCGATCCGGATTTCCTATCCCAATTCCGCCGACCGCGCCCGCGCCCGTACCTACGGCGCGTCGGCCGGCGGCGATATCATAATTCATGGCGAGCCCGCGCCGGATAACACCGGCGCGCTCAAGCAAATCGCAATGACGCCGTTGAACTGGACCGATGGCTGCATCGCCGTCGAGAACTGGGCGATGGACGAGATTTGGAGCGCTGTCGACGGCGGCACGGTGATCGAAATACTGCCTTAGGTTCGCCGGCCGCCGCGCACGACAGGAATTAGACTTGGCCGAAACCCGGCCGGGTTATGGCCTTGATTTCTGAGCATGATGGGGTACAAGAATGCGGGGTCGCGGTGTTAATCGCGCCTGTGGTTCATTTTCAGCCTTATCGATCCCAAGGGGAGGGGAAATATGCGCTCATCTCTACGTAAGGCCATTCCGGTATTGATGGTCGGCGGTGTTCTCATGGTGGGCGCCTGCGCGTCATCGAGCGAAGTCGACGAGCTTCAGTCGAGCGTTGCCTCCATGCGCAACGAATTGGCTCAGGTGAAGCAGGAATCCGCGGCCTCGGCCCAGCAATCGCGCGAAGCCGCCACCGCCGCGGAGTCGGCTGCCGCCGAAGCCCGCAGCGCGGCGCAAGCGGCCAACGCGGCCGCGGAACGCTCTGACCGCATGTTCCAGCGCTCCTTGCGCAAGTAGGACCAGCCAAAGGCCGCGCGGCGCGAGGGCTCGGCCGCGCGGCCTTCGACCGGGATCTATTGTCGTACCTGCACGGCCAAAGGCCTCTCTCGGACTTGGCCGCTCTCGCGGCTCCATGGTCGTCATTCATCGCTATTGACCGGGATGTCGGTGTCATCGGAGAGCCTGCTCCGCCGCGACCCGAAAAAAACGCGTGGTTGGGAAATCCGCGGGGGCGGCTCTTTCGTAACTCTCGATACCATGACAATCCCCTGCCATGGCAATGGTGATCACGGCATCCCTCCTGCCGGGGTCATCGGATTTCTACCGGCGGACGGCGGAGTTCCCACCTCCTCCGTCCGCCCCATCCTCGCCATCCAATTCCTCCGCGTTCGCCCCGCATGCTTTATATTTGCCTTGAGGCATTGAGGAGCGCGCATGGCGAATATCGTCTGTCGTGATTGCATTCGCGGCTTCGCCCGCGGCCTGGATGCCAACGCGCCCTGCCCGGCGTGCGGCTCGCGGCGTCTCGTCCGCCACCCCGAACTTGACGCGCTCAGCATCGCCCATGTCGACTGCGACGCCTTTTACGCCGCCATCGAAAAGCGCGACCAGCCATCGCTCCGCGACCGGCCGGTGATCGTTGGCCATCCCGGCGGCCGCGGGGTTGTCACCACCGCATGCTATGTCGCCCGGCGCTTCGGTCCGCGCTCGGCCATGCCGATGTTCAAGGCCCTGTCGCTATGCCCGCAAGCGGTGGTGATCGCGCCGAACATGGCAAAGTATCGCGAGGCCGGCCGCGCCATTCGTTCAATTCTGGCGACGGCGACACCGGTCCTTGAACCGGTCTCGCTCGACGAGGCCTACCTCGACTTGTCCCCGACGTTCGTCTCGATCCCCGTCGCCCGGCCGTCATTCTCGCCGAGATTGCCCGGCGGGTTGAAGCCGAAATCGGCATCACCGTTTCCATTGGCCTCGCCGCCAACAGGTTCCTCGCCAAGATCGCTTCGGATCTCGACAAACCCCGCGGGTTCTCGACCATCGGCCGCGCCGAGGCCCGCGAGGTCCTGAGCCCCATGCCCGTCCGCCGCCTGATGGGCGTCGGCCCGGCGACGGCGGCGCGGCTCGAAGCTCTTGGCATTATCACGATCGGCCGGCTGCAGGGTGTCGCCGAGGCCGAGCTCGTCGCCCGGTTTGGCCAATTCGGCCGCCGCCTCGCCGGGTTTGCCCGCGGCGACGATGATCGCGAGATCACGCCGTCGCGCCCGTCCAAAAGCATTTCAAGCGAAACGACCTTCGCTGCCGATATTCGTGAAGCCGGGCGTCTGGTCGCGATGGCGGCACCGCTGGTCGAACGGGTCGCTCAGCGCCTGGCCGCGGCGGGCCTTGCGGGAACCAGTGTCTTCGTCAAGCTCAAGAGCGCCGACTTCAAGGTGCGTACACGCAACCGCCGGCTCGCCGATCCGACCCGGCGGGCGGATGTCATTCTCGCCGCTGCTCGTCCGTTGATCGAACGCGCGGCCGATGGCCGCCCTTTCCGCCTGATCGGCATCGGCGTCAGCGACCTTGCGCCTGGCGCGATCGCCGATCCCCCTGATCTCTTTACCGCTCTTGCGCCCGAAGCGCGTTGAGCTTCAAGACTGTGAACCAGTTCACTGCGCGCGGTCGCGGCGGCGCGCACAATCCATGCTAACTCGGCGTCGAGAAGCCGTCCCTTGCCGGGGAGTCGCTGCAAGGAGCGTCGCGATGGATAACCACGTTGTCATTTGGAGCTATTGGAGCGTCTGGAAACCGCCGGTCCGGGTCGTATGGGAGCGTGACCTCGATACGCTCATCGCGCCGGTCGAGCCGGAAGACGTCATTGCCGCCCGCGGAGCTTTGGGAAAGGTGATGAGCAAGGTGCGCGCCGGCGCGGCGCCAAAACAGTGGGCGGAAAGCAACGGGCTCGGGTACTGCTGAGCGCTCGGTGCAAGTCCTCGGCCGGTTTGCGGCCGGTTACATGCGGGTTGCCGTCGCCGATAGGATCGCGCAAACTGCGTGGCAAAGGATGCTGGCGTAAGATCGGTTCCGCCCGGGAGGTTCAGCCAATGACGAAGGTTCACGTCTCGCAGCAATTGAATGTGCCGGCGAACGAGGTTTGGAACTTGGTCGGACAGTGGAACGCCCTGCCCGACTGGCTGCCCGCTGTGATCAAGAGTGAGTTGAGCGAGGACGGCGCGGTTCGCGTCCTCACGCTGGCGGGCGGCGGAACGATCGAGGAACGTTTGGACCACGCCGACGACAGCCAGAGGAGCTACACCTATTCGCTGATGGCGGGCCCATTACCGGTCGCCAACTACAAAGCCACCGTCGCGGTCAAGGACCAGGGCGGCGGCGCGGCAACGGTTGAATGGTCGAGCGATTTCGAAGCCCATGGCGCGAGCGAAACCGAGGCGAGCCAAATCATTCGCGACATCTACGTAAGCGGGCTCGACAATCTCAAAAGGATGTTTGGCGCCGCGTAGCCGGGTTGCGGCCTGACGCCTTGCGCGTCACTCAATCGCGGCCGCCACCATGCGCCCGCGCAACGCCGAACCGCCGCGCTGATCGAGATCGTCGACAAAATCCCTGCGACGCGCTTCCGGCAGCGCCCGGAAAGCGGCGATAACCTCCTGTTCGGACGGATCAAGCCGCTCCCATCCATCCTCTATAAGATCCATCGGCCCGCACTCGAGCGCGCGCGAGATCCGAATAATCCATTCCCAGGTCAGGCGCCGCTCGTCGCGTTCCAAACGGGCAATCTGCTGATAGGAGGCCGGTGGATCAACTCGGAGCGCCAGTTGCTGCAGGGTCAGATTGCGGCGACTGCGCATCAAGCGAATACGGTTCATGTGTCGGCTTACTCGGCTATGGCAGGGGCCAGAGTGATACGATGCGGATCGACTTCTGGTTTACCGAGCATAAAATAAAATGCCGCGAATGTATAACCCAAACAGGTGGACACCGTTCATAATCGGAAAAAAACGGCCAAGTCCCGCCGCCGACCTGGTTGTGCTGGAGCCGAAGCTAACTCGTGAAGGTATCTGCCATCGCGACCAGCTCTCGCAAACGGCGCTCGTTCACCGTCTTGATCTCCGTGTAGTACCATGCCTCGCCGATCTGCTGCAGCCGGAGCACCAAGTATTGCCGCAGCGGCCCAACCTGAAAGGTACAATACATCTCGCGCAACGTGCCGGCGGCGTTATACGCCGCCCGCGGCGGCTCGCACAGGCTCGCGCCCATCTTGCCCAGCCCCCTCAGGCTCTCGAACAACTGCGGAATGGCCTTGCGCAGGACATCGAAGGCGGGATCGGCGAAAGGGCTGTCGGGACTGTCGAGCACCGCGGCGACCTCTTCGTCGCTTGCCACGTCGATTGTGAGCCGCTGCTTCAGCCATTCATCCGGATTGTCGACCTTGCCGACAACCTCGCGCAGCGACAGCGAGGTCAGATCGGAGAAGGCGTTCTCCTCGGGCCGCACCGTCAAAATTGGCCGCCAGTCGGGCGAGCGCTTGGCTCCGGGCACGGGCGCGGTGTCCTCCGTCACAACGAAGCCCGACGGGACCTTGAAGCCGGGTGCGCGCGCTTCCGCGAAACCCGCGGCGCCGAGAACGGTGACGACCAGGAACAGCGCCATGGCTGCCACGGTTTGCGTGGGCGCGCGTTGCATGATCATCCCAACCCTCTCTTATCGCCGCCTTTTTATCGCTGTCCCCCTTCAGAATCGCCATTCGCCCTGAAGGCTGACGATGTCGATCGCGGCTTCCGCCTGGCCGGAAAAGTTTCCACGGAACGTGCCGCCGCGATCGCCCGCCGACAAGTCGATCGAGCCGTCGCGCACAAAGATGTGGGTATAGCCGGCGGCCAGCGAAAGGTTGGGCGCCGCCTTGTAGCTGGCGCCGATCGACAACCAGTGACGGTCGTTGTCGGGAATGCGCGGTGTGCGCGTGCTGTTGGGCACCGGGCTTTGGTCGTATGCATACCCCGCGCGCAGCGACCAGTCGGCGGAGGGCTTGTAGGTCACGCCGATGGCGAAGAACCAGCTGTCGTTCCAGTCTTCGCGGGTGTAGCTGTCCGGCTGGGCGGGGTTGTCGAACTTGATGGCCAGTTTCTGGAATCGGCTCCAGCGGGTCCATTGCGCTTCCCCCGCCACCGACCAGCGCTCGCCGAGATCCTGATGGACACCGATGTTTACCGTCTCCGGCGTGGTGACTTTGGCTTCGGCGCCGGTGTTGGCGAACGCGCCCGTCGCCCCGGCGAGGAACGCGCCGACACCCGCGTCGTCGAGCCGGAATGTCGCCCGGCCCGACAGTCGATGCTCGATTTGCGAGCGATAGCCCACGCCCAGGCGGGTTCCGGCCCACGGTTCCACCATCGCGCCGAGCGTGTACCCGTAACTCCAGTCATCGCCGTTAACCCGGGCGCGGCCGTCCTGTTGGGTAGGCACTGCGAACGGCACGCCCACAGCCGCGCCGATGGTGCCGAAGTCAATGGCGTTGGTAAGCGTCGCTTCGGCGTACTGGACTTGCAGCCCGACGCCGAGCGACAGGCCGCGCACGGGTTCGAAAGCCAAGGTCGGGTTGATATTCACGCTCGACAGCTTCGAGTGCAGCGCCTGATACCGTCCGACCCAGCCGTCGTTATAGTCGGTTTCAAGGCCGAATGGAACGTTGACGCCGAGGCCCATCCGGAGCTTGTGTCGCGTGCCGAAGGTTTCGTCGAGATCCCATAGGGCGTAGAACGCCGGCAGAAGCAGATCGTCGGCCACATCGCCGCCGCCGTTGCCGCCGGAGATGGGCGCGCCGGTAATGGAACTTCCCGACTGCGAGCGGATCTTCGCCTGCGGCATGATGTAGCTGGCCACCGCGGAAACCCGGCTGCCCGACTGCCTGGTCGTGACCGCCGGATTGGTGAACATCGCGCTGATGTCGTCGGTGCCGGCGGCCTGGCCGGCGAAGGCGCCGCCGAGGCCGCTGGCGCTCTGCTCCTTGAGGGCAAAGCCCGCCGCGTCGGCGGTGGCCGCGTAAGCCAGCAAGCCGCCCGTGGCGGTGACAGCGATTGCATGCAGGCGAAGACGCATCTGACCCCCTCTTGGGTCACAATTGTTCAACAAAGCGCCCGCGACGACAAGAACATTTTCGCGAACAGAGTTGGGCCCGATGTCGCGGCACGGCGCATGGAAGTGCTGGTTTGCTCGGCATGGCAACACGCCAGGTCAGCTACGTGCTTCGCAGATACAACATCGAGAAAGCGGCTATGGCCCGGCCCACGCTTCCGCCGAGGATCTGCGATCGGCCATATGATCCGGACGGTTGGTGACCGGCCATGCCAGTGCGCACCTTACCGATTGGTATAGAGCCTGTTGCAGAATCGCCCCGCCGGCCCTGATCCCGGCTTGACCGGCTGATGGTGTCCTGATTCTCTCGGAACGGCCAATGTGAGAGGAGGCAGGCATGGCGAATTTTTTCCGGGAGCCGGACCGGCGGCAGAGGTTTCTTCTGCCAGTCGACATGAAGGACTGGGTTCCGGAAACGGACATGGTCCATCTTCTCCTGGACATTGTCGGCCTCATGGACCTTTCGGCGTTCGGGGCGCGCTATACGAAACGCGGCACGGGTGCCCCGCCTTTCGCGCCGTGGATGATGGTCTGCGTGCTGATCTATGCCTATGCGAACGGCCATCGCTCGAGCCGGAAGATCGAGCGCCTGTGCGAACGCGACGCGGGGTTCCGGCTGATTGTCGGCCACGAGGTTCCGGACCACAGCGTGATCGCGCGGTTTCGCAAGCGCCATCGCTGCGCATTCGAGGCCCTGTTCGCGGAGGTCCTGAAGCTGTGCATCGCGGCGGGAGTGGTTCGCCTCGGCGTGGTGGCCCTGGACGGGACCAAGGTCAAGGCGAACGCATCTCTGGCGGCGAACCGGACGGCCAAGTCTCTGGAAGCGGAAGTGGCGGCGATGGTGTCGGAGGCGGAGGAAACCGACGCCAGCGAAGACGCGATGTTCGGGGACCAACGGGGTGACGAGATGCCCGCCGGTCTGCGGGAGCCCTGCGGCCGTCTTGCCCGGCTGCGCTCGTGCCTGGATCGTCTTCGTGCCGACGCCGCGGAGAAGGCGGATGCCCAGCAGGAGAAAATCCATGCCCGCGCGGCGGCGGAGAAGGCGACCGGCAAGGCCAAGCGCGGCCGCAAGCCGAAGCCGGCCGAGGCGGCGATCGACGAGGACGCCAAGGCCAACGTGACCGACCCGGCGAGCCGCATCATGAAGGGGCGCAAGGGCTACCTCCAGGGCTACAATGCCCAGGCTGTGGTGACCGCCGGCCAGATCATCCTCGCCGCCGACGTGACGAACCAGGCCAACGACGTCCACCAGTTGGTGCCGATGATCGCCAAGACCCTGGCCATGATGGAGGCGGTGAGCGGCGAGGAGGTCGGGCTCGGCACCGGGCTGTTCGACGCCGGGTACTGGTCCGAGGACAACGCCGCCACCGAGACGGCGGAATGCGAATACCTGATCGCGACCACCAAGGACTGGAAACAGCGCAAGGCGATGCGCGACGCCCCGCCGCCACGGGGCCGGATGCCCAAGGGCATGAGTGCCCGTGAGCGAATGGAACGCAGGCTGTTGACCAAGCGGGGCCGGACTCTCTACCGCCTGCGCGGCCAGACCGTGGAACCGGTGTTCGGCCAGATGAAGGAAAACCAGGGCGCCGACCGCTTCATGATGCGGGGCGAGCAGGAGACCCGGGGCGAATGGAGCCTGCACTGCGCCGCCCACAACCTCAGAAAACTGCACTCGGAGTCCGTGCGCAGTGGAAACAAAGGGGGAAAATGGCTCCGAAATTGAGGCAATAGGCCGGAACAAACCGCCCCGAAGCCCTAAAACCATCAGCAGACCGCGTCATGCCAGCAATATCGAGCCATTCAGCAACAGGCTCTATACTCCCGTAAAATTGCCGCGAAACCCGCAACCGCGATACTCATCCCATTCGATTAACAAACCGCTGCAATGTCAGAACCGGGTGCGGATGAGGAAATACGATGACCGAGGTTGCCGCCGGAAAATCAGCTTTCACTCACAACAGGGTGCCTGAAGTTACCGTCGACTTCTGGCTCATCAAGCTCATGGCCGTCACCGTGGGCGAGACCGCGGCCGATTTCCTGAACATGAACCTCGGCCTTGGACTGCCGGCGACGTCGGCAATCATGACGGGCTTCCTGATCGCGGCGTTGGTGCTGCAATTCGCGCAAAAGAGATACATCCCCTGGGTTTACTGGTTGGCCGTGGTCTTGATCAGCGTTGTCGGCACCCTGATCACCGACAATCTGGTCGACAATCTCGACGTGACGCTGGAAACATCGACGGCATTCTTCGCCGTGGCGTTGATGGCGACGTTCGCCGTCTGGTACGCCGCCGAAAAAACTCTGTCGATCCACACCATCTACACGGCGAGACGCGAAGCCTTCTATTGGCTGGCGATCCTGTTCACCTTCGCGCTCGGAACCGCGGCCGGCGACTTGGCGGCCGAGGGCCTCGGACTCGGCTATCTGAGCACGGGCCTCATCTTCGCCGCGATCATCGGCGTCGTCGCGCTCGCCTACTACGCCGGGAGGATGAACGGCATCCTGGCGTTCTGGCTGGCCTACATTCTGACCCGGCCGATGGGCGCCTCGTTTGGCGATCTGCTGTCTCAGTCCCCGACCGATGGCGGCATTGGCCTCGGAACAATCGTCACGAGCTTCATTTTTCTCGCCTGCATCGCCTCGCTCGTAACGTTCGCGACCCTGGGGCGCGAGCCCCAGCGGTAGGCCAGAAGCCAAGCCAAGTGCTTCGAAAGGAATGCGTTTTATGAACGAGATCATGCGCGATGGCGTGAGCAAGGTTCCCGCCGTCACCTTGACCTTCTGGATCATCAAGATCGCCGCGACGACACTTGGCGAAACCGGCGGCGACGCCGTGACGATGACGATGGGGCTGGGTTACCTGGCCGGCACCGCCATTTTCGCCGCAATCGTCGTCATTGCCGTCGGCGGTCAGATCTTCGCGAAAAAGTTTCACCCATTCCTGTATTGGGCGGCCATTGTCGCGACGACGACGGTCGGAACGACGCTTGCCGACTTCCTCGACCGTTCGCTGGGCATCGGCTACCTGGGCGGATCGTCGATACTCCTGGTGTCTCTCATGGGGATGCTCGGCTTTTGGTATTGGTCGTTGGGCTCCGTGTCCGTGGAGACCGTCGCGACCCCCAAGGTCGAGATATACTACTGGGCGACGATATTGTTGTCGCAAACCCTGGGCACCGCGCTTGGCGATTGGATGGCGACTTCCACGGGACTCGGCTACGAAGGAGGCGCGCTCGTCTTCGCCGCCGGCTTGGCCGTGGTCGCCGCGTTATATTATTTCCTGATTACGCATGAACCTCAGCCAGTTTGAGGAGGCGATATGGCATTGGCGGGGTTCGGACGGCGGCCCAGCCGAGGCGGGGCATCATGGCGGCGAGATCGTAGCGCCGATTGAAGCGGTATTCGAACTCGGCCAGGTAGCGGGGGATGTGCTTTTGGCGGATGGCGCGGTATGTGCCGGTGATGGCGGTCTTGATGTTGCCGAGCGCCGTGTTGACCCACTTGAAAGCGGGTGTCAGCACGCCTTGCGGCCGGATCCTGTGCGGATCGGCTGATGCGTGCATCCCGCATCCGCGACACCGCGGAAGCAGCTGAGGCCGTCGCTGACGACGGTGCTGGCGGGATCGAGACTGCGTCGGGCCAGTTTTTCGACCTCCTTGCGCCGAAAGCCGATGACCCGGCGCAGCTTCAGGCGCACCGGCTTGCCCTCGGGCGTGGTTTCGACGGCGACGATGATCGGCGTCTTGCCGGGCGCGCCGCGACCGCGCTTGCCACCGGAGCGTTCGCCACCGAGATAGGCGTCGTCCATTTCGACCCGACCGGTCAGGCGCTTGCCGGCATCCCGCTCCATCATCACCTGCATCAGCTTGTGTTTGAGCTTCCAGGCGGTGTTCTGGGTCACACCGAGGCGACGGCCGAGTTCGAGGCTGGAGATCCCGCCCTTGCTCTGCGTCAGGTGGTACATGGTGCGAAACCAAGTGCGCAGCGGCACCTTGGTCGAGGCGAAGATCGTGCCGGCCATCAGCGAGGTCTGCCGGCGGCAGGACGTGCACTGGTAGAGGGCACGGGTCTTGATGACGCAGTGATTCCGCCCGCCGCAGCCGGGGCAGACAAAGCCTTGCGGCCAACGCCAGCGGAGCACGACCTCCGGCACCGATCCTCGCTCCCGTAAAGCTCATCGAACCGCGCCTCGCTGAGCCCCTTCTGAAACTGAACACGATTGCGCGCCATGCCTCAACCCCGCCTGTCTCCTTATATGTTCTTGCTTTGTACCACGCCCCGGCAGGCTGAGAAAGATGCGTAATCAGGTATATTTTACCGGCGCCTCGCGCGCGTTGTTGTTCTGGGCGGCATTCATCCTCACCCGGCCTCTCGGAGCAACCTTGGGGGATCTGCTCGACAAGCCCATTGCCAGCGGCGGTTTCGCGATGAGCCGCCTCGGCGCATCGGCGGTTCTAGCCATCTTTATCGTCGCCTGTATCCTGCTCCTGCCGCAGCGGGCCGGAAAGCATCCGGGTCAAGACGCCGCATGACCGGCAAGCATGATAAAGTAGGCCCGGAACTACGCGGATTCGCGGGGATCATGCAGATTTGAAAGAGCGCGTTGAAGATACTGCTGATCGAAGATGACGCACAAACGGCGCGCCATATCACCAACAGCCTGCGGCAGCACGGACATGTCGTCGATCATGCCGCGGACGGCAGGGACGGCTTGTTCCTCGCGGCCGGCGCGCCCTACGATGTAATGGTTGTCGATCGCATGCTCCCCGGACTGGACGGCCTCGGGATCGTCAAGACCATCCGCGGCGCGGGAATCAAAACCCCGATCCTGTTTCTGACCACCCTCGGCGGCATCGACGACCGCGTCGAGGGCCTGGAGGTTGGCGGCGACGACTACCTCGTGAAGCCGTTCGCTTTCGCGGAGCTTCTTGCCCGCGTTAACGCGCTCGTGCGCCGGCCGCCGATGGCCACGATCGAGACGACGCTGCGGGTCCTCGATCTGGAGATCGACCTGATGAAGCGCGCGGTCTCGCGCGCCGGCCGGCGGATCGACCTCCAGCCGCAGGAGTACAGGCTGCTTGAGTATTTGATGCGACACGCGGGTCGGGTCGTGACCCGGACCATGCTGCTCGAGCATGTCTGGGAGTTCCACTTCGATCCGCAAACCAGCGTCGTTGAGACTCACATCAGCCGATTGCGCGGCAAGGTTGATCGGGGCTTCGCCGTCGAGCTCATCCATACGGTGCGCGGGTCGGGATATTGCCTCCGTGCACCCGAGTAGAATTTTTCGCACGGCCGGCTTTCGCCTGGCAGCGCTGTACGCCGGCTTGTTCGGCGCTTCCGTCCTCGTCCTGTTCGGCGTGGTCTACTGGATCGCCGGCGGCGCGCTCCGCCAGCAGTTCATGACCAATGTCGAAAGCGAGGTGAGCGCGCTTGCCGAAGATCACCGCGCCGGAGGCCTCTCGCGCACCGCCGAAACGATTGAACGGCGTCTGGCATCCGGCCTTCCGCGCTCGAACTTCTATCTCCTGACGGACTCCGCGGGCCGCGAAGTCGCCGGCAATCTCCCTCGCCAGGTGGCTCACGCCGGCTGGCAGGAACTGCCCATCCCGCCAAATGGGGATGACACGGTCGACACGCCTTCCGCGGAAAGCAGCGAGCATCGCGTGCTCGCCCTCGGGGTCATGCTGGAGGATCGCTCGTTCCTGCTGGTCGGTGAGGACATGCATGGGATTGTCGAAGTCAAGGAAGTGATCATCCGCGCATTCGCCTGGGCGTTCGGGGGCACCGTTGTGCTTGGGGTCGCGGGTGGCGTACTCCTGAGCCTCGGCTTCCTTCACCGCATCGACGCCATCAACCGGACAAGCCGGGCCATCATCCATGGCAAGCTCTCCGACCGCGTGCCGACGCGCGGGACCGGCGACGAACTCGACCGATTGGCCGGCAACCTCAACGAGATGCTCGACCAGGTCCAGGCGCTGATGGAGAGCCTGCGCCAGGTGTCGAGTGACATCGCCCATGACCTGCGGACGCCGCTGGGCCGCCTCCGTCAGCAACTCGAAGGCGCGCGGCTGACCGCCCGTGGCATCGAGGATTACGAAGGCGCCATCGACCAGGCGATCGCCGATACCGACGGAATCCTCGCGACCTTCTCGGCGCTTCTGCGCATCGCCCAGATCGAAGCCGGGACCAGGAAAGCCGCCTTTACAACGATCGCGCTCTCCGATGTGTTCCAGTTGATCGCGGATACCTACGGCGCGGTCGCCGAGGATCGGGGACAGACCCTCGCGGCGGTGATTGAACCCGGCATTCTGATTGGCGGCGACCGCGAGTTGATCACCCAGATGCTCGCCAATCTGATCGAGAACGCCATCCGTCATACGCCTGGCGGAACGCGCATCGAGATCCGTCTCAACCGTTCGCGCGGGGGACCTCAGGGCGTCATTTCCGACAACGGGCCGGGCATTCCATCTGACGATCGAGAAAAGGTTTTCCAGCGCTTCTATCGGCTCGAACGGAGCCGTTCGAGCGCCGGCAGCGGACTCGGCCTGGCTCTTGTCGCGGCCGTCGCCGACATCCACGGCATTTTCATCACGCTGAGCGACAACCGGCCGGGCCTCAAGGTCCTGCTCGACTTCACCGCCACGGCGTCTCAACCCGAAGCAGCGGACGCGGTGGCGGCCTTGTAGCAACGCCGCTTCAGCCGCCGAAGCTGCGCACCAGGCTGCCGACGATCAGCGACCAGCCGTCGACGAGCACGAAGAATATGATCTTGAACGGCAGCGCGATGATGATCGGCGGCAGCATCATCATGCCCATCGACATCAGGATCGAGGCAACGACCATGTCGATGATGAGGAATGGAACGAAGACAAGAAAGCCGATCTCGAACGCGCGGCGCAATTCACTGATCATGAATGCCGGAATCAGCACGCGCAGCGGGGTCTCGGCGGTCGCGTCCTTTTCCTTGCTTTCTTCGCCGACAGGCGGGGTGCCGGCCAGATCGTGGAACAACGAAAGATCGGCTTCGCGCACATGCAGGGACATGAACGCGCGGAATGGGCCGACCGAGCGCTCGAATGCCTCCGGCTCCTCGATCTCGCCGGCCATCAGCGGCTGAATGCCCTGGTCGTAGGCCTGCTGCATCGTCGGCGCCATGACGAACAACGTCAGGAAGAGCGCCAGGCTGATGATGACCTGGTTGGGCGGCGTCTGCTGGGTCCCGAGCGCCATGCGGACGAACGACAGCACGACGACGATCCTGGTGAACGATGTCACCATCACCAGGATCGACGGCGCCAGGCTCAGGATCGTGATGAGCGCGACGAGCTGGACGATGCGCCCGGTCGCGGCGCCATCGCCTCCGGCCAGATCGAGCGACAGGGCCTGGGCGGCGGCCGGCGAGGCCAGCGCGACCGCGCCCAGCGCGACGATGAGCGCCGCCATAACGAGACGCTTCATTCGGACACGTCCGCGAGAACGGCGGTGAAGGACGGTGGCGGCGATAGCGCGATGTCGGCCTCGATCACCGTTGCCGAGGCCGGGCCGAGGACAAGCAGGTGTTCTACGTTGTCGCGGCGGATCAGAACCAACCGGTGCCTGGCATCGAGCGGGACGGTCTCGGAGATCACCAACCGTCGCATGGACCCGGAACGCGGCATATAACCCAACCCGAAGCGGCGGGCGAGGATCGCCACGACACCGATCAGCGCCAGAACGAAGGCGAACGCCACGGCAAATTGAAGGTAGTTGGCCCAGCTCATGACATTGCTCCGGACCATGCCTTCAATCGGGCGAACCGATACGACTGGATCATTCCTGCTCTCCCCCGTTGCCATAGGCCCTGAACGCCGCGCGGCGCTTGACCGCGATGGCGTCGCGCACGTCGCCATGTTGGCGCGCCAGCGCCTCGGCCAGCCCGTCCAGGCTCGCCTGCAGCTCCGCCACCCGTGGCGCCAGCCCGTCGAGGATCTCGGCGGGCGCGGCGAAAACGGCGTCGCGAAAATCGACGATGACGAACTCGAGAACCGCGAGATCGATGGGCTGGTTCTCGGCGACGAGGCGAAGCGCGCCCGCGATCAGGGCGGCGATGCGCTCAAGCCGGATCTCGATGTCGCCACGAGTCGATGCCGGGGGGGTCACGACGGCGTCGGCTCGGCTGTCGCGATGACGATCACGGCCGAGGCGGGTCGTGATACGCGCACGCGGGACTCCGTCGTCTGTTGATGCCGCGGCGCCTTTTCCATGAGGCGAGTTTCGACCCGGCGGCTTAACAAACTATTATCGCGGCCGAGCTCGCTAACCCACGTGGGGCTGAAAGCCGGTGGCGACGACGTAGACCTCCGCGGACTCCGCGCGCGAGGCCGGCGGCTTGGCGTGGCGTACCGATCCAAAGCGGCGTTTCAGTGTCACCAGCAGATCGTGCGCGGCGCCGCCCTGCCAGACCTTGCAGACGAAGCTGCCGCCCGGCGCGAGCACGCTCACCGCCAGGTCCAGCGCGGCCTCGGCGAGCCCGATGATCCGCAGGTGGTCGGCGCCGGCGTGGCCGCTGGCGGGGGGCGCCATGTCGCTGAGCACAACGTCTGCGGCGCCGCCGAGCCGCTCGCGGATGCGCGCCTCGATGGCGGCGTCGAAAATATCGCCGACCATCACCTCGGCCCCCTCGATCGCGTCGAAGTCGTTCATATCGACCGAAACGACGACGGCGCGCGCGCCGCCCTTGGCCCGGACCCGCGCGAGCGCGACCTGAGTCCAGCCGCCGGGCGCGGCGCCGAGGTCGACGACGCGCGCGTCCGGTTTAAGCAGACGAAATCGATCGTCCAATTCGATCAGCTTGAACGCCGCCCGCGAGCGATAGCCCAAGCGCTTGGCTTCGGCGACGTAGGGGTCCTTCAGTTGGCGGCGCAACCACGCCTGCGACGAGGCCGATCGCTTTTTCATCGAACGCCCGCTTTTTTCGTCGAACGCGCCACCGGCCCGCTCCGCTGGTTTTTCGCCGGCGGGCTCACCTGGGCCGTCCTCGAAAGGTTCTGTCGTTGTTGCGTGTCGGGGACGATCGTCATGCTCCCCATTAGTCATGACGGACAAAGCGCGGGCGAGGAAAAAGCGCTGAACGGTGCTACAAAAAGAAAAGCCGCCGTGCTAGAAACGCGGTCCGCGCAGCGCTGGTCCCGATGGGGGATAGTTTAGCGGTAGAACTCTCGGCTCTGGACCGAGCAACCCTGGTTCGAATCCAGGTCCCCCAGCCACCGCGGCATCGGCGTACGCGATGCCCTTGACTTCCCCGGCAAGTGCGACGGCGTCACGAGCGCGCCGGCGCGGGTTCGGCTTCGCGCGCATTAACATCCGACAAGCTATCGCAACCGCGCATCTTCCAAAGTGGCGAAAGGCAGCGTACGATTGCCGCGCTGGAGGGAGCGATTGTCATGCACAACATCCGCCGTTTGTGGATCATCCTTACGATCGTTGTCGTCGTCTCGTTCGCCGTGCTCGGCTTTATCGGCCAGCAGATTTACGTGAATCGGCCGCCCGTTCCCTCGGCGGTGGTGACGGAAAGCGGCGAGACGCTCTTCACCGCCGAAGATATCCATCGCGGCCGCCAGGTTTGGCAGTCAATGGGCGGCCAGCAACTTGGCTCGATCTGGGGTCACGGCGCCTACCTGACCCCCGACTGGTCCGCGGACTGGCTGCATCGCGAGCTCGTCTTCATGCTCGACCACTGGGCGGAGCGTGACTACGGCGTCCCGTTCGCCGAAGTCAGCCGTGAGCAGCAGGCGGCGCTGAAGGAGCGGTTGAGCGAGGAGATCCGCACCGATCGTGTCGATCCCGAGACCGGCGTGCTGACGGTGTCCGAAGAGCGCGCCGCCGCGATCCACGACAACCGGTTGTTCTATGAGGGGTTGTTCGGCGCGGCGCCGGCGCAGGCGACACTGCGCGCGAAATATGCCTTGCCCGAAAATCCGGTTCCGGATGCTTCTCGGCGCGCGGCGCTGACGACATTCCTGTTCTGGACGTCTTGGGCGACCGCGACGAATAGGCCAGGCGAGGCCGCCACCTACACGATGAACTGGCCGCACGAGCCGCTCATCGGCAATCTCCCCACCACCGAGGCCGTGGTCTGGTCGGTCGCCTCGTTCATCGCCTTGATCGGCGCTATCGGCCTTCTAGTCTGGTATCAGGCCGCTCAGCTCGATCAGGAAGAGACCCCGGCGACGCCGACCAGCGATCCGCTGGCGACGCTGCGGCCAACCAGCTCCATGCTGGCGACGCGCAAGTTTTTCGGGGTGGTGATGCTCCTGTTTCTGGCCCAGATCGTGCTTGGCACGCTGACCGCGCACTACACCATCGAGGGCCAGCACTTCTACGGCTTTCCCCTGGCCGACTGGCTGCCGTACGCCGTGACCCGAACCTGGCACACGCAAATCGCCATCTTCTGGATCGCCACGGCGTGGCTTGCGACCGGGCTCTACATCGCTCCCGCGGTCTCCGGGTACGAGCCGCCAGGACAAACGCTCGGCGTCAACGTGCTGTTCGGCGCGCTGCTCATCGTGGTCGTCGGTTCACTGGCCGGCGAATGGCTCGGCGTCCAGCAGAAGCTGGGTCTTGATATCAACTTCTGGTTCGGCCACCAGGGCTATGAATACATCGATCTTGGCCGCTTCTGGCAGATTCTCCTGTTTGTCGGCCTGCTGTTGTGGCTGCTGCTGGTCGGCCGGGCCCTGTGGCCGGCTTTGCGCAAGCCCGGCGACAGCCAACCGCTCATCGCCGCCGTGTTCGTCGCGACCGTCGCGATCGCCCTGTTCTATGCGGCCGGGCTGACCTGGGGCCAGCGTACCGCCCTGTCGATGATCGAATATTGGCGCTGGTGGGTCGTGCATCTTTGGGTAGAGGGCTTCTTCGAGGTCTTCGCGACCGCCGTCATCGCACTGTTGTTCATGAAGCTTGGGTTGGTGCGGCCAAAGATCGCGTCCGCGGCGGTGCTGGTCTCGACGATCATTTTCCTGTCCGGCGGCATTATCGGCACGTTGCATCATCTTTACTTTGCTGGCACTCCGCCTTCGGTGATGGCATGGGGCGCCGTGGTCTCGGCGCTGGAAGTCGTGCCTCTCGTTCTGCTCGGCCTGGAGGGTTACCGTAACTACCGCGTGACCAAGTCGGCGAAGTGGATACTTGTCTACCGTTGGCCGATTCTCTTCTTCGTCGCCGTCGCCTTCTGGAACATGCTTGGCGCCGGCGTTTTTGGCTTCCTGGTCAATCCGCCGATCTCGCTGTACTACATCCAGGGACTGAACACGACGGCGGTCCACGCCCATGCGGCGCTGTTTGGCGTTTACGGCATGCTTGGCATTGGCTTGATGCTTTTCTGCCTGCGCGGGGTCACGGCGCCGGCCGCGTGGGACGACCGACTGCTGAAGTGGGGCTTCTGGGGCCTGAACATCGGGTTGGCGATGATGCTGTTCCTGTCGCTGCTGCCGATCGGCGCTATCCAGGGCTGGGCCGCCGTCTCCGTAGGCTTGTGGTACGCGCGGTCGATCGAGGTGGTGCAATCGCCGCTGGTCCGCACACTCGTTTGGATGCGGGTCCCGGGCGACATCGTTTTCGGGCTGGGGGCGCTGCTGATCGCCTTGTTCGTCTTCAAGCTTTGGCTTGGCAGCCTTGGCCACGTACCGCTCACGAAGGGCCAAGAGGGAGAATCGCCGTTGGCCGCGGAATGATCGGGCGATCGGGCGATCGGGCGGGCGAGTTCCTTTTTTCACAATCGGCGCGGCGGCGCGGTGGTGGTAGATGCGCCCAGTTGGCACGCGTTTCGAAGCGGGCGATACGCCAGATGCACGCAAAAGAGGTAGTGAACGCAGGCTTTATCTCTTTCTAAAAATGGGTAATGCCGCTTAATGTTTACCCAAAAAGGGTCTATAACTAGCGCCTGAACATGATTGGGGGGTGCTGGTATGGCCTTGGCCGCCGGTAACGTTTCGTCTTCATTGCGCCGCGCCGCGTGGCATCTGTGCCTCGCCGCCGCCGCCTGCCTTGGAATGTCCGTCACGCCCGCGCTGGCGGACGTTGCCGGGGTAGCGGTCATCATCGACGGCGACACGATCGACATCGCCGGCGAACGCATTCGTCTCCACGGCATCGACGCGCCGGAAAGTCGCCAGAGCTGCTCGGTCAATGGGTCCGACTGGCGTTGCGGCGAGAGCGCGACGCTTGCGCTGGCGCACGAAGCCTCCGGGCGAACGGTCGTCTGCAAGGGCTCCAAGCGCGATCGCTACGGCCGCACGATCGCGGTCTGCTACCTCGACGGCGCCAACCTTAACGCCATGATGGTCCGCGAAGGCTTTGCCCTCGCCTACCGCCGCTACTCGAAGGACTATGTCGGCGAGGAAGACGCCGCGCGCACCGCCGGCAGGGGCCTGTGGCGGAGCAGCTTTACCGAGCCCTGGAAGTGGCGCAGGGGTACCAGGACGGTCCGGATCGCGCAGCGTTGACGGCCATCGCGCCGCGTCCCGCATTCGCTGGACCTGCTCGGCCTCACGGTCAGCCGGCACGCGCCTTCGGACGGCGCTCTGATCTACACGGTAAAGGGCGACACCCATCCCCATCGCCATACGCTCCGCTCCCTCGGCGGTCGGTGGGATCCGCTCAAGCGGGTCTGGCTGTTCGAGGGCGAGGACCCGTCGCCGGCGATTGCAGCGTCGCTGCGCCGGCCGCCCTCCCCGCCCAGTACCCAGCCCGGTCCCCAGCCCCAGCCCGGACTGGCCGATAGCGGCGGCCAAGCCGAGTTCACCGCCAAACCGCATTACTGGGGGCATCGCCAGCGCCTGCGCGATCGCTTCCTCGGCGGTCCGGATGAAGGCCTTCCGGACTATGAACTGCTCGAGCTGCTCTTGTTTTTTTCCATCGAGCGCGTCGACACCAAGCCTCTGGCGAAGGCGCTGCTGGAGCAATTCCGCGGCCTCGCCGGCGTCGTCAACGCGCGCGCCGATCAGCTCAGCGAGTTCGACGGCATCAACCATTTCTCCGTCGCGCTGTTCAAGGCGGTGCGCGCGATGGCCGCGCGGGTGATTCGCGAGGAGCTCTGCGAGGCGCCGGTTTTCGACAACTGGGACAAGCTCGTCGCCTATCTCCGCGCGACCATGGCTCATGCGATGGTCGAACAGTTCCGCCTGCTTTTTCTCGACCGGATGAATGTGCTGATCGCCGACGAGGTCCAACACCAAGGGACCATCGATCACACCCCGGTCTATCCGCGCGAGGTGGTCAAGCGAGCCCTGGCGGTCGATGCCTCGGCACTGATCATGGTTCACAATCATCCGAGCAACCACCCGGCGCCGTCGAAGCCGGACATCGCCATGACTCGCGAGGTCCGCGACGCCCTCGGCAAGGTCGGCATCGTGCTCCACGACCATTTGATCATCTCCAGGCGCGGTCATACCAGCTTCCGCCAGCTCGGTCTGCTCGACGAAAAAGGGCGATAGGCTTTCGTCTCTCGCCCAATTGATAATGATCCGCGCTTACAGAAGTCCCGTATCACACCGCAATAGAGAAACGGGTCAAGCTGAGAAGGAAGCGCCTGATGATAAAGCGACTTGCTCTTCGTGTAATTACACCGCTATTTGTTGCCGCTTTCGCGGTAGCAGGCATGAATTGGTCCGCGAAGGCGGCGATGGAAAAGGATATTGTCGATACGGCGGCCGGAGCGGGCCAGTTCACGACACTGGTCACGGCCGTCAAGGCGGCCGGTCTTGCCGATACCCTGAAGGGGAAAGGGCCGTTTACGGTGTTCGCGCCGACCGACGCGGCGTTCGCCAAGCTTCCCGCCGGGACCGTCGAGACGCTGCTCAAGCCCGAGAATAAGGCCAAGCTCGTCAAGGTTCTGACCTACCATGTCGTCCCCGGCAAAGTCATGTCCAGCGATCTCGCCGGCAAGAAGACCGAGGTCAAGACGGTCGAGGGTTCGAACGTAATGATCGATGGAACGGACGGCGTGCACGTCAACGACGCCAAGGTCGTCAAAGCAGACGTGCCAGCGTCGAATGGCGTCATCCACGCGATCGACACGGTGCTGATGCCCAAATAGGTGCTCCACTCCGCACCGGCCGCAAGGAGGCGCGCTGCCGTGGCGCGCTTCCTTCGCGTCGTCGGCCACGTCCTCGCATGGCCACCTCGATGACACACTTGAAAAAGGGTGGGCAGCCTGCTCAGATCGTGTGAATGAAGGATGGCGAGCGCGACATGCGGTTCGCGGTGGGATCACACATCACAGGAGTTGACTAATGAAAGCATGGCCCTGCATTACCGCAATCTTGGCCGCCGCGCCGCTCGCACTGGCGTCCGTGCCGACATACGCCGCGAATATCGCCGAGACGGCCGCCGCGACCGGCCAGTTCAAGCGGTTTCTCGCCGCCGCGAAAATCGCGGGCCTCGACGATGCTCTTGCCGGACCGGGGCCCTACACTGTGTTCGCGCCAACGGACGCTGCGTTCAACAGCGTGCGCTACGAAACCTACCGCGCGCTGTTGCAGCCGAAAAATAGAGCCATCCTGGCGCAGGTCCTGAGGTATCACATCGTTCCCGGTAAATTCACCGCGCGTGACTTCGCCGGCGGCCAGACCTTCGCAACAACCGCCCAGGGACAAACGGTGTTCGTCGACGGCGTTTCGGACGGCGCGCTGTTCGTCAACGAGAGGGGGACTTCGGATTACAACGTGCGCACGATGGGGAACGCCATCGCGGGGGTTGGCGGCGCCAACGCGACGGAAATCCGTGCCGATAACGGTGTCATCATTCCCGTCGACCGCGTCCTACTGCCCAACTAGCCCAGCCGCAGCTTCCCGCCGACGGCGGATTCGTTGGCGGTTCTGCAGCGATCGCTGCCCGCGATGATGCTTCGGCGAGTTATTGCGCGCCTAAGGCGGCGTTCCGACAGCGAGCATGAGCAAGCGTTCGTTCGCGTCGTAATCGTTGGGCTTCTTTTCGCCTACGTCAGCTTCGTCGCAATCAGCGACGCGGGCGGAAGAAACACGCCATTGCTGGTCTCCTTGGGCGGCGCCTACCTTGGCCTGTCCATTGTCTATGTCGGTCTCATTTCCCTCTCGCCGGCCCCGTCGCCTTTCCGCCGGCTGGTCGCAATGGCGACCGACTTCGCCGTACTCTCGGGATTCCTCCATCTCGGCGACGACGCCGCGGCGCCGTTCTATACCGTCTATCTGTGGGTAGCCTTCGGCAACGGCTTTCGTTACGGACTGCCCTACCTCGCCGCCTCGGTCGCGATGGCCGCGTGCGGCTTCCTCGCGGTAGCCCTGACGACCAACTTCTGGATCAGGGAATGGCCGCTCGCGATCGGGCTTCTCGCCGGTTTGATCCTGCTACCCGGCTACGCAGCGACGCTGATCCGCAAGCTTACCGAGGCCAAGGCCCAGGCGGAGGCCGCCAATCAGGCCAAGAGTCGGTTCGTCGCGAGCGTCAGCCATGAATTGCGCACGCCGCTGAATGCGATCATCGGCACGAGCGATCTCATTGACGACAGCCGCCTCGACCGCGACCAGCGCGAAATGGTGCATACGATCAAGACCGCCGGGATGACGCTTCTGGCGCTCATCGAGGACGTTCTCGACCTCTCGCGCATCGAGGCCAACCGGGCCACCATCGACGCAACCGACTTCGACCTGTACGCGACCCTCGCCGAAGTCATCTCGCTCTTCCGCACCGCGGCCGCCGACAAGGGCCTGATGCTGTCCGTGGCGATAGCGACCTCGACGCCGTGGGCACTGCGCGGTGACGCCAAACATCTCCGCCAGATCCTGACCAACCTGATCGGCAATGCCGTGAAGTTTACCGAGAGCGGTCAGGTGCTTTTGCGGGTGGCCCCCGCCGATCGCGGCTTCGCCGCCGAGGACGGCAAGTATCGGCTCCGCCTGGTCGTGAGCGACACCGGGATCGGCATCCCGGCGCACCAGCATGAGCGCGTCTTCGGCCGGTTCGCCCAAGGCGACGACGCGGTCAACAGGCGGTACGGCGGCACCGGCTTGGGCTTGCCCATTTCCCGGAGCCTGGCCGAGCTCGGCGGCGGAAAACTTACGCTCGAAAGCGCACCCGGCGGGGGAAGTGCGTTCACCCTTGAGATGCCTTATCCGCCGGCGAGCCTGCCCGAGCAACTGCCGGCGGCTCCGCCGCCCAGCGTCCTCGTCGTCAGTCGCGACGCCGCGATGCGCGACACCCTCCGCGACAAGCTTGCCACGCGGGCCGTCCGCGCGGTCACGGCCGGGGATGTCAAAACGGCGTTGGCGGCCGCCGCCGGCGGCGAGCGCGTCGCGATTGTCGACACTGGAGCTTCCGGCGCGGACGCCTCGATCGCGCACGCCATGAGCGAGCATCAGCCGGGCTTGGCGATGGTCGCCATCCACGCGGGCGGCGGGCAGGACGAACTCGCGGATCCTCCGTTCCTGCTTACGCTCGGCTGGCCACCAGCCGAAGAGACGCTGACCAATGCCCTGCACGCGGCCGCCTGTTTCGCCGGGGATTTGGACGATAAGGAAGGACCCGCCGCGCTTGACGTCGAATCGGCACCGGATCGGACGGGGGGCGCCTTGCGCGTCCTCGTTGCCGAGGACAATCCGGTGAACCGCAGACTGACGGAGCGAATTCTCGTGCGCGCGGGGTTTTCCGCTCACATGGTCGAGAGCGGAGAGGACGCGCTGGATGCGCTGGCGGCTGAACCGTTCGACGTGCTTCTTCTGGATATCAACATGCCCGGCGTGAGCGGCCTCGACGTCGTCAAGCTTCATCGCATGGCCGCGCTGGACCTGCCGAGGATCCCGGTCATCGCGTTGAGCGCCGATGCCACGGTGGAGACGCGCGAGGCGGCGCTCGCCGCCGGTGTCGATCTCTATCTCACAAAGCCGGTCGAGCCGCACCGCCTCATCGAGGAGATGGAGCGGCTGGTCCCGCGCCACGAGGCTCACGAGGAGGAGCCCATCCTGCCTCCACTGACGAACATTGCCGCCGATACCATCGCCGGCGCGCCCGACGCGGGCACGTTTGCCGTTCTCGACCGGACCGCGATCGAGGCCCTCGACGCCTATGGCGGACCGCATGAAGAGTTCGGCCTCAGCATTCTGCGGGACTTCGTGGCCAATGCCGACGATCTTTTGGGCGTCATCCGCGACGCCGCGCGACAGGGTGATGCCGCGCGTTTCCGCGGCGCCGTCCATGCCTTGCGCGGCACGGCGGGAAACGTCGGCGCGCAGGCGATGCGACATTGCTGCCAGGACCTCCAGGGCATGACGTCGGAGCGGTTGCGCGCGCATGGCGCTGAATATGTCGACCGGTTGGAAATGGAGTTCGCCCGGCTGCGCCGTGAAATCGGCCCCTACAAGAGCGAGATCGTGCCCGCGGCGCGGGCGTGAAAACAAAAAACACTACGGAAGAAAAAGGCCCGCGAGCAGCTTGAGACCGCCGCCTTGCGTTCTTCGTTGAATAACGATGTTTCTTGTTGAAGGGTCGCTTCGGCGCCCAGGAGAGACGTGCCGTTAGCGTTAACGATCGCGCGGGGCCGCGCAGCGGCGATCTTGCGCCTGAGCGAGGTGGCGCATGCGGCGGAGATCCCGCGCGGTCAGCATCAGCGCGGTCTCGACCCAGACATCGGCGACCCGCAGCAGTTCGTCGCGGGTGACCGGGTTGACGATCCGCCGAGTCCGCAGGACCGCCTGGCGCGCCAAACCATTCTTTGCGCAGCCGGCGACGAAGTCATATACCGCCGCGGTGCCGTCGCCGTCGTCGGCGACGTGATCGACGATCCCCATCTCATGCAGCTCGTCGGCGCTGTAAATCCGACCGCTGAGGATCATTCGCTCGGCTTGCACCGCGCCGACGCGACGCGCGAGCAGACTGTAGGCGCCCATGCCGGGAAACAGATTGAACAGAACCTCCGGCAAGCCGAACTTCGCCGAGCGCTCGGCAATGATGATGTCGTTAGCAAGAGCCGCTTCGAAACCGCCGCCGAGGGCGTCACCCTGGACCAAGGCGATCGTGGAGATCGGCAAGCCAAAGTTCGATACGATGCGATGCTGTCCCTCGGCGCAGCGATGCGCGTAGCACGTCAGCGCGGCGCAGTCGCGTCGTTCGATCAGCTCGAGGAAGAGGCGCAGATCGCCGCCCAGATTGAAGATGCCGGGCATCTGGGAAGACAGGACGAGGTGAGCGATGTTCGGTTCGTCATTTTTAGAATGGGTGGTGAATGCGGTTTCGAGACTGTCGGCAACGCTATTCATGTCCGCCAGTAGGCCAGCCGTGAAGCTGGGACGGCCTTGCGGCTTCATCGACCACCATAAAATCTTCTCACCCCGGTCGAAGGAAACCCGCAGGTTTTCCAGAGCGAAGACGTCGGCAACCGACGCGCGGCCCTCAATGCCGCTGTCGCCATGGCCTTGGGCTCCGAACAAAAAGGCGGTCAGGTGATCCCCTGCGGAAGCGCAGGGCCGTGACACAGCGATATCGTGACCCGTCGGAACGATCGATACGTAAGACATGTTTTTCTCCTAGACGCTGGTTTGGTGAAATTGACTTTTGCTTTTTTAGCCCCCACTCGGTTAATTTATACCATGTTTACAACATTTTTGCAGCGTATCTATTGCGCTTTGCGTCTTATTACGTGCAATATGTTACATCAGAACAACCGGACTCGGTCGGCAGCGGCGCGAAAAATGTCGGGCGCGGACGGGTATTTTTTGGGCAATTCGTTTGAAGAAATTGTTCATCCTGAATAGCTTGGCTATAAAAGGACGAGACCGCTTTCCACTTGATGGCGCGGCTTTGCCAGCGTGGTCTACTGGCGGTGCGGCCTATGAATAACGGCGGCGTCGGATGACGGTCGTTTACATTGTCGACGATCAGATCATCAATTTGCGCATTCTCGAGCGTTTCGCGCGGTCGCTAGAGGATCACGTTGAAGTCCGAACGTTCGATGATCCCCTCCGAGCTCTGGCGGCCTTTGGCGAAACCCCGCCGGATCTGGTTGTGACGGATTATGTCATGCCGACCATGGACGGCCAGACCTTCATCAAACGCTGCCGGCGGCATCCCGCCGCGGCGGACGCTCCGATCATCGTGGTCACCGCTTTCGAGGATCGCGACCTGCGCTATCGTGCGCTGGACACCGGTGCCAGCGACTTCCTTCTGAGTCCCGTCGACGGCCGCGAGTTCTGCATCAGAGCACGCAATCTCCTGAGCCTGCGACGCCTTCAGCTTGCCGATCGCGAGCGAGCCGTCGCGCTCGAAAGCAGGCTGGAAACGACCCTGCGCCGACATGCCGACGAGATGCGGCGCAAGAAAGAGCAACTGCGTCGGATCATCAACACGGTTCCGGCCCTTATCTCGGCTACCGATCGGAATGGCGCCATCCTTCTGATGAATTCGCGTCACCAGCGCTATTGCGGCGATGATTGGTCGGCGGCCGTCGGGGCGACAACGAACGAGCTGTTTGGCGATTCATATGCGGCGCGTCATCGCGCGATCGAGCACGACATTCTGGAGAGCGGCGCCGCGCCGATCGCGTTCGAAGAGTCGGTCGTCGACGCCGCCGGCGAGGAGCGGATCTTGTTGACAACCAAGGCTCCGCTGAGCGGGACGGACGATTTTTCGCCCGGCGGGATTGTCACGGTGTCGCTCGACATCACCGAGCGCAAGCAGGACGAGCAGGCGGTTATCGAGAGCGAGCAGCGTTTTCGCGCGCTCGTCGAAGGCTCGGTGCTCGGCATCGTTATTGAACGCGACGGCAGGCCTCTGTTCGCCAACGGGACGCTGGCGCGCCTGTTCGGGTACGACGGCTGCGACGAAATCTATACCCTCGACAGCGTGGATGCGCTCTTCGTTGCCGATGAGCGCGAGCTGATCCATCACCTACGCCAAACGGTCTTGGCCGGCGAGCCCCACGGCGAGACAACCGAGCTGCGCGGGTGCAAGAGAGACGGCGAGCCGATCTGGCTGCAGGCACAGGCTCAGCGGGTCGCCTGGAAGGGCCGGCCTGCCGTTCAGTACACCCTCATCGATGTGACCATGCGCAAGGCCTACCAGGCGCAACTCGAGCGTCAGGCCAATTTCGACGCCATCACGGACATGCCCAATCGCCAGCTCATGATGGACCGTCTGCGCGGCGCCGTCATTAGCGCGACCCGCCACGGTCATCGCGGCGGCGTTCTGTTCATCGACCTCGATCATTTCAAGAAGGTCAACGACAACCTGGGCCACGCCGCCGGCGACCAACTACTGAAGCTCGCCGCGGACAGACTGAGGCGGTGCGTGCGTGAAGAAGATACCGTCGCGCGTATCGGCGGCGACGAATTCACCGTCCTACTGCCGAAAATCGGTAGCGCGTCCAACGCCGAGCCTGTTGCCCGAAAGATCCTCCGGGCCTTTTCCCAATCTTTCGAGCTGTCTGGTCAGGAAGCTTTTGTCTCGGCCAGCATCGGGATCACTATTTTCCCGGACGACGGCGACAACCCCGACGATCTGATAAAAAATGCCGATACGGCGATGTATCGGTCCAAGGCTCGGGGGCGGAACACCTTCGAGTTTTTTACGACCGCGTTGAACCGCCAAGCCAAGGAGCAGATAAAGACGGAGACTTGTCTGCGCCACGCCATCGAGCGCGACGAGTTCAGGCTCCTTTTTCAGCCGATCATCGACATCCGGTCCGCTCAGGTGGTAAGCGCCCAAGCGATTGTTGATTGGCAAAATACCGAGCTCGGCCTGGTCGCGCCGGATCGCCTCATCGCCTGCGCCAAGGAAGCCGGACTTATTGCACCGATCCGATACTGGATCCTCAACGCGGCTTGCCGCGAGTGGGGGCGCTGGGAACAGGGCGGCGCCTCGCCGCCGCGGGTCGCGGTCGATGCGTGCTACGCGGAGACGAGTGGGACGAGCCTCATAGAAATGGTCAGAAAGACGTTGGCGCAACATGAGGTGCCGGCGGAACTTCTTGAGCTTAAGATAAGCGAACGTTGCCTCACGACGGACGGGACCGAGCTGCAGGCTGTCATTGAAGGCCTCAACGACCTGGGCGTAAGCGTGGCGATCGACGACTTCGGGTCCAGCTATGGCTGGCTCCGCTATCTCAGCGATGCTCGATCGGCCACCATTAAACTCCATCAATCGCTTTTCTACGATGGCCCGGAAAGCGCCAAGCGGGCAAAGATCGTCGAAGCCATTGTCGCCATGGCTCACCGTCTCAATATTTGCGTCGCCGCCAAAGGCATCGATACGGCGGGCCTCCTCTCCTTCGCCCGCTCCTGCGGCTGCGACTTGGCGCAAGGCGAATACCTGGGCGCAGCAATGACGGCGAGCGAGTTCCGTGCCTGGACCACGCGCAACCGAACCGTTCTAAGAATGGACGCGCGCACGCAGCGCGGCCCCATGGGCGACGAGGACATCCCGCTCGGCAAAGCGGCGCAATAGTTGAAGCCGACAATATCAACTGACGGTTCTGGCCCCACTGAAGCTGCCGGCCTCATCCAAGTCGCCCGGAACGGTCGCGGCCCGGACGTAGGGGCCCGCGCAAGCGGCCGTTGGCGCGACTTCAAAAAGATCTTGTGCAAATGACGAACGGATTGCGGGGTTCGCGAAGGCGCCGTCGACAAACGGCCCAACGCGTTATTTTGAAGTGGCTTCTCGCGTTGCTGGTGGTCGCCACCGCCGGCTACTACGCCTATCGCACGGGAACGCGACTGTCGGAAGTCCGGATCGAGACTTTGGAGGGGGAAGCCGCGCTTTTGAGCACGAAGATCGGCGCGCTTAGTCGGGTCAATGAGATGCAGGAGCGCGACTTGGCGGAGGCGCGCGCCCTCGCCGAGGAGTGGCAACACAAGTACGAACGCGATGTCGCCACGGGCGATGACAAAATCCTGTTTGACGCCGTGCGGCGTAAGCTCGCCGACGGCGTCAGCCGCGATCGCCTGGAGTTCGTGATCGGCGCGGCGGAGGAGCGGCGCGAGTGTGAGGACGCGCCCGCGGAGAAACGCTTTATCGTGACGACGCCGCTGCATCGCGGCGACCGCGCCGGCGCGGTCGGCTATGGCAACGGCGAGATCGTCGTCAGCGCAGCCGGCGCATCGATGCGCGACGCCAACGGCAACCCGGAGGCGTGGTTCGATCCGGCGCAACCGGTCACGGTGAGCGTGGTCACGCTCAGTGGACAGAACGCTGAGGAAACCGGCGTGCTGCCGCTCTACCCCTCGCTCATTCTCGGCGAGGCGGAGTATCGCCTGAGTGTTCTCGCCGGGCCAAACCGGGGGTTCGCGCAGGTCTCCATCCAGAAGTGCCGCTACCCGTGACGCCGCGGCTTTCCGCGTCGCGACCGGCTACCGGTTCGCATGAGGATTCCGTAGCGAGCGCATGACCGCCGCGAACACCTCGCGGATCTGCTCTTCGTCGCAGCCCATGAGAAGGGCGTCTTCAAAGGCGTCCTGGCAGGACTGCCGGATCTCGTCGAGATTCTGGTTCAGGACCTTGATCTTCTCCTCGCATGCTACCGCGCGGCCGTCCGGCTGCTTCCAAATCATCACGCGCTTTTGTCCTCGCACCGGTTCACGTCTTATTCACATGGCCATTGTTCAGCGGGCCGCCAGGCGGATCGACGCCATCCGCGCACCGTCGCGCGTCCGGGCCAGGCGGGCATCGAAGGACCGCAGGATCCTCTTCAGCGAGCGTTCGTTGACCCGCGTGCTTGCCACCGCCGGGCTCACCCACTCGCGCCGGCGCTGATGGCGTTCCGGCCAGTCGGTATGTATGGCAATCACTTTAAGCGGAAACACGCGGACAATGCAGACCCCATCACCCTTGCCGTACTTTTTCGCGTAGCTGTAGACGCCGACGCACGATCGCCCAATGCGGCCCTCGATCCCCGCTTCCTCGTAGGCTTCCTGGGCCGCCGAATCGCACGCGGCAAGCCCGCTCTTGATGCCGCCTTTCGGCAGCACCCAGCGCCGCGTATTGCGCGACGTCACAAGCAGTACTTGCGGGCCGTTCCGTGACCAGCGATAGGGCAATGCGGCCGATTGGTCCGTGTGCCAACGCCGTCGCGCTACTGAAACAGCCGTCGATTTTGCCAACTATTGTTTCCTTCGCTTTGGCTCCCTGGTCTTCAAGCCGATGAGCCCTGAATGACATCGCCTTCAGTCGTGGCGTTGCCCATTTTTTCGATGCTTTCGCCGCGCGCCCGAGCTAGATTAGCATCCGACTGTACTTAGGGCCCCTTCAATGAATACGGAAATTATGGCTTTGATAAAAGACATTCAGGACCGCGTCCGCGAAGTTGCATACATGATGTGGGAATCGGCGGGACGCCAACACGGCATGGCCATGAATTATTGGCTCGCGGCCGAACGCGATGTCATTGAAACAATGCAGTCGGCGGCCGAACGAATGATCCCCGCCGACCCGCCAAGCGAAGGCGACGCGGCCGCGTCGCCGGCTTCGGCTCCACCGGCGCAAAAGCCCGCGCCTCGGCTGGAGAAGCCGGTCGCGAAACCGGCACCTGTCGCGCCGCCGCCTCAAGCCATGCAGGCCGCGCCAGCGAAGGCAGCCGCGAGTAAAGTGGAACCCCCGAGCGAGAAAGAGCCTGTGAAGCCCGCGGCCAAGGCGACACCGAAAAAGCCGGCCGCGCGCGTAAAGCCGAAGACTTAGCCCGAAAGCCGAAGACAATTAACCCACGGAACGCCCAATGATCGGCGGTTCCGTGGGCTCGATTGCTTGCGGCGCGCGCCGCGTCTCGATGCGGCGAAGTATTTCGCACCGTCGCTCGCGAGTGGCATCGCGCCAAGCGCCGATTTCCTCACCCGTGCGGAAGCACCCCCGACACAACCCGCTGGAGCCATCAAGCACGCAAACCCCGATGCATGGCGAGTGGTCGGGGTCGTGGGGCATGATCGAGCTGTCCTTTTCCACGCGTGCGGCGGCGGCCAAGTTGCCGCCTCGGATACCGCGCTCTTCGATTAGTTCAGACACCGAGCGGATGCAACCACTCGGAAAGACTCCGCGGCTACACTCCGCCGATGGACCGCCCCGATCCCCAATGCCGGCCGTTCGAGCTCGAGCGGGAAAGTGCGCAGCTTCGCGACACCGTGCGCGCGCTGCGCGAACGCCTGGACCGCGCGGGCGATGAGTTCGCCCACCGCCTGAGCGCGGTTGAGCGGCGCGCCGACCTGGAAATCCATCATTTGCGCGCGACGGTCGTGATCCTGCGCGCACGTCTGGACAGCGCCGAGGCCGACTGCGCCCATCGCCTCGCGACCGCTGAAAGCCGCTTCCTCGGGCGACGACGCGAGCTAGAGGCGACAATCGACGCGCTCAATCGCCGCCTTCATGCGTCCAGGGCCCGGCCCTGATGCCCGGTCATGGGTCCGTGGACCTGGTCATTGACGCCGATGGGGAGCGCTTTGGCGACCGCTTTGGTGACCGCGCGGCCAATATTCTCGGCGCCGTCGCGGCGATTACCGCGGACGTCGATCCGAAGGCTTTATCGCGGACCATCTCCGTGGAGGTGGCCCGCTCGCTCGGTGCCGAACACGCGGTTTTGTATCTCCTCGACAAAGCCAGTGGAGATTTACGCGCGGAGCGCGCCGATGATGCCGATGCCGAGATCAGGATCGCGCCGGGAAAAGGGCTGAGCTGGTGCGCGCTGGAGTTGGGGTCGGTCGTTCGCGTCGGACAGGCCTACGCCGACCTGCGGTTCGATCCGGCGCTCGACCGCCGCAGCGGGTTTTTCACGCGCTCGGTTCTCGCCGCGCCGATCATGGGCAAATCCGCGCCCATCGGCGCTATCGAGGTGGTCAACAAGATCGATGGCCTGTTCTCGATCGAGGACGAAGGCCGTCTGAGCGCGCTGGCCGTCGCCATCGCGGTGGCCTTGGAAAACGCCAACCTCTTTCGGGAGCTGCAAAACGTAAAAAACTACGCCGAGAGCGTACTCCAGTCGATGTCGAACGGCGTTCTCACCCTCGACGAGCAGGCGCGAATCGTCACCTGCAATACCGCCGCCTTGCGGATCATTCAGCGCCGGAGCGCCGATGTTATCGGAAAGCCCGCGAAAGATGTCTTTCTTGACGCCAACGCCTGGATCCTCGAACGAACCGAGCGGGTCGCCGCGAGCGGGCTCGCGGACGTCTTGATGGACGCCGAACTGCGCTGTGCCAACCACATAGTCACCGTCAACGTTACTGTCCTGCCCCTGATCGACTGCCATACCAGCGCCATCGGCACGATGGTGGTGCTTGATGACATTACAGGCGAGAAACGCGTCAAGGCGATGATGTCGCGCTACATGGATCCCAGACTCGCCGATCAGCTGCTCGAAAGCGGGCGCGACGCGCTTGGCGGCCAGAGCGTGCTTGCGACGGTACTGTTCACCGACCTGCGCGATTCGACCAAGCTTATCGAAAAGATTGGCGCACCCGCCGCCGTCGCCGTGCTCAACGAATATTTCACGATGATGGACGAATGCCTCCGCGCCGAGGGCGGCATGCTCGACAAGTTCATCGGCGACGCGGTTCTCGCCGCCTTCGGGATCCCGCTCGCGGGCGACGACGACGAAGACCGCGCGGTCCGCGCCGCCATTGCCATGACCGCCGCGCTCCAGCGATGGAACGTCACGCGAGCCGCGAACGGACTGTCGAGACTGGACATGGGAATCGGCATCAACACCGACGTCGTTGTCGCCGGCAACATCGGCTCGCCGAAGCGGATGGATTACACGGTAATCGGCGGCGGGGTAAATCTTGCCGCCCGCCTGGAGAAAGCATGCAAGTGCTACGGTGCGCGAATCCTTGTCAGTGAGCACACCGTGCGCCGGCTGAAGGGGCGCTACCGCCTGCGCCCGGTCGACACATTGAGTTTTCAAGGCAGCGCCAAGGCGGTCAAGATCTACGAAGTTCTCGACTATCACACCGCCGAGAGCTTTCCCAATCTCGACGCTTCGATCGCGACTTTCACGCGAGGCTTGGCGCTCGGCCGCCGCGGCGACGCAAGCAAGGCACAAGAGTGTTTCAAGGAGTGCCTGGCGCTCAATCCGGCCGACCCGCTGCCGGCAATCCATCTCGAACGCTGCCGCTCGGCGGGAGTCGCCGCAACAGGCCTCGTGTAGCCCGCTACCGACACCCGTTTATGCTGTATGCTGCGCCGCAACGTTTGTTTTGCGCGCGGCCCGCCCGTCGTTATGATTAATTGCTGTCGCGCCTCAGCGATCCGGCTATAGCGGACCTCGACGCGAACATGCGGTCATGGCGTTCGTTCGCTTAAGAACCCGTGCGAACGATCAATCAATGGGATGCAGCGGCACCGGGACATGACAATCCGCAACCTCGACAAGATGTTCTACCCCCGTTCGGTCGCCGTCATCGGGGCAACCAACCAGGAGGGCGTGCCCGGCCATCTGGTGATGCGCAACCTGCTGCAGGGCGGGTTCGAGGGGCCGATCATGCCGGTGACGGCAAAGGATCAGGCGATCGCCGGCGTTCTCGCCTACGCGGACGTCTCGGCGTTGCCTGTCGTGCCCGATCTCGCGGTCATCTGCACGCCGCCGCCATCGGTTCCCGAGATCATCCAGGCGCTGGGTCGGCGCGGCACCCGCGCCGCCGTCGTCGTTACCGACGGCCTGTCGCCCGATACCAAGATCCGTGAGTGCGGCTTCCACACCGCCGTGCGCGCCGAAGCCGAACCGTTCGGGCTGCGCCTGCTCGGCCCGAACTGCCTGGGTCTGATGGTCCCCGGCATCGGCCTTAACGCCAGCTGCGCCCATGTGTCCGCCGGAACCGGCGGCGTCGCCTTCGTGTCCCAGTCGTCAACCATCAGCACCGCCGTCCTCGACTGGGCGCGGCACCGAAATATCGGCTTTTCACACTTCGTCTCGCTCGGTGACACCGCCGATATCGACTTCGGCGACATCATCGACTACCTCGGCAACGACCCGATGACCCGCGCGATCTTGTTGTATGTCGAATCGGTGCGCAACGGTCGGGCGTTCCTGTCCGCCGGCCGCGGCGCCAGCCGCAACAAGCCGATCCTGGTCATCAAGTCGGGCCGCGCGCCGGAAGGCCAACGCCTCGCCGCGATCCGCAGCGGCGCCGCGATCGGCTCCGACGCGGTCTACGACGCCGCTATCCGCCGCGCCGGCATGCTCCGGGTGTACAGCTTCGGCGAATTGTTCGCGGCGGTGGAGACGCTTTCCAGGCTGCGGGCCATGCGCGGCGAGCGTCTGGCGATTCTGACCAACGGCTGCGGCGTCGCGATCATGGCGATCGACGCCCTGCTGCTGAATGGCGGCAGGCTGGCCAAGATCGCCGACGCCGACGCAGAGGCGTTGGCCGAAGTCATCCCCGAGGGCTGGCCGGCCGCCAACCCGGTGACCATCGCCGACAACGCGCCGCCCGAGCATTACGGATTGGCGGCGCGCGCTCTGCTGGCCGCAGACGGGGTCGACGCGCTGATGGTCCTGCACGCGCCGACGGCGATGGCCTCGAGCACCGACGCGGCGCGTGAGATCATCAGGGTTGCCAAGGAAACGCGCGGCAACGTTCTGACCAGCTGGATGGGCGGCGATCGCATGGCACCCGCGCGCCGGCTCTTCGCCGATGCCGGTATCGCCACCTACGACACGCCAACGCAGGCCGTCGACGCGTTCATGCATCTGGTGGGTTACCGCCGCAACCAGGAAATGCTGATGCAGACGCCGCCGTCGAAGCCGGCGGAATTTTCCCCCGCGGTCGACGTCGCGCGCCGGATCGTGACCGACGCGCTGGCGTCGGGAACAACCATGCTCGCCGGCCGCCAGGCGATGGCGGTGCTGGACGCGTACGCCATCCCCACGACACCGGCGCGCCACGCGGCGAGCGTCGAAGAGGCGATAGCGGCGGCCGACGAGATCGGCTACCCGGTCGCATTGAAAATTCTCTCGCCCGACATCGCCGACAAGTCCAAGGTCGGCGGCGTCGAGCTTTTTCTCGACGGACCGGGCGCGATCCGCGCCGCCGCCGCGTCCGTGCTGAGCGCGGTGGCGCGTAACAAGCCCGACGCGCGCATTCAAGGCTTCAGCGTCGAGCGGATGGTTCTGCGCTCGGGCTCGCAGGAGATCAGCATCGCGCTCAGCGACGATCCGATCTTTGGCCCGGTGATTACCTTCGCCCAGGGCGGCCCGATGGCCAAGATCATCGGCGACGAGGCCGTCGCCCTGCCGCCTTTGAACCTCAGCCTCGCCCGCGAGCTCGTCTCGCGGACCCGTGTTTCCAAGTTATTTCAGGGTTATGGCGACACTCCGCCGGCGGATGTGGGAGCCCTTTGCCTGACGCTGGTCCAGGTCTCGCAGATGGTCATCGACCTCCCCGAGATGGTCGAAATGGAGATCAACCCGCTGTTCGTCGATAGCGACGGCGTGCTCGCGGTGGATGCGCGGATGCGACTGGCGCCCTCGACGCGGGAGATCCCGCCGCAGCGCGAGCTCGCGATACGGCCCTATCCAAAGCAGCTGGAAGAAGAGTTCGTAACCGAGTCCGGTCGAACGGTCCTGCTGCGGCCGATCCGCCCGGAGGATGAACCGGCGCATTACGAGTTCCTGTCCAAGGTCACGCCGGAGGATATCCGCCTGCGGTTTTTCGGAACGGTGCGGAACCTGCCCCACTCTGAAATGGCACGGCTGACGCAGATCGATTACGACCGCGAGATGGCCTTTGTCGCGACTGCGCCGCGGCCGGACGCAATCGGCGCCGAAACGCTCGGCGTCGTGCGGATCGTCGCCGATCTGAACAACGAGCAGGCCGAGTACGCCATCCTCGTGCGCTCGGACATGAAGGGCCAGCGCCTCGGCCGCAAGCTGATGGAGAAGATGGTCGATTACTGCCGCTCGCGCGGCACCAGGCAGATCATCGGGCTGGTCATGCGCAACAACAAACGCATGCTCGACATGATCCACGACATGGGTTTCAAGAGCCACCCGGTGCCGGACGACGAGGTGATGGAAGTCGTCCTCGATCTGCAGGGAACCGCGGGGCGCGGGCGCTAGTGGTTCGATGCGGACGGATGGTACCCCATCCGTCCGCTGAATCGAACCACCAACCGATTGATCCGGTAGGCTGATTCAGCTGACGCGTGAGGACTCAAGCGTCGGGATCAGACCACTAGCTTGTTGCTCTTACGTTCCGAATTGAGCCGTCAATTCGGACCTTGGTTTTTACCCAAATGTGGTAATAACCGCAAATCGCGCGCTATAATCCTGCCGCGATGATCAAGGTTCTGTTTCATTCGTGGCTTCGCGGCACGCTCGCATCGCTGGCGGGCGCCTTCGGCGAAGTCTGGGTATTTTCGCTCGCTGTCAATACTCTCGCGCTTGCCGTGCCCGTTTTCGTTCTCCAGGTCTACGACCGCGTCGTTTTCCATGCGGGGATGAGCACACTCCAGGGCCTCGTCGCCGGGATGGTGATCGCCATCGCCTTCGATTTCATCCTTCGCCAGGCCCGCGCGCGCATTCTCCAGACCGTCGCCCTGCGCGTCGATGCCGTCGTCGGCCGCCGGCTGTTCGATAAACTGTTGGCGTTGCCGCTGCGCGCCCTGGAGCGCACGACCGTCAACGACTGGAACACAGCGTTCAGGGACGCCGATGTCGTTCGCAACACACTTTCGGGAAGCTCTGCCGTGCTCCTCTGCGAGTTCCCGTTCGCGCTGCTTTTCGCTGTCTTGATCTGGATCATTGCGGCGCCGATCGCCTGGGTCCTGCTCCTCGCGGTGCCGCTTATGGCCATAATTGCGTGGCGCTCGGCGGCGGTGATGACGGCCGCCGCATCCCACGAGCGGGCCGGCCTGCACGAGCGAGATTCCTTCATCTCGGAAGTCGTCGCGGCGCGGACAACCATCAAGGCGCTCGGCTGCGAGGAGACGATGCGCTCGCGCTGGGAGACGAGCCATTGCGAAGCGATCGAGCGGGCGGCGAGGCGCGGCGGACGGAGCGATACGTACGCCAATCTCGGCACCATGCTGACCATGGCGGCGAGCGTTCTGCTGACCTCGGTCGGCGCGCTTGCCATCCTTGACCAGAAAATGACCATCGGCGCGCTGGTCGCGACCAACATGCTGAGCGGGCGGCTGATCGGCCCACTCGCTCAACTTGTCGGCGCATGGCGCGGTCTGGTCGCGTTCAAGATGGCGGTCGAGCGGTTGGGAACCGTTTTCGCCCTGGACGAGCAGGCGGCCGGACGCGGGGTCGCGATGGTCCGCCCGGGCGGCACGATCCTCGTCGACGGCGTCGTCTTCGCCTTCGCCGAGGGCGCGCGGCCGGTCATCGACGGCCTGACGCTCGAGATCCCGGCAACGGGGATGCACGCGGTCGCCGGCGCCAACGGCAGCGGCAAAACCACGCTCTTGAAGCTCATCCAGGGACTGTATCGGCCGGCGCGGGGACGGATCCTGATCGACGGAGCCGACATCGGCCAGTTTCCCCGCAACGAGGTCGCGCGCTGGATCGCCTATCTGCCGCAGGACAGCGTGCTCTTCGCCGGCACCATCCGTGACTGCATCGCCTTGCGCCAGCCGGACGCCACGGACGCGGACATTGTTTGCGCCGCCGAGCGCGCCGGACTGTATCGCGATGTCGCGGAGATGCCGCAAGGCTACGCGACGAACGTCGGCGTCAACGGCCGGCGGCTGTCGGCCGGGCAGCGCCAACGGGTCGCCATTGCCGGCGTGCTGCTGGGCGATCCGGCCATCATCCTTCTCGACGAACCGACCAGGGACCTCGACCATGAGTCCGGCCTTGAACTGCGCCAGAGCCTGCGCGACTTGGCCGAAACTCGCTGCGTCATCATGGTCACCCACAACCTGAACCTGCTGTCCGGATGCGACAGCATTTGCCGCATGCAGGGCGGCGTCGTGACGATGCACGGACGCTCCGACGAGATCCTGCCGAAGCTGATGGCCTCGGAGCGTCGCCGAGAGAACGAGACTCCTTCGTCGGCGCCATGGCCAAAGCCGCGGCTGGCGCGGATCGAGACCTCTCCGCAGGACCATGCCGGCTCCTCGCTCGGCACCGCCGGATGAGACCGCGATGACGCGCCTCGACGATCTTCTGCAGCATCATCCGCTGCCGACGTGGCGCCCGGTCGCCTGGCCGCTCGCCGCCCTGCTTGCGGCGTTCGTCGCCTGGAGCTTCTTCGCGCGGCTTGACGAAGTCGCCGTGGCCCAGGGCGCGGTGTCGCCGCAGGGCAAGGTCAAGACAATCCAACACCTCGAAGGCGGCATTATCGCGGAGCTGTTCGTCAGCGACGGCGCCTCCGTCGCCGCCGGAGATCCGCTCGTTCGGCTTGACCTCGCGACCTCCGGGGTCAACCGCAAGGAACTGGAAGCCCGTCTCGACGGCGAACTGCTGCGCCGCCACCGGTTGGCCGCCGAGGCGGCCGGTAAGACAATGGGCGCTCCGATGGGGCCCGAAAGCCAGGCCGCGCTGCGCCAGCCCGCGCTCGCCGATGCCGAACGCCGCGCCTTCGCCGCGCGCGCCAGAGAGCTCTCGGCCGCGCAAAGTGTTATCGACGCGCAGGTCCGCCAGCGCAAACTCGCGGTCGACGAACTGATGGCCCGCAACCGGGCGGCGACGCGCAACCTTGCCCTGGCGCGGCAACGCTTGAAGATGTCAACGTCGCTCCTCGAAGATGGCCTAACCGCGCGCTTGGAGCATCTCAAGCTCAGGGCCGAGGTCGAGGGCCTGCAAGGCGAGGTTCAGAGCCTGGCCCCGGCGATCCCGGGGGCGCGGGCGGCCATCACGGAGGCCGAGCAACGCCTGGGCGAACTGGACGTCCGCTTTCGCCGCGAGGCGGAACAACAGCGTGGCGAGAGCGAGCAGGCGATCGCCCAACTGCGCGAGCTGCTCGCCGAGGCCGACGACCAGAACCGGCGCGCGGTGGTCACAAGCCCGATCGCGGGTATCGTCGATAACATCCGAACCACGACCATCGGCGGCGTCGTCGCGCCGGGCCAGGCGATCATGGATATCGTCCCGACCGGCGGCAAGCTGGTCATCGAAGCCAAGCTCCGCGCGTCCGATCGCGGTTACGTCCACGAGGGCCAGCCTGCGATCGTCAAGATCAGCACGTACGACTTTGTCCGCTACGGCGCCGTCAACGGAACGGTGACCCGGGTCGCGCCGGACGCGGCGGCGACCGAGCAGGGCGTGCCCTATTTCCCCGTGATCGTCGAGACCGAGCGGTCCTACCTCGGCGACGACCGCAACAAGCTGCCGATTACATCCGGGATGCAGGCAACCGTCGATATCCAAACCGGATCGCGGACGGTCATCGACTACCTGATCAAGCCGGTCCTTAAGCTGCGCGATGAGGCTTTCCGGGAACGGTGAGGAGGCCCCCCCCCGGCCCCGCCGCCACCGAGGACGAAGGTCCGCTCAGTCCAGGTCGATAGCCATCCTCTCGCGGACGACGACGTTGCCCGCCCAGGCGGTCCGCGCCTCGTCTTCCAGCCGCGCCATGAAGGCGTCGTCGTGATCCGGATCGTGATGGAAGATCGCAAGTTGCTTGGCGCCCGCCATTCGGCACAGGCGCATACCCTCGTTCCAGGTCGAGTGCCCCCAGCCTTTGTGGTGCGGGAATTCATCCTCGGTGTAGGTGCTGTCGTAGATGACCAGATCGGCGCCCTCGATCAGGCCGAGAATATTCTGGTCGGGCCGGCCTTGCACATGTTCGGTGTCGGTGACATAGCAGGCCGCCTTGCCGGCGTGCTCGATGCGATAGCCGGTCGCGCCATTGGGATGGTGCAGCGGCGCCGTGCGGACGTAGACGCCGGGGGAGAGCTCGAATGCATCCCCAGCGGCGAAATCTTCGAATTCGACGATCGCCTTCATCGCGTCGAGCGGAACCGGAAAGACCGGCTCATGCATCTGCTGGGCGAGAACGTTGTGGACCCCGCCGTAGTTCTTGAGGTGGCCGGCCCTGATATGAAGGCGCCGCTTGGGGTCGTAGGCCGGGCGGAAGAACGGAAAGCCGTTGATATGGTCCCAGTGGGAGTGGCTGAGCAGGAGGTGAATCGCGCGCACGTCGGTTTCGAGGAAAACCTTGCCCAGACACCGGATGCCGGTCCCCGCGTCAAGGACGAAGCGATGGTCGCCGGCGATGACTTCGACGCAACTGGTGTTGCCGCCGTAGCGGACATAGTTCGCCGACGAGCAGGCGATACTTCCGCGCACGCCCCAGAATTTGATGCTGAACATGCCGGCGCCCGCCTTCCCTCGTTCAAAGCCGACCGCTTAACGCGCCTTAATGCGAATATAGGGTACTTTCGCTCGACGATCAGTAATCGGCGTCACACTCAGGCGATAGCGACTCTGGCGCCCGGCCCGACCTTCAGCACGTCGGCGGCGCGCCCCTGGTTGGCCGCGATCTCGATCAAGCCGTTGGCGTTCTCGTAGCAGATCAGCGCGCCGGCCGGCGCGTCGGAGAACGTGCGCGCCCGATGGATAAGCGTGCCGCCGACCGACAGGCACGCGTCCCCGGACACGCTCGTTGCGCGCACGCCGGTGATGGCGTTGCCGTAGTCGTCGATGTGGATGATTTCCGCCAGATCGTCCGGCCAGTCCGCTCGCCGCATGTCGTCAAGCGGCCGCGCGATGCCCGGAGGCGGCGCGCCGCGCGCCAGCGCCGCCGCGACCGGAGCGAACAGATCGCGGCCGTGGAAGGTGGCCGACAGCCGGGGCGGCAGCCAGGTGATCTCCCACCACCGCGGCGGCTCGAACGCCCGCCTCGCCACCAGTTCGAACAGGCCGTTGTCCGGCCCGACAAACCATCGGCCGTCCGCCGCCAGCACGGCCGGCCGACGCGGCCCGCCGACGCCCGGATCGACAACGCAAAGGAAAATCGCGCCGCGCGGAAAGGCATCCTTGAGCGATGCGAGAAGATACGCGCCGCAGCGGATCCTGTACGCCGCTACGTCGGCGACAAGGTCGATCACCGGCACCCCCGGGGCGTCGCGGTGCAGGACGGCGCGGACCTGTCCGGTGTACAACCCCGACAGACCGAAATCGGTAAACAGGATGATCATCCGTTGTTCCGCGCCGGAGCGGCGTCCCGAGCGAGCCGCGAACCACAATCACTCGCCCGGACGTCGCCTGGACGTCGATAAAGCGAAGTCTAAGCCGCGGCCGCAGCCGTCCCTTCGCCACCAGCGGCCAAGCGATGCACCGCCTTGTGCAATTTCTGCAAGGCGCGCGCCTCCAGCTGCCGGATACGCTCACGGCTAATGCCGTAGTGAACGCCAAGTTCCTCGAGGGTCTTCGGCCGCTCGCTCAGCTGCCGCTCGGCGACAATGTGGCGCTCGCGCTCGGGAAGTTCCGCCAACGCCTGGCGCAGCAGCCCCTTGCGAAACGCCAACTCCTGGCGGTTGGCCGCGACGGTCTCGGGCGACGGAGCCTCGCAGACGAGCGTCTCCATCATTTCAGCGCCGCCTTCCTCGTCGACGCGCCGCGGCGCGTTGAGAGATACGTCGCGGGCGGAGAGGCGACGGTTCATGTTGACGACATCGCGCTCGGAGACGTCGAGCGCTTCGGCAACGCGTTTCACATCCTCGTCCAGGAGGTCGCCGCTCTCGACCATGTTCAAGGTACGCTTGATGCGGCCGAGGCTGAAGAACAGCTTCTTCTGCCCGGTCACGGTGCCCATCTTCACGAGCGACCAGGAGCGCAGGACGTATTCGGTGATCGCGGCGCGGATCCACCACATCGCATAGGTCGCCAAGCGGAACCCGCGCTCGGGTTCGAACTTCTTCACCGCCTTCATCAAGCCGATGTTGCCCTCGGAGACGAGGTCCGCGAGCGGCAGGCCGTAGCCGCGGTAGCCGCCGGCGATCTTGGCAACGAGGCGCAGGTGGCTGGTCACCAGCTTGTGCGCCGCGTCGACGTCTTCGTGTTCCCGCCACCGCATCGCCAGCATGTATTCTTCATCCGGCTTCAGCATCGGGTACGTCCAGATCTGGCGGTAGTAGCGGGCCAAGCCGCCCTCCTCCGAGATCGTGGGAATGTTGAATTGGGTCATCACGCTCTCCCTGGATACCAAATAATCTCATTGATCAGATACGTGGGTCGCCCGCTTCGCAGCGACGGCGCCCATCGGTCCGGCAGAGGGGATTAACGCTGATTGAGAGAGAACGTCCTAAGACTGCTCATCGGCTCTATCCTCCATTAAGAAGCAACTCGCCGGCTTCGTGGCGCGCACCAACATCGCGCGCAAACCATCATTCACGGCCCTGCAAAGGCACCGCGTACCGTAGATATCGGGATCGGCCGCTGCGTTGTCAAGAGGCGCAGCACACGGCTGTTGTCAGACCATCGCGCGATCCCTAGGCTCTTGGCTTGGTGGAGCGGCTCTGGCCCGGCGGAGCGGCTCGGGGATCGCCGCTCGAGTTCGGAGGTTTCGTGGCGCGCGCTTATCGATTGCTGTTGATCGTAATCATGGCGTTGACGCCCTTCGCTCCTCTGCCCGCGCGCGCCGCGCAAGCGCCCGCGGAGGTTGTCGGGGTCCTCCACGATGCCCTGCTCGGGGTCATGCGCGATGCCGACAAGCTCGGCGTCCAGGGCCGCTACGACAAGCTCGAGGCGACCCTGAGCACGGTCTACGACTTCGAAACGATGACCCGGCTGGCGAGCGGCACGGCGTGGACCAGTGCCGACCCAGACCAGCAGGCCGCCCTGGTCCAAGCCTTCACCCGCTTCTCCATCGCCACCTACGCCGACCGCTTCAAGGGATATTCCGGCGAACGGTTCGAGACGTTGGGCGAACGTCCGGGCCCGCGCAACACCGTCATCGTCGACACCAGGCTCGTCCGCCCCGACGATCCCGCCGTCTCGTTGAGCTATGTCATGCAGGAGCGGGGCGGCGTTTGGCGGATCATCGACGTCATTGTCGAAGGCTCGATCAGCGAACTGGCCGTTCGCCGCTCCGAGTACGCTCAGATCCTTCGCCAGGGCGGAGCCGGGAAGCTCGTCGAGGTGCTCAACGCCAAGGCCGACGGGATGCTGAAAGCGGGCGGCTAATGGTTCGATGCTGACGGATGGCACCCGTCCGTCAGCATCGAACCAGCAACCGATTGATCCGGCGGGCTGATTCACCTGACGCTCGAGCACTCAAGCGTCAGGGTCAGACCACTCGTTCAGGATTTCGGCTCGAGGATCTGACGGCCGCGGTACATTCCGGTCGCTAGGTCGATATGGTGGGGTCGCCTCAACTCGCCCGATGTCTTGTCCTCCACGAACGCCGAGCCCTTCAGCGCGTGATGCGACCGCCGCATGTTGCGCTTCGACTTCGACGTTTTTCTTTTCGGTACGGCCATTGACCCTTAACCCTCCGCCTTCTTCCGGACCATATGTGGGGAGATACGCGAGAACGTTGTGATATACCCTCGCGCGGCCGATCCGCCTAGGCAAAAACGGATCCGCGCGGGTTCGCTGTCTCGAAACCTTCGAGCGCCCATGGTATGGACACGAAAGCGTCTCGAAGCAACCGGAGTTTCCGCCGTGATGTCGCCAACCGATCGCCCAGCCGATCCGCCGCCCTCGTCGCCTTCGGGCCCCGCCTTCGCGAGGAGGCTCACGGTCGAGCAGGTCGAGGAAGGGGTCGAACTGGCGCCGCGGTTTGATGCCGACGGACTGATCGCGGTGGTCACGACCGACGCCGATAGCGGCGAGGTGTTGATGCTCGCCTACATGAACGCCGAGGCGCTGCGCCGCACGATCGTCGATGGCGAGGCCTATTACTGGAGCCGCAGCCGCCAGTGCCTGTGGCACAAGGGCGCGACCAGCGGGCTGGTCCAGAGGGTCGTAGAAATGCGCATCGACGACGACCAGGACGCGGTCTGGCTGCGGGTCCGCATCGACGGCGGCGCGAGCTGCCACGTCGGCTTCCGCTCATGCTTCTACCGCGCCGTCTCGGTCGGCCACGCCCGCCTCGACGACGACGCCCCCCTCGCCTTCGTCGAGGCCGAAAAGACCTTCGACCCCAAGGCCGTCTACGGCGATGCCCCGAACCCGACGAAGCTGTAGGGCAGCGGGCTTTGCTGATCCGCGGGCTATGTTGACGCTGTCGCTAACAAGTCAATTTGGCCGGTCAGGATACGGTACTCGGCCTCGAAATCGCCGCCGAGGAAGCGGGCAAGGTCACCCGAAGCTCCGTGTTCGAGTTCTTCGCGATATCCTGGATCGAGTAGTCGGCGGCATCCTTGTGGCTTGAAGCTACGACACGAGCGTCATCATTGGGATCGACGAAGTAGTCCGGCGTGATGATGTTGCTCGATTGCGGATCGGCGGCGTTCAAACGGCGATCGTACCATTGCCGGAATTCGTTGCCGGTTGGGCCACCGAGATCAACTAACTCTTCCCACATGCACGAAGCAGATCGAGTCCCTCTTGACCGTTTTAGGCCAGGGTCCGGATCGTGCTCGTGTCGACGATGAGAATGCGATTGGACACGACGATTTTTTAGACGCACACGGGGCCCCATATCGCGGGGGCAGACATTCCCTGACGCGGAGCGCGCTATGATCGAGCTGTACTACTGGACGACGCCTAACGGCCACAAGATCACGATGTTTCTTGAAGAGGCCGAGGTCGAATACGTGATCAAGCCGGTCAATATCGGCGCCGGCGAGCAGTTCGCGCCCGAGTTCCTGGCAATCTCGCCGAACAACCGGATGCCCGCGATCGTCGATCGCGCGCCGGTCGACGGCGGCGCGCCGATATCGGTGTTCGAGTCCGGCGCGATCTTGCAGTATCTGGCCGAGAAAACGGGCAGGTTCCTGCCCACCGATGTCCGCGGCCGGACGGAAGTCATGCAGTGGCTGTTCTGGCAGATGAGCGGTCTCGGGCCGATGGCCGGGCAGAACCACCACTTCAGCCAGTACGCGCCGGAAAAGATCCCTTACGCGATCGAGCGCTACGTCAAGGAAACCGAGCGGCTCTACGGCGTGCTCGATGACCGCCTCGCCGACCGCCCGTTCATGGCCGGCGCGTATTCTATCGCCGACATGGCGACCTACCCGTGGATCGTGCCGCACGAAAAGCAGGGCCAGGACTTCGCCGACTTCCCCAATGTCGCGCGGTGGTTCGCCGAAATCCGCGCCAGGCCCGCCGTCGCCCGCGCCTACCAGCGCGCCGACGACATCAGCACCAAACCCGTTGTCGACGAAATCTCGAGGGCCATCCTCTTCGGCCAGGGTAGGAGGCGGAAGGGGGTCAGAGGAGCCCGCTCAAAATGAGCTGAGAGCATTGCCGTTGAAGAGCGGAGGCGCAGCCGGATCTGCAGTCGCCGCAGGGCGGGAATCCGGCGTCAATTGACTTACGCGGGACGAACTTTCATTCTCCTCTCGGGCCGCCGCGGGATCGCATCGTCGCGGGATCGCATCGACGCAGGATCGCATCGTCAGCGTTTGAACGGAGTGCCGCGTGGATAGTGCCATCAACCGCGATTTTGACCCGGCTCATACTCGGATTGGTTTGGGCCTTGTCGATACCGTCCAGATCGTCGCTGTCGCTTACGGCGCGTGGCTGTTCATTTTCACGTGCGTGTTCCATCAGTACCCTGAAAACAAGGTGATCCTGGAACTGACCCTCTTGCTGGGCGTGGTGCCGGTACTGATGCAGTGCTTGCTGCTTGATGTCGATACTCGCGGCATTGCGTCCGGCATGTGGTTTTTTTGGGCATTTATGTTAATATTCATTGCCGGATATATTATAGACGGCTGTACCTGGGACGATCTTGTAAATCTTTTTAACGTCCTGTTCATATTTTTTATCGGTTCTCTCGTGGCTAGCTCGATAGATACATCGCTTTTACAGCGTCTCAGCGGCGCCTATGCGATCATGATCTCGCCCTACCTCATCTATGTGTGCCTGTTTGGCATTTACGTTTGGGGCCGGTTATACGACGGTCTGGCGCCGAACCTGTGGGGGCTGGTTGCGGTGAGCGTCGCGGTGGGCTCCTTCGGCTTGCGCAATAAGTTGCTGATTGCCTTCTGTTGGTTGGCGCTTCTAATGATGTTGTACAGCGCCCAGGCCCGCGGAAGCATGGTGGCCTTGATACCGATCATTCTTGTTTTCGCAATACACTGGTACGTGCACGAAAGGAAGACGGACGTATCGTGGAAAATCCTGCTAACGTACGTCGTTCTTGTTTCTCTGTTCGTTCTAATAGCCGCATACCCTGACGTAGTAACCGACAAAGTACTGCGTCTGCATGATTCCCGACGCGGATTAGGCACCGGAGCGACGGGTCGAGACGAAGCATGGGCTGAAGCATTGGGGTTGTTTTTCAACTCGCCATTGTTTGGCGTTGGCTTCCGTAAGCACGAAGAGCTTATGATTTTCACCAGACTTTCGTCGCACAACGCCTACCTTGCGATGCTGGCCGACACCGGCTTCGCCGGCTTCCTGGTCTACATGGCTTTTGTTATATCTTCGATACTTAGCGCGCTGCGCGGCGTTAATGATACCCGGCTTCGATTTTTTCTGCTCGGCGTGATCTTGTCATACGCGCTGGTCGGGATGTTCGAGCGGCGCGCGATCAACGTTGGCAACCCGCTGTCGATCATCTTTATTTTCGCATGTCTTCAGGCGCTTCGCTTGGCGCATTTCAAGTTCAAGTACGGAGCGATTGATCCCCCCGCGCCGGTACCTCGATTCTGAGGCGGACCCGCGTTGAGCGCGGCGCGGCGCGGCGGCAAGGTGGCTTGGCGCGGCACCGGCGCCCGTCGCAAAAGGCGCGCTTGGCGTCATCACGCGCTGCTTTCGCGCCAGGTCCGCAGGAGTTCGTCGTAATCGACGGTCCGTCCTTGACCCTCCTCGGTGGCCATCGCCCGCTTGGGCGCTCCCGTTCGGGACAACCAGTATTCCGGATCGCGCGCGGCGTTGAGAAGAGGCTCGCAGCGCGTCATCCCGCCTGCTTGCGCGAGCCGCTCAAGCATGGCGTCCTGGGCCGCGGCGAGGGCGTCCATCGTTTGTTGGGGTGTCGCCCTGCCGGAAAGCGCCCCCGCAATCCGCGTCCACCACAGTTGCGCCAACATCGGGTAATCAGGGACGTTGATGCCTGTCGGCGTCCATAATACCCGCGCCGGGCTGCGATAGAACTCGACCAGACCGCCAAGGCGCGGCGCGGCTTCGAGCATGGCCGCCGCGTTCATATCGCTCTCGCGGATCGGGGTCAGGCCGACGAGCGTCTTTTTCAGCGATACCGTCTTGCAGGTCGTGAACTGGGCGTAAAGCCACGCCGCCTGGCGGCGCGCGAGCGGGGTGTTGGCAAGCAGCGTCCAGGCACCGCAATCCTGATAGCCGAGCTTCATGCCTTCCTGCCAGTAGACCCCATGAGGCGACGGCGCGACCCGCCACTTCGGGGTTCCGTCGTCGTTGACGACCGGCAGGCCTCGGCGCGACACGTCGGGCGTGAACGCCGTGTACCAGAAGATCTGCTGAGCGATGCGTCCTTGTCCCGGTACCGGCCCCGCTTCGGAGAACGTCATGTCCTTGGCTTCCGGCGGGGCGTAACGCTCGATCCATTCGAGATACTTGCGCAACGCGTACACCGCCGCAGGAGCGTTGGTCGCGCCGCCGCGGCTGACGCTGGAACCGGCGGGGTGGCAGTCCTCGCTGCGGATGCCCCATTCATCGACCGGAACGCCGTTGGGCAGCCCGGGGTCGCCGACGCCGGCCATCGACAGCCAGGCATCGGTGAAGCGCCAGCCGAGCGAGGGATCGCGCTTGCCGTAGTCCATGTGGCCCCAAATCCGCTCGCCATCGATTTCGCGAACATCGTTGGTGAAGAACTCGGCGATATCTTCGTAGGCCTTCCAATTGACCGGCACGCCGAGCGGATAGCCGAAGCGGGCCTGAAACCGCTCGCGCAGGTCGGCGCGGCTGAACCAGTCGTAGCGGAACCAGTAGAGGTTGGCGAACTGCTGGTCGGGGAGTTGGTAGACTTTGCCGTCCGGTGCGGTCGTGAAGCTGAGACCGATGAAGTCGTCGAGATCGAGGCTCGGCAGGGTGAACGCAGCGCCATCGCCTTCGATCCAGTCGCTTAACGGGACGGTTTTGCCGTAGCGGTAGTGGGTGCCGATGTTGTCGGAGTCGTTGACGTAGGCGTCGTAGAGGTTCCGCCCGGTGCGCATCTGGTTTTCCAGGCGGACGATCAGCTCCCCTTCGCGAATGGTGTCGTGGATGACGCTGATCCCGGTGATTTCGCGAAAGGCGCGGGCGAGCACGCGCGCTTCGTATTCGTGCGTCGGGATCGTTTCCGAGACAACGTAGATCTGTTGGCCGCGAAACGGCTCCGCGGCGCGCGCGAAGAACGCAAGCTCGGCCATCTGCTGGTCGAAGGTCAACGTCGACGGCGAAAATTCGTTGAGCGCCCATTGGCGGGCGAGCATGCCGGCGTCCGCCCCCTGGGCGCGCGCGCGCGCCGGCGGAAGGGCGGCGGCGAGGCGAGGCCGAGGCCGCCCAGGCCCTTCAGCACGGACCGACGGGCAAGGGGTGAATGGCGCTGGCGGAACTCCGACATGGCATTCTCCATCTTGTCTCGAACCTTGAACCTGCGTCGGGGCGCCCCGGCGTTGGACGTAGATCGTTTCGTGATGTTTTAGATTGCTCCATCGAGAGCCTATCGGGTAGAGTTTTGCGAGTAACTGGCAATAAAAATTGGGTTGCCGGGGCAGAGGGCGGCGCGCCAAAGGCGATCGCTGCACATACGCTTCGTTTAACCAATGGGCCGGGACAGGGAGGGTGCGGATTGGCCGAACAATTCGTCTTGGCTATAGATCAAGGAACCACCGGCACAACGGTCCTCATCTTTGATCATGACGGCAATATCAAAGCGAGGGACTATTCCGAGTTCACGCAATATTATCCCCGGCCCGGCTGGGTCGAGCACGACGCCAACGAGATCTGGTCGGTTAGTCTGAGCGTCATCGGCTCGGCGCTGAAGAAGGCAGGGATCGAGGCGCGGGACTTGAACGCGATCGGGATCACAAACCAGCGCGAGACGACAATTCTGTGGGACCGCCACAGCGGCGCGCCGGTCGCGAGGGCCATCGTCTGGCAGGACCGCAGGACCGCCGATTACTGCGGCGAACTCAAGGAGCGGGGGCTGGAAGAGGCGTTTCGCGCCAAGACCGGGCTGGTCGTCGATCCGTATTTCTCGGGCACCAAGGTCAAATGGCTGCTCGACAACGTCGAGGGATTACGCGCGCGGGCCGAGCGCGGGGAAATCGCCTTCGGGACGATCGATAGCTGGCTGGTCTGGCAGCTCACCGGCGGCAGGGTTCACATCACCGACTACTCCAACGCCTCGCGGACCCTGCTCTACAACATCCACAAACTGAAGTGGGACGATGAGCTGCTCGAAATCCTCGATATTCCGCCCGCCATTCTGCCCGAGGTCCGGCCCTCGTCGGCCATCTACGGCTGCACCGATCCCGGACGGTTCTTCGATTGCTCGAGCGTTCCGGTCGCCGGCATCGCCGGCGATCAGCAGGCGGCCCTGTTCGGCCAGGCCTGCTACGGCGAGGGCCTGGCCAAGAATACCTACGGCACCGGCTCGTTCGTGTTGATGAACACCGGCACCAAGCCGGTGGTCAGCAAGGAAAAGCTGCTGACGACGATTGCCTGGGGGATCGGCGACGAGCCGGTCGAATACGCTCTGGAGGGCGCCATTTTCATCACCGGCGCGGGCGTGCAATGGTTGCGCGACGGCCTCGGCATCATCGAGAGCGCCGCCGAAACCGAGCCGCTCGCCCGCGAACTCAACTCCAATGATGATGTCTATTTCGTCCCGGCATTGGTCGGCCTCGGCGCGCCGCACTGGGACCCATACGCTCGCGGCACGATCATTGGGCTGACGCGCGGGACGACGCGCGCCCACCTCGCCCGCGCGGTTCTGGAGGCCATGTGCTACCAGACCCGCGATGTCGTCGAGGCGATGGAGCGCGATTCCGGCATCAAGCTGAAGGAGCTGCGCTGCGACGGCGGCGCTTCCGTCAACGCGTTCCTGATGCAGTTTCAGTCGGACATTCTCGGCGTCGCCATCAACGTCCCCAAGGTCGCCGAGACGACGGCCCTGGGTGCGGCCTATCTCGCGGGATTGGCGACCGGGTTCTGGTCGAGCCGCGCGGAAATCGACAAGAAATGGAAGCTCGCTCACCACTACGATCCCTCCATGGACGAAAGTGAACGCTCGCGGCTCCATGGCCGCTGGCGAGAGGCGGTGAAGCGCGCGGGGCATTGGGCGCGCGATTGAGTCGCTAAGAGCGACGATCAGGAGAGCCGATGACGCTTAGGCAAAACAACATCGACAAGCTGGACGACACCCCGTTCGACGTGCTGGTCATCGGCGGTGGCATCAACGGCGCCGTCGCCGCCGCCGCGCTTTCCGGCAAAGGCGCCAAGGTCGGCCTTATCGACCGCGGCGACTGGGCCGGCTTCACCAGTCAGCAGTCGTCCAATCTCGCCTGGGGCGGGATCAAGTACATGGAGACCTACGACTTCCTCCTGGTCCGCAAGCTTTGCCTGAGCCGCAATCATCTGATCCGCAGTTTCCCTTCGATCGTCCAGGAGATCCGCTTCTACACCGGCGTGCCCAAGGGCTTTCGCCATAGCCGGCTGAAGCTGTGGGCGGGCGCGTGGCTCTACTGGTTCATGGGCAACGGCTTTACCAAGCCGCCGCGGCTGATGAGCCGCGAGACCATGCGGAGCGAGGAGGCTATCCTTGATGTCGAGCGGACCGGGGGCGGGTTCGAATATTCCGACGCCTACCTTCACGACAACAACTCCCGGTTTGTCTTCAAGTTCATCCGCTCGGCGCTTAACAACGGCTGCATCGCCGCCAACTACGTCGAGTCGCTCGGCTCGCGGCGCGAGGGCGGGATCTGGACGACCAGGGTGCGCGACGCGATAGACGGCCGGGAATTCGAAATCCGCTCGCGCGCGCTGGTCAACGCCGCCGGTCCGTTTGTCGATGATCATAACGCACTGACGGGGCAGACGACCGAACACCGCCATGTTTTCTCCAAGGGCGTGCACCTGATCGTCGAGCAGCTGACGCCGCACAAACGCGTGCTGACGCTGTTCGCCTCCGACGGCCGGCTGTTCTTCGTCATTCCGATGGGCGCGCGGACCTGCCTCGGGACCACCGATACCCTCGTCGACAGTCCCTATACGGAAGTGACGGACGCCGACCGCGCGTTCATTCTCGACAACGTCAACGAAAAGCTGAGCTTGGCGAAGCCGTTGACCAAGGCCGACATCATCGCCGAGCGGTGGGGCGTGCGCCCGCTGGTCGTCCGCGGCGCCGACGGCGGCGAACGTGATTTCCTCCAGCTCTCGCGCAAGCATGCCGTCGAGGTGAACAGGGCCGACGCGCACATCAGCATCTTCGGCGGCAAGCTCACCGATTGCCTCAATGTCGGCGACGAAGTCAGCGAACGCATCCGCGAAATGGGCATCGAGCTGCGCTTTCCCGATCACAAGTGGTACGGCGAACCGCCGGCGGAGAGCCGCAAGGAGTTCGAACACCAGGCGGCGCTGATGGGGCTGGACGACTACACCTCGCCGGACTCCTCGGAGAAGCTGACCCAGAGGCTGTGGCGGCGCTACGGCGCCGAAGCATTCGTTCTGCTCGAAGACATCCGCCGCGACCCAGAACAGGCGGAGGTTCTGATCAAGGCCACGGAATACATCCGCTGCGAATTGCAGCAGACGGCGCGCCGCGAGATGGTTGTCAAACTCGAGGACTTTCTGCGCCGCCGCTCGAAGATCGCCCTGGTCGTCCGCCGCGAGGAAATCCGCAACTCGCCGGGTCTGCTCGAAGCCTGCACGATCTTGTTCGGCGACCAGGCGCGGGAAAAGCTCGACGAGTATTTCGCGACCGCGGGCAGTGAAACCGGGACAACCTCAGTGGCCCACACCGCATGACACTCGTCCGCGCCGCGACAGCGGGCGCGGCCATCGCCGATGCGCTCAAGGGGTTGAACTGAACGAGGGGAGATACGCCGATGAATCCGGTTATAGGCGAGCTCATCGGCACGGCCATTCTTCTTCTGCTCGGCAACGGGGTCGTCGCCAACGTGCTGCTGAGCGGCACCAAGGGCCAAAACGCGGGCTGGATCGTGATCACCTGGGGCTGGGGCATGGCGGTGTTCGTCGCGGTCTTCACGGTCGCGGCGTTCAGCGGCGCTCACATCAATCCAGCGGTCACGATCGGTCTCGCCATTGCCGGCAAGTTCGAGTGGGCGAAGGTGCCGATGTATCTCGTGGCTCAGTTCGCCGGCGGCGCGATCGGCGCGTTCCTGGTCTGGCTGTTCTACCGGCCACACTTCGCCGCGACCGAGGATAACGACCTCAAACTCGCCTGTTTCTGCACGCAGCCGGCCATCCGCGATGTTGTCTCCAACCTCATCTCGGAGATTATCGGCACGTTCCTGCTCGTCTTCGCGGTCCTCTTTCTGGCGGTCTCGGTCTTCGGCCTCGGCGCGCTGGACGCCCTGCCGGTCGGTCTGCTTGTTTTGGCGATCGGGCTGAGCCTCGGCGGAACGACCGGCTATGCGATCAATCCGGCGCGCGACCTTCCGCCGCGGATCGTGCATTGGATCCTGCCGATGCCGGGCGGCAAGCGCGACAGCGATTGGGGTTATGCGTGGATACCCGTGGTCGGCCCGATCATCGGCGCCGCTCTCGCCGCCCTCCTTTATCTGGCCCTGAAGGACCCGGCGAACATCCATTTCCGGTAGGATCCCGATCGAGGCAGCCGCCGCCCGGCGCGGTCACGCTCGCGAACGCGCGAGCTGCACCGGCTGGCGCCGGCGGCCCCAGGTCCCGGGCGGGCCGTTGAAGACGCCGGCGCACCGTGTACCGCAGGCTTGGCAGCGGCCATCGTCGCTCAGCGCCCAACCCCTCACATCGTACCAGTCGCGGCGGATCAGCGCGTTGCCGCAGCCGTGGCACAGCGTCGTGTCGCCCGCCTCGTCGTGGACGTTTCCGGTGTACGCGTAACGGATGCCGTTCTTGAGCGCGATCTCGCGGGCGCGCGTCAGGCTCGCCGGCGGGGTCGGCGGCCGGTCGGTCATCTTCCAGTCCGGGTGGAACGCGGAAAAGTGGATTGGGACGTCGGGGCCGAGCTCGGAGACGATCCACCGCGTCATAGCCTCGATCTCGGCCGCGAAATCATTCTCGCCCGGGATCAGCAGCGTGGTGATCTCCACCCACACGCCGGTCTCGCGCTTGAGGTAGATCAGGGTTTCCAGGACCGGCTGCAGACGGCCGCCGCACAGTCGCTGATAGAATTCGTCCGTGAAGGCTTTCAGATCGACGTTGGCGGCGTCCATTTGCGCGAAAAATTCAGCGCGCGGCGCCGCGCAGATATAGCCGGCGGTGACCGCCACCGTTTTCAGGTCGCGGGCGTGGCAGGCTCGCGCCACGTCCACCGCGTACTCGAGGAAAATGACCGGATCGTTATAGGTGAACGCGACCGAGCGGCACCCGGTCGACGCCGCCGCCTCGGCGATCATCTCCGGGGTCGCTTGGTCGCACAGCGTGTCGGTTTCGCGCGATTTCGAGATGTCCCAATTCTGACAGAACTTGCAGGTCAGATTGCAGCCGGCTGTCCCGAACGACAGGATCGGCGTTCCCGGCAGGAAGTGGTTGAGCGGCTTCTTCTCGACGGGATCGATGCAAAACCCGCTGGACCGGCCGTAGGTGGTCAGCACAATGCCGTCGTTCCGCCGCGCCCGGACAAAGCAGAGGCCGCGCTGGCCTTCGTGCAGCCGGCAGAACCGAGGACAGATGTCGCATTGCACCCGCCCGTCGCCGAGACCGTGCCAGTAGCGCCCGGCGACCGCGCCCGCGAAATCCGCTGAATCCATATTTTGATCCATAGCCATGTCTCCCGCATGTGTCGCCGGACCGCGGGCACAACCAGCGGGCTCGTTGAGACGGCGCGGTCGGTTTGCTATCATTATACATAAGTCAACGAGGGTTGAGCGATGAGTCACATTCGACCCGCGGCCGTCGCGGGCATGTTTTATCCCGCCAACGCCGCCGAGCTCGATGCCGCTATCGGCGCCCTGCTCGATCACGCCGGTACGAGGCCGCCCGGCAGACCACCCAAGGCCATCATCGCGCCTCACGCCGGGTACATCTATTCCGGTCCCGTGGCGGCCGAGGCCTATGCCTGCCTCGCGCCCTTCGCCGCCGACATCCATCGCGTGGTGCTGATCGGACCATGTCATCGCGTGCCTTTGCGCGGCATCGCCGTCTCAAGCGCCGATGCTTTTGCGACGCCGCTCGGTCCGGTGCCGATCGATGGCTCTGCTCGCGCCGCGGTTTTGGAGCTGCCGCAGGTGTCGGTGTTCGACGCGACCCACGCCGAGGAGCACTGCCTCGAGGTTCATCTACCATTCCTGCAGAAGGTTCTCCGCGACTTCGCGATTGTCCCGTTGGTCGCCGGTCAGGCCGGCGCCGACGAGGTCGCCGAGGTTCTCGATCGGCTGTGGGGCGGCCCCGAAACCGTTATTGTCGTCAGCTCAGATCTTAGCCATTACCTTGACTACGACAGCGCGCGGGCGCTCGACGCGGCCACCTGTCACGCGATCGAGGCGTTAAAGGAGCGCGATATCGGTGTCGATCAGGCCTGCGGCCGGGTAGCCATAGCCGGCTTGCTCACCCTTGCGCGCCGGCGCGGCCTCGTCGCGCGAACACTTGACGTTCGCAATTCCGGAGATACCGCCGGCGATCGCCGCCGCGTCGTTGGCTATGGCGCCTGGCTCTTCGAGCAACCGGCCGCCGGAACCCGGGTCGGCGAAGTCGGCAACTCGGCGGACCCGGCGATACCGGCGATCCGCCGGGAGCTGGACGCCATGGTTCAGAAATGGGGTCCGGCCATGCTGGCTCTCGCCAAGGCGTCCATCGCGCATGGCCTTGATGCCGGCGAACCGTTACATGTCGAGGCCGCCACCAAGGGCGACGTGCTCGCGAAAGACGGTGCCGCGTTCGTGACCCTCTACGGCAACGGCCGCCTGCGCGGCTGCATCGGCAGCGCCCGGGCGAGGCGGCCGCTGGCGTGCGATATTGCCGAAAACGCCTTTGCGGCGGCGTTCGAAGATCCTCGGTTCGCCAAGCTGAGCCGCGACGAGTTGGCGGATCTGGAGGTGTCGGTCTCGGTCCTGAGCGAGCCCATGGTGGTGTCGTTCACCAGCGTGGCCGACCTGATCGACCAACTCCAGCCGGGCGTGGACGGCCTGATCATCGAGGCCGACGGCAGGCGCGCGCTGTTTCTGCCGCAGGTCTGGAAGATGATTCCGGCCCCCCCAGATTTTCTCGCCGAGCTCCGGCGCAAGGCCGGTTTGGCCGCCGATGCGTGGCCGGAGGATACGCGGGCATGGCGGTTCTGGTCAGCATCGTGGCCGGCGGGTAGAGATCAGGCGCCGCGCGGCGATTGTTTGACCGGCGGGCGGTAGGACGCAAGATAGGTCGGCACAATAACGTCGACCGCGGTGGGCGCGATCCCCAGGTCTTTCAAGCCCAGCGCGTTGGCGGAAACGATGTTGTCGACGCCGAGCAGCTTGACCTGATCGCGGGTCAGCGGCGGGACCGGCAACCACTCGAAGAACCACGCCTGGATCGACGCGAGCCAAAGCGGCAGCGGCACGAGCCAGCGGTCGCGGCCGGTTTCGGCGAGGACGATATTCATGACCTCGCGATAGCTGATCACCCGCGGGCCGCCAAGCTCGTAGGTCTTGCCGCGAGTCGTGGTATCGCTGAGCACCTTCATCGTCGCGTCGGCGACATCGCCGGCATAAACAGGCTGAAACTTGCTGTCGAAGACCGGCAGGACGGGCAGCAAGCGGGCAAGAGCCGCGAAGCGGTTGAAAAAGTCGTCCTCCGGGCCGAACACGACGCTCGGCCGCAGGATCGTCACTTCGGGAAACGCGGCCTTGGCGGCCTGTTCTCCGGCCGCCTTGGTCCGGGCGTAAACGGCCTCTGAGTCCGCGTCGGCGCCGATCGCCGACATCTGGATCAGCCTCATCGCGCCGGCGTCTCTCGCGGCGGCGGCAACGTTGGCAGCGCCCTGGACGTGAACGTCGTCGAACTTGTTGCGCCCGCTCGGAAACAGGATGCCAACCAGGTTGATGACGGCATCGGCGTCGATGACGGCGGCCTTGACGCTGTCCGGCCGGGTCACATCGGCGGCGATCGGAACAATCTGGCCGGGATCGCCGAAGATCTTGAGGAATAGCGATGCCTCGGGGTCACGCGCGGCGACGCGGATGATCCAGCCTTCGCGGGCCAGACGCGGGATGATGTGGCGGCCGAGGAACCCCGATCCGCCAAAAACGGTAATCAGGCGCCGATCCATGGACTTGGCGATCCTCCACTGCGCCCGAGTCGGGCAACCGTTGACGACACTTTCGTCTTTCCCATGGCGCTTAGCTCAGATGCCCCGAGCCGTCAACCTCGTCTCAGGGGCAGATGGGGGCAGATGAGGGACAAATGACCGGGTCCGCGCAAGGATCCCCGCTCCCGACGTGGAAAAACCGGCGTGTTCAAGGCGAACGATATTGACACGGAGGGCGCTTGAGTCGTAGCTACAGGTCTGGGCGCGAGTGTCGCCGTTGCCCTGAATCCCGTATGCCCAGGTGGCGGAATTGGTAGACGCGCAGGTTTCAGGTACCTGTGGCCGAAAGGTCGTGGAAGTTCGAGTCTTCTCCTGGGCACCAAAATTAGCGGCACCAAGATTAGCGGCGCAATGAAAGACGGCACCGGCGGCGGGGGCAGTTTGAGCGATATATCCATTCAGCTGCACCACGCGGATCTGCCCGATGGGGTGGGCTTCGGCGACGCTGTCGCGGTCGATACCGAGGCCATGGGCTTGCGCTCGCATCGCGACCGGCTTTGCCTCGTCCAGCTTTCGGCCGGTGACGGCAGTTGCCATCTGGTTCAGTTCCCTCCTGGCGGAGGACCCGATGCCTATGCCGCGCCGAACCTGAAAGCCCTGCTGGGCGACGAGAAGGGTGACCAAGCTGTTCCACTTCGCCCGGTTCGACGTCGGGCTGATGTATCGTTATCTAGACGTGCTCTGCGGTCCGATCTACTGCACGAAGATCGCCTCCCGCTTGGTGCGAACCTATACCGACCGCCACGGCCTCAAGGAGCTCTGCCGGGAATTGCTCGGCGTCGAGCTTTCCAAGGAGCAGCAAAGTTCGGACTGGGGCCGCGCCGAGTTGACTCCCGAGCAGCGCAAGTACGCGGCGAGTGACGTGCTTTATCTTCACCGCCTGCGCCAGGTTCTGGACGCAATGCTGGCGCGCGAAGGCCGCGACGATCTCGCTCGCGCCTGCTTCCAATTCTTGCCGGAACGCGCCCGCCTCGACGTCGAGGGCTGGCCCGACGAGGATATCTTCGCGCACTGAGCCGCCGTTCGGGCGGCTTGCGTTGACACCGCCGGATCATTCGTTGATCGCTGTTCGGCGGGCGCCCATATTTTCAACAAGGACATGCCTCATGCGGCGGCCCTTCATGCGGCGGGGCGGCGTTCGCGCAGGAAAGCGTTTCAGCATTTAGAAGGTGAGCAGGTGAAGATTAGGCAGGCGCGGCTTTGATGAACGACCCCCACAACGGAATTGAGTCGGCGCGGCGGGTGCTTCGCTTGGAGGCCGCCGGAATTGAGGCGTTGAGCCAAAGCCTCGGCGATGAATTTACCCGCGCGGTCGAATTTCTTTCGCGGGTGAGCGGTCGGGTGATCGTCACCGGCATGGGCAAGAGCGGCCACGTCGCCACCAAGATTGCGGCGACGATGGCATCCACGGGCACGCCCGCGTCGTTCGTTCACCCCGCCGAGGCAAGTCACGGCGATCTCGGCATGATTACCGGGAACGACGCCGTCGTCGCGCTGTCGAATTCGGGCGAGACGACCGAGCTGGCCGATCTCGTGACCTTCGCCAAGCGGTTCAAGATCGCGCTGATCGCGATAACGGGGCGGCGCAACAGCACGCTAGCGCAGGCCGCCGACGTGGCGCTGGTCATGCCCGACGCGCCCGAGGCATGCTCCATGGGACTGGCGCCGACGACATCGACCACCATGATGCTCGCCCTCGGCGATGCCCTGGCCGTCGCATTACTGGAGCGCAAGGGATTTTCCGGCGACGATTTTCATGCCCTCCACCCTGGCGGCAAGCTCGGCCGCAGGCTGCTCAAGGTCGAGGCGATCATGCATGCCGGAGACGCCCTGCCGCTCATTCACGGTGACGAGCCGATGTCCGAGGCCTTGATCGTGATGAGCGCGAAGAGTTTCGGTTGCGTCGGCATCATTGACGACGAGGGACGCCTGCGCGGGCTGATCACCGACGGTGACTTGCGCCGCCACATGGCGCCGGCGCTGCTGTCCCAGCGCGCGGCCGAGGTCATGACCGCAAATCCAAGAACCATTCGGCCGGACGCGCTGGCCAGCGAGGCGCTTGGCGTCATGAACGGACTGAACATTACGAGCCTGTTTGTGGTGGATGACGCCAAGCCGGTCGGGATCATCCACATCCACGACTGCCTGCGTGCGGGGATCGCTTAACATTGGGCGCCGCGAAAGGACCACGCATTGGAGGGTTCTCGCCGACCCGAGTCGCTTAGCGATGTTGATCCGGCCGGCGTCCGTCGGCCGTCCGCCGAATTCAGCCAAAGCGGTGAAATCACGCGCGCGAGCGGCCCGAGAGGGCCGGCGCTATCTTCGCTTCAGCCGGGTCTTGCGCATTGTCCTGCCGGCCGTAGCCATCATCAGTCTCGCCGTAATGTTGATCTGGCCGCAGGTTCAGCCGCGGGTCGATCGGTTGCGCATCGGCATGGCGTCGCTTGACAAACTCGAGACCGAGCCGGAGGGGTTGGTGAACGCCCGGCTGACCGGAAGCGACGCCAAGGGCCGGCCGTTCGTTCTGACCGCTGAGTTCGTACGTCAGATTGATGCCGCGGCCAGTACCGGCGCCGACACCCTTGGCCTCGATGGCCCCCGGGGAGAAATCACCATGGAGGACGGCTCGCAAACGGTGGTGAGCGCGCGAGCCGGCGTATTCGATCAGGACAAAAAACTGCTCAAATTGACCGGCGATGTCGTGATGACAACCGGCGATGGTTCTCGCTACGAGACCAGCGCCGCCGATATCGATCTCTCGTCCGGCGCCGCGTGGGGCAGTGACCCAGTGAGAGGCGAGGGTCCGCTCGGCACCGTTTTGGGCGACAGCGGTTTTCGGATCACTAATTTCGGGGAAGACGTTTTCGTGAACGGCCGCTCGACGCTGGTCGTCTTCGACCAGCCGGAGGCGGAACAGCCGTCATGACCCAGCGTTTTGGCCGACGTTCTCGCCTCCACGGCATCATTTTGTTGTTTTGCGGCGTTGTCGCCCTTGCGCCGCGCCTGACAAACGCGGCCGAACCGGCGCAAGCGAAGGCCTCGCAAATTCAGATCGACGCCGACGAGGGGCTTGAGTGGCAGCGCCAGAACCAGCTCGTCATTGCCCGCGGCAATGCGCGCGCGATTCGGGGCGACCTCGCCGTTCAGGCCCGGGAGCTTCGCGCCATGTACCGCGACCAGCCCGATGGCAAGACGCAAGTGTACCGGATTGTCGCCGATGGCTCGGTGCGAATCGCCTCGCCGGGTCAGACCGCCTACGGCCAGCACGGCACCTATGACGTGGCCGATGATCACCTGATGCTGACCGGAGGCGATCGCGTTCGCCTCGAAACCAGCGACAGCCAGGTGACGGCGCAGCGCAGCCTGGAATATTGGCCGGGACAGAACCGTCTCGTCGCCAAGGGCAACGCCATCGCGGTGCAAAACGACAAGCAGCTTCACGGCCAGACCATTACCGCCTACCTGGCCAAGGGGCCGGACGGCAAGTCGGCGCTGTCGACCGCCGAGGCGGTTGGCGACGTCAAGGTCGTGACGGCCGAGGAGGTGATCTATAGCGACCGAGGCAATTATGATGCCAAAACGGGTATCGCCACCGTCGAGGGATCGGTTAAGATCTTTCGTGGTACGGATCGGCTTGATGGCTGTCGGGGGCAAATCGATTTTAACTCAGGGGTGAGTAAGCTGTTTGCCTGCGACCAGGCCGAGACAACGGGCGGTCGCGTGCGCGGTCGTATTCAACTGAACAGCGGCCCGGGCAAATAAATTTTTCGTAGCGGAAGTCGACGACCCCGATATGGACCTGAGCACCGCCACCGCCTCTCCTCCAACCGACACGTCGGCGCGGCAAACGCGGCGGCCTCGGCTGGTTGCCGGCGACAAGGGGCTGTTCGCCGTCAACGTCACCAAGAGCTACGGCCAGCGCACGGTTATACGCGACGTCAGCTTGTCGCTTCAGCGCGGCGAGATCGTCGGGCTGCTTGGCCCGAACGGGGCCGGCAAGACGACCTGCTTTTACATCATCACCGGGCTTCTTGCGCCGGACCAGGGCAGCGTCACGTTGGATGGCCAGGATATCACCGACCTGCCGATGCATCATCGCGCCCGCCTCGGCATCGGCTATCTGCCGCAGGAAGCGTCGATTTTCCGCGGCCTCAGCGTCGAGGACAACATTCGCTGCGTTCTCGAGGTGGTCGAAAAATCACGCAAGCGCCGGGAGGCGGCCCTCGAAGGTCTGCTCGAGGAGTTTTCGATCGGCCATGTCCGGCGCTCGCCGGCGCTGGCGCTGTCCGGCGGTGAACGCCGCCGCGTCGAAATCGCCCGCGCCCTGGCGTCAGGGCCTCATTTCATCTTCCTCGACGAGCCGTTCGCCGGCATCGACCCGATTGCGCTTAACGATATCCGTGACCTGGTGGTTCATCTGAAGGATCGCGGCATCGGGGTGTTGATCACCGATCACAATGTCCGCGAGACGCTTGATGTGATCGATCGCGCCTATATCATTCATGACGGTTTCGTGCTTACGGAGGGCACGGCCGCCGAGATCGTCGGAAACGAAGACGTTCGCCGTGTTTACCTCGGTGATCGTTTCAGTCTCTGAACGGCACAGTCCGGATGGCTCTAGGCCCGCGTCTCGACCTGCGTCAGACCCAGTCCCTGGTCATGACGCCGCAACTTCAGCAGGCAATCAAGCTGCTCCAGCTATCCAGCCTGGAGCTATCAACCTATGTCGACCAGCAGCTGGAACAAAATCCGTTCCTCGAGGTCGGCGATACCGCGTCGCCGCCCGCCGCCGAGGGCGGCAATGTGGAGCCGGAGCTGGTCGCGGGCGACGGCGGCGATCCGCGCGCGATCGACAGGGCCTTCGGCGATGAACCGCCGACCTACGCCGACGCCGGGATCGACCGGGAGTCCTACGACAACGTCTTCGATGGTGATCGGACCGGCGATGGCGGCGGCGCGATCGGCGATTCTTCTCTGGGCGGCACCTACCAGAACCGCGGCGGCAGTTTCGATGGTCACGAGACCAACCTCGAGGATGTCCTGAGCGGCCAGACAACGCTTCGCGAGGCACTGACCAGCCAGTTGACGGTTGACATCGACGATCCGGTCGAGCGCCTGATCGGTCATTACCTGATCGACCTCGTCGATGACACCGGCTACCTCGGCGCCGACGTCGATAGCGTGGCCGAGGTCCTCGGCTGTTCCGTCGACCAGGTCGAAGCCGCGCTGGCCAAGGTCCAACGGTTCGAGCCGGCCGGCATTTTCGCGCGCAGCCTCGCCGAATGTTTGAGCCTGCAGCTCGCCGATCGTGGCCGACTGGATCCGCCGATGCGAGCACTCCTCGAAAATCTTGACCTTGTCGCCAAACGCGATTGGGCGGCGCTGAGCCGGCACTGTTGCGTCAGTCACGATCAGGTCCTGCAAATGGTCGCGGAAATCCGCACCCTCAATCCCAAGCCGGCACTGGCGTACGACTACATCGTCGCTCAGCCGGTCGTTCCCGACGTCATGATGCGCCCGCGCCTCGACGGCGGCTGGATTGTCGAGCTCAATAGCGAAACACTGCCCCGTGTACTGGTCAACAATCACTACCACATCACGCTGAGCAAGGGCGCGCGCTCGAAGGAGGACAAGCAGTACATCGCCGAGTGCATGCAGTCGGCCAATTGGCTGGTCAAGTCACTGCACCAGCGCGCGACCACGATTTTGAAAGTTTCCGCCGAGATCGTCCGCCAGCAGGATGCATTTTTCTTCAAAGGGGTTCATGCGCTGCGGCCACTGATTCTGCGCGATGTTGCGGAAGCTATCAGCATGCATGAGAGTACCGTCAGCCGGGTTACCTCGAACAAGTTCATGTCGACGCCGCGCGGGATCTTCGAGTTGAAGTACTTTTTCACCCACGGCGTCGGCGGTACGCGTGGCGGCGACGTTCATGCCGCCGAGTCGGTCCGCCAGCATATTAGAACGCTGATCGAGGCCGAAGCCGGCGCTTGCGTGTTTTCCGATGACGGCCTGGTCGATCTCCTGCGAAAGGAAGGGATCGACATTGCACGACGGACTGTGGCCAAATATCGCGAGGCAATGGGCATACCCTCCTCGGTTCAGCGGCGGCGCGACAAGGACGCGGATCGGCGCGGTGAAGGAAAGGGCGCGGCTTGACACATATCCTGGCGACATCTATCGTCCGGCTTCTCGCGGATCTTGGCCCGACGCAAACATGCGCGCTGTCCTGGGTCTGTGCCTGAAAGCCTGGGACGCTTTCGGCACCCCACAGGTGCGACAATCACCCAGCATCAGGATCTCCTACTGATGGATATTTCAATTAACGGCAAAGGCTTGGACATCGGCGACGCATTGCGCGGCCATGTCGGGGAGCAACTGTCGGCAGTCGTGATCAAGTACTTTCCGAAAGCGCACGGCGCGGTCGTGACGATTTCGCGCGAGGCGCATCTCTTCCGCGCCGACGTCTCGGTGCACCCGGCGCGCGGCTTTCTCGTCCAGGGCCGCGCCGCGGCCGATGATGCGTACGCCGCGGTGGATGGCGCGCTCGAGCGCATCGGCAAGCAGTTGCGGCGGTACAAGCGCCGGCTCAGCGATCACCACAAGCGGCGGCCGACCGAGGAAGCCACGCCGGCTCAGCAGTACATCATCGCCGCCGAGGTCGACGAAGGGGAATTGCCGGCCGACGGTCAGCCTGCAATCATCGCGGAAATCCAGACGGAAATCGCGACATTGAGTGTCGGCGAGGCGGTGATGCGGCTGGATCTGGCAGATGTGCCGGCCATGATGTTTCATAACCGCTCGAACGGTGGACTGAACGTTGTTTTCCGGCGGGCCGATGGCAATATCGGATGGATCGACCCCGAGAATACGCTCAAGGCGTAAGGGGTAACGGAAGCCATGGAAATTTCTGACCTGATAAAGCCCGACCACGTCATCGCGAGACTGCGGTCGACAAGCAAGAAGCAGGCGCTGCAGGATTTAGCCCGGCGAGCCGCCGAGATTACCGGCCAGCCAGAGCGCGCATTGTTCTCGACGCTCATGAAGCGCGAGCGCCTCGGGACCACGGGTGTCGGCAATGGCATTGCCATTCCGCACGGCAAGCTGTCGACGCTCGACCGCCTCTACGGGCTGTTCGCGCGCCTCGACCAGCCGATTGATTTCGATGCCATCGACGACCGGCCGGTCGATCTCATTTTTCTGCTGCTCGCACCCGAGTTCGTCCGGCGCCGATCATCTGAAGGCGCTGGCCAGGGTCTCTCGCCTGCTTCGCGATAAGCCGACGTGCGAGAAGCTGCGCGGTACGGACGATGCCGAGGCGCTTTATGCCCTGCTCGTCGACACCGCCGCGAGCTGGGCGGCGTGACGGTTCGAGGGGCCGTCCGGCCTCAACACCAGCCAAGACCCCGTACGTAACCGATACTCAGGGTGCCTTGACCGGATGCGGGGCGGACAGTAGTGTCCGCGACGCGGCGCACGTCCGGCTATCGGGGCCGTCGCGTCCCTGAAGGTACCGGAACGAGTTGCATGGCCGCGGCGAAGCCGTCCTTCCAATCGCTGATCCTCTCGCTCCAGCACTTCTGGGCCGATCGCGGCTGCGTTATCCTCCAGCCCTTCGACATGGAAGTCGGCGCGGGAACCTTCCATCCGGCGACCACTCTGCGCGCGCTTGGACCCGAGCCGTGGCGATGCGCCTATGTCCAGCCATCGCGGCGGCCGACCGACGGGCGTTACGGCGAGAACCCGAACCGGCTGCAACATTACTACCAGTTCCAGGTCCTGCTCAAACCGTCGCCGGAATGACTGCACAGGCGCTCTACCTCGAAAGCTTGGCGCACCTCGGCATTGACCCGGCGATCCACGACATCCGCTTTGTCGAGGATGACTGGGAGAGCCCGACGCTCGGCGCCTGGGGCCTGGGCTGGGAGGTCTGGTGCGACGGCATGGAGGTAACCCAGTTCACGTACTTTCAACAGGTCGGCGGGTTCGAGTGCGCGCCGGTCGCGGTCGAGCTGACCTACGGGCTAGAGCGCCTGGCGATGTACATCCAGGGCGTCGAGAACGTTTACGACCTTGATTGGGACGGTTGCGGGACAAGCTACGGCGACGTCTTCCTCCAGGCGGAGCGCGAGGGCTCGGCCTACAACTTCGAGTACGCCGACGTCGACGTCCTGTTTCGTCATTTCGCCGACGCCGAGACCGAGTGCCAAGCCCTGCTCGCCGTCGACCTTGCCCTGCCGGCGTACGAGCAGTGCATCAAGGCCAGCCACCGCTTCAATCTGCTCGACGCCCGCGGCGCCATCAGCGTGACCGAGCGCGCCGCCTATATCGGCCGGGTGCGGTCGCTCGCGCGCGGGTGCTGCGAAGCCTGGCTGAAGAGCCGCGGGCACGGGACTTAGGCAGGGCATAGACGATGGCGCAACTGCTGCTCGAACTGCTCAGTGAAGAGATACCGGCACGGATGCAGGCTCAGGCCGCGGCCGAGCTCGATCGCCTGATCCGCAGTGGGCTCAAGGAGGCCGAACTCGACTTCACCGGGACGCGCCGGTACGCCACGCCGCGCCGCCTTGTCGTCGTCGTCGACGGGTTGCCGCTGGCCCAGCGCGACAGCGTTGAAGAACGCCGCGGTCCGCGCGCCGATGCTCCGGAGAAAGCGATCGCCGGGTTCCTGCGCGCCAACGGTATCGCTCGCGACGCCGTCGAACAGCGCGACACCGGCAAGGGCACATTCCTGTTCGCGGTGATAACCCGGCGCGGGCGTGATGCCGGCGAAGTCACCGCCGAGATCATCGAGCGGTCGATCCGCGCGCTTTCGTGGCCGAAGTCGATGCGCTGGGCGGACCACGACAGCCGCTGGGTTCGCCCGCTCCATTCGATCCTCTGCCGCTTCGCTGGCCGGACCCTGCCGGTCCGCTTTGATCCGGTGACGGCGGGCGAGGCGACGCGCGGCCACCGCTTTCTCGCCCCCGATGCCTTCGCCGTGACCGACGCCGCCGACTACCAAGCCAAGCTGCTTGCGGCGAGCGTCGTGGTCGATTGCGAAGACCGCCGGCGGCTGATCGTCGAACACTCCGAGCGGCTGGCCGCTAGCGAAGGGTTAAGCGTGCGGCCGGATCCCGCGTTGCTCACCGAGGTCGCGGGACTTGTGGAATGGCCGGTGGTCATGATCGGGCGGATCGACCGCGCCTTCATGGACGTTCCGCCGGAGGTCCTCGTCACCGCGATGCGGACGCACCAGAAGTACTTTTCGCTGCTCGACGCGTCCGGCGCACTCGCGCCGCGGTTCCTGGTCGTCGCCAACACCCCCGGAGTGGACGGCGGCCAGGAAATTGTCGCCGGCAACGAACGGGTGCTCCGAGCCAGGCTCGCCGACGCCAAGTTCTTCTGGGACCAGGATCGCAAGCAGAGCCTGGCGAGCCGGGTCGATCGGCTCGCGGGCCGGGTCTTCCATGCCGGGCTCGGCTCGGACCTGGAGCGGGTCGGCCGGATTGTCGGCCTCGCCCGCTCGCTCGCCACGCGCATCGGTGCCGATGCCGATTGCGCCGGCCGCGCGGCGCGCCTGTGCAAGGCCGACCTGACGACCGGCATGGTCGGCGAGTTTCCCGAACTCCAGGGCCTGATGGGCCGCTACTACGCAATTCACGACGGCGAGGAGGCGGAGGTCTGCGAAGCGATCGCCGATCACTACGCGCCGCAGGGGCCATCGGACCGCTGTCCCTCGGCGCCGGTCAGCGTCGCCGTCGCGCTGGCCGACAAGATCGACATGCTCGCAGGCTTCTTCGCCATCGGCGAGAAGCCGACCGGCTCGCGCGACCCCTATGCGCTCCGTCGCGCGGGGCTTGGTGTCATTCGCATGCTGATCGAGAATGGCCTGCGGGTGCCACTCGGCGCGCTCTTCCGCGAGGCCATCGCGGGCTACCCGGCCGCGTTTGGTCGCGACGCCAATGGAGACACGGCTGATCGTGTCACGGGTGAGCTGCTCGAGTTCCTCGCCGAGCGGCTAAAGGTGCACCTGCGCGCTCAGAGCGTTCGTCACGACCTGATCGCCGCCGTGTTCGCACTCGGTGGCGAGGACGATCTCGTTCGGCTGCTTGCCCGCGTCGACGCGCTTAAACACTTCCTCGATACAGACGACGGTGCTAACTTGCTGACCGCGTACAGGCGGGCGAGCAATATTGTCCGCATCGAAGAAAAGCGGGATGGCCGTTCATATGATGAGGAGGCGGAGCCGACGCTGTTCGCGGAGCAGGGGGAGATCCTGCTTTACGAGGCTTTATCGCTGGCGAGGCGGCGAATTGCCGAAGCCTTGACGGGCGAGCGATTTGCCGCGGCGATGGCCGCTCTGGCCGATCTTCGTCGGCCGGTCGATGCCTTTTTTGACACCGTCACTGTCAACTGCGCCGACGCGGGGCTTCGGGTCAACCGGCTAAAGTTGCTTGCGCGGATCCGCTCGGCTCTCGGTGGCGTAGCGGATTTCTCGCAAGTCGAGGGATAGATAACGAGGGATAGGATAAGACCATGACGAAATGGGTATACACGTTTGGGGGCGGAAAGGCCGAAGGCGGGACGAAGGACAAGAACCTGCTTGGGGGCAAGGGCGCCAACCTTGCCGAGATGAGCAGCATCGGCATTCCGGTGCCGGCGGGCTTCACCCTTTCCACCGAAGTCTGCACGTACTTCACGGAAAACAACAACACCTATCCCGAGGACCTTAAAGAGCAGGTCGAGAAGGCCCTGGCCGAGGTTGAGAAGATCATGAGCGCCAAGTTCGGCGCCAAGTCCGGGCCGCTGCTGCTGGTGTCCGTTCGCTCGGGCGCGCGCGCGTCGATGCCCGGCATGATGGACACGGTACTCAATCTTGGCCTTAATGACGAGACGGTGAAGACGTTGACCGCCAACACCGGCGACGAACGTTTCGCCTTCGACAGCTATCGCCGGTTCATTCAGATGTATTCAAACGTCGTGCTCGGCGTGGAAGGCCACAATTTCGAGACCCTGCTGGAAGAGCACAAGGAGAAGGTCGGCAAGACCTTCGACGTCGACCTGACCGCCGACGACTGGAAGGTCCTGGTTGGCCAGTACAAGGCCGAAATCCGCAACCGGATCGGCAAGGAGTTCCCGCAAGATCCCCACGAGCAGCTTTGGGGCGCGGTCGGCGCGGTGTTTGGCAGCTGGATGAACAAGCGCGCCATCACCTACCGCAGGCTCAACAATCTCCCCGATCACTGGGGCACGGCGGTCAACGTCCAAGCCATGGTCTTCGGCAACATGGGTGACGACTCGGCCACCGGCGTATGCTTCTCGCGCAACCCGTCGACCGGCGAGAACGCATTCTACGGCGAATACCTCATCAACGCCCAGGGCGAGGACGTGGTCGCCGGTATTCGTACCCCGCAGCCGCTGTCACTCGCCGAAAAGGCGACAATGGACTCCGATCTTCCGGCGATGGAAGAGCTGCTGCCGTCGCTCTATACCGAGCTCGTCGGTTTCCGCGACCACCTCGAAGACCACTACCATGACATGCAGGACATGGAGTTTACCATCCAGAAGGGCAAACTCTGGATGCTGCAAACCCGTAACGGCAAGCGGACGGCGCAGGCCGCGCTCAAGATCGCCGTCGATATGTGTGATTCCGGAATGATCGACAAGAAGGAGGCGGTTCGCCGCGTAGAGCCGGCCCAGCTCGACCAGCTGCTGCACCCGATGATCGATCCGAAAGCGCACAAGGACGTCCTCGGCAAGGGCCTGCCGGCCTCGCCGGGCGCCGCTTCGGGCCTGATCGTCTTTACCGCCGATGATGCCGAAGCCTGGACCAAGGATGGCAAGAAGGTCATCCTGACCCGGATCGAGACCTCGCCCGAGGACATCCACGGCATGCACGCGGCGGAGGGCATTCTGACCACCCGCGGCGGCATGACCAGCCACGCGGCGGTTGTCGCCCGCGGCATGGGCAAGCCCTGCGTCGCCGGCGCCGGCGACCTGCGGGTCGACTACAATGCAAAGACCTTGACGGTGGGCAAGACGGTCCTCGGCGAGGGCGACATGGTCACCATCGACGGATCGACCGGCCAGGTGCTCAAGGGCGATGTGCCGAAGATACAGCCCGAAGTTTCGGGAACGTTCGGCACGCTGATGGGTTGGGTCGACGAAATCCGCACCCTGAAGGTCCGGGCCAACGCCGAGACGCCGCTCGATGCGAGCACCGCGCTCAAGTTCGGCTGCGAGGGAATCGGCCTATGCCGGACCGAGCACATGTTTTTCGATCCGGAGCGGATCATCAACGTCCGCCAGATGATCGTCGCCCGCAACGAGGAAGAGCGCCGCGTCGCTCTCGACAAGCTGCTGCCCTATCAGCGCCAAGACTTCGTTGAGCTGTTCTCGATCATGGAGGGCCTGCCGGTCACGATCCGTCTGCTCGATCCGCCGCTCCACGAGTTTTTGCCGCACTCCGACGCCGACATGGCGGTCGTCGCCAAGGCCGCCGGCGTCGATCTCGAGACGGTCAAGCAGCGTGCCCAGCAACTGCACGAGTCCAACCCGATGCTCGGCCACCGTGGCTGCCGCCTCGGCGTCACCTACCCCGAGATCTACGAGATGCAGTGCCGGGCGATCTTCGAGGCGGTCGCCGAGACCAAGAAAGGGGGCAAGTCGGTTCTGCCGGAGGTCATGATCCCGCTGATCGCGACCAAGGCCGAGTTCGACCGCCTCAAGACCATGGTCGACCGGGTCGCGGGCGAAGTGATGACAGCGACCGGCGCCAAGTTCGAATACCTGGTCGGGACCATGATCGAACTGCCGCGCGCCGCCCTGGTCGCCGACAAAATCGCCGAAGGCGCCGAGTTCTTCAGCTTCGGCACCAACGACCTGACTCAGACCACGTACGGTCTGTCGCGCGACGACGCGGCCAACTTCCTGGTGCCCTATCAGGAGCTTGGCGTTCTGCCGAACGATCCGTTCCAGACGCTCGATCAGGAGGGCGTGGGCGAACTGGTCAAGCTCGCCGTCGAGCGCGGCCGCAAGACCCGTCCCGACATCAAGCTCGGGATTTGCGGCGAGCACGGCGGTGACCCGGCCTCGGTTCACTTCTGCCACGATATCGGCCTGAACTACGTTTCGTGCTCACCATATCGCGTGCCGATCGCGCGGCTGGCGGCGGCTCAGGCGGCTCTGGGCACCGGCGGCGCCAGCACGACGGCGTAACCGCGTGACCAGATAAGCGACGCCAACAAGCGGCGCAAGACGGGAGGGCTTCGGCCCTCTCGTTGTGCTTATGCGGACCCGCGGTGGGCGCCGCCTGCTAGGTCTTGACCATGAGCGCGCTGATCGCAGCGGTGCTGGCTTGGGCGCGAGGGAACCGGGCAAAATAGGCGAAGCCGAGAGGTGATGCGCAGCACGCCGGCCTTCACCGGCGCCGCTTCCGGTGCCGGCTATGCGGAGTTTGGCCGCGCTACTTGTAATCCGAAGACGCGATGGCGTCGGCGCGGCGGCACAGTTCCTTGCCGTACTCGGTCCAGATGCCCTGGCCCCAGTAGCGGTAGCAGCTCGTTTCGGCGGCGAGCAGGTGGTAGAGCGCGTTGCGGTAGCGCTGCTCGTCGGTATTCAGGTTCTTGCTTTTCAGAACCCGTTCGTGGAACAGCGCCGAGGCCTTGTCCATGGGCGCCAGGACATCGTCGTAGCCGTGAACCCACGAAAGATTGTTGGTCCAGCTTCCGCCCTGCATGTGGAACTGGTGGTCTTCCTTGGCGCACTCGGCAATGACCTTGGCCAGCTTGTCGGGGCCGGCGCCGGGCTTCATCCTGTCCCAGATCTTCTTTTGGTGGATCGGCTGGAGCGGCGCGAAGTCGGTATCCTTGATGCCCATGGCGGCGAGGTGTTCGAGGTACTCGGTGCCGTTCATCATCGCGGTTTGCGAACCGGTGGCCTCGCGCGCCACCTCCATGAACTTGCCCGGGAACTCGTTCATCATTACCCCGCCGTTTTCGCCGTCGGCGATCTGGGTGACGAGCGGCGGGACGCTCTTGCCGGCCAACTGCCAGCGATCGAGGCTCTTGGCCTCGTAGTAGGGTTGCATCTGGGCGACGAGTTTGGTGTCGGATCCTTGCGTCTTGACCAGCGCGATGATTTCGGCGGTTTCCCCGTCGGAGTTGGTGCAGACCAGGCGGTGGGGAAGGTGCTTCTGCTCCGGCCCCGAGCCGGTCTCCGGGCGCTCGACGCTGTGTTCCTGGACCAGGACCCAGCGAAAGCCGCAATCGCGCAGCGTCTTGACGAAGGCATAGGCGACGTCGGGATGATTGGGCAGGGCCATTTCCGACGGCGAGAAGCCGCGCAGGCGTTCCAGCGCCTCGAAACCGAAGATGGCGGCGAAGTGGTGCTGAAAGGCCTGGACGTGCAGTCGGAAATCCTGCACCGGCGTCGATGGCGCCACCGCGTGGCCCCACGGACAGCCCAGCCATTCAACGGCGTGGCGGGTTTGGGGATCGCAGGTGACCGCCTTCAAGGCGTCGATCACATGGTCTTCGCCCATCGCCCGGAGGCCGTGCAGCAGGGTGCCGGAGTACTCCAGCATGACGCGCGGCTGCTTGCCCTCGCCCACGAGCTGCTGGACGAACTCGGCGATCCGCTTGTAGCACCAGACGAAGGCCGGCGCGTTGTGGTTATCGCCGATGCCTTGATTCTCCATCATGTGCTGCAGGTTGCTGATGATCGTAGCAGAGCGCATGTCGCCGCCGCCGGCCGGGATCAGGGGTTGATGCATGTGCAGCGCGATGGCGAAGGCCGACTTGATCGAGCCGAAATCGATGCCGCCGGCGCTTCGGAACGCCTCGTTGCCCGCGGCCGCCACGACGGCGTCGTGCACCATCTTTTCGTGCCCGGCAATGTTGGGCAGACCGTCGACATATTCGGCTAGCGAGCGCGTTGTTGCTTCTGACATGAACTCATCCCCGTCGGTTATTGGCATGTGGCCGCGAAAGCGCCTTCGTCTATAGTTTATTTCGCCCGCCGCGTCCGCCGGTTTGTTAGCGCAACGAGGCACTGAACACGGAGCGAAGATGACGCCGTTCACGCTGGATGCCCGGCTGGCCGCGGATTGCCTGGTCCTCGGACGCTTCGCCTTGAGCCGGCTTTTGTTGATGAACGACGCCAACTACCCGTGGCTCATCCTGGTGCCCGAACGCGCGGGCGCGAGCGAGGTCTTCGACCTTGCGGCGGAGGACCGGCGCGCGCTCGCCGCCGAAACGGCGCTGGCCGGGCGCATGCTCAAGGACTTGAGCGGCGCCGACAAGATCAACATCGCGGCTCTGGGTAACATCGTCGCCCAGCTGCACGTCCATGTCATCGCGCGGTTCCTTACTGATCCAGCTTGGCCGTCGCCGGTTTGGGGACGCGTGCCGGTTCGCGCGTACACGGCCGAGGAGGCGGCAATCATGGGAACGAGCATCATCGCTTCTCTCGACGCCCTCGCCGGGGCGCCGGACGAAAATAAGATCGCCCGCGGTTGGCGGCCCCTGTCGGTCTAGAAAGGGCGCGCCGCGACAGCGATGGAAGAAGATTTTGGCCCCCGGATCACCTATGTTAAGCAGGTATGCGCGGGTCGTTCGTTGTGCGCGTGACGAGCCTGGAGGGCCGCCTAAGTGATGAAGGACGCGAGCGTGGCTGTTGCGGTAAGGGCGCACACCCGCTGGATCAAGGCCCTCATGGATTATCTCGAAGACGGCAAGGACGCCCGCTCCAGCATCATCATGGACGACCACGTCTGCGAAATCGGCCGATGGCTGGACGGCGACGGCAAGAAGTTCGCAGGCCACCCCGAGTTCACCCGGCTCAAGGAAGTCCACGTCCGCTTTCATCGCGCCGCCGGCGAGGTCGTTCGCCTGGTTGACGCCGGCGAACGACACGCCGCCTACAACGCGATGCGCACCGACGGCGCCTTCTCCCGGCTGTCGACCGCGCTCCTCCTCGCCTTCGACGCCCTCGACGAAAAGGTCCACCTGCTCGACAGCGGCGCCGGCCCGGTATAGCGGCGTCCGCCTAGCCGCCGCTACAGCGGCCAGAACAGTGGGATGATGAAGGTGGCGGCGATCCATAGGATGATGTTCAGCGGCAGGCCGACCTTGGTGAAGTCGAGGAAGCGGTAGCCGCCGGCGCCGTAGACGAAGGTGTTGGTCTGATAGCCGATCGGCGTCGCGAAGCTGGCGCTGGCGGCGAACATGACGGCGACGACGAACGGGCGCGGATCGACGCCTAGTTCGTGCGCCAACCCGATCGAGATCGGAGTCAGCAAAATTGCGGTCGCGTTGTTGCTCATGAACTCGGTCAAGAGCGAGGTCAGGGCGTAGACGATCGATAGCACCGCAACGGGGCCGAGATGGCCGACCAGACCGACGATGGTCGCAACAATCAATGCCCCGGCGCCGGTCGATTCCATGGCGCCGCCGAGTGCAAGCATCCCGAAGATCAACATCAGGATCGGCCAGTGGATTGCCTTGTAGGCCTCGTCGGCGTCGAGGCAGCCGAAGATGATGACCGAAATCGCGGCAACGAATGCGGTCGCGGCGATGGGCAGCGCCTCGAACGCGGACAGGATCATGACCAGGGCGACGGCAAGGATAGCGATCCAGGCCCGGCCACGGCGGAACGGCCGGCCGGTGACCTCCGTCAGGTTGACCAGTTCCTGGCGGTCGAACAGCCGCTTCAGGCTTTCCGGCGGACCTTCGAGCAGAAGGGTGTCGCCGAACTGGAGGCGAACCTCGTCGAAGTTCCCGGCTAGGTTCTCGTTCTGCCGGTGGATGGCGAGGATGTAGGTATCGTAGAGCCGGCGCAGGTTTAGATCGGCGACGCGCTGGCCGACGTAGCTCGAGCTAGGGCCGACGATCCCTTCCATCATCCGGATGTTGCGCGTCCCGATCGGCTCCAGGGCATGCTGGGTGCCGGCGTCGCGCAGGCCCATGAAATCGGTCACGCTGGTGCGCAGGACCAGGCGGTCGCCGGCGGACAGCGATGGCTCGCCATAGTCCGGGTCGAACGAGCCGCCCTTGCCGATGACATCGATGACCGTATAGCCGCGCTGGCGCGTCAGGCCGGCGTCCGAAAGCGACTTGCCGATCAACGGCGAGCCGTGCGGGACGAGAAGCTCGGTCAGGAACTTCCGCCGCGACAGATCGATCAGCGTATCCGAAAGGGTCTGCCGGTCGGGCAGAAGATGGCGGCCGATCAGCACCATGTACAGGGCGCCGACCACGGCCATGCAGATCCCGGCCAAAGTGATCTCGAACATTCCGAACGGCGCCATGCCCTGCCGCTGGGCGACGCCGTCGACGATGATGTTCGTCGAGGTGCCGATCAGGGTGCAGGTACCGCCGAGAATCGTTGCGAATGACAGCGGAATGAGCAGGCGCGACGGCGAAATCTTCAAGGAGTGGGCAAGCGCGATCATGACCGGGGTCATGATGACGACGATCGGCGTATTGTTGACGAACGCCGACATCACCATGACCGCCAGCATCGTCACCCCCAGCGCGGCCCCGGGCGAACGCCAGCGTACGCGGGCGAGGGACTGGCCCATCCAATCGATCACGCCGGTGCGCTCGAGCGCCGCCGACAGGATGAACATGCAGCCGACGGTGAACGGCGCGTTGTTGCTGAACACCTGGAGCACATCGTTGACGCCGAGGATGCCCATCGCCAGTAGCAGCGCCACGGCGGCCATCGCCAGGACTTCCGGCGCGACCAGCTCGCGAACCATGCCAAAGAAGACGATGATCACGAGGATCAAAACGATGACGATATGGATGGTTTCCCAGCTCATGGCCTGGGCCTCCCGGCCTCGATGCGCGCGCTAAAGTGCTGTCTGGTGGACTGATTCACCTGACGCTTGAGGACTCAAGCGTCAGGATCAGACCACTTAGCCCCGCCGGCGCCGATCGCGCGGCGAGAATCTGCCCGCGCCGATGGCGCGGCCGACAGGGAAAACGGAGCATTAAATGGTCGCCGCTGTTAGGACAATGGCCAGTACATCGGGATCACGAACGTCGCGGTAAGCCAGAAGATGATGCTGAGCGGCAGCCCGATCTTGACGAAATCGATAAACCGGTAGCCGCCCGCTGTATAGACGAAAGTGTTGGTCTGGTAGCCGATCGGCGTGGCGAAGCTGGCGCTGGCGGCGAACATGACCGCGACCACGAACGGGCGCGGATCGACCCCGAGGTCGTCGGCGAGGCCGAGAGCAATAGGGGTGAACAGAATCGCGGTGGCGTTGTTGCTCATGACCGCGGTGAGAATGGAGGTGATCAGGTAAAGGATCGAGAGCACCGCCGCCGGACCCATCCCGGAGACCAGGTGCGTGATCTCCCGGACCAGGAGTTCGGCCGCGCCGGTCGTCTCCATCGCCTTGCCGACCGCGAGCATCCCGAAGATCAGCATCAGCAAAGGCCATTGTATCGCCTCGTAGGCCTCGTCGACGTCGAGACAGCCGAGGATCACCACCGCGGTCGCTGCGATCAGCGCGAGAGCGGCGATCGGCAGGACCTCGAACGTCGCGAGCAGCATCAGCGCGGCGATGGCGATCACCGCGATCGGCGCCTTGTCGCGGCGGAACGGGCGGGCGTGCGGCTCCGTCAGGTTGACAAGTTCGTGGGTGTCGAACAGGCGGCGAAGCCCCTCCGGCGGACCCTCGAGCAGCAGGGTGTCGCCGAAGGCGAGGCGGACCTCGTCGAACGCGCCGTGCAAGGCCTCGTTCTGGCGGTGGATCGCGAGGATGTAGGCGCCGTAAAGCCGGCGCAGATTGAGATCGGCCACACGCTGGCCGACAAAGCGCGAGCGCGGGCTGACAATGCCCTCCATGACCCGGGTCTTGTGATTGGCGATCGGCTCCAGCGCCGGGTTCTGCTCGCTGGCGAAGACGACGCCGCCGGTGTCGCGCAGGCCAACGACGTCGGCGGCTTTGGTTCGAAAGATCAGCCGGTCGCCCGCCCGAAGGATCGGCTCGCCGAACTCGGGATCGAACGACGTCGCGTCGCGAATGAGGTCGATAACGTGAAAGCCCCGCTTCGCCGTCAGTCCGGCTTCACTCAAGGTCTTGCCGACCAAGGCGGATCCATGCGGCACCAGGGCTTCGGAGAGGAATTGGCGGTGCGCCAGGTCGGGCATGCTGTCGCCGATCGTCTTGCGGTCGGGTAACAGCCACGGGCCGATGAAGACCAGATAGACGATGCCGATGACCGCCATGACCAGCCCTGGAACGGTGATCTCGAACATGCTGAAGCCGGGCATGCCATGGGCCTGGGTGACGCCGTCGACCAAAAGGTTGGTGGAGGTCCCGATCAGGGTGCAGGTGCCGCCGAAAATACTGGCGAACGACAACGGGATCAGCAACTTCGACGGCGCGACTTTCAGGGTATGGGAGACCGCGAACATGACCGGCGTGAGGATCACCACCACCGGGGTATTGTTCATGAAGGCCGAGATGAAGGCGACCAGCATCGCCATCGCGCCGATGGCGACGAGCGGCGAGCGCCACTTCACCCGAGACAACCCATCACCCATCAGCTCGATCACGCCGGTTCGCTCGAGCGCGGCGCTGAGGATCAGCATGCAGGCAATGGTGATCGGCGCGCTGTTGCTGAAGACCTCGAGGACGTCCTTCGTTTTCAGGATGCCGACGACAAGAAGCACCGCGACCGCCGACAGCGCGACCATGTCGGCCGGCAGCAACTCGCGGACAAAGCCGAAAAAAACGATCACGACCATCGCTAGAACGATGGCGATCTGGAGTGTTTCCCAGCTCACTCACTCATCCTTATGCCGACGACGCGCATGCGAGACTCGGGAATATATGGCCATGATCCGTTATGCCGTACCCCACCGGGGGCACCGCGATCGCCGTGAGCAACCCGGGGCGGACCACTTTGATCCCGGCGGCTTAGGGGGCGGGACCGTAGCCGACGAAGGCGGCGGGCGCAAAGACCAAACAGCGCGCGCCGCCGGCCGGCGCCAGCGTCCGGGTCCGGGTCCGGGCGAGCGTTGACTCCCCCCGGATGCAGCACCACGATCTATGTGAAGGCGTGCGCTCGCGCTATCTTCATGATTACGGCCTTGGTCTTGCCCATTACATTCGGCGGTGCCCGCGCTATGATCGACCTACGCAGCGATACCGTCACGAGGCCCACCGCGGCCATGCGCGCGGCCATGGCGGAGGCTATCGTCGGCGATGACGTCTATGGCGATGATCCGACGGTGCGTGAGCTCGAACAGCGCACGGCCGCGCTGCTCGGTCATGAGGCGGCCGTCTACATGCCGTCGGGGACCATGACCAATCAGGTGGCCTTGCGCGCTCATACCGAAGCGGGTCAGGCCATACTGTGTCATGCCCAGGCTCACGTCGCGGTTCTCGAGCGCGGCGCTCCGGCGGCCCTGTCCGGCCTCACCGTACAGGCGCTGCCCGGGTGCGATGGAATTTTCACCGGTCCGGACGTGGTTGCCGCCGTCGCTTCGCCGCACCCCTTTCTGCCGCCCATCCAGCCGACGGCGCGGCTCGTCTGCGCTGAAAACACTCACAACCTCGGTGGCGGGACGATCTGGCCCATGAGTACGCTGCGCGGCATGATCGACGCCGCGCGCGGCCTCGGCCTGCGCCTGCATCTCGACGGCGCGCGGCTGTGGAATGCATCGGCGGCAACCGGCATTCCGGAGGCCGATTACGCCGCCCCGTTCGACAGCGTCAGCGTCTGCTTTTCCAAGGGCCTCGGTGCGCCGGTCGGTTCCGCGCTAGCCGGCAGCGCCGCCTTCATCACCAGGGCAAGGCGGTTCAAGGCGCTGTTCGGCGGCGGTTTTCGCCAGGCGGGCGTGATCGCGGCGGCCGCCTTGCACGCCCTCGACAATCACCGCCGCAGGCTCGTCGACGACCACGCCAACGCGCAACGGCTGGCGCGAGGGCTGGCGGAAATTGACGGCCTGGAGGTCGACGCCGGCGCCGTCGTCACCAACATCGTTCGCTTTTGCGTCACCGCCTTGCCGGCCGCCGAGTTCGTCGAGCGGTGCCACGCGGCCGGCGTGTATATGTTGCCGTCGCGCGCCAAGGGCGTGCGCGCGGTCACTCATCTCGATGTCTCGGCCGCCGCTATCGACGAGGCCCTCGACCGCATCCGCGCGATGATGAACGACACGACCGCGAGCGCCGCGTCGTGAGCCGGCGTGCCCTGCTCGTGGTCAATCGCAAGGGCTCGTCAAGTCACGCCAACCTGGACTTGGGCCTGAAGGTGCTCGAAGACGCCGAAATCGAGGTATCGGCGCACTTCTGCAAAAAGCCCACGCGCATTCCGGAAGTGATCCGCGCCGACCACGGCCGCGCCGACATGATCATTCTCGGCGGCGGCGACGGCACCTTGTCGATGGCGCTGGAGGCGGTGATGGACTCGAAGCTGCCGCTGGGCGTTCTGCCGATGGGCAACGCCAACGATCTGGCGCGGACGCTCGCGATCCCGACACAGATCGCGGAAGCCTGCGCGGTCATCGCCGCCGGCGCGACTCGGCGGATCGACGTCGGCGAGGTCAATGGCAAGTACTTCTTGAACGTCGCTTCGTTGGGCGTCAGCGTCGATATCGCCAAGCGGTTGACCCGGCAGGCCAAACGCCGATGGGGGGTGCTGGCCTATATCGGCGCCGGGTGGGAGGCCATGCGCGCCGCGCCATCGTTCGGCGCCCGCATCGAGTGCGACGGCGAACGTCTCGATCTGCGCTGCATCCAGGTCGCGGTCGGCAACGGTCGCTACTATGGCGGCGGCATGACCGTGGCGGACGACGCCACGATCGACGATTGCAGGCTCGATCTTTACGCCATCGAGCGGCAGCGCTGGTGGCGGCTTGCCGTCGTGCTGCCGGCGCTGCGGTGGGGCAAGCACCGGCTCGTCGACGGCATCCATACCCTCCATGGCCAGACCATCCGGATCGAGACCGATCGCGTCATGCCAATCAATGTCGACGGCGAGGTCGTCAGCGAGACTCCGGCTGAATTCCGGGTTTTGCCCGCGGCGCTTCCGGTTTTCGTAGCGAAACAAGCCGGCGATTGAACCGGCCACCACCGACGCGCTTCGCCCCCGCCGCGATCCTGCGAACACTGGGCTTTCTTGCAGGCTCGGCATGTTCAGCTTTGTGTGTAACGCTTATTACTACCCCGGCAGATCGCGGTTTGTAAATGTAAAGGTCAATGGCGCCATTTAGTGTGTAAGAATAGTCCAACGGGCTTGATAAGCGCTCTATCGAGCTTCAGAGCGTTAATCGTCCGCCTTTTTTTTATTCCTGATAGTGAGGCTTTCCAGCGCAAGAATACGGGCGGATCGCAACAAACAACCACTTTTTATATTCCGCATGACAAGTGCGCTTGCAAATTCATATGCTGCAGTCTGAGGCAAGCGTTTCGCCGTTGGCGATTTTCGCCTTGTGCGAGCGGTGTTCAATGGCGGGAGGAAGTTAATGAAGAGCAACGCACGGGTCGCGGCGCAATTGCTGCGAGAAGCGGCCGAGTTTTACCGGACGCTTGGGGAAAGCAGCCCTGAGTTAAAGGATCGCATGGAGGAATTCGGGGAGTTGTACGAGCAGGTGGCGGGCCTGCTCGACACCGATCCCACCGGAACCTTGGCCGCGGGCGCCTGAGCCGCCCGGACGCGTAGCGGTGGGGCTCCGGCGGCTGTCATGCTAGCGGTTCGATGCTGACGGAAACGGGCAAGATGGTGCTCGAGATTCCGCGGGATCGACTGTCGAGCTTCGATCCGCGGCCACGACCTGGTTTCTCCGCATCCGCGATCAGCGCCATCAAGATCAGCGCCATCAACAAGACGCTGGACGAGAGCCTGGCGCAGTTTGCGTCGCCGGGCGGGTGGCGAGGCGTTCGTTGCGGCGGCGGAGAAACTCCATCGTGACCATCAAGGCGGTCGCGAAAATCACCAGCAGGGTGGCGACCGCGGTGATCGAAGGCGTGACGTGCTCGCGAATGCCGTCGAAGATCTCGCGCGGCAGGGTCCGCTGGGCCGGGCCGCCGATGAACAGCACGACGATGACCTCGTCGAACGAGGTCGCGAAGGCAAACAGCGCGCCCGAAATCAGCCCCGGCGCGATCAGCGGCATGACGATACGAAAGAACACCGTTGTCGGCCCGGCGCCGAGGCTCGCGGCCGCGCGCACCAGGCTCGGATCGAATGTCGCGAGCGTCGCCGAGACGGTGATGAACACGAACGGCGCGCCGAGCGCGGCGTGGGCGAGGATCAGGCCGGGGAAGTTGTTCACCAGGCCGAACGGGGCGAAAAAGAAGTACATGCCGACGGCGACGATGATCGACGGCACGATCATCGGCGAGATCAGCAATCCGGTGAGCACCGCCTTGCCGCGGATGCGCGCCTGCGCCAATCCCACCGCGGCCAAAGTACCGAGCACCACCGCCAGCGCGGTCGCCGGCACCGCGACGATCAGGCTGTTGCGGAGCGCGCGCACCCACTTCTCGGTGGTCAGCACCTCCTTATACCAGCGCAGCGACAGCCCGTCGAGCGGATAGGTCAGGAACGAACCGCCGTTGAACGACAGCGGCACGATCGCGAGGATCGGCACGATCAGGAAGGCCAGGACCAGCGTGGCGTAGATGATGAGCAGCCACCGCGGCCCCCGCCCGGTAGCGTCCGCGTTCATCCGAGCCGAACCCCGGCGGTGCCGGCGATGCGGGTATAGACGGCGTAGAGCACGCCGGTGGCGGTGAGCAGAAGCGTCGCCAGCGCCGCCGCCAGGCCCCAGTTGATCGTGCGGTTGGTGTAGAAGGCGATGAAGTAGCTGACCATCTGATCATTGGCGCCGCCGACCAGGGTCGGGGTGATGTAGTAGCCGATCGCCAGGATGAAGACGAGCAGGCCGCCGGCGCCGATACCGGGCAGGGTCTGCGGCAGATAGACGCGGAAGAAAGCGGTCGAAGGCGGCGCGCCAAGCGAGGCCGCGGCGCGCATGGTCGCCGGAGCGATCCCCCGCATCACGCTGTACAAGGGCAGAATCATGAACGGCAGCAGGACGTGGGTCATCGCCACGTAGACGCCGAAGCGGTTGAAGATCATTTGCACCGGCCGGTCGATCAGGCCGCTCGCGAGCAGCAGGCCGTTGAGCAACCCCTCGTTCTGGAGAATGACCACCCAGGCGCTGGTCCGCACCAAGAGCGAGGTCCAGAACGGCAGCAGGATCAGGATCATCACGATATTGCCGGTGCGCCTCGGCGCGGTCGCGACGAGATAGGCGAGCGGGTAGCCGAGGATAAGACACAGCGCGGTCACCGCGGCGCCGATCCACAGGGTCCGGCCGAGGATTCGCAAGAATACCGCCTCTCCTTCCGCGACCGGCGTAATCCGGTCGTGGGCGTCGCGGCGAAGATCGAGTGCGGCGAGCAGGTAGAAGTCGGTAAGGCCGAAGGAGGCCCGGCGCATCGCCATCCAGTATGCCGGATCGTCCCAGCGCGGATCGATGGCGATGAGCGCCGCGCGCGGGTCCACGCTCAGGTCCGACGCGGAGTCCGACGCCGCTTCGCTCGCCGCGAGCCGACGGCCGGTGCCGAGCATCAGGCTGCGAAAGCCGGAGATGTCGTGGTTGAGCCGCTGGGCCGCGCTCGCCAGCGTGCGCTCGGTAAACGCGCGCGGCGCCTCGCGGACCATCGCGGCCACCGCCGCGGCCGGCGCGGCGCCGATCCCGTCCCAGGCCCGTAGCGCTTCCGCTGTATCGGGCAGGGTGGCGGAGAGTTCCGGATCCTCGATGCCGCGCACCAGCATCTGCGCGATCGGGGCAAAAAAGACGAACGCCAAAAACAGCCCCAGCGGCGCGACCAGCGCCAACGCCCGTAGAGTACGGGCCCGCTCGACCCGGCGCAGGCGCGCCTTAAGGTTTGGCGGGCGGGTGGCCGCCGCCGCCACTGTCCGCCTACCCCTCGCCGCGCCCGGGCAGTCCGGCCGGGGCTTTACTGGGCCGCCCAGGCGGTGAAGCGCTTGTTGAGCTCATCGATATGGTCGGTCCAAAAACGCACGTCGATAGGGATGGAGATATCAAGATTTTGCGGCGCGCTCGGCAGGTTGGCCAGCAGCTTGGGCGGGATCTTCTTCGTCGCCGCCTTGTTGGTGACGCCGTAGGAGATGAACTCGGGGAGCTTGGCTTGGCGCTCGGCGTCGCTCATGAACGCGATCAGCTTCATGCCGTTATCGACGTTCGGGCTGCCCTTGAGAATAACCCACGAGTTCGACGGCGTAGATACTCCCCGGCCAGACGATGCGGAAGTCCTTGCCCTCCTTGCGCGGCGCGTCCAGGCGGCCGTTGTAGACCGAGGTCATCGCCACTTCGCCCGACGCGAGCAGCTGCGCCGGCTGGGCGCCTGCTTCCCACCAGATGATGCTGGGCTTGAGCTGGTCGAGCTTGGCGAAGGCCCGCTCGACGCCCTCCCCGGTCGCGAGCACGGTGTAGACGTCCTTCGGCGCGACGCCATCGGCCATCAGCGCGAACTCGAGGGTATATTTCGGCCCCTTGCGCATGCCGCGCTTGCCGGGGAAGGTCTTGACGTCCCAGAAGTCGGCCCACGACTTTGGCCCGCCCTTCGCGAACTTGGTGGCGTCGTAGGCGAGAACGGTCGACCAGACGATCGCGCCGACGCCGCAGTCGCTGACCGCGCTGGGCAGGAACTTGTCGCGGCCGCCCAACGCCGCCCAGTCGATGGGCAGGAGCAGGCCCTCGTCGCAGCCGATGCTGAGCTCCTCGGCCTCGGCCTGGACCACGTCCCACGGCACCGCGCCGCCCTCGACCTTGGCGCGCAGGGTGCCGATGCCGCCGTCCCAGGAGTCCTCGACCAGGGGAAGTCCGGTCTGCTGCTTGAACGGCTCGAAGTAGACCTTGCGCTGGGCGTCCTGATAGGTTCCGCCCCAGGACACGACGGTCAGATCGCGCGCCAGGGCGGTGTTGCCGACGACGGTACCAACGACGGCCACGCCCATTGTCGCGACTACGCCGGCCGCCAGCGCCGCGGCTTTCGGATGCAGGCTCATGTGGTTTCCGCCTCCCATATATTGTTGCGCATGAGCCTACAAGGTGTTCACGGCAAGCGACAAGCATTTGCATGCAGCGCCACCGCCGCCGCCCGAACGGGCACGGACGAGGCTTATGGTCGCGGCGCGGGAGTCTGACGGTCGGTCGTCTGACGGTCGGTCAGCCGGCGGTCGGTCAGCCGGCGGTCGGTCAGCCGGCGGGGCCGCCGAGGCGGATGGCAAAGCTCCGAAGCCAGCCGATCCGGCTTTCCAGCAGGGAGATGTCGTGGTCGAGCCAGATAACGAGGCAGCCCTCGTCGCCGGCGTGGTGCTCGCGCAGGTCGCGCAGGCGGGTGAATTCACGCTCGCAGACCTCGATCAGCAGCGCGATCTGCCCCGCCTGTTCGTCCTGGTCGAGCAGATGCAGGAAGCGGAACTTGAGCGCGATGACCAGCTTGGTCAGCTCGGTCGACGACGCCCGGACCTTGGCCTTGAGCAGCGTGCGCAGTTCGCTTCGTCCGTCTTCGGTGATGCGCAGCCGGGTATCGTCGCCGCTCTCGCCGGCATGTTCCACGCCGCCGTCACCGCGATCGGCCGCCTCGACGAGCCCTTCGTATTTCAGAAGCTCGATCGAATGGCCCATGATCTCCGGCGTCGGGCCGATGATCCGGCTGATGAAATGGCGGATGGCGACGGCGAGCTCGCTATAGCGCAACGGCCCCAGCGCCAGCGTCCCCAGCGCGCAGAGCCGGATCAATTCCTTCGGCGTCAGCGTATGGTCGGCATACATCGTCGAGCCTCCCTACCCGAAGTCCCCAACACCATGCGCCAACCCGCGGCCAAAGTCCATCCGGGCGCCGGCGGCGATGGCCGCGCGCTCAGGCGGCCTCGCGGAGGCGGAGGCGTTGCCAGACGTCCTTCATCGCGCCGACGAGATGGTCCATGTCGGCGTCGCTGTGCAAGGGTGTCGGCGTGAAGCGCAGTCGCTCGGTTCCCGGCTCGACGGTCGGATGGTTGATGGGCTGGACGTAGATCGCGTGGCGCTGGAGCAGTTCGTCGCTCGCCTGTTTGCACAAGACCGGATCGCCGACCATCACCGGAACGATGTGACTTTCGCTCTGGAGCACCGGCAGCCCGGCCTCGGCGAGCCGGCGCTTGAGGCTGGCCGCGCGTTCCTGATGGCGCGTGCGAAGCTCCGCGTGCTGCTTGAGGTAGCGGACGCTGGCGAGCGCGCCGGCGGCGATGGCCGGCGGCATCGCGGTGGAGAAGATGAACCCGGCGCCGTAGGAACGCACGAAGTCGCACAGCGCCGCCGAACCGGCGATATAGCCGCCGACCGTGCCGACCGCCTTGGCCAGCGTACCCTGGATGACGGTGAGGCGATGCATCTGGCCGTCGCGCTCGGCGACACCGCCGCCGCGCCGCCCGTACATGCCGACGGCGTGAACCTCGTCGAGGAAGGTCATCGCGCCGTGGCGCTCGGCGGCGTCGCAGATCTCGGCGATCGGCGCGATATCGCCGTCCATCGAGTAGACCGATTCGAATGCCACCAGCTTGGGCCGGCCGGGCTCGCACTCGGCGAGCAGGCGGTTGAGGTGTTCGACGTCGTTGTGGCGGAAGATCCGCTTCTCGGCCTTGGAGTGGACGATGCCCGCGATCATCGAGTTGTGGTTCTTGGCATCGGATATGACGACGCATTTGCGGCAGCATCCGGCAGAGCGTGCTGAGCGCGGTCATGTTGGCGATCCAGCCGGAGCCGAACAGCAGCGCCGCCTCGGTGCGGTGCCAGTCGGCAAGCTCGCGTTCGAGCACGACGTGGGTGTGGTTGGTCCCGGAGATGTTGCGGGTGCCGCCGGCGCCGGCGCCGTAGCTTTCGACCGCCGCGTGCATGGCGGCGAGCACGTCCGGATTCTGGCCCATGCCGAGGTAGTCGTTGGAGCACCACACGGTGATCTCCTTGCGCTCGCCGCCGAGGTGGCAGACCGCGCGCGGGAAGGCGCCGGCCTGGCGCTCAAGCTCGGCGAAGACCCGGTAACACCCCTCGGCCCTGAGCCGGTCGATCTGGTCTTTGAAAAAACGCTGATAATCCATATGTCCCTGCTCCCCGCGTTTCGGGTTTGTTGACCCGGTTGCCCAAGCGCGGCCGCTACAACAGATGCTGTTCGCCGGCCCACGCGGTGGTCTCGTCGAGCGCGCGGGCGAACCGCGCGATCATGTCTTCGATATCGCCCGCCTCGATGATCAGCGGCGGCGAGAACGCAATTACGTCGCCGGGGAGGGCGCGAAGGATCACCCCGTGCGCTTCCGCCCGCTTTACCAAATAGGGACCGACCGCGGCCGCCGCATCGAATGATTCCTTGTTGGACTTGTCGCGGACCAGTTCCACCGCCGCGACCAGGCCGATACCCCTGACTTCGCCCACCAGCGGATGATCGGCGAAGCGGCGCAAGCCCTCCTGAAGCACCGGCGCGACCGCGCGAACGTGGCCGGCGATGTCGCGCTCGCGGTAGATCGCCAGCGCCTCGAGCGCGACCGACGCCGCCACCGGATGGCCGGAGTAGGTAAAGCCGTGGCCGAAAACGCCGATCTTCTCGCTTTCGGCGACCATCGCCCGATAGATCGGCTCGGACACCATGGTCGCCGAGATCGGGATGTAGCCCGACGACAGCGCCTTGGCGCAGGTAACGATGTCCGGCTTGATGGCGAAGGTCTGCGAGCCCCACATTTGCCCGGTCCGGCCGAACCCGCAGATCACCTCGTCGGCGATCAGGAGCACGTCGTGGCGCGCGAGCACCGCCTGGATCTTCTCGAAGTAGGTCGCAGGCGGCACGATCACCCCGCCCGCGCCCATCACCGGCTCGGCGATCATCGCCGCGACCGTGTGCGGCCCCTCGGCTGTGATCAGCCGTTCCAGCCGCTCGGCCAGCCGGGTGGCGAAATCCTCCTCGCTCTCGCCGGGGGCCGCGAGGCGGTAGTGGTGCGGGCAGTCGGTATGGAAGATGCGCGCGATCGGCAGGTCGAAGTCGCGGTGATTGGCGGGCAGGCCGGTCAGGCTGGCGGCGGCGACGGTGACGCCGTGATAGCCCTTCTGGCGGGAGATGATCTTCTTTTTCTCCGGCCGGCCGAGCGCGTTGTTGTAGTACCAGACGAGCTTGATCGCGGTGTCGTTGGCCTCGGAGCCGGAGTTGGCGTAGAGCACCTTCGACATCGGCGCCGGCGCCATGGCGATGAGCTGCTCGGACAGATCGATGGTCGGCGCCGGGGCCTTGCCGCCGAAGGAATGATAGAACGGCAGGGAGCGCATTGCCCGGTTCGCGGCGTCGGCCAGTCGCGGCTCGCTGAAGCCGAGCGCGGTGCACCACAGCCCGGCCATGCCTTCGATGTAGGCGTTGCCGGCGTCGTCGAAAACCCGCACGCCCTCGCCCCTGGTGATGACCAGCGGCCCGGTTTCCAGGTGCCGCTTGAGGTTGGTGTAGGGATGGATGCTGTAGGCGATGTCACGCGCCGACGCGGAATTGGGCGTTCCCGGTGAAGCTGTTGGCGCGGCCGGCGCCTGGACCTCTGACGTCATCGACTGCACTCCATGCCATACCATGCCGCCACCGGACGCGGCGATCCGGCAGTGTACTCCGCTCGAACCCCGTCGCTCCATCATCGATTGAGCACTACCGTCCGCGGCCGTTCAAGCTCGCGGCAGACGAAGGACGGCGCGCAACCCGCCGCCGTCGCGATTGGCCACAGCGATCGTCCCACCGTGGGCCTTGGCCGCCGCCTGGACAATGGCGAGGCCAAGACCGGCGCCGCCGCTCTCGCGGTTGCGCGAGCCTTCGAGCCGGTAGAACGGGTCGAACACCTTGACGAGTTCGGCTTCGGGCAGTCCGGGCCCCTCGTCCTCGACAATGACTTCGACAATACCGTCCGACGCCACCTCGGCGCCTTGCAATCTCACATGCGCCGCGCCGGCGTACTTGAGCGCGTTATCGACCAGATTGGTGATCGCCCGGCGCAGCGCGATCGGCCGGCCGGCGAACACGGCATGCTCGGGGCCGCGGTATGAGACCGTGGCGCCGGCGTCCTCGGCTTCATTGCAAATGGTTTGGACCAGCACCGCGAGATCGAGTGGCGCGGCGCGTTCCTCGGTGAAGGCGTCGCGGACATAATCGAGGCTGGCGGTAACCAGGGCCTCGATCTGATCGAGGTCGGCGAGCATCTTCGCCTGCTGGTCCTCATCGCCAAGGAGCTCGGCGCGGAGCCTCAGCCGGGTGATCGGCGTGCGCAGGTCGTGGGACATTGCGGCAAGCATCCGCAGCCGGTGATGGATCATCCGCCGCAACCGCGCCTGCATCTCATTGAAGGCGCGCGCGGCGCGAACAACCTCCAAGGGCCCCTCCTCGCGCATCGGCTCGGCATCGAGATCGCGGCCCAGCCGTTCCGCGGCGGTGGCGAACATCGACAGCGGCGCGCTCGCCCGCCATACGGCGATCGCCGAGATCGCGGCCGCGGCGAGCGTGGTGACGGCGATGACGAGCAGCATGGACGAGGTCCACACCGGCGGCGCCGAGACCATCGGCGCCATGAAATTGAGCCAGCTGCCGTCGCCGAGCCGCAGCGCGCCGCGGAGGAAGTCCCCGACCGCGATCCCCGGCGGCATGGCGCCCGGACCGCGCCCCCACCCCGGCGCCATCGCCGGAGCATTATCGCCTTGCGCCACGCCGCCGCCGTAGGCGAGCCGCAGTCCATCGCCGGGATCGGAGTCCAGTTCAGCGGCGAACGCCCGGCGGATACCCCGGCTCCGGTCATCGTGCTGGTCGTCCTCGACCAGCGGCCGCGGCGCCCAGCCCATGCGCAGGCCGGGGCGGCGCAAGGTCCATAACCGCCGACTCCGATCGGCCGGCGCGGAATCCTCGAGCAGCCTGGCCGAGGCGACCACCCGCTCGGCGATGGCGCGCTCGCGCGCGGTAATCTGGAAGTCCCGGCGCTCGCCGAGATAGGCCGCCAGGCCGATCACGTTCGAGATCACGACCGCCGCAAGGAGAACGGCGACGGTGCGGCCAACCAAAGTGCGGGGCCATGCCCGGGGCCACGCGCGGGGCCAGCCGATCGTCATCGCCGCTCGACCGGGGCCGTGAACATATAGCCGCCGCCGCGCACAGTCTTGATCAGCGCCGGCTCGCGCGGATCGGCCTCGATCTTGCGGCGCAACCGGCTGATCTGGACATCAATGCTGCGGTCGAACGCGTTGGCGCCGCGGCCGCGGGCGAGGTCGAGCAACTGGTCGCGGCTGAGCACCCGTTGCGGGTGAAGCACGAAGGCCGCGAGCAGCCCGAACTCGCCTCCGCTCAAGGGCACCAGCGTCCCATCGGGCGCGGTAAGATCACGGCTGTCGAGATCGAGGCGCCAGCCGGCGAAGCGGACGGCCTGCGTGGCCTCGGCTCGGCGAGCCCCGGCGAGCCCTCCCGCCGGCGCGCCGACGCGGCGCAGCACGGCACGCACACGGGCGAGCAGTTCGCGCGGATTGAACGGCTTGGCGATATAGTCGTCGGCGCCCATTTCCAGCCCGACGATGCGGTCGACCTCCTCGCCCATGGCGGTCAGCATGACAATCGGCACGGCCGAGCTCGTTCTCAGCTCGCGGCACAGCGCTAGACCATCGTCGCCCGGCAGCATCAAATCGAGGATCACGAGGTCGATGGCGCTGTCGGCGAAAAGCTTGCGCATGGCTCTGCCGTCGGCGGCGACGCTGACCCGGTAGCCATGCCTGGTGAGAAACCGCGACAGCAGGTCGCGGATCTCGCGGTCGTCATCGACGATCAGAAGGTGCGGCGCGAGCACGGTTTGCGGGGCTGGATCCATGAGCGCGACTATAGCGCGGGCGGCGCGCGGTCTCGGGGACATTTTGGTAACGCCCCGCTACGTCACAGGCAAATGAAACAGTCCGTTACAAATCGCCACCATGGTGGAAACACGCGGGTAAAAGCCGCGCATTAGGTTTGTGTGGCCTAAGGGTTCAACCGGCGGCGCCATGGTGCGAACGCAACCGGCCGCCCACGACAAGAGAGGAATAGGACGATGTCGACAAGGAAACGAGAGCTGATGAGGACGACGGCGGCCATTGCCACGGCCGTTGCTTTGGGAGCGTTCGCGGCACTCCCGTCGCAGGCGCAAACCACCGGCGGCCAGGGGGCCGGCCAGGGGAGCGGCCCCGCCGCGAGCGGCCAGATGCAGGGGCGCGGCGCACAGATGTTCGCGCGCTGCGACACCAACGGCGACGGCAAGATCAGCCGCGAGGAATTCGATACCTGCCGCGATACCCGCTTTTCGCAGCTGGACACCAACGGCGACGGCAAGGTGACCGAGGAGGAACTCCAGGCGGGTGCCAAGGGCCGCAACACCCAGCGCCAGCAGGCAATGTTCAATCGGATGGACATCAACGGCGACGGCGCGATCACGAGCGATGAGTTCGATACCATGTCCGACCTTCGCTTCAACAAGGTCGATGCCAACCGCGACGGCACCATCACCCAGGCCGAGGCGCAGCAGATGCGGCAGAACATGCGCGGCCGGGGCATGGGCCAGAACCAGGGACCCGGCCAAGGCATGGGGGGCAAGGGCATGATGGGCGGCAAGGGTCAGGGCCAGGGTATGGGGCCGGGCCAGGGCCAGGGTATGGGGCCGGGTCAGGGCCAGGGCCAGGGCCAGGGTATGGGGCCGGGTCAGGGCCAGGGACCGGGCCAGGGTCAGGGCAAAGGCTCCGGCACGGGCCAGACCCAGTAGACGCATAAGCACGGCTCTTAGCCACCAGGGATCTCCGGCGTCGGCGCGGCCGCGGCGCCGGAGCGCCTTTTCGCGTGGGGGTCGCGCGAGGCGCTTGATCCGGCTGAGAGACGGCGCTATCGCTAGCGCCATGGTTGAGTGGCATTCATTTCCGGTATTCGCGCGCTTGGCGGTTGCGGCCGCGCTGGCGCTGGCCTTGGCCGCTCCGGCTCACGCGAAAAACGCGCCCGGCGGCGAATTCGGGCGATCAGGCGGCAAGCGCGCTGCCGAGCCTCGTTATCGAGCCGGGCGGCGTCACCGTCTCGGGGCTCTCATCGGGCGGCTATATGGCCCATCAGATGCACGTGGCCCACTCGGCCTCGATCGCCGGCGCGGGCGTCATCGCCGGCGGCCCCTACCATTGCGCCGGAAGCGGCTTTCCGTTGAACCTGCTGCGCACCTACGATACCTGCATGAATCTGCTCGATCTCATCCCGTTCAGGGGGCCGCCGGAGCTCGCCCCGAGCGTCGAACAGACCAGGCGCGAAGCGCTCAAGGGCAGGATCGACGATCCGGCGCACCTGCGCGGCGCCAAGGTGTACCTGTTCTCCGGACGGCTCGACGACACCGTGCCGCAGCCGGTCATGGACGTTGTGAAGGCCTACTACGAGACCTTCGTGGATCCGCGCGACATCGCCTACGTCAACAACATCCGCGCCAACCACGCGATGATTACCCAAGACTTCGGCAACGCCTGCGACACCTCGAAATCGCCCTTCCTCAACGACTGCGACTACGACGCGGCGGGCGCCATTCTCGAACGGTTGTACGGGCCCCTGCGCCGCCCCGGCGGCGAGCGCGGCGAGATGCTGAGCTTCGATCAGGGCGCATTCGATTCGGCCGCGGCGCGCCACGGCCTCGCCGCGGTCGGTCGCGTCTTCGTCCCCGAGGCCTGCGCCAGCGGCGCACCCTGCCGGCTTCACGTCGCCTTCCACGGTTGCCAGCAGAGCGACGAGGTCATCGGCGACGCCTTCTATGACCATGCCGGCTACAACCGCTGGGCCGCGGCCAACAACATCGTCGTGCTCTATCCGCAAGCCGCGGCGGTGCGCAACCGGATCCTCGGCGTCTCGCTGCCGTGGCCCAACCCCAAGGGGTGCTGGGACTGGTGGGGCTACACCGGCGCGGATTTCGACGTGAAAAGCGGCCCCCAGATCGCCGCCGTCAACGCGATGATCGAACGCCTGAGCGGGGGCCGCTAACGAACGGCGCGGCCGGTCGCGACCTCGGGCTTTCGTTTCGACCTCGGGCCCCCGATGCGACCTCGGCCCCCGTTGCGGCCGCGGGCCAGAGCGCGGCTGTTTCATGTGAAACAAAAAGAGAACACAGAAAAACTACTTTGGGCAAGCGTTCATAGGTCAGAATGACCTATGAAATGGGTCATTCTGACCTATGGGATTTCGCTTAACATATTGATATTGAAAACTTCGCCATTTCGGGACGAGAAGAAAATCGCACTCACCCGGCTGCGCCCGCCCCTTCCCGGCCCGTCGCTCCCGGCGTCGCCCGGCTCATCGCTGCCGGCCCTTCGCCTGTCGCCTCGAGTATAGCATGTTTCCCCGCGCCGAGACGTCCCTGGAGCTCGGCTCAGGCGGACTCCCTGCCGGTCAGCCGAGCCCATATCGTCTCAGTGACACATCAGCACGGGGGCGGTCATGTGGCCGAGCAGGTGGCGGGTCGCGCCGCCGAGGACCAGTTCGCGCCAGCGGGTGTGGCCGTAGGCGCCGCTGACGATCAGGTCGGCGCCGATATCGGCGGCGCGCGACAACAACACGTCGCCGACATTGATATCATCGGCGAACGCCTGCCGGGCCTCGGCCCTGACCCCGTGGCGGGCGAGATGCAGGCAGATATCGGCGCTCGGGATCTGGCCGTGGCCTTCGGCCCCGCCATGCGGATTGACCGCAAGCACACTGACCGTCTTGGCCTTGACCAGGAAGGGTAAAGCATCGTTGACCGCGCGCGTCGCGAGACGGCTCGCGTCCCAGGCGACAAGAACATGTTCGCCGATGACCGGATACTCGCCGACGCGGGGAATGACGAGGACCGGGCGGCCCAGCGACAAGATCAGGTGATCGGGGATCGCCGGATCGTCGCTCGCGTCCTCGCCCGACGGATCGCGCTGGCCGACGATGGCGACATCGGTATAGCGGGCATGCAGCGCCAGAACCGGCAGCGGATCGCCGCCGACCGCGCGCCATTCGGCCGCCACGCCCGCGCGGCCGACGCGCTCGCGGAACGCCGCCTCGGCCCGCGCCGCCGCTTCCGCGGCGAGATCAGCCTGCGCCTTGAGCACGTCCTCGCCGATCTGCATGCGGATATAGTTGGGTATCCGCGGGTGGGCGATGGCGTAGACGCCGATGAGGTGGGCATCGTGCGCCCGGGCCAGACCAATGGCCGCGTCCAGCCGCGCGCTCGCGTGCCGGCCCTGATCGATGTGCACCAACAGATCCTTGAGTGACATGACGCGCTCCCCGCCGGCCCTTGACGCGCAGCGCCCCTTCGGCGCTGGCACTGACGTCACCAGCTTAAGCGTCGATTGTAGAGGCCGGCCGCCGCGCTCGCCAAGCGTCCCGTCACGCCCCGTCTCGGCCATCATCGCGCGCGCGAACCGTAAATCCCGCTCGCAACGACGGGCGCGCGCACTAACTTCATAACAATTCGCCAACCGCGAGAGGCCTTATGAGAACCACGCGCGCATGTACGGCCTGACCACCGCGCCCGAACTCCGCAGGGAGGGGCTGGAATGGTTCAACGTCGAGCGTCCGCTGGCAATGGCCGATCTTCGCGGCCGCCTGACCATTCTCGATTTCTGGACCATGTGTTGCGTCAACTGTGTCCATGTTCAACCAACTCTGCGGCGCATCGAGGAGGCCTTCGCCGCCGAGGTCGTGGTCATCGGCATCCACTCACCGAAGTTTCCGGCCGAGCGCGAGCGCGACGCGGTCGTCCACGCCATCGCCCGGTACGGCATCCGCCACCCGATCATCCATGATCCCGACCTGGTCTTGTGGAAGGACTATGGCGTCAGCGCGTGGCCAACCTTGGTGTTTATCGGTCCCGACGGCGGGGTCCTCGGCGATTTGCCCGGCGAGCCGGACCGCGACAAGATCATCGCCGGGATCGGCGGCATGGTTCGCGGCTGGCGCGGCCGCGAACGCGCGCGAGAACCGTTGCCGCTCGCCACCGCCGCCGGCGATGAAGGTGGCGGCGATGAAGGTGGCGGCTCGAGATTGCGCTATCCGACCAAGATCAAGCCCATCCCGCATATTGGTGGCGGGCTGGGTGGCGGGCTCTGGGCGTGCGCCGATAGCGGCCACCATCAGATCGTCGTGCTCGACGACCGCGGCCGCGAGCACCGCCGCTTCGGCCGGGGCCACCCCGGCTTTATCGATCTCGGCGCCGACGACAGCGCGTTCAACAGCCCGCAAGGCCTCGTCTGCGACGAGCGCTTCATTTATGTCGCCGATACCGGCAACCACGCCATCCGCCGCATCGAGATCGCCTCGGGATGCGTCGCGACGCTCGCCGGAACGGGTACGCGCGGCGCCGTTTTGCGAATTCCGGCGCGCGGCCATGAGGTCGAGCTGGCGTCGGTCTGGGACCTGGCGCTCAGTGGCTCGCGGCTGTTTTTCGCCAACGCCGGGACCCACCAGCTCGGCGAGCTCGATCTTGCCTCGGGCACGGTCCGGCCGCTCGCCGGGACCGGCCACGAGGGCCTGAGCGATGGAGCCGCGCGCGCCGCGCACCTGGCCCAACCCTCCGGCCTCGCCCTGGACGAGGCGGCCGCCACCTTGTACTTCGCCGACAGCGAAACCTCGGCGGTGCGCGCGCTCGATCTTCGCGGCCGAGCCGCCGGTGGATGCCAGGTCAGAACTCTCGTCGGCGACGGGCTGTTCTCGTTTGGCCGAAGCAACGGCCGGTTCGCCGACGCTCGCTTCCAGCATTGCCTCGGCCTCGACTGGTGGGACGGCGCGCTCATCGTCGCCGACAGCTACAATGCCGCGCTGCGCGTCGTCGATCTCGAGAACCGTCGGGTCACCGACTTTGGCGAAGCGGACTTCGTTTGGAGCGATGGCCTTGCCGGCTTCGCCGAACCATCGGGTGTTACCGTCGCCGGGCCGGGGCGGCTCCTCGTCGCCGACACTAACCGCCATCGCTTGGTGGAACTGCTCGTGTCCGGCAGCGCGGCCCGCGCATGGACGGCTTGACCGCCTGACACACGGGGCACCGGCGGCGCGGGCAACAGGATGGTTTTGCCGATGATCGCGCGCCGGCGCGCTCGACGGCCGGTGTACGGCCGGTGTGTTTAACGAATGGACGCCGTTTCCCTGTTCGCCATCGTCGTGTTCGCGGCGGCTTTATATTTTTTCGCGCGCGCCGAGCTCGACGAGCCGCTGGTCCGGCTGTTCTTCGCGGCCCTGATGGTGCTCTCCGCGATCGTCGGCGGGCTCGGTCTGCTGCTCAGGGCGCTGGGTTAGGCGCCCCTCAAGCCTCCCGGCAGCCACGACATCGGGTTGAGCATCCGCCGCAGCCGGGTGCTCGCCTTTGGGATTTGCAGGACATTGTCGAGCCTGCGATCGAGAAACGCCCAGGTTTCGGCGGCGCCGTCGGAGTCGTCGTCGAGCCAATAGAGGACGGTCGCGACGTAGACCGGCGTCAACAAAAAGCGTTTCGAGTAGTAGTTGAAGTCGGTGGCGGTATCGCCGGCGGCGTACCAGATCGCATCGACCGTGCGCAGCGTATTGCCGGCCGCCGTGCCCGCGTTCTGCGGCAGGGCGAGGAACGACAGCGCCCGGCGGACCGCCTCCTTGCCGCCCGCGGCCAACTCGATCCGCATTCTCACCGCCGCGGCAACCCGCTCGCGCACCTTCATGGCCGCGGTGTCGCGGCTCGCCATTCCTCTCAGCATCTTGCGGTCGGAGAGATCCGACCAATGGCGCAAAACGCAAACGATGCCGCCGGGAAACACCCGAGCCGCGGTACCCGGTGGATAACCGGCGGCGCTCGCGGCCGCGGCTAGGCTCTTGGGCGTCCAGCCGTCGAACGCCACTTCCGGCAACATCGCCTCGACAATGGCGTCGCGGATGTCGCGCATCTCGTCTTCGGCCTGTTCGGCCGTCATCGGATCGCTGCTCATGACCACTCCGGTTCTGCTGCTGATTGATCGCCTGCTCGTTGATCGTCTGCTGGTTGATCGTCTGCTGGTTGATCGTCTGCTGGTTGATTGGCCGGCCCCGCGGCCAAGCGCGGCGCGTAACGCTGGATTTCGTCGACGAAGCCGAGACCGCGCATGTCGCGCATCCGGTAGGGATAGAGGACGCCGTCGAGATGATCGCACTCATGCTGCACGACGCGGGCGTGGAAGCCCTCGGCGATCCGCTCGATCGCCGCGCCGCCGAAGTCGACGCCGCGATAGCGGATCCTCCGGTAGCGGGGGACCGGTCCGGTCAGGCCGGGCAATGACAGGCAGGCCTCCCAGCCATCGTCCGTGGCGTCGTCGAGCGGCTCGATCGTCGGGTTGATCAGCACGGTCAGCGGCACCGCGCCGTCATTTCCGCCCAGCGCCGCGCCGGCGCGCGATTTCGGCACCTGGAAAACCACGACCCTCTTGCCGACGTGGACCTGGGGCGCCGCGAGGCCAATGCCGTTCGCGTCGATCATGGTCTCGATCATGTCGGCGACGAGGCGCGCGGTTTCCGCGCCGCTCGGCTTCGCGACAGGCTCGGCCACGGCCTTCAAAATCGGATGGCCCATGCGCGCAATCTTGAGAATCGCCACCTTGGCCCCGCTCCTTGCCGAACATATCTTTGCGAAAGGTAATGTCGGTATACTAAAGCGAGGCGACAAGCCTTCACAGGCCCGCCGGGGGCGTGTTACAAGCCCGGTTCCTGGGATTTCAGTCTATGGTTGGAGAGAAGGCGAGCAACACGTGCAAGTTATGGTCCGTGACAATAATGTCGATCAAGCCTTGAAGGCTCTGAAGAAAAAAATGCAGCGCGAAGGCATTTTCCGCGAGATGAAGCTGCGGCGATCCTACGAAAAGCCGTCGGAGCGGCGCGCGCGCGAGAAGGCCGAAGCCGTTCGCCGAGCCCGCAAGCTCGAGCGCAAGCGTCTGGAGCGCGAAGGCTTCTAGAGCCGGCGCGCGCGCCCGTTCTCTCTCCACCGCCTCACGACCATGGATCCGTGAAGTCCGCGGGCCTCATGCCGCGCCGGGTGAAAGCGGTCCGCCATCATCACGCCCCTTCCGCGCGCCGCGAAAAATGACGTAAGCTTGACGCGTCATGGCAAAAGCAAAAACCGGCAAGGTGATCACCTACGCGGACGGCCGCTGGCGCAAAGGCAGCCCGGCGATCATCGGCGCCAAGAGCCACGCGATGTGGCTTTCCTCCGTCGTCTTCGACGGAGCGCGCTCGTTCGCCGGCGCCGCGCCCGACCTCGATCGCCATTGCGCCCGGGTGATCGCGTCCGGCAAGGTTCTCGGCCTTGCCTCACCGCTAACCGCGCGCGAGATCGAGGCCCTGGCCTGGGAAGGTATCCGCCGGTTTCCCGACCGCGCGGAACTTTATATCTGCCCGATGCTTTACGCCGAAGCCGGCTTTATCGTCCCCGAAGCGCAGAGCACCCGCTTCGCGATGACGGTCTACGAGTTCGGCCTTACCCAGCGACGCCGGCTTCAGCGCCTGCCTGTCGAGCTTCCGCCGGCCGGCCAGGGACATGGCGCCGACCGAGGCCAAGGCCTCGTGCCTGTACCCCAATGTCGCCCGGGCCGCGCGCGAGGCGGCCGCGCGCGGCTTCGACAGCGCCGTCGTGCTCGACCCCAACGGCAACGTCGCCGAGTTCGCCTACATGAACCTGTTCTTCGCCCGCGACGGCGTCGTCCACACGCCCTCGGCCAATGGCACGTTTCTCAACGGGATCACCCGTCAGCGTATCGCCGGCCTGCTCCGCGCCGCCGGCGTCGAGGTGATCGAGCGCGCGGTCGATTTCTCCGAAGTGCTGGCGGCCGACGAGATCTTCGCCACCGGCAATTACGGCAAGGTCATGCCGTGCACCCGTATCGAGGACCGGCCGCTCGACACCGGCGCGCTCTACCGCCAGGCCCGCGAACTCTACTTCGCCTTCGCCCGCGCCTGAGCCTCTCGGCCGCCACGGCGGCTTCCTGTTCAAGACGAGCTGGGGTCATTGCAAGGAGACCAAGCGGCCCGGCGGTCCGCCGTTCCTTCCGCCGTTTAACCCATGTCAAGCCGCCGGTGGGCGCCGGCGGGGCATGGTGCGGACGATCGTGGCGGCGGGGATGATGAGCAAACGACAGCGCGTGTTTGTCTGGTTGGGCGCGGCGGCGGCGGTGGCGGTCGTCCTGTACGTGCTCGGCCCGGCGCTCGCGCCGTTCTACGTAAGCTTGGCGCTGGCGGTGGTTTTGGTGCCGCTGTGCGACCGTCTGGAGAGCTGGCGCCTGCCGCGGACGGTGGCGGTTATCGTCGTCATGGCCACCTTCACGCTGGCGCTCGTTGCCGCCGTTTTGGTGCTGGTGCCGATCCTGGTCCAGCAGGCGGCCGGATTCGTGTCGTCGCTGCCCCAGTTTGCCCAGAAGGCCATGGGGTACCTTCAGCACCTTTCCGATCTGCTCCAGCAGCGCTATGGCATCGACGTCGTCAAGGAGCTTGAGAGCTCGCTCGGCGGCGGCGAGCGGCTGGTCGGCTGGTTCACCGGCATGGCCGGCCGCCTGCTCAGCAGCGGGATGACGCTGACGACCGGACTGCTCACCGCCGGCATCGTCCTTGTCGTCGTCTTTTTCCTCTTGCGCGACTTTCCCAAGATCGTCGAGCGGGTGAACGGCTGGCTGCCCACGGACTACGCGCCGTCGATCCGGCGCATGGCCGATCAGGCCTACGATACTCTGGCCGGCTTCATCCGCGGCCAAAGCCTGGTGTGCCTGATCCTCGGCACGTTCTATGCCGCATCCTTGACCCTGATCGGTCTCGACTTCGGCCTGCTCGTCGGCTTCTGCATCGGCCTGATCTCGTTCATCCCCTACGCCGGGGCGACGCTCGGGCTGATTACCGCCATGGGCCTCGCGTTGATGCAGTTCAACTCCTGGCTGATGATCGGCGGGGTGGCCGCGATCTTCTTTGTCGGCCAGGCGGTCGAGGGCAATTTCCTGGTCCCGGTTCTGGTCGGCGACCGGGTGCGGCTTCATCCGATATGGGTCATTTTCGGACTCTATGTCGGCGGCAGCCTGTTCGGTTTTTTCGGGATCCTTCTCGCCGTGCCGATCACCGCGCTGGTCGGCGTCGCCGCGCGCTTCGCTCTCACGGCATACCTCGACAGCGATCTTCGCCGCGGCCGCGCCTCGGATCCGCGGAACGAACCGGCGCTGATGTTGCCGAGCGAGGCTACAGCCAGCCGATCCGGCGGAGGACCAACCACCGCAGCCCCAACAGGACAATCATGATCGCCATCATCGCGAAGAATGCGACGAAGAGTGCGGCAGGGTTGTCGGGATCATCCGCACCTTGCGGGATCGTCCATGACGTTGCCGGCGTCGCTTGGCGTGGCCAGTGTTTCCTGACAATGTAGCAAAGTTGTAAGGTGCCGCGTGTCCGCGCGGTGCATATCCTGAGCATCGCCTTGCGGCCACGACCGGCTTGCGAGGCGGGCAAACCATGAACAAACCTGGACGCGGGGCACGCGAAGCATGAATGAACCGTCCAACGACATCTCGGCGGGCCGCGAGCCGGGCGCCGGGCTTGACCAGGACTTTCTCCTCCGTGTCGGCGAGGAAGCCCGGGCTCATTTCCCGCGCCAATTCGCCGAGGCCGAATTGGTCGTCATCGACGTCGATCCCAATCATCTTCATGCCTTCTGGCACATTCCTCCGGCGGCGCTGGATGCCGCCCGCTCACGGCCGGGCCATGCGGACGCGCCACTGGTCGTGCGCCTGTTTGTCCTTGATGATTCTCCGGCATTCACCGATACCGAGGTCGGCGGACTGCAAGGCCGTACGTACGTCGGCGTTTGGAACCCTCCGCGGCGCTACCGGGCAACGATCGGTTTGCGCGCGGCCGACGGATCGATCGCCGAATTGGCGTCGTCGAACGAGGTTGAGTTGCCGCCCGTCGGGCCGGCGCCCGAAACGGCCGAAGGCGGACAAGACGCGGGCGCGCCGCCCGATCCGTTCGCGCCGCTGTTCAACTTGGAAGCCGTCATGCCGCTGTCGAGCTACGTGCTTGCCGGTGACCAGGTTGCGTTCGAGGCGGTCGCCGAATTGCATATTCACGGACGGGCCGAGCCGGGCAGCACCGTGCGCCTGTTCGGCCGGAACGTTCCGGTTCGCCCGGACGGCAGTTTCTTGCTCGTTCGCGTCCTGCCCAATGATCCCCGCCTATTGTCGGCCCTGCTCGCCGGCGAGACAGTGAAAACGATCGAGACCGGCGGGCCGGCATAAATGGCGCGCGGCTACCTGGCGCTGGTGCTGCACGCCCACCTGCCCTACGTTCGCCACCCCGAATACGACAGCTTCCTCGAAGAAAACTGGCTGTTCGAAGCGATCATCGACACCTATGTGCCGCTCATTCGGGTCTTCGATAAACTCCTCGCCGAGGGCATACGCTTTCGCGTGACCGTGTCGATTTCGCCGACGCTGCTGGCAATGCTTCGCGACCGGCTGCTTCAGGAGCGCTTCCTCGCCCATCTTCGCAAGATGATCCGGCTGGCCGACGAGGAAATCCTGCGCAACCACTGCAAGGAGCCATTCCTCGACGTCGCGCGGATGTATCGCCGGCGGCTGCACGAGACCGAGGACACCTTCCTCCACCACTACAATCGCGACCTAAGCGCCGCTTTTCGCAAGCTGCAGGATGCCGGCGTGCTTGAGATCGCTACCGCCTCGGCCACTCACGGCTACCTGCCCATCCTCAAAACCCATCCGGAAACCGTTCGCGCTCAATTAAACGTCGCCGCCGACAGCTACCGGCACGCGTTCGGGCGCGAGGTCCCCGGCTTCTGGCTGCCGGAGTGCGGCTATTACCGGGGTGTCGAGGAATGGGTCCGCGACGCCGGCGGTAGCTATGTCTTCGTCGATACCCATGCCATTCTCAACGCCGATGTCCGTCCGCGTTACGGCCATCTCGCGCCGCTCGCCTGCGCCAACGGCGTCGCCGCCTTCGGCCGCGACCCGGCGTCGTCGCGCCAGGTCTGGAGCGCCGACGAGGGCTATCCCGGCGATCCCTACTACCGCGACTTCTATCGCGACATCGGCTTTGATCTCGATTTCGACATCATCAAGCCATACGTCCTCGACGGCCACACCCGGACCTTCACCGGCTTCAAGTACTATCGCATTACCGGCGCCACCGACCGGAAGGAGCCATACGAGCCGGATCGTGCGCGTGAACGGGCCGCCGCGCATGCAGAAGATTTCATTCGCCGCCAGATCGAAACGATCGAGAGATACGCGCCGGCGATGGACCGCCCGCCGGTCATCGTCGCGCTTTACGACGCCGAACTCTTCGGCCACTGGTGGTTCGAGGGGCCGCAATGGATCGATTTTCTCATCCGCGGGCTGGCGAACGAGCAGCGGATCGAGCTCGTGACGCCGAGCGACGACCTTGCCCGCCATCCCGGGCCGCAAGTCGCGCGCCCGTCGGCATCGAGCTGGGGCGAGAAGGGCTACAGCGAATTCTGGCTCAATCCGGGCAACGACTGGATCTACCGCCATCTTCACGACGGAGCGACGCGCCTGCGCGAAATGGCCCGCCGCCACGCCGACGTAGCCGCCGGATCGCCCGCCGAGCGGGCCTTGAACCAGGCCGCGCGCTCGCTTCTCCTCGCCCAGGCCTCCGACTGGCCTTTCATCATGAAAACGGGCACCGCCGTCGATTACGCCCACAACCGCATTCGCGACAATCTCGCGCGCTTCCATTATCTCTGTGATGCGGTCGCGACTGGCCTGCTCGACGAGAGCCGGCTTGCCGCGCTGGAGACGATGGATGCCATATTTCCCAGCCTGGACTTCAGGATCTACGCCTGAGCCGGCTTGTTCCTGACGCGCGCGCGGCCGCGCCTCGGCCCCCTATTCCAGTGGAATAGTCGACGGATTGGAGATCGCGTGAACACCATGTTTCGCTCGGCGTTGCATCGGTGGCGCCTTGCCCTCGCCTTCGCCCTGGCTTTGAGCCTCGTGATCGTCGCCGGCTGCGACGGTGGCGGCGGCGCGCCGCCGCCGGCGCCACCACCGCCGCCGTCGGTCAACGTCACGGCCGTGGTCAAACGCGATATCAATTCGGTGTGGGAGTTCGTCGGCCAGACGGCGGCCGTCGACACGGTCGAGTTGCGCGCCCGCGTCGAGGGCTTCCTGACCAAGCGCGCGTTCGAGGAGGGCGAGGACGTAAAGGCCGGGACGCTGCTGTTCGCGATCGAGCGCGGCCCCTACGAAGCGGCGCTCGCGGCGGCGGACGCGAACGTGGCCGAGGCCCAAGCGACCCTCGAGCGGGCGCGCAAGGACCTGGATCGCAACAGGGTTTTGTTCAAGCGCGGCAATGTCAGCGAGAAGTCGCTCGACGACGCGCTCGCTGCCGAGCGTAAGTCGGCGGCGCAGCTCGCCGCGGCGCAAGCCCAACAGACCGAGGCGCGGCTTAATCTCGGCTACACCGACATCTATGCGCCGGTCGACGGGCGGATCGGCCGCGCCGCCTACAGCGTCGGTAATCTGGTCGGGCCGAGTAGCGACGTGCTTGCGGTCCTCGTCAAGCTCGAGCCGATCTACGCCATCTTTAACGTCAGCGAGCAGCTCTACCTCGATTACCAGCAGAATTCCGCCGATGCCGCCGCGCGCGGCGAGAAAATCGCCGATCCGGTGCCGCGACTGCAACTGGCCAACGGCACCGAGTATCCTCATCCGGGCCGCATCGACTTCGTCGACAACAGGGTCGACCCGACGACCGGCACCATCGCGGTGCGAACCGTTTTTCCCAACCCGGACAAGATTCTGGTGCCGGGGTTGTTCGTTACGGTCAAGCTGAAGGCGCGCGAGTCCGAACCGGCATTGCTCGTCCCGCAAGCGGCGGTGCAAGAGGACCAGGCCGGGCGCTTCGTCTTGGTGGCCAAGCCCGACAATACCGCCGAGGTCCGCCGCATCGAAACCGGCGAGCGGACCGGGACCGAGTGGCAGGTCACGGACGGCCTCGGCGAGGGCGAACTGGTGATCTACGAGGGCATCCAGAAGGTGCGCCCAGGCGGCAAGATCGCGCCCGTGGTCAAGCCGGCTGCGGAACGGGCTTCCGGATAGAGCATGATCAGCCCGTTCTTTATCGACCGGCCGAAGTTCGCGTTCGTCGTCTCGATCATCATCACGCTCGCCGGCCTGATCTCGCTCGCGACGCTGCCGATCGACCAGTTCCCCGACATTACCCCGCCGGTCGTCCAGGTCTCCGCGACCTACCCCGGCGCCAACGGCGGAGTGATCGAAACCACCGTCGCCCAGCCGATCGAGGAGCAGGTCAACGGCGTCGAAAACATGCTCTACATGGCCTCGCAGAGCGCCAATGACGGCAGCTACAATCTTCAGGTGACCTTCAAGGTCGGCACCGATCCGGACATCGCCCAGGTCAATGTCCAGAACCGGGTCGCGCTGGCGACACCGCGCCTGCCCGAGGAAGTCAACCGCCAGGGCGTCTCGGTGCGCAAGCAGTCGACCAACCTGTTGCTGGTGGTCAACGTGCTGTCGCCAAAGGGGACCTTCGACAGCCTTTTTCTGAGCAATTACGCCAGCATCAACATGACCGACGTGCTCGCCCGTTTGCCCGGCGTCGGCCAGGTGACCATCTTCGGCGCGCGCGACTACGGCATGCGGATGTGGCTCGATCCGCAGCGCATGGCCAGCCTCGGCATTACCACCGGTGACGTCATCGCCGCCGTTCGCGAACAGAACGTTCAGGTCGCCCCCGGCCAGATCGGCGCGCCGCCGATCGGCGACGACCAGCAGTTTCAGTACACCATCCGCACGCAAGGCCGGCTGGCGGACGTCGAGGCCTTTCGCACCATCATCGTGCGCGCCGACCCGTCAGGCTCGAGCGTGCGCATCGGCGACATCGCCCGCGTCGAACTCGGCGCGCAAAGCTACGCCTCGTTCGGCCAACTCGACGGCCAGCCCGCGGCCAATATCGGCATTTATCAGCTACCCGGCTCCAACGCGCTGGATGTCGCGCGGGGCATTCAAGGTGAGATCGATCGGCTGTCGAAGCAGTTCCCCGACGACCTCCAGGCCAGAATTCTCTACGACACGACGCGGTTCATCAGCGCCTCGGTCAAGGACGTGGCGCTGACCTTCGCCATCGCCATCTTCCTGGTCATCTTCGTCGTCTACGTTTTTCTTCAGGACTGGCGAATGACGCTCATTCCGTTCATCGCCATCCCGGTATCGCTGATCGGAACGTTCGCCGCGATCGCCGCGATCGGCTTCAACATCAACACCATCACGCTGTTCGGCTTGGTCCTCGCCATCGGCATCGTCGTCGACGATGCGATCATCGTCGTCGAGAACGTGCAGCGAAAGCTAACCGAGGGTCTCGCGCCGCGCGAGGCGACGATCGCGGCGATGGGCGAGGTCACCGGGCCGATCATCGCGACCTCGCTTGTTTTGCTCGCGGTCTTCGTTCCCGTGGGCTTCCTGCCCGGCATCACCGGCAGGCTCTACCAGCAGTTCGCCCTGACGATCGCGGCGGCGGTCGCCATTTCCACGCTCAACGCACTTAGTCTCAGCCCCGCCCTGTGCGTGTCGTTCCTGCGCCCGCACACCCGCCCCGCCGTATTTCTCTTTCGCGGCTTCAACCGGGGTTTCGACAGGATCCGCGGGATCTACGTCGGCGTCATCGGCATATTTGTCCGCCGCATGGCCGTTGTCCTCGCGGTCTTCGTCGGGCTGATCGCGTTGACCTACGCGGGCTTCGTCCGGCTGCCGACGGCGTTCCTGCCGGAAGAGGACCAGGGCTACTTCTTCGTCAACGTACAGCTGCCGGAGGCGGCGGCGCTGGAGCGCACCGGAGCCGCGCTCGATCGCGTCGGCAAGATTCTCACCGAGACTCCGGGCGTCGCCCACATCGTTACGATCGGCGGCTTCAACTTCCTCGCCGGCTCGGCGGCTTCGAACAGCGGCGTCATCTTCGCGGTCCTCGATCCCTGGTTCGAGCGCACCGCGCCGGAGCTGAGGATCGGCGGCATCCTCGGGCGAATCCGTGGCCAGCTGTTCGCCATGCCCGAAGCCAACGTCATCGCCTTCAACCCGCCGTCGATCCGCGGGCTTGGCGCCGTCGGCGGCTTCGACTTTCAGCTTCAGGAACGGCGCGGCGGCAGCCCGCAGGATCTCGCCGCGTCCCTGCGCGCGCTGGTCTTCCAGGCCAATCAGACGGCCGAGTTGCGCAACGTCTTCAGCACCTTCGAGGCCGACGTGCCGCAGATCTGGCTCGACATCGACCGCGAGAAGGCAAAGAAGCAGGGCGTTGCGCTGAGCGAGATCTTCGCCACCCTCCAGGCCCAGATGGGCTCGTATTACGTCAACGATTTCAATAAGTTCGGCCGCGTCTACAAGGTCATGGTCGAGGCGAGCGCGGATTTCCGCCGACGCCCCGAGGACATCCTGCGCCTCTATGTCCGCAACAATGGCGGCGAGATGGTGCCGCTGCGGACGTTGGCCAGGATCTCGCCGACGCTCGGCCCGGAGACGTTGCGCCGCTACAACCTGATCCGCGCCGCCCAAGTCAACGGCTCGGCCGCGCCCGGTTACAGCTCCGGCGATGCGATCGCGGCCATGCAGCGGATCGCCGCCCAGGTCCTGCCCGACGGATTCGCCTACGAGTGGTCGGGCGCGACCCTGCAGGAACTGAGCGCGGGTCAAACGGCGCCGATCCTGTTCGCTCTGGCGTTGATCTTCGTGTACCTGTTTCTGGTCGCCCAGTACGAAAGCTGGTCAATTCCGCTGGCGGTCATGCTGTCGGTCCCGCTCGCCGCGCTTGGCGCGGTTATCGGCTTGTTCATCGCCGGTCTCAACAACGACCTCTACGCCCAGATCGGCATGGTGCTGCTGATCGCGCTCGCGGCCAAGAACGCGATCCTAATCGTCGAGTTCGCCCAGGTTCGCCGCGAGGCCGGAGAGTCGATCGCGGACGCCGCGGCAACGGCCGCGCGGCTGCGCTTTCGCGCGATCATGATGACCGCGTTTGCGTTCATTCTCGGAGTCATGCCTCTGCTCTTCGCGACCGGCGCCGGCGGCGCCAGCCGGCGTTCGCTCGGCACCACGGTCTTTTCCGGCATGCTTGCCGCGGCGACCGTGGGCACCCTGCTCGCGCCGGTGTTCTTCGCAGCAATCCAGGGCGCGGTCGAGCGCCTCGCCGAGCGCCGCCGCCGGCGGACCAGGGCACCCCGGCGCCACGGACGCCTAGCTCCAGCGACGCATCCGGGCCTTGACAATGGCGCCGGCGGCGACTAGCTACTGGCACTCACACCGGCGGAGTGCTAACAACGGCGCGCCGGGGTCAGTAGATTTTCAATCCAGGTTATCTCGGAGGATGAGCGATGAAATTCAAGCCGCTGCACGATCGCGTGCTGGTCAAGCGCATCGAGCAGGAAGAAAAGACCAAGGGCGGGATCATTATTCCAGATACCGCCAAGGAGAAGCCTCAGGAGGGCGAGGTTATCGCGGTCGGCCCCGGCGCCCGTGGCGACGATGGCAAAATTCTTCCCCTCGACGTCAAGGTCGGTGATCGGATCCTGTTCGGCAAGTGGTCGGGCTCGGAAGTCAAGATCGATGGAGACGAGCTTCTTATCATGAAGGAATCCGATCTGCTCGGAATCCTCGAAGCTTAACCCGCACATTCTGAATACGGAGATCAACGAAAAATGGCTGCGAAAGACGTACGTTTCGGGACCGACGCGCGCAACAAGATGCTTTATGGCGTCGATGTTCTCGCCAACGCGGTAAAAGTGACCCTCGGCCCGAAGGGCCGCAACGTGGTCCTCGACAAGAGCTTCGGCGCCCCGCGCATTACCAAGGACGGTGTGACGGTCGCCAAGGAAATCGAGCTTAAGGACAAGTTCGAGAACATGGGCGCGCAGTTGGTGCGCGAGGTCGCCTCGAAAACCTCCGACGAGGCCGGCGACGGCACGACCACCGCGACCGTTCTCGCCCAATCCATCGTCCGCGAGGGCCTTAAGGCGGTGGCCGCCGGGATGAACCCGATGGATCTTAAGCGCGGCGTCGACCTTGCGGTCGAGGCGGTGATCAAGGACCTCAAGTCGCGCTCGCGGGTCGTGTCGACCAATGCCGAGATCGCCCAGGTCGGCACCATCTCGGCCAACGGCGAGAAAGAGATCGGCGACATGCTCGCCCGCGCCATGGAGAAGGTCGGCAAGGAAGGCGTCATTACCGCCGAGGAGGCCAAAAGCCTGTCGAGCGAGCTCGAGGTCGTCGAGGGCATGCAGTTCGACCGCGGCTACACCTCGCCGTACTTCGTTACCAACGCCGAGAAGATGAACTGCGAGCTCGAAAATCCGTTCATCCTGATCCACGAGAAGAAGCTCTCCGGCCTCCAGCCGCTGCTCCCCGTCCTTGAGACGGTGGTCCAGTCCGGCCGACCGCTGCTGATCATCGCCGAGGACATCGAAGGCGAGGCCTTGGCGACCCTGGTCGTCAATAAGCTGCGCGGCGGACTCAAGGTCGCGGCGGTCAAGGCGCCCGGCTTCGGCGACCGGCGCAAGGCCATGCTCGAGGACATCGCGATCCTGACCAAGGGTCAGGTCATTTCCGAAGACATCGGCATCAAGCTTGAGAACGTCACGATCGAGATGCTCGGCACCGCCAAGCGGATCACGATCAACAAGGAAGAGACCACGATCATCGAGGGCGCCGGCGACAAGGGCGACATCCAGGGCCGCTGCGCCCAGATCCGCGCCCAGATCGAGGAGACGACCTCCGACTACGACCGCGAGAAGCTGCAGGAGCGGTTGGCCAAGCTGGCCGGCGGCGTCGCGGTCATCCGCGTCGGTGGCGCCACCGAGACCGAGGTGAAGGAGAAGAAGGACCGGGTTGAGGACGCGATGCACGCGACCCGCGCCGCGGTCGAGGAAGGCGTGGTGCCGGGCGGCGGCGTTGCCCTGCTCTACTCCACCCACGCGCTCGACAATGTCTCGACCGAGAACGACGATCAGAAGCACGGTCTCGAGATCGTCCGCCGGGCGCTGCAGACGCCATGCCGGCAGATCGCCGAGAACGCCGGCGTTGACGGCGCCGTCGTGGTCGGCAAGCTGATCGAGCGCAACGAGACCGAGATCGGCTTCGACGCTCAGACCGAGACCTACGTCGACATGTTCAAGGCCGGCATCATCGACCCGACCAAGGTCGTGCGCACGGCCCTGCAGGACGCGTCCTCGATCGCCGGCCTGCTCATCACCACCGAGTGCATGGTTGCCGAGCGCCCGGAGAAGAAAGAGATGCCACAAATGCCCGGCGGCGGCATGGGCGGCATGGGCGACATGGACTTCTAAGTCCAGCCCACGAACAAGACTTAGGGCGACGAGGGCCGCGGCACAAAAGCCGCGGCCCTTTCTCTTTAGCGGCGGACGGGCGACAGCCACTTCATCGCGGACCGCTTGCCATTGGTAACACATGTGTTACCATGCTGCATGTTCCAGGTCCGCGAGTTCCTCGATGAGCAGCGGCAAAGCTCGTTCGCGGCTTGGTTTGACACCCTGAACGCGCCGGCGGCTGCCAGGGTAACAACAGCTTTAGCCGTCTTGAACTGGGAAACCTTGCGAAAGCCAAAAGCGTTGGCGATGGCGTTCTTGAGTACCGGATCGACTTCGGCCCCGGCTATCGGATCTATTTTGGCCGAGATGGCGCAACCATAATCATTCTGCTCGGGGGCGGAACAAAGAAGCGACAGCAACAAGACGTCGATGCGGCCAAAGTCCTCTGGCGCACGTACAAAGGCCGCTGACTGTAGGAGCAACACGACGATGGTCTTCACACGAGACTTTAGAGAAACGGTTCAGGCGCGTGCACGCCGCGACCCCGAGTTCCGCGAAGCATTGCTGAAGGAAGGCATGGACTGCCTCTTGAGTGGCGAGGTAGACACCGCCAAGGCCGTTCTGCGCGACTACATCAACGCCACTGTCGGATTCGATAAGCTCGGCGAGCTCACGAATCGCCCGCCGAAGAGCCTCATGCGCATGTTCGGTCCCAACGGCAACCCGCGTGCCCGCAACCTCATGGAGGTCCTTGCCTGTCTGCAACAGCGCGAGGGCACCCGTTTCGCGGTGAAGAGCATAAAGGCGAGCGCATAACTCCGCGGCCTATCGCCGCCAGCCACCGCGGAGCAGGAAGATGATGAGCCACAGCGGCACGACGACGACGGCGCCGATGGCGATGTAGCGCCACGACCAGCCGAGGAACCGGCCGGCGGCGTCGACGCTCTCGCTGGCGACGCCGCCGACATGGTCGTAGAGACGCCACGGGTCGATGCCGAACGCCGAGAGGAGCAGGCCGACAATCAAACAGGCGACCGCGACCTTAAGAGTCGTGACGACGATGGGTCGGATCATGGCCTATCGCCGTCTATCCTGTATCTTGGAGTTGACGCGGCTTAGGCGGCCTTGCGCGAAGCCTTTTCGAGGCCCGCGTCGGCTTCGCCGGCCAGGTCCCGCGAGGCGCGGGCGATGCTCAACAACGCGGCCATCATGTCCGCCGGTGGCAAGGGCGCCTGCGAATCGCCGTAGAGGCCGGTGTTGATTTCGTAAAAATCACGGAAATCGATCCAACTGAGCATATCGCCTCCTGTAGTGGTGAACGTTCGTCTCGGCCCATGTTGGTCATCGGGCGGCGCGGGTCAAGCGAAGGTGCGGTTCATTACAGAATGTTGTGGATATGCGCGCTTTCGCCGCAAGGTATCAACCTGCGGCGTTATGAGTGTTTCGCGGTTCGCGGATACCTATCATGCGCGTTCTCTGTTAGCGCGACCGCCGATGCGCCGGGCCGTGAGCCTGGCAGAGATTCTGCGCGCTGTTGATCAGCGCGACATGCGAGAATGCCTGCGGGAAATTACCCACCTGCCGGCCGGCGGAAACATCGTATTCCTCGGCGAGCAAGCCGACATCGTTGCACAGCGAAAGCAGATGCTTAAACAGTTCGCGGGCTTCCTGCCGGCGGTCGAGCAGGCAGAGCGCATCGACCAGCCAGAACGAACAGGCGAGAAATGCCCCCTCGCCGCCCTGCAGACCGTCGACCTCGGCGTCCTCGCTGTAGCGCATGATCAGGCCGTCGCGGCAAAGCTCGCCCCGGATCGCATCGATGGTCCCGATGACCCTGGGATCGTCGCACGGCAAAAAGCCGACCAGCGGGATCATCAGCAGCGCGGCGTCGAGCGCCTTGCCGCCGTAGTACTGGACGAAGGTGTTGCGTTTGCTATCAAAGCCGTTGCGCACGACATCGTCGTGAATGGCCTTGCGCAGCTTGCGCCAGCGCTCGAGCGGCCCGTCGCGGCCGTACTGTTCGACCGCCCTGACCGCCCGGTCCGCCGCGACCCAGGCCATGACCTTGGAGTGGGTGAAGTGTCTCGGCTCGCCGCGCATCTCCCAGATGCCGCTGTCCTTCTTGCGCCACTCGGTCTCCAGTGCCTCCATCAGAACCTGCTGCAACCGCCAGGCGTCGCCCAGCGGCATCAGGCCGTGGCTGCGCTCTTCGTGGAAGGCGTCCATGATCTCGCCGAAGACGTCGAGCTGGAGCTGCTGGTGAGCGCCGTTACCGGTCCTGACCGGGCGGCTGCCCTCGTAGCCCTCGAGCCAGTCGATCTCGCTTTCCTTGAGCTGACGCTCGCCGGTGACGCTGTACATGATCTGGAACTGGCCCGGCGTACCGGCGACGGCGCGCAGGAGCCACTCCCGCCACGCCCGCGCCTCCTGGACGAAACCGGAGCTGGCGAGCGCGTCGAGGGTGAAGGTCGTGTCGCGAATCCAGCAATAGCGGTAGTCCCAGTTGCGCGCGCCACCGATCTGCTCGGGCAATGACGTCGTCGGCGCCGCGACAATGCCCCCGCTCGGGCTATAGGTCAGCGCCTTCAGCGTGATCAGCGATCGGATCATCTCGTCGCGCCATTCACCCTGGACGGTGCATTGCGCGGCCCAATCGTGCCACCACGCCTGACAGTTCTCGAGGTCGTCGTCGACATCACCGACGCGTGGCCCGTATTCGTGCGACGGCAGCCAGGTGAAGCGAAACGGCAGCATCTGGCCTTCGCCGATGTCGAAGCGGGCGACGGTCTTGAAGTCCCTGCTCTCCAGGTCGACCGGCGATTGCAACCTGACGTCGTTTGGACCGGCCACCGCGCGCAGGCCATATTCGCGGCGGCGGACCCACGGCACGATCGCGCCATAGCCGAAGCGGATGATCAGCTCCATGGTCATCGGCACGGTGCCGGCGCGGCCCTGGACCATGCGGATGATGTCGACCTGGCCGTCAAGATGAGGATGCGGCATGAAGTCGGTGATGACGACGCTGCCGGCCTCGGTCTCGAATTCGGTGTCGAGCACCAGGGTCGCGTCGCGGTAGTGGCGATGGACCCGTTTGAGGGCGCACGATGGCGCGAGCAGCCAGCGACCGTTATCGGGGGTTCCGAGCAGAGAGGCGAAGCACGCCGGCGAATCGAACCGTGGCACGCACAGCCAATCGATCGACCCGTTCTTGCCGACCAGCGCGGCGGTCCGGGTGTCGCCGATCAGGGCGTAATCCTCGATGAGCTGGGACATGGCTTGGGCCGACTTCACTCGGAAAACGCCGTGGTCGTCATCAGCGCCAGTTCGGCCTGGCGCAAGTTGAGCCGGGTGTGCTGGATGACGATCGGGACATCGGACTCGATCACGCTGGCGAAGTCGGTGCCGACCGGCACGGGCTTCGGATCGCTCAGATCGTTGAAGCGGACGTGGCTGGTGCGCCGGGCCGAAACCGTGATCCGGTACGGTCCCACGGGGTCCTGGTCGGCGAAATAAACCATGATCGACACGTGGGCGTCGCGATCGGACGCATTGAGAATGCACGCGGTCTCGTGGCTCGTCATCTCCCGGCTGTCGCCGGTGCTGGACGGCGGGATATAGCCCTCGGCGATCGCCCACCGCGTCTTGCCAATCGGCTCGGCCATGGTTGTTCTCCTTGCTGTGGCGGCCGCCGCTCGGGCGGCGGGATCTTCAGGCGGCGAATTTTCGGGCGTCGGCGTCGCGCAACTCAAGCCCCAAGCCCGGCCGGCCGCGATCGGGCACGAGACGCCCAGCCTCCAGCTTCGGCGGCGAGTTCGAACAGCATGGCCTCGATGCGCGACGTGATCGTGGAAATACTCCGCGTGGCGTACGGCCGGTACGGCGCAGCCGAGAGCGGTGTGCAGGGCCGGGGCGGTATGCGACGACAGCGGGATCTTGAACGCCGCGCACAGCGCGCCCGCGGCGAGAAAGCCGGTGATGCCGCCGCAGCGCGTGGCGTCGGCCTGAAGCACGTCAACCGCGCCTTCCTCGAGCATCCGGCGAAAATAGACGTCGTCGTGGCCATACTCGCCGGCGCTGACGTCGAAGCCGGCGGGCACGCGATCGCGGATCAGCCTGAGCCCCGAGAGATCCTCCGAGGTGACCGGCTCTTCGAACCAGCTCACGTTGCGCGACGCGAAGATATCGGCCATGGCCAGCGCCTGCTTGCGGCTGTAGGCGCCGTTGGCGTCGACGAACAGGCCCGCCGTCGGACCGATCGCCTCGCGGGCAACCCGCACGCGTTCGGGATCGGCGGCCGGCTCGCTACCGACCTTCATCTTGACCATGCCGAGGCCCTGCTCGACCCAGCCGGCGAGCTGGCCCGCGAGCCGTTCGAGCGGATAGGAGGTAAAGCCGCCGCTGCCGTAGGCCGGAACCGTCTCGCGAACACTCCCGAGCAGATCGCACAGCGATATGCCGAGCAGGCGGGCCTTCAGATCCCACAGCGCGACATCGATGGCCGAGACGGACGCCGCGGCCACCCCCGGCCAGCCGATGTTGCGAACGGCCCCCCTCAGCGCGCGAAAGGCGCCGCCGACATCCATCGCCGGGCAGCCGATGACCACGCGGGCGAGCTTGGCTTCAATGAGCCGGGCGCAGGCGGCATGGTTATAGGTGTAGCCAAGGCCCCAGAGCCCGCCGGCGCGCGCGCGCACGACGATTACCGTCGTTGAGTCCCACGACAGCGTGCCGTCGGCTTCGGGAAAATCGGTGGGGATGGTATAGGCCGCGACCTCGACACGATCGACGGCCGGATCGGTCCTGGTTATGTCGCTCATGTCGCGCCCTCCCTCTCGGGTCGCATGCGGAGACTGCACGGCTACGGACCATGATCCTGGGCCGGCCCCGCCGCCTTATCCCAGGTTGATGCGGTTGTCGAATGGCGCGCGGCGCGCGTGAGCTTCTTGGCCGTTGAAGGATGCTAACGATGCTAACGATTATAGACCGGGGGGCGCTTTTCCAGGAACGCGGTCATCCCTTCGACGCCGTCGGGGTGGGAGACGCAGGCGATCAGGCCCTGACGCTCGTGCTCGAGCTGCGCTTCGAGCGCGGTTTCGCTGGAGTTGGTCAAAAGCTGCTTGGTCCAGCCGAAGGCGTGCAGCGAGCGCGCCGCGACCGCCTTGGCCATCCCGACCGCCTCGGCCACCACGGCCTCGTCGTTGACGACCCTGGTGACCAGGCCCCAGGCATGAGCCGTTTCCGCCGGGATCGCCTCATCGAACGCGGCGATCTCGAGCGCGCGGGCGAGCCCGACCAGCCGTGGCAAGGTGAACGTGCCGCCGCCGTCGATGCACAGCGCGTTGCTGGTGAACCCCTGCTTGAGCCGAGCCGAAGCCGCCATGACCCGGAAGTCGCAGGCGAGTGCCAGCGAGAATCCGCCGCCGGCGGCGACGCCGTTGATCGCGGCGATGACCGGCTTGCGCATCCGCCGGATCTCGATGACGCAGACGTGGACGTAGGCGGCGAGCTCATTGAACGCCGCCGGCGGACCGTTGGGGTGGTCCATCACCCCGCGGATATCGCCGCCGGCGGAGAAGGCCTTGCCGGCGCCGGTGATGACGACGCCATGGATCGCCGGATCGGAAGCTCACCTGAAGCAGCGCGTCGCACAGCGCGCGCACGGTTTCGGCGTTGAGCGCATTATAGCTCGCCGGGCGGTCGAGCAGGATTGTCGCGATGTTGTCGGCGACGCTAACGCAAACGCCGGCGTCCATGAACGAACCCCCGAAGTCGAAAGGAATGAGCAAACGCCTGACGTTCACGCCCGCGCGGGCCGCGCGACATGGCGTGAGACGGTCGCCTCAATCCAACATGAACATCCGAACATGCCCCGGGTTCCGCGAGGCCGCCGGCTTCACGACGCGAGCGCGGCGGGATCGATCACCTCGCCGGTCATGCCGCCCTCGACGCTGTGGCGGTAGGCCCGCGCGACGCGGTCCGCCGGCAGTCCGTTTGTCGCGTCCATCCCCATCGCCCGCATCGTCTCGGCGACCCACGGCGGGCTGACCACGTTGACGCGGAGGCCACGCGGCAGCTCCAGTGCCGCGGCGCGCGCGAACCCTTCCACGCCGGCGTTGACGAGGCTGACCGCGGCGCTGCCCGGCATCGGCCGCTGCGCCAGAACGCCGCTCGTTAGCGTAAATGATCCGCCATCGGCCACGATGCCGTGGCCAAGCCGGACCAGGTTGACCTGTCCCATCAACTTGTTGTTCAGCGAAAAGGCGAAATCGTCGTCGCTCAGCGCATCAAAAGCGGCGAATCGTGCCTCGCCGGCCGCGCAGACGACGGCGTCCACCGTGCCGAGAGCGGAAAACAGCTGTTCAATCGAACCGGCGGAGCCAAGGTCGACGCGATGGTCCCCTCTGCTCTTGCCGACCCTGACAACATCGTGGCCCTGGCCCAGCAACGCGACGACCGCCCCGCCGATGGTCCCGCTCGCTCCGATAACGACAATGCGCATCATGCGCCCTCCCGAAGTTATGAACCGGAATTGATTATAGGAAGGTTTGCCCGGATCGGCAGTCGCAATCGCCAACAACGCGCCGGCTCCAGCCAGCAGCACCGAAAACCGGACCGAAGCGCGCGGCTTTAACAAACATTAACTCAGCCTGTCTGGACAGAAGGCGAGCCATCGGCCTAATAACGTGCTTGCGAGCATCCACGGACGACATGATGAATAATGGCAAGCCGTATCATATTCTCAACGCCGCGTCCAACCTCCTGGGTATTTGTTTTGTCATCATCACGGGATTGAAGCTGACCAACGCGGGCGCCGCCACGTTCGCCGATGATATAAGCCTGTTCGCGGCGTTGAACTTCCTGGGCGCATGTCTTGTTTCATATCTGTCCATCCGTATAGAGAAGGACGCAATTCGTCTTGAGCGGTGGGCCGACTACATGTTCCTGGTCGGAATAATATCCCTTTTTGTTGCCATAGCCGCGTTTTCCATGGGTCTATTCTAGTCTTTCGGCATGGAGGCGGTTCAAACTTATCTTGTGCGTTGCGGCGCGCGTTTTCCCGGGCGCGGAGAAAAAACATCATGCTTCGCCGCGCGGGCGCCGGCATTTGTGGTTCACTTCCCCTTTTCGCTCTTGCTCCCCAGCCGGCGATCACCAACATCCCGCCTCAACGAATTCGACAATACGGTATAACGCTGGAGGACTCATGGACACGGCAACATCGGCCGCTCCGAGCGGCTATCACACCATCACCCCGTACCTCGCGATCGAGGGCGCGGCCGAAGCGATCGAGTTCTACAAATCCGTCTTCGACGCGACCGAGCGCATGCGGATGGCCGGGCCCGACGGTAGGATCGGCCACGCCGAGCTGGTGATCGGCGACACGATGCTCATGCTCGCCGATGAATGCCCCGAGATGGGCCACAAGGGTCCGCGTTCGCTCGGCGGCTCTCCGGTCACCATCCACCTCTACGCCGCCGACGTTGACGCGACCGTCGAGCGCGCGCTCGCCGCCGGCGCTACCCTGATTAGGCCCGTCGAGAACCAGTTTTATGGCGATCGGTCCGGCACCGTCGCCGACCCGTTCGGCCACACCTGGCACATCGCGACCCACGTCGAGGACGTCGCGCCGGACGAACTGGCCAAGCGCGCCGAAGCCGCCATGCGCGGAGACACCGGCGCCTAGATAGGCCGCGCGTGGGAGGCGAGACCACGGGCGGTTGACGCCGCCCCTGGTCATCGGCGGTCTATCGGCGGCGGTCTATCGGCGGCGGTCTATCGGCGGTGGTCGCATTGTGTTTGTAATCGGCGCGAACGATTGCCACTTCCATCGGCAAGGCGCGGCCAAACTCGGGACCGCGCCGTAAACGAACGCGAACGGTGAGTCTTCGAGGGCCGCGTCGCGCGATAAAAGCCACGCGCGCGACCATCCATCCATGACTTTCCGCATCGGACGAACCTTTGTGAAGGCGCCGGCCGGAGCGCGCGCTTAATCGGTGGCAACGCCATGGCGCCTCGCGGAGACGTGCCAGCAACACGACACCCGCGACAAGCGGGTACGACAACAGGCTTCAGGAGGAGGCGAGCAGATGTTGGATATTCCCCGCGACGGTGATATCGACCCGATCGAAACGCAAGAGTGGTTGGAATTGTTGCAATCCGTCCTTGAGCGCGAGGGTCCGGAGCGCGCGCAGTTCATCTTGGGCCGGCTGGCGGCGAAGGCGCGCGAGGTTGGCGCCGCGCTGCCGTTCAACGCCAACACGCCATACGTGAACACCATCGCGCCCGCCGACGAGGAGCGCATTCCGGGCGTCGCCGAGATCGAATGGCGCATTCGCACGATCATCCGCTGGAATGCGATGGCCATGGTCGTGCGCGCCAACAAGGGGTCGGCCGAACTCGGCGGTCACATCGCCAGCTTCGCCTCCAGCGCCACGCTCTACGATGTCGGTTTCAACCATTTCTGGCGCGCCGACGGCGAAAAGCACGGCGGCGATATGATCTTCATCCAGGGCCACTCGGCGCCCGGCTTGTACGCGCGGGCGTTCATGGAGGGCCGGCTGAGCGAGGAGCAGCTCGATCGGTTCCGCCGGGAAGTCGACGGTGGCGGCCTGTCGTCCTATCCGCACCCCTGGCTGATGCCGGACTTTTGGCGGTTTCCGACCGTGTCGATGGGGCTCGGGCCGCTGATGGCGATCTACCAGGCCCGGTTCATGCGCTACCTCGACGACCGCGGCATTATCGACGCCGGCGATCGCAAGGTCTGGGCGTTCATGGGCGACGGCGAGATGGACGAGCCGGAGTCGCTCGGCGCGATCTCGATCGCCGCGCGCGAAAAGCTCGACAACCTGATCTTCGTCATCAACTGCAATCTTCAGCGGCTCGACGGCCCCGTTCGCGGCAACTCGAGCATTATCCAGGAGCTCGAGCGCAATTTCCGCGGCACCGGCTGGAACGTCATCAAGGTGCTGTGGGGCGGCAACTGGGACCCGCTGTTCATGCGCGACACCAAGGGCATCCTGCGCAAGCGCATGGAGGAATGCGTCGACGGCGAGTACCAGGCCTTCAAGTCCAGGAATGGCGCGTTCGTCCGCGAGCATTTCTTCGGCAAGTATCCCGAACTGAAGGACATGGTCGCCGACATGAGCGACGATGAGATCTGGCGGCTCGAGCGCGGCGGCCACGACGCCCAGAAGGTCTACGCGGCTTACGCCGCGGCGACGGCGCATAAGGGCCGGCCAACCGTCATCCTCGCCAAGACCGTCAAGGGCTACGGCATGGGCGAGGCCGGCGAAGGCCAGAACATCACCCATCAACTGAAGAAGATGGGCGCGGAGGCCATCCGCGTCTTCCGCGACCGGTTCAAGATCCCCGTCGGCGACGACAACATCGACAAGGCTCCCTATTATCGCCCGGCAGAGGATAGTCCCGAGATCAAGTACCTGCGCGAGCGCCGCGAGGCGCTGGGCGGTTATTTCCCGAGCCGACGCGACGACGCCGAGCCGCTGCAGGTTCCGGAGCTTTCCGCCTTCGAGACCCAGCTCAAGAGCACGGGCGAGCGGGAAATTTCGACGACCATGGCGTTCGTCCGCATCCTGACGACGCTGGTGCGCGACAAGAACATCGGCAAGCGCGTGGTCCCCATCGTCGCCGACGAGTCGCGAACCTTCGGCATGGAGGGTCTCTTCCGCCAGATCGGCATCCACTCCTCGATCGGCCAGCTCTACCGCCCGGAGGACTCCGAGCAGCTGATGTACTACCGCGAGGACAAGAAGGGGCAGATCCTTCAGGAAGGGATCAGCGAGGCCGGCGCGTTCTCCTCGTGGATCGCGGCGGGAACGTCGTACAGCAATCACGGCGTGCCGATGATCCCGTTCTACATCTACTACTCGATGTTCGGCTTCCAGCGGATCGGCGATCTGGCCTGGGCCGCGGGCGACATCCAGGCGCGCGGCTTTCTGCTGGGTGGCACCGCCGGGCGGACGACGCTCAACGGCGAGGGCCTGCAACACCAGGACGGCCACAGCCACCTGGCCGCGGCGACGATTCCCAACTGCATCGCCTACGATCCGACCTTCAGCTACGAGGTCGCCGTGATCATTCACGATGGGCTGCGGCGGATGTTCGCCGAGCGGGAGAACGTCTACTACTACATCACCGTCATGAACGAGAACTATCAGCACCCGGCCTTGCCCGAAGGCGCCGAAGAGGGCATCCGCAAGGGCCTCTACCTGTTCAAAAAGGGCGAGGGCAACGATTCGAAACCGACGGTACAGCTGCTCGGCTGCGGCACGATTCTCCGCGAGGTGATCGCCGCGGCCGAGCTGCTCGAGCAGGATTTCGGGGTCGCGGCGGACATCTGGAGCGCGACCAGCTTCAACGAGTTGCGCCGCGACGCCATGGCGGCCGAGCGATGGTCGCTGCTTCATCCCGACGCCGAGCCCAGGCAGAGCCATGTCGCGGCATCGCTCAACGATCGGCTCGGCCCGGTGATCGCCGCGACCGACTACATGCGCACGTTCCCAGAGCAGATCCGCCCCTACCTCACCGCGCGCTTCGTCACGCTCGGCACCGACGGCTATGGACGCAGCGACAGCCGGGCGCAGTTGCGCAAGTTCTTCGAGGTCAACCGACATTACGTTGCCGTCGCCGCGCTGAAGGCGCTTGCCGACGACGGCGCGTTGCCGATGGCCAAGGTGAGCGAGGCCATCGCCAAGTACGGGATCGATCCGGAAAGGCCGTGTCCGTGGACGGTCTGAACCAAGTGCAACAAGCCGCGACATCGACGATAGAACGCGCGGCGTAGAAACGGGAGGACTTGGATATGGGCACGGTTCAGGACGTTAAGGTTCCCGACATCGGCGATTTCGCCGATGTCGAGATCATCGAAGTGGTGGTCTCGCCGGGCGATGAGGTCAACGCGGAAGATCCCTTGATCACGCTGGAAAGCGACAAGGCCAGCATGGAGGTCCCCTCGCCGCTCGCCGGCAAGATCGTCGAGGTCAAGGTCGCGGTCGGCGATCGGGTGTCCGAAGGCACCGAGATCGCCACCATCGAGGTCGCCGGCGCCGAGGTCGCCGGCGCCGAGGCCCCGGCGGCGGAAGAAGACGGCGAAGAGGGCGCGGCCGCGAAGCGCGAGGAGGCGGCGCCGCCGGCCAAGGAAGGAGCGCCCTCGCCGGACAAGGCGACCGCCGCGCCGGACAAGGGGGCCCCCGCCCGCGAGCCCGCCCCCTCACCAGCCCCCGCCGAGGTTAAGGGCGGCGGCGAGGCCGCGTCCGCCAAAAGCGCTCAAGGCGAGGCCAAGATCGATGAAGAGGGCTTCGCCAAGGCCCATGCCAGTCCGTCCGTGCGCCGCTTCGCCCGCGAACTCGGCGCCGATCTCGGCCGGATTGCCGGCACCGGGCCGAAGGACAGGATCCTCAAGGAAGACGTCCAGGCGTTCGTCAAGGGCATCCTCGCCCAGCCGCCGGGCGCGCAACCCGCGGCCGCCGCCGCGCCGGCCGGCGGCGGGCTGGCCGTAGCCGAGATGCCGGAGATCGATTTCGCCGAGTTCGGCCCGGTCGAGACCAAGCCCTTAAGCAAGATCAAGCGGCTGTCGGGCACCGGCCTGCACCGCAACTGGGTGACCATCCCGCATGTGACCCATCACGAGGACGCCGACATCACCGAGCTTGAGGCGTTCCGCAAGGAGATGGGCGAAGAGGCCAAGGCGCAAGGCGTTCGCCTGACCATGGTCTCGTTCCTGCTCAAGGCCTCGGTCGCGGCGCTCCGCCGCTTCCCCGAGTTCAGCGCCTCGCTCGACAAAGCGAAGGAGAACCTCGTTCTCAAGAGCTACTACCACATCGGCGTCGCCGTCGACACGCCGGAGGGTCTGGTCGTTCCGGTCATTCGCGATGTCGACCGCAAGGGCATCTTCGAGTTGGCCCGCGAGTTGGGCGAGGTCAGCGAGAAGGCTCGCGCGCGCAAGCTCAAGCCGGCGGACATGCAGGGCGGCTGCTTCACGATTTCGAGCCTCGGCGGCATCGGCGGCACCGGCTTCACGCCGATCATCAACGCCCCGGAGGTCGCCATTCTCGGGGCGACGCGGGCGCGGATTGAGCCGGTGTTCCAGGACGGCGCCTTCGTCCCGCGGCTGCTGTTGCCGCTGTCGCTGTCCTACGACCACCGGGTGATCGACGGCGCCGGCGCCGCGCGGTTCGCGGCCCATCTGGCCTTCGTGCTGGCCGACGTCCGGCGGCTCGTCCTGTGAGCGGCGCGCTCGGATCGACGGTGCTGCGGACTGCCGACACGAAAGGGATGCGGCGATGAGTACAATTCAGGAGGTCAAGGTCCCGGATATCGGCGACTTTACGGACGTCGAGATCATCGAGGTCTCGGTCAAGCCGGGTGACAAGATCAGCGTCGAGACTCCTCTGATCACGCTGGAAAGCGACAAGGCGGCGATGGACGTCCCCTCGCCCCTGAACGGCGTGGTCAAGGAGATCAAGGTCAAGCCGGGCGACAAGGTCTCCGAGGGCTCGCTGATTCTGACGATAGAGGTCGACGGCGCCCAGTCGGATGCCCCGTCGGACGCCCAGCCGAAAGCGGAGCCGAAGGTCGAAAGCGAGGCCGCGCGCGCCGAAAGCGAGCGGCCGGCGCGGCCGGAAGCGCCCGCCTCGGCGCCGAAAGGCGGCGCGCGCGGCGATATCCATGCCGAGGTGGTCGTTCTCGGCTCCGGCCCCGGCGGATACTCCGCGGCCTTCCGCGCCGCCGATCTCGGCAAGAAGACGGTGCTTATCGAGCGCTACGCCTCGCTCGGCGGCGTCTGCCTCAACGTCGGCTGCATTCCCTCGAAGGCGCTGCTGCACGCCGCCAAGGTCATCGCGGAAACCAAGGAAATGAGCGCCAACGGGCTGGTCTTCGAGCCGCCGCGGATCGAGCTCGACAAGCTCGCGGCGTGGAAGGACAACGTCGTCGGCAAGCTGACCGGCGGGCTCGCCGGACTGGCCAAGCAGCGCAAGGTCGAGGTCGTGCACGGCACGGGGGCGTTCTCCGGCGCGAACGAGATCACCGTCGAAACGGCGGAGGGGCCGAAGACGATTTCGTTCGATCAGGCAATTATCGCCGCCGGCTCCGAAGCGGTGAAGATTCCGGGATTCCCGCACGATGATCCCCGCGTGATGGATTCGACCGGGGCGCTCGAATTGCGCGACATTCCCGAGCGCCTGCTCGTCGTCGGCGGCGGCATCATCGGCCTGGAGATGGCGACGGTCTATTACGAGCTGGGGTCCAAGCTCACCGTCGTCGAACTGCTCGATGTGCTGATGCCGGGCGCGGACAAGGATCTGGTCCGCCCGTTCCACAAGCGGATCGAAAAGCAGTACCAAAAGATCATGCTCAAGACCAAAGTCACCGGCATGAGCGCGCGCGACGACGGCATCCACGTCACCTTCGAGGGCGCGGGCGCGCCGGACGAGGACGTTTTCGACCGGGTTCTCGTCGCCGTCGGGCGGCGGCCGAATGGCAAGAGCGTCGGCGCGGAGAAGGCCGGCGTTCACTTCGACGAGCGCGGCTTCATCCCCACCGACAACCGGATGCGAACCAACGTCGCGCACATCTTCGCCATCGGCGACATCGCCTGCCACCCGATGCTGGCGCACAAGGCCGTGCACGAGGGCAAGGTCGCGGCCGAAGTCGCGGCCGGGGAAAACAGCGCATTTGACGCCCGCGTCATCCCGTCGGTGGCTTACACCGATCCCGAGGTCGCCTGGGTCGGCGTGACCGAGATCGAGGCCAAGGAGCAGAAACTTGACTACGGCAAGGGCGTGTTTCCATGGGCGGCCAGCGGCCGGTCGCTGGCGCTGGGCCGCGACGAGGGCATGACCAAGCTGCTGTTCGACAAGAAGACCGGCCGCGTCATTGGCGGCGGAATCGTCGGCCCCAACGCCGGCGACCTGATCGCCGAGGTCGGCCTTGCCATCGAGCTTGGCTGCGATGCCCACGACATCGGCCTGACCATCCATCCGCATCCGACGCTGTCGGAGACCGTGGGCATGGCGGCGGAAGCGTTCGCGGGGACGATCACCGACCTTTACATGCCACGAAAGTAAACGCGCAGGGGGGAGGCGGGAGAGACGAAACGATCATGAGCGTTCCCCTCGCCTTTCGCGAGTACGGCAGCGGACCGCCGCTGGTCATTCTCCACGGCCTGTTCGGCTCGGGACAGAACTGGCAGTCGGTCGGCAGACGGCTCGGCGAGACCTACCGCGTGCTCGCCGTCGACCTGCGCAACCACGGCAATTCGCCGCTGGCCGACGCCATGACCTTTTCCGAGATGGTCGACGATCTCCGGGTGTTTCTTGAGGATCAGGGGATCGAGCGGGCGTCCTTTCTCGGCCACAGCGTCGGCGGCAAGACCGCCATGGTCTTTGCGCTGCTCTATGCGCAGATGGTTGAGTCGCTGATCGTGGTCGATATCGCGCCGGTGGTCTACAGCCACACGTTCATGCCGCTGGTCCACGCGATGCAGCGCCTCGACCTCACCGGCGGCGTGCCGAAGTCGGCACTCGACGCGCGGCTCGCGCGCGACATTCCCGACCGCGTGTTGCGCACGTTCCTGATGCAGAACCTGGTGATCAATAAAGGCTTGCCGACGTGGCGGATCAACCTAGATGCCATTGGCGCGCACATGGATGATCTTGTCGGCTTTCCCGACGTCGAGGGCTTCGTCTTCGATGGCCGCTGCCTGTTCATCAGCGGCGCGCAGTCGGACTACGTTGAAGCGGAACAACACCACGCCCGCATCCTCGAGTTGTTCCCCTGGGCCGAGTTCGCGGTGATTCCCGAGGCCGGCCACCGCGTCCATGCCGAACAGCCGGAGCGCTTCATCGAGGTTGTAACGGCGTTTCTGTCCCCTCCCGCCGAAAGCTAGATCAACGTGCTTTTGGACTCTCATCCAAAAGTAGAAATTTGATGATTACCAAGCCGATGAGTACCAAGCCATCGAGCATTTCCGCGCTCGTACGGGTGCAGGTTGCTCATATCCGCTGCCACGTCGCCGACGCTAGTCTAAGTAGATAAAAAAACCGCCCACAAACGGGGCGGTATTAAGGTCGGATAGGGAGAGGTCGAAGACGAGACGGCGGAAAATCCCTCAAGATCAGGTCCGGCCCGTCATCGACGCTCGCGGGACATTCCCTTTTATAGACAACAAGCACGCACGCAACAAGAGATTTGTTGAGAAAAATATTTACTCAAAAAGGAACTTAGTTTGTCAAAATTAAACCTTAATTAGTACTATACATCTCTGATGCGACCCTTGCTTGTGGTGGTAACGCGACGCGGCACATTCAGCTCGCGCACGCCCGTTTTGGGCCACCAGCAGCGGGCGCAAGGCCGGACACATCGCCCCCGCAATCAGCGCCGCGACGCCCGCTTGAACTTCGCCGAGCGAGTCGCGAAAATCCGTTGCGCCACCCCTCGCTCGGAGAAGGTCGTCATGGCGGACAGCGAACAGCTCGCGCACAGATTTTTCCGCTCGGCCTTCAATACTCTCTCGGCGGCCGAGAAGAAGGTTATCGCCGATGTTCTCGCGCGGCGGCACACGACGCGCGACGCCGCCAGGCGTTACGAAGAAGGTCTGACCTTCGGCCAGCGCGTGGCCGACCGGGTCGCCGCCTTTGGCGGTTCTTGGCCGTTCATCCTGATCTTCATGGGCGTTCTCGTCGCCTGGGTTACATTGAACTCGGTCATCCTTGTCCGTTATGGCGACGAGTTCGACCCCTACCCCTACATCCTTCTCAATCTGTTCTTGTCCATGCTCGCGGCGATCCAGGCTCCGGTCATCATGATGTCGCAGAACCGTCAGGCGACGCGGGATCGCATCGATCAGAAGCACGATTACGAAGTCAACCTGAAAACCGAAATGGAGCTGATGCAGCTGCACGACAAAATGGACGTCTTCCTCCAGCAGCACTGGCTCAACCTGCTTAATCTTCAGCGCGAACAGATTGATATGCTGCGCGCGCTTCTGGGCGAGCGCGCGCAAGACGCTCCGCCGGAAGAAGGCGGCCGCGCGTAAATAAGCCCTACCCGGGACCAGCGACGGCGGCGCTTGCCCGACGCGACGTCCAGCCGAACCACGCGCGCCAGGCGAGAAGCGGAGCGGAGCTCATGAGGTGGCTCAGCTCGGCGTTGGACATGTGGGTGGCGAAATCGCGGGCGAACGGCTTCGCGATCATGCGCGCGAGCCCCTCGCCGGCGAGGTGGGAGGCAAATGCGCCGGCCAGCGCGGCATCGACGCCGGCGTCGTCGGCGATATCGGCGATGACGCCCTGCAGGGTCTGGAGAACCTTGCGAAAGATGATCGGGTTGGCGCCGTAGCGGATATGGCCCGTGGTCGCGCTGGCGTCCATCAGCCTGGTCAGCCAATCCAGCCCCGGCCATGCGCCGGCGCGAAGCTCGTCCACGCTGTCGGCGACCACGCCATGAAGATCATTGCTCTGGCCGCCGGCCGGGCCGACCTCGCCAAGCGCGCCGATGGCCGCGACGATCCGCGCCTGGTCGACGGTCAGGGCGCCAATCAGGATCTGCGTCAGACACACGCACTCGTGCTTGCTCAGCCGGCCAACCAGGCTCCAGTCGATCAGCCCCACCCGCCCGTCGGGGGTCAGCATCAGATTGCCCGCGTGCGGGTCGGCATGAAACAGGCTTGGCTGCTCATTAGCCCATAGCGGCAGCGCGATCAGCGCCTTGACCACATCGGCCGCGAGCCGGCGGCGGTCGCCGGCGGCCAGATGCGCGACGTCGGTCACCTTGCCGCCACGGATTCGCTCCATCGCCGTCAGTCGCGGCGTCGAGAAGGCAAAAACCTCGGGCACGATGACGCTATCCACGCCGGCGTAGATCCCGCGAGCCTCCCGCAGGTTGCGCTGCTCGATGTCGAGATGGACCTCGCGGCGAAGCAGGTCACGGACCTGGGCGAACGACTCCTCATAGGCGATCGCGGGAAGCCCGTAGTCGCGGCAGCGCTCGTCGAGAACCGCGCCGATCCCCTGCAACACGTCGAGTTCGCGCTCGAGCGTCGCCTCGATCCCCGGCTTGAGGATCTTGAACACGCCCCGGCGCGCGGGCGCGCCGTCGTCCGCGCGCCAGACGAAAGGCGCGACCACCGCAACGCTCGCCTCGGCCAGCGGCGGCTCATCAAGACTGATGCCGAGGGGCGCGAGCGGACCGATCTCGCCTTCGATCTCGCCGCGCACCCAGTCGAGATCGCGGCTCGGCGGCATCGTCTCCAGGGTCTGCAGGTGCCGGCGAAGCTCGGCCGGCAGGCGCCGGTCGCGCGCCAGCACCTGGGCCAGCTTGTGCAGGGCCGGACAATGGCGCGCGATCGCGACCAGCCGCGCGCCTGTATCGGCGTCCTCAGCCAAAGCCATCTGGTCGAACAGGATCGCCGTCGTCTGCTCTTCCGGCAGACTGGCCATAAACGCCATCATCCCGTCGACGACCGCCTGGCGATAACGCGCGAAGGCCTCGGGGACCAGGAGCCCGATGTCAAGGGCGTCGGCGAAGTCGGTCCAGGCGGTCATGGTTTCAGATCCAAAGGTGCGCAATGGGATTAAGTCGTGGCGTCACCCGGCAATATGGGCCGCGCCGAAGCCGGATCAAAGGTCGAGCCCCGGGTGCTGATTATGCGCGCTAATTATGGGCGCCAATCCGGCGGGCGCGCGCGAAAGACAAAAATGCCGCGCGAACCGAAGGCCCGCGCGGCGGAAATGGGCGGCGACTGCGGGTAAGCGCTACGCCAGGAAAATCCCGACGATCGCGGCGATAATGCCGTAGATGACCATCGGCACGAAGGTGCGCGTGATGATCAGCCCCTCCTTATTGAGGATGCCGAGGATTGAGCAGACGGCGACGATGTTATTGATGCAGACCATGTTGCCCATCGCCCCGCCGACCGATTGAAGCGCCAGGATCAGCGGAACATCGAGGCCGAGACTCTCGGCGATCGACTTCTGGATGCCGGCGAACATCAGGTTGGACACGGTGTTCGAGCCCGAGAAGAACGCGCCGATCGCACCGAGATACGAGGCGACATACTGCCAGGCATGGCCGAAGGCGTCGGCAAAAGCGCGGCCGATCACGATCACCAGGGCGTCGTCGCCGCCGGCCCGCATCAGGTTGACCATGACCAGCGCGCCAAGCAGGGCCAGGATCGGCTTTTTCATCCGGTCGTAGGTCTCGCTGAAGACGGCCCTCGATGTGGATCCGCTGGCGCGGAACAGCAGAAGCGACAAGCCGGCGATAAGGAAGAATGGGATGAACGCGGGGATATAGAGCGTGCCGAACGCCCAATTGGCGGTGGTCCCGAAGATCCCCGTAAGCTTGGCGACCAGCGCGGCGCTGATGCTGAGGGTGCCCAGGCTGCCGAGACCGACCTGGACGGCGGGCTCGGTGGCGTTGAGCAGGCCCTTCAATCCGATCGCCGGAATGCGGGTGACGACCAGCACGAGCACGGTGCCCCACAGCGGGAAGAACGCCTTGACCAGTCCCTCCGGCCGCCGCGCCACGTAGGTTGCGGCCGGCGTGTCGGCAAAGCCGGGCTGCAACGCGCCCATTCCACCCCCCGCGCCGCCAGCCATGCCGCCGCGTGTCGCGGCATAACCGGCGCCGGTGCGCGCGTCGGCGCCGGCGCCCTCACGCGACAGGCCGACACCGGCGCGGGCGAGAGCGGCGGAGACGAACAGGCCGATCATGCCGCCGATCAGCGACGGGAACTCGTAGTTGTAGAAGGCGATGGCGAGGTACGGAACGACGCAGCTGAGAATGCTCAAATAGACAAAGACGATGTTCGCGCGGATTTCCCGCCACGAGACGACGAACGAAAGCGCGATCAGCGGAATGACCAGAGCGGCGACGGAATGAATGATCGCCGAATTGATGCCGACCTGGAGCAGCACCTCCGGCGGCAGCTTTAACTGGCCCAAGCCGAACCATGTCGGGGTGCCGACGGCGCCGAAGGTGACGGGGACGGAGTTCATCACCAGCGCGAGGCATGCCACCGGCAGGGCCGAGAAGCCGAGCCCGATCAGGATCGGCGCGGCCAGGGCCGCCGGCGTGCCGAAGCCGCTGGCGCCCTCGATCAGAAAGCCGAAGGCCCAGCCGATGATCATCAACTGCGCGACCGGGTTGGGCGTCACCGAATTAAGCCAGGCGCGAACCGTATCCATGGCGCCGGTATGCTCCATGGTCTTGAACAGCAGGATCGCGCCCCAGATGATGAAGATCGGAACGAAGGCGGTGAGGAGCCCGGAGATAATCGTCGCGTTTGTAAGATTGGGATCGCTGCCGAAGTAGACAAGCTTGACGATGTAAACCAATAGCGCGGCGATCGGCAATGAAATGTAGGATGGTACGCCGTTCTTTTTTGTCATCATATAGATTAAGATGACGATTGGTGCGGTCGCCACGATGGCGTCCAGGACCGAACCATGCTCCATGACTTTCTTCTCCCTTTTATCCCTTTGTTAGGTTTTTAAGTGTGAACGGGTGCGTGTTGCCGCGCCCGCCAGCCGCGTGAAGAAGCTCCCGATGGTTACAGTGCCGGTGGTTACAGTGCCGGTGGTTACAGAGATCGCGGAACAGTGCAGGAATTGACGAGGTAGACGATGGACCGGTAGGGCACGTCCGCGTGCATCGACAACCCGATCTCGCAGGTTCGGCTGTGCGAGTAGCCGGCCGAGCAGCCTTCCGGCAGGGCGTCCTTTAACGTCCGCAGTGCGTGGGCGTTGAGTTCGGGTGTCGTGATCCCCTTATCGCCGGCCCAGCCGCAGCAACCGACGCTATCGGGGATGATCGCGCTCTCGGCGCACGCCGTGCCGATGGCCTTGAGCTTGCCCTCCAGTCCCATCTTGCGGCCGCTACAGGTGACGTGGAGGGCGACCGCGCCCGTCTTCGGTGTGAAGGACAGGCGCTCCATCAGCCGGTCATGGATAAATTCGACAATGTCCGCCGGGCGGAGATGCTCGGGCAGCGCCTGCTTCAGCCGATATGAGCACGGGCTGGTATCGGAAACGATCGGCAATTCCCCGTCGCGGCTGGCTTCGGCCAGCGCGCGGCCGACCTCTTCGGCCTTGGCCTTGCCCGCTTCGGGATTGCCGCCGCTGTCGAACGGCTGGCCGCAGCACAGCCCGCTCAGCCCCTTCGGGTAGATGACCGCGTAACCGGCCTTCTCAAGCAGGCTTTGCGTCTTTTCCGGTAGTGACTCGTTTTCGCTGTCGGAGCGCGCCGGCCCCATCGTCCGCGAAACGCAGCTCGGCAGGTAGACCACCTGGGGCCGGGCCGAAGCCACGGCGAGCGTATCAGCCTTGGGCTTGAAGTTGACCGCCGTCGGCATTGCCTTCGACCACGCCGGCAGGCGATCGCCGCTCATCTTGCGCAACGTCCGGGTGACGCTTTCGAGGGTTTCCGGGCCGAGCGCCCGGCCGGCGAGATCGGCGATGCGCAGTCCCTGGCGGGCGCCGCCGAGCGTTGTTTCGAAATGATCGGCGACCCAGTCCGAGACGCGCTTTCGCCCGGGCGTCTGGTTGTCGGCGCGGATCTTCTTGGTCAGCAGTCCGGTCTCGATGCCGACCGGACACGCGGTCGCGCAAAGTCCGCAGGTCGCGCAGGTTTCGAGCCCCTGGTAGGCGTAAAGGCTCTCCAGTTCGGCCTGCCGGTTGCCCTCGCCGAGATCGCGCAGCCGGGAGATCTCCCGCCAGCCGACGATGCGCTGGCGCGGCGTCAGTGTCAGGCCCTGCGACGGGCACATCCGTTCGCAAAAACCGCACTCCATGCAGGAGTCGACCAGCGGATCGGCCGGCGGCAGCGGCTTGAGGTTCTTGAGATGAACATGCGGATCGTCGTTGAGAATGACACCCGGATTGAGCAGGCCGTCGGGATCGAACAACGTCTTCAGCTCGACCATCAGGGCGTAGGCCTGCTCGCCCCATTCGTGCTCGACGAACGGCGCGATGTTGCGGCCGGTGCCGTGCTCGGCCTTGAGCGCGCCGTCGTAGCGGTCAATGACCAGGCGGCTAAGCGCGTCCATGAACAAGGCGTAGCGCGCGACCTCGGCGGGCCGGCCCAGGTCGGGGGTGATGACGAAGTGCAGGTTGCCTTCGAGGGCGTGGCCGAACAGGATCGAGTCGCCGTAACCGTGCTCGGCGAACAGCACCTGCAGATCGGCGGTCGCCGCGGCGAGGCGTTCGATCGGAAAGGCGATATCTTCGATGATCACCGTCGTTCCGGTCTCGCGCATGGCCCCGACCGACGGGAAAAGCCCCTTGCGGATGTTCCAGAAGCGGTCGTATTCCGCCGCCTTGTCGGTGAACGCGATCGCAAACAGCGTCGGCACGCCGGCCATCGTCTCGGTGATTTCGGCGATGTTGGCGGCAAGCGCCTCGGCGCTCTCGGCGCGGGTTTCGACCAGCAGCGCGGTCGCGCCGTCGGGCAGGCCGCGAATGAACTCGGGCATTCCCGGCTTGTCGTCGACCGAGCGAAGGCTCGCGCGGTCCATCAGTTCGACGGCGGCCACCGGCGTCTTCTTCAACCGGATGACGCCCTCGCAGGCATCGACCACGCCGGCGAACATGATCAGGGCGCTGGCCTTGTCGGCGTACTCGGGAACGGTCCTGTACGTGATCTCGGACATGAAGCCGAGGGTGCCTTCCGAGCCGATCATCAGGTGCTGGAGAATGTCGAACGGATCGGTGAAATCGACGAGGGCATTGAGGCTGTAGCCGCAGGTATTCTTGATCGAGAACTTGCGGCGGATGCGGGCGGCCAGCGCCTCGTCGGCCTTGGTTCGTTCCGCCAGCGTGCGCAGGCCATCGAGAAGATCGCCGCGGACCAGCTTGAACGCGGCCCGGCTGGCCGGATCGCCGGTGTCGACCAGGGTGCCGTCGGCGAGCATCAGCCGCATCGAGGCGAGCGTGCGGTAGCTGTTCTGGCTGGTCCCGCAACACATGCCGCTGGCGTTGTTCGCGGCGATGCCGCCGATCTTGCAGGCGTTGATGGAGGCCGGATCGGGGCCGATCTTGCGGCCAAAGGCGGCGAGCCGGCGATTGGCCTCGGCGCCGATGACGCCGGGCTTCAGCCGGATGGTCTCGCGATCGGCGCTGATCTCCATATCGTTCCAGCCGTCGCCGAGGACGGCGAGAACCGAGTCCGTCACCGCCTGTCCCGAGAGGCTGGTCCCGGCGGCGCGGAACGTCACGGGCGTGCCGTACATCTGGCACAGCCGCAGCAGCCGTTCCATTTCGCGTTCGTCATCGATCACCGCGACGATCCGGGGAATGAGCCGGTAGAAGCTGGCGTCCGTCCCGTAGGCCAGCGTGCGCAGCGGATCGCGAATCAGCCGCTCCGGCGGAATGATCGACTCAAGTTCGCCAGCAAGCGCGTCGTATGGAGACGCGGGCGCAAATTGCACGTTGGTCTTGGCCTGAGCCATCGCGAGCATCCTCCCAAATGGACGCCGAGCGTGTTTTCCTTGCGCCCGGTGCCGAGCGTCCCGACAGGCTCGGCAAACAATTTTTCTTCCTTGGCCGTTCACCGCGCTCCATCTGGCGGGAGCTTTCGCGGCAGTGTGAACTGGGCTTGACTTTACCGATCCAAGACAATGGCGGTCAAGTGGCCAGGTGGTCTTACCAATAACTTTTTCTCGCGGATATGTGTCTATTGGTCGCCTTCCGGCATCAAATGAAACGCGTGGTCTGAAGAAAGTTCTTCTGCAACAGTATGTTGCGAGCAGACTCCGGCGGTGGTCCGGTGGTCGGATGGACCGACTTGTGGACCACGGCGCGAACGGCTAGATTGTTTAGGGTGGATTGGGACTCCACTACAGGAGGCGAACATGCCCTTTACGAAAATCAAGCAGGAGCGCCTGTCCGATGTCATTGCTCGCGAGCTTGAAGAAATGATCCTCGAAGGCGTCGTCGCCCCCGGCGACCGCCTGCCGCCGGAGCGCGAGCTTGCTCAGGAGTTCAACGTCTCGCGGCCGTCCCTGCGCCAGGCGTTGCAGAAGCTTGAGTCATCGGGCCTGCTGGAGACCCGCCACGGCGGCGGGACCTACGTCAAGGACGCTATCGCGCCGTTGATCACCGATCCGTTGACCGAGGTCTTTCAGCGCCATCCCCAGGCCGCGCTCGACTTCATCGAGCTTCGCGGCACCCTCGATGGGATGAGCGCCTACTACGCGGCTTTGCGCAGCACCGACGACGATCGCGCCATTCTCACCGAGCGCTTCAAGGCGATCGAGGCTACCCACCTGCTCGACGATCCGCGCGAGGAAGCCGAACGCGACGCCGATTTCCACATTGCCGTCGCGGAGGCCTCGCACAACCTGATCTTGCTGCACGTCGTGCGCGGACTCCTCGAGATGTTGCGCAAGGACGTGATCTTCAACCGGATGACCCTGTACGAACGCGGCGGCGCCCGCGAGGCCCTGCTTGATCAGCATCGCGCGATCCACGAGGCGATCATGGCGCGCGACGCCGAGGCGGCGCGCCGCGCCGCGGAACGTCACATGGCCCATGTCGACGTGGTCCTGCGCGAACGCCAACGCGCCGACGCCCGCGCCGACACCTCCCATCGCCGGCTTGCCCGCTTCCTCTCCGCCAAGAGCAAAGCCGGCGCCCAGACTCACGTCGAGAAGGTCGGTTAGGGGCATGGTCATTCTCGACAACGCCGAGCGCCAATCCGGCGATCACCGAATTTCCTTCTGAGCAACACGTCCGCAAGGTACGGACCCCGTCGGCCGCTCGTCGGGCCGGGGGAGTTTGCGCGCTTTTCTACTTCGCTACGGCGTGCCAGTAGGCCTCGGGGCGGGACGCGATCAGGTCGGATGGGCAGCTTGCGCCTTCTGCCTTGCGCTCGCCTTTCATGTGATCCATGTAGCGGCCGAGCGGGCTGTTGACGAAGACATGGCCGGCCTCGCGCCCCATTCCTTGGGCGATATCGTAGGTCTGGCAGCCGCGGCGCTCGAAGCGGCGGCGGATCACGTCGAACAGGTAGGAGTCGTGGAACTCGCGTTGCCGGAACAAGAGGTCCTGTTTGTAGAGGGCCTCGAAGTCATCGATGAAGGCGCCGATGGCGTGATGACGCAGATTGTATCCGACGAACCCGCACTCGCTGAATTTCGGGCGGGCAAGGTAGCTGAGCAGGCAGTCCTTCGGCATGAGCTCCGCGACGAAGTCGGCGGGAACATCGGCGAAAACGCGGATGTCGGCGTCGATCCAGAACAGCACATCGCCTCTTGCCGTTCGCGCGGCGTGGAAGATCGCGAATGCCTTGTGGCTGAAGCGCACGGCGTCCCACCAGTAGCCCAAACCCCAATCGACGCGGCGAGCCCTGAGCTTGGGCCGAGCCCAGTCGACCTTCATCCGCCAACGCTTGCGACCGGCTCGGCCATGGGCGGCCGCGTTGTCGGCGTGGCGCCGCTTGAACGCAACCAGGTCAGGACATTCGGTGTGCAGGTCATGGTAGACAATCCGCGCGCTGCGCCGGTCTGGGACGAAACCCTCGGCGTAAACGTGGAGCTTTACGTCGGGAGGCCAATGCAGATCGAAAGATTCGATCATGCGCCGCCCGTATTGTTCGTATCCCAGCTCGTTACAGGTTGTGACCGCGGCGAAGGTAGGCATGGTTGATCGATCCGATCCGATTGTTAACCATGGAGAAATAGCCTGTCAGCGGGCTGGACGCCCATCCAGCGGCATCATGCTGCATAAACCACAACTATAGATAGTACCTGATATTCGGTAGGGCAAGGGAAGTTCTCTCGGTGACGCTCAGTAGCTTCGATGGCGCGCATAACGTGGTTGCGGATATCGACTTGATGGTTCTATTCTGTGTTGATCATGGATGATTGTATACATTAGATATTTCTACTTTTTGTTGCGAGCTTTTAGAGATGCCAGCATCGGATGCGGTGGAGCGGAGCCGTGGCGACGCAATGGGCCGTGGCGACGCAATGGATTGCGCAGGCGCGCCGCGCGTGGCGGTCTGCGTCTGCACGTTCAGGCGGCCGGACGGGCTGAGCGCGCTCATCGAAGGGCTGCGCCACCAACGCTTCGCGCTGGTCCGCCCGCCGGCCATGGAGATCCTGGTCGCCGATAACGAGGCCAGTCCGCGAACGGCCGCGATCTGCGAACGCTTCCGCGGCGAAGGCTTGACGGTGCGCTACCTGGCGGAGCCGCGCCGCGGCATCTCGTTCGCGCGCAACCGCTGCCTTGACGACGTTCCTGCGGATTTCGACTTCGTCGCGATGATCGACGACGACGAGATGCCGGCGTCCGACTGGCTGGACGAGTTGCTGCTCGCGCAAGGTACGACAGGCGCGGACGTGGTCCAGGGCAGGGTGGATCCGGAGTTTATCGACGATGCGCCCGGCGTGGATCAGGGGCGGCGGCTTCTTCGGCTATCCGCCGGCGCCGTCGCCGCTGCGCCGCCCGGCCGCGCCCGCGGGTACCGACCTGAACTCCGCCGCGACCAACAACGTCCTGGTCCGCGCCGCGGTGATCAGGGATCTGGCCCTTCGCTTCGACGAGCGGCTGGGGCTCACCGGCGGTAGCGATGCACTGTTCTTCCGCACGCTGAAGGCCGCCGGGTGCCGGATTGTCTACGCCGCCAACGCGGTCGTTCGCGAACGGATCCCCCCCTCACGGACCACGCTCGGCTACCTCTGGCGACGAGCCTTTCGCAACGGCACCAAGCGGCTCTTGGCGAAGTCGCTCGCCGGGCCGGCGGCCGGCGGACCCGGCTGGCGGACCCGCCTCCGGCTCGCGGTGCGCGCGTTGTCTCAAGCGTCCGTCGCCGTTATCTGGCTGTTGAAAAACGCCCTTCGCGGCCGGACGGACAAGGCGACCCTGGCCCATGGCGTCATCGAGGTCGCCGCCGCCACCGGCACCGTCGCCGCTTGCGCCGGCGTGCACTACGAAATCTACCGCCGGGCGTGATGGTCCGGAGCGCCCGCCCGGGACGCCGGCTCACGCGACGCTTAGGCTCGGCGGTATGACTAGATCAACCGGCCTTCAAGTGGAAACACTTGAAGGCGGAAAAGTTGATCGGTTTCATAGCAATAGAGCATCCTGCGCTCACTTGCGCGCAGGATGCTCTGGCGCCCGGTTCTCGGGTGGAGAGATTTGGTCGGCCAGTTCGGTCAGCGCGGGTTGCAGAAGCTCTTCCACCGTCGGGTGGTAGAATGGCATTTCCGCCATCTGGTGCACGCTCAGGCCAAGCTGGTGGGCCCAGGCGAGCAGGTGGGCCACGTGTTCTCCTTGGGGCATGGCCATGGCGGCGCCGAGCAGGCGGCCGTCGGCGCGCGCGGCGTAGAGCCTCAGGAGTCCGGCCTCGCATTGCATGATGCGGAACCGGCCGCCGTCGACCCGGGCGCAGGCGACGGCGGCCTCGTTCGGGTCGATCGAAGGCCAGGGCGCGCCAACGGCGCAGATGTTGGGATCGCTAAAGCAGATGCTGAGCGGGCTTTTGCGGCGGAATGCCGTCGCCGTCGCCTGGACCGCGTTGTAGCCGGCGATCGTGCCTTCGTGACCCGCCTCGTGCAGAACGGGGCGGTCGTTGTTGACGTCTCCGGCGATGAAGATCGCAAGGCCCTCGATTTGCAGCGTCTCGCGGTCGAACGCCGGTAGGCCCGAGGCGTCAAGCGGCACGCCAAGCCGATCCAGGCGCAATTCCTCGACGTTCGGGCTGCGGCCGACGCCGGCGAACAGTCCATCGACCACGACCCGCTCGTCTCCCGCGCCGATCGTCAAGCCACTGCCCGTCTCCTCGACCGTGGCTTCCGCGCCCAGGTGCATCGGCAACTCACGGCCGATGATCTCGATCGCCGCGGCGTTGACGACCGGATCGGCCAGGCCGCCGATGGTCTCGGCGGCGTCAAATCCGCTGACCGCAAGGCCCAGGCGCGACAGGGCCTGGCCGATCTCGAGCCCGACCGGGCCGAGGCCGAGGACGGCGATGCGGCGCGGCAGGCGCTTCTGCTCGAACAGGGTGTCGGTGGTCAGGATACGATCGGCGAAGCGTCGCCACGGCGCCGGGATGATTGGCCGCGAGCCGGTGGCGATGACGATCCGCTCGGCATGGATGCGCGTCTGGCCGACATCGAGAACACCCCGGGCCGCGAATTTAGCCTCGGCGCGCATGAGCTTGTCGCCGAGATTCGCCAAGGCGCCGTCGACGACGCTGGCGACGAAGCCGTCGCGCAAGTCCCGGACGTGGCCGAGCGCCGTGGCGGTATCCAGCGTCAGCGCGCCGGCATTGGCGATGCCCTCGCGCGCGAAGACCTCGCGGCGGTGGAAGTCGACGGCGATCTGGAGCAGGGCTTTCGAGGGCATGCAGCCGGTTCTCGCGCACAGGGTGCCGAGGGGGCCGCGGTCGATCACGACGAAGTTATCGGTCGCCTTGGCGACCTCCCGAGCGGCCTTCAACCCGGCCGTGCCCGCGCCGATAATGGCTGCGTCGACGCGCTTTTCATCCATCGACTTGTCCCGCTCCTTGTGATGGCCCCAGGCTGCCTGACGGGCTGCCTGACGGCAGTCTAGCGGCGGCGCGGGCGCGCGCGGTGAACCTGCGTTAATCACTCCGGCGCCGCGGCGGGCGCCGGACCGTGCGCAACGCGGTTGCGGCGGCGCGGCCGAGACCGTACGTACAAGCCTTGAGTTTTCGCCGCGCCGCCCGTACGGAGATCTTTATTGAGTTTTCTCGATCGCATCCGCGAATGCCATGTATTCAATCCCGCGGCCTATCTCCCGTTTCGCGTCGATGGCCTCGACGTCGGCCTAGTCAGCCACGACTTCGCCGAGGCCTTGGCCTCCGCCACGCGCGTCTTCGCGGTGAGCGACGACGCCGTCAGGCTGGCGGCCGATCTTCCCGCCGACGCGGGCGCGCGCACGGCCGCGCTAGACGAGGCGCTCCGCCCGCTCGCCGGGCAGGGATTGCTGGCGGGCTGGCGCGATGAACCCTACATCGTCGCCGCCGCGCCGGGCGGGCCTGCGCTGTTCACCATGGAGCGGGCGGCGGTGCCGAAGTTCGGCATTATCGCCTCCGGCGTCCACGTCAACGGCTTCGTTCGCGCGCCCGACGGGTTGAAGATGTGGATCGGCCGGCGCGCCCTGAACAAGCCCAACTCGCCGGGCAAGCTCGACCAGCTTGTCGCCGGCGGCCAGCCGGCCGGCTGGAGCGTGTTCGAGACGCTGGTCAAGGAAAGCGGCGAGGAGGCCGACATTTCCCCCGGTCTCGCCGGCCGCGCGGTTCCGGTCGGCGCGATCACCTACCGCACCGAGCAACCCGAAGGGCTGCGCCGGGACATCCTCTACATCTACGACCTGGAGGTGCCAGCCGATTTCGTCCCGCGCAACACCGACGGCGAGCTCAGCGACTTCTACCTCTGGCCGATCGAGCGGGTCATCGCCACGGTCCGCGGCAGCGACGACTTCAAGTTCAACTGCGCCCTGGTGGTCATCGATTTCTTGATCAGGCACGGCTACATCCGCCCCGACGAGCCAGATTACCTCGCGATCGTCCACGGCCTGCGCGGGCTGTTTCGCCCCGGCGACCTCTTAAGCCATGGAGCAATGCCATGAGCGCCGCGCCGGCTCTCGACGGTCCCAGGCTCGCGCCGGAAAACCGCCCGATCCGGCGGTTGATGATCCTGCTTCACGGCATCGGCGCCGACGGCAACGACCTCATCGGCCTTGCGCCCTACTACCGGATGGTCTTGCCGGATGCGCTGATCATCACGCCGAACGCGCCCTTCCGCTTCGACATGGCGCCGTTCGGCTATCAGTGGTTCAGCATCCGCGATCTCGAAACGATGCCGCGCATCGAAGGCGTGCGCGAGGCGGCGCCGGCGCTCAACGCCTTCATCGACAGCGAACTCGGGCGCCTTGGCTTGGCCGAGGATCGGCTGATTCTCGGCGGATTTTCGCAAGGCGCGATGATGGCCCTGCACGTGGGATTGCGCCGGGCGAAGCCGGCGGCGGCCATCGTCTCGCATTCGGGCATGCTCATCGGCGCGGAAACCTTGGCTGCCGAGATTCGCGTCCGCCCGCCGGTGCTGCTCACCCACGGCGCCGACGACGATGTGGTTCCGCCGGCGTCGTTGCCGGCGGCGAAAGCGGCGCTCGAGGCCGCCGGCGTGCCGGTGCAAGCCGCCGAGCTGGTGCAAGGCCTCGGCCACGGCATCGACGAGACGACCATTCGCGCGGCGTTGCGCTTTCTCGCGGAGGTAGTGCGACCCGAACAGGCGTGAGCACTACATCTGGTAGGCCGATTTGGCACACCTTCACCCAAGGCGGTGTTTGTCAGGGCATTGCCGGATGTTGTATGGTCCGCCGACGCTCGTAAGGAAGCCGTTTGCCGATGGGGATGCGCCACTATCCGGCTCTCGTTCTCAACGCCGACTTTCGGCCCCTGAGCTATTTCCCGCTGTCGCTGTGGCCCTGGCAGGAAGCCGTCAAGGCCGTTTTTCTCAGCCGTGTTAATGTCATCTCCGAATATGATTGGGCCGTGCGCTCGCCCAGCATCGAGATGCGCCTGCCGAGCGTCATCGCGCTCAAGCATTACATCCCGGTGGCGCGCCGGCCGGCGTTCACCCGGTTCAACCTGTTTCTGCGCGACCGCTTCGTCTGCCAGTACTGCAATACCGCCTTGCCGACCGAGCGGCTGACCTTCGATCATGTCATCCCCAGGGTGCGCGGCGGGCGCACCGAGTGGGCCAACGTGGTCGCCGCGTGCGAGCCGTGCAACCTGCGCAAGGGGCACCGCGCCCCCGGCGCCAGCGGGTTATTTCCGCTGCGCGCGCCCTACGAGCCGACGACCTATGAGTTGCAGGAAAACGGCCGCGGCTTCCCGCCCAACTTCCTCCACGCAAGCTGGCGCGACTTCCTCTACTGGGACACCGAACTCGAAGCCTGCTAGACGCGGGTCGGTCATTTCAGCCTGGGCTGTTTCGCCCGGCGCGTGACCGGCGCGGTTCGCTTTGACAGCGCGCGGCGGAGTTGTGTACTCTCCGTGGCTTATTCCCGGAAACGTGGGTTTATCTTGCCCCGCCCGAGATCGCGGGCCTACCGGGACAATAACATCCGTAAACATCAACGAGAGAGAGCATGACCAAACGACTGCAAGCGAAGTACAAGATCAATCGCCGGCTCGGCGTCAACCTGTGGGGCCGGCCGAAGAGCCCGGTCAACAAACGCGAGTACGGTCCCGGCCAGCACGGCCAGCGGCGCAAGAAGCCGACCGACTACGGCACCCAGCTGATGGCCAAGCAGAAGCTCAAGGGCTACTACGGCAACATCAGCGAAAAGCAGTTCCACCGCTATTACGTGGAGGCGATCCGCCGCCGCGGCGACACCTCGGAGAACCTCATTGGCCTGCTCGAGCGGCGTCTCGATGCCGTCGTCTACCGGATGAAGTTCGTGCCCACCGTGTTCGCCTCGCGCCAGTTCATCAGCCACGGCCACATCACGGTCAACGGCAAGCGCGTCAACATTCCGTCATATCTCGTTAACGAAGGCGATCTCGTCGCGGTCAAGGAAGGCTCGCGCGATTTCGCCCTGGTCCTCGAGGCCGCCCGCTCGCCCGAGCGCGACGTCGCCGAGTACCTCTCCGTCGATCTTGACAAGATGGTCGGCACCTTCGTCCGCACACCGCTGTTCGCCGATGTACCCTACCCGGTGCAGATGGAGCCCAACCTCGTCATCGAATACTACTCACGCTGATCGAGCCATCGTGGCGTCGCCGGTGATGGCGAGACCGTCGCGCTCATTGCAGCAGACCGGCGCCAGCGTGGCGAGCCTACTCGCCTTGCGCCACGTCCGGCGCCGGGGTCGTGGCGGGATCCAGCTCGCGCTTGGCGGCGGCTTTCTTCTTGGCGATCCGCTTCAGCCACAGGGCGTGACGGCGCGCGCTGCGCCGACGCCGCCGGCGGTGGATATAGCCGAGGGTCCAGCGATACCCGAGCCAGGCGCTCAACAGCGCCCACGGCAGGCAGCCGATGGTCATGGCCACGCCCTGATCATGAACGATCAGGGCGATCGACGCGTACAAGGTTGCAACGAACCCCTCATGGGCGGCGAGCACGGCCATCCATTTGCCGACAAAGTGATCATAGCCGCGCGCCTCGTCGATGCGTCCGGACAACACCTTGCCGGTAATATAAAAAAGGTAGTACGCGGGCCACATGGTGAAGACGTTGGTGACCCAGGTCCAGGCGACGGCGATCAGCAGGCTGAACTCGAGCCGGGGAAACTTCCGCGCGACCAGCCAGGTCATCAAGACCAGGTACATCTGAATGCCGACCAGTGGGGTGAACGCCCAGAACAGGCCGACCATGACGGCGCGAGCGGTAAACTCGGGCGGATGGGGACTGCGCTTGAGCGGCACGATCAGCTTGAAATGGAGCAGCCGCGACAGGCGCTGGGTGAAGGAAAATTGCCGGCCCAATCGCTTAAGACTCCAGCGGTTGCGGAGGGTCGATGATGGCGGTCATGACGTCCGGCCACGACCTTACCACAATTCGGCCAAGCGCCAGATCGTGGCGCGGTATGCATGCGCATTTATGTCGCGGAACCGACCCGCGCCAGCCGAAGCGCCGGCGCCGGGACGATTGGGGCCAGCCGCTCGCCGGCGGTACCGCTTGAGCGGCGCGCCTTGAGCGTCTCGCCTTGAGCGCGGCCGTCGCGCGGTCTCGAGCGAGCGCGCTCCGGGTCTTCGCGCCGTTCGCGTTCGGCTATTTCCTGTCCTATCTGTTCCGGTCCGTCAACGCCGTTATCGCGCCGGATCTGAGCCGCGACCCGGGCGTTGGCGCCGGCGATCTCGGACTTCTCACCAGCACCTTTTTTCTCGCCTTCGCAATCGCGCAACTGCCGCTCGGCATTGTGCTGGACCGCTTCGGGCCGCGCCGCACCGAGGCCGCCCTCCTTATCGTCGCCGCGCTCGGCGCGTTCGTGTTCGCGACCGCGGACGGCCTGGCCATGCTGATCGTCGGTCGCGCGTTGGTCGGTTTCGGCGTCTCGGCCTGCCTGATGGCCGCGTTTAAGGCGTATGTCGAGTGGTTCCCGCGCGAGCGTCTGCCGCTAGTGAATGGCTGGCAGATGGCCGCCGGCGGCCTCGGCGCGATGGCCGCGACCTCGCCCGTGGCCGCCCTCGTCGCCGCAACCGATTGGCGCTTCGTCTTTTGTTCCCTCGGCGCCCTAAGCCTGGTCGCCGCGGCGCTGGTATTCATTGTCGTCCCCCGCGACCGGGAAAATCGTACCGAAACGAACGCCCCAATGGGCGCGCAGCTGGAGGGGCTGAGCGAAATCTTTGCCAGCCCGCTGTTCTGGCGGGTGGCGCCAATGACCATCGCGTCGCAGGCCTCGTTTCTATCGATCCAGGGCCTGTGGGCGGGGCCGTGGCAGCGCGACGTCGCCGGTCTCGATGACGGCGCCGTCGCCCATACGCTGCTGATCATCGCCGCGGCGATGATCGCGGGCTTCCTCGCCATGGGCCTCGCGGCCGAGCGGCTGAGCCGGCTCGGCGTGCCGCCGCTGATCGTCGCCGCGGCCGGCATGACGATGTTCATGCTGACCCTGAGCCTAATCGTCTTCACCCGCAGCGGCTCCGCCTGGCCATGGATCGCCTTCGGCTTCTTCGGCACCTCGGGCATTCTGCCTTATGCCGGATTGTCGCAGCGCTTTGCCGTGGCGCTGGCCGGGCGGCTGAACACGGCGCTCAACGTCCTTGTCTTTGTCGCCGCCTTCGCCGCCCAGTGGGGGATCGGCGTGGTCGTCGCGGCCGGCCCGCGGACGCCCACGGGCTCCGCCGCGGCCGGCGGCTACCAGGGCGCCTTCGCCATCATGGCCGGTCTGCTGGCCCTAACCCTCGCGTGGTTCGTGCTCTTTCGTCGGGCGCGGATCCGCGCGGGCTAACCGTGGCGTTCGAAATGGTCTTAACCTGCGGCCATCTGGTTGCTATGCCCTAGCCGCCAACGATCCACCCCGTCCACATCCGCCGAGAGTGTCAATGATCCTTCGCTACAGCCGCCCCGCCATGGCCGCCCTCTGGGAGCCGGCCGCCCGCTTCCAGATCTGGCTCGACATCGAGGCCCACGCCTGCGACGCGCAAGCCCGTTTCGGCCTGATCCCGGCGGCGGCGGCGGCGGCGGTGCGCGAGCGCGGCGCCTTCGAGGTGGCCCGGATCGATGCGATCGAGGAAGTCACCAAACACGACGTTATCGCCTTTCTGACCAACCTCGCCGAGCATGTCGGGCCCGAGGCGCGGTTCATCCATCAGGGCATGACCTCGTCGGACGTCCTCGATACCTGCCTCGCGGTTCAGCTCGCCAGCGCCACGGATATTCTGCTTGACGATATCGACGCGCTCCTCGCGGCGCTCGAGCGGCGCGCCTTCGAGTTCAAGCTGATGCCTACGATCGGGCGCAGCCACGGCATCCACGCCGAGCCGATGACCTTCGGGATCAAGCTTGCCGGCTACTTCGCCGAGTGGTTGCGCAACCGCGCGCGCCTCGCCGCCGCCCGCGCCGAGATCGCAACCTGCGCGCTATCGGGCGCGGTCGGCACGTTCGCCAACATCGACCCGGCGATCGAGGCCTACGTTGCCGAGAAGCTGGGCCTCGCGATCGAGCCGGTGTCGACGCAAGTCATTCCGCGCGATCGCCATGCCATGTACTTCGCCGTGCTCGCGCTCATCGCCAGCTCGATCGAGCGACTCGCGGCCGAGATCCGTCACCTTCAACGCACGGAAGTCCGCGAGGCCGAGGAATACTTCGCGCCCGGCCAGAAGGGCTCCTCGGCGATGCCGCACAAGCGCAACCCGGTCCTGACCGAGAATTTGACCGGCCTCGCCCGGGTCGTCCGCGCCATGGCCGTTCCGGCCCTGGAGAACGTCGCTCTGTGGCATGAGCGCGATATCTCGCATTCGTCGGTCGAGCGCTTCATCGGCCCGGACGCGACCATCACGCTCGATTTCGCGTTGGCCCGGCTGACCACGGTCGTCGACCGGCTGATCGTCTATCCCGAGCGCATGCGGGCCAACCTGGATTCGCTCGGCGGCCTCGTATTCTCCCAGCGTGTCCTGCTCGCGCTCACGCAAGCCGGGATGAGCCGGGAGGACGCCTACCGCGCGGTGCAGAGCAACGCGATGAGAGCGTGGGCCGGCGAGGGCGACTTCCTCGCCCTGCTCAAGGCGGACCCCGAGGTCGCCGCGCATCTCGACGCCGACGCGCTCGGCGCGCTGTTCGACCTCGGCTACCACCTCAAGCACGTCGATACGATCTTCACCCGAGTCTTCGGCCACGCGTAGCGCCGGGTGGGCGGCGCCGTGGCCGGCGGACCAGCCGCCGACTCAGCCGCCGACGGGAGCGTGGTCGCGGTCCAGCGCGGTGGGGAATTCGCCCGCAAGCTGTTCGAGCGACGCCGCGTGGTGCTTTGAGTAGGCGGCGAGAATGTCGACCTCGTTGATCCTAACCCCGGCCGCGGCGAAGTCCGCGGCGACGTCGTCGATGACGGCGCTCGTTCCCGGCGCATCGATGCAACGGCCGACCAGCCGGCGCGCGTACCCAGGAGCCTGCTCACGGGTCTTGCCCAGCCGCTCGGCCGCCCACAGGCCGAATAGCTTCGCCGTCCGGCAGCGAACCTTGAAGCGCAGCTCTTCGTCGAGCTTGTGTTTGGCCTCGTGTCCCTTCTCGATTTCGCGAAGAATGTCTGTCATCTTCAAACGCACCCATAATGATCGTACCACTTGAAGCTTAAGGCACTTGTCGCGCGCGGGGCAATCCTCGGCGTATGACCATTGCCCACGGAGCGAACCGAAACGTCCGAGCGAGGTGGCCAGCGACCATGTGTACCCTCGTCATTCTCCGCCGCCCGGACCATCGCTGGCCGCTGCTGATCGCGGCTAACCGCGACGAAATGGCCGATCGGCCGTGGCGGCCGCCGGCGCGGCACTGGCCGGACCGCCCCGACATCGTCGGCGGGCTCGACGAACTCGCCGGCGGAACCTGGTGCGGCATGAACGACCACGGCGTCGTCACCGCCATTCTCAACCGCATCAACACGCTCGGTCCGGCGGCGGGACTGCGCAGCCGCGGCGAGATCCCGCTCGAGGCGCTCGATCACGCCGGCGCCCACGACGCGGCCATGGCTTTGGCCGATCTCAATCCCGCCGCCTACCGCCCCTTCAATCTGTTCGTCGGCGATCGGCGCGACGCCTATTGGATCCGCCTGCGCGAGGGCGCCGGCGGCGCCGGCGAGGCTATCGACGTGCTCGAAGTCCCCGAGGGGTTCTCGATGTTGACGGCCTACGATCGCAACAACATGAGCTCGCCGCGGATCCGCCGCTACCTGCCGAAATTCCGGGAGGCCAAGGTGCCCGATCCCGACCGTGGCGACTGGGGCGCGTGGGCAACACTCCTCGCCGAGCGCGAGCATGACCGGGATGCCGGGCCCGGTGGCGCGATGACCGTGGTCACCAATACCGGCTTCGGCACGGTATGTTCGTCCTTGGTCGCACTGCCCGCCGCCGCTGAGCACGCGGACGAACTCGGCGGCGATGGCGAGGAGGTCCGCCCGGTGTGGCTGTTCAAGGCGTGGACCGACGCACCCGGTGACTACACCGCGGTGGCGCTTTAGCGATTGGGGCGCCGTGGCGATGGGGGCGCCGTGGCGGGGGCGATTGATTGTGTTGCCGCCGGGCAATTGCTATATGATGCACGCTCACCACACCGCTGGCCGATGGCCCGCTCCTTCTTGGACATTTCATGGCCCGACGCAGACAGATTTTTGAAGGTAAGGCCAAGATTCTCTTCGAGGGGCCCGAGCCGGGAACTCTGGTCCAGTACTTCAAGGACGAGATCACCGCGGCGCACGCGCAAAAGCGCGGCGTGATCACCGGCAAGGGTGTCCTCAACAACCGGATCTCCGAATACCTCATGACCCGCCTGGGCGAGATCGGCGTGCCGACCCATTTCGTCCGCCGGCTCAACATGCGCGAACAACTGGTTCGCGAGGTCGAGATCATCCCGCTTGAGATCGTCATCCGCAACATGGCGGTCGGCGAGTTCGCCAAGCGCTTCGGCATGGCCGACGGCACGCCGCTGCCGCGCTCGATCATCGAGTTCTACTACAAGTCCGATGAGCTTGACTGCCCGCTGGTCTCCGAGGAACACATCACCGCGTTCGGCTGGGCCGCGCCGCAGGACATCGACGAGATCATGTCGCTGTGCCTGCGCATCAACGATTTCCTGAGCGGGCTCTTTCTCGGCATCGGCATGCGGCTGATGGATCTGAAGATCGAATTCGGCCGGCTGTGGGAGGACGAGCAGATGCGCATCGTCCTCGCCGACGAGGTAAGTCCCGACTCCTGCGGGCTGTGGGACGGCCGAACCAACGAGCGGCTCGACCGCGAGGACGTCGCGATCGACTTTGCCAAGGTCGCGGAAACCTATCAGGAGGTCGCGCGGCGTCTTGGAATTCTCCCCGAAAGCGGGCCTTCGGATATGCAGGGCCCGGAAACCTTGCAGTAACCTTACAGTAGCTGAAAACGGAGCCGAGCGGGTGGTCAAGGCGCGAGTGCACGTAACCCTCAAGTCGGGTGTTCTCGATCCTCAGGGAAAGGCCGTGCAGCGCGCTCTCGCGCGCCTTGGGTTCACCGGGGTCGACAGCGTCCGCCAGGGCAAGTACATCGAGATCGAACTGGCGGAAAACGACTCCGCCAAGGCGCGCGAGATCGTCGACGCGATGTGCCGGCAGTTGCTCGCCAACACCGTCATCGAGGATTATGCCATCGATGTCGGCGAATAGCCGGAGCGCGTCAATGAAATCCGCGGTGATCGTCTTCCCCGGCTCTAATTGCGATCGCGATGTCGCCGTCGCCCTGACCGGGGTAACCGGCGCGCCGGCGAAAATGATCTGGCACGCCGAGACGGAACTGGACGATTATGATCTGATCGTCGTTCCCGGCGGCTTCGCTTATGGCGATTACCTGCGCTGCGGGGCCATGGCGGCGCATTCCCCGATCATGCGCGAGGTCGTCGCCCGTGCCGAGGCTGGAGTCATGGTCCTGGGGATCTGCAACGGCTTTCAGGTTCTGACCGAGGCCGGACTGCTGCCTGGCGCGCTGATGCGCAATGCCCAGCTCCAGTTCGTCTGCAAGGACGTTGCGTTGCGGGTCGAAACGACCGCGAGCGCGTTCACCCGCGCCTATCGCGCGGGCCAGATCATCCGCGTGCCGATCGCCCACAACGAGGGTAATTATTTTGCTGACGAGGCCACGCTGGACCGGCTGTTCGCCGAGGACCGCGTCGCTTTTCGCTATTGCTCTGCGGCGGGCGAGCTTGATGAGGCGGCCAACCCCAACGGCTCGCTTCGCAATATCGCCGGCATCCTCAATGCCCGGCGCAACGTCCTCGGGCTGATGCCGCATCCCGAACGAATGGCCGATGCCGCGCTCGGCGGGATCGACGGGCGGGGGCTGTTCGAGGGGCTGATGGCGGCGCTGACATGAGCGCGGCGCAAGGTCAAGACGTGGGGGAGACGACGCGAACCGTGCCGATTACATCCGCATCAGAGCCCGGCAGCGAGACCGTACCGCAGGTCGTCACCCGTCACGGGATCAGCGCCGGCGAATACGCCAAGATCCTCGAAATCCTCGGCCGCGAGCCGAACCTGACCGAACTCGGCATCTTCTCGGTGATGTGGAGCGAGCACTGCTCCTACAAATCCTCGAAGAAATGGCTGCGCTGTCTGCCAACGACCGGCCCGCGCGTCATTCACGGCCCGGGCGAGAACGCCGGCGTGGTTGACATCGGCGACGGCCAGGCCGTGGTCTTCAAGATGGAGAGCCACAACCACCCGTCCTACATCGAGCCGTATCAGGGCGCCGCGACGGGCGTTGGCGGAATTCTCCGCGATGTCTTCACCATGGGTGCGCGGCCGATCGCCAACCTCAACGCGCTGCGCTTCGGCGCGCCGGAGCATCCAAAAACGCGCCATCTGGTCGCCGGCGTTGTCGCCGGGATCGGCGGCTACGGCAACTGCGTCGGGGTGCCGACGGTCGGCGGCGAGTGCGCCTTTCATGCCGGCTACGACGGCAACATTCTGGTCAACGCCATGGCCGTCGGCCTCGCCGATGCCAACCGGATCTTCCTGTCGGCGGCCAGCGGCGTCGGCAACCCGATCATCTACGTCGGCTCCAAGACCGGCCGCGACGGCATCCACGGCGCGACCATGGCCTCGGCCGAATTCAGCGACGACTCCGAGGAAAAGCGCCCCACCGTCCAGGTCGGCGACCCGTTCACCGAGAAGCTTTTGATCGAAGCGTGCCTTGAACTGATGGTGACGGACGCGATCGTCGCCATCCAGGACATGGGCGCCGCCGGGCTGACCTCGTCCTCGTTCGAGATGGCTTCGAAGGGCGGCCTTGGTGTCGAACTCGACCTCGACTGCGTGCCGGTCCGCGAAACGGGAATGACCGCCTACGAGATTATGCTCTCGGAGAGCCAGGAGCGGATGCTGATGGTGCTCAAGCCGGGCCGCGAGGCGGCGGCCCGCGCGGTGTTTGAAAAGTGGGAGCTGGATTTCGCCGTTGTCGGGCGGATCACCGACACCAAGCACATGGTCGTGCGCCACCACGGCAAAGTGATGGTCGACGTGCCGATCGATCCGCTGGCGGCGGCCTCGCCGGAGTACGATCGGCCATGGGTCGCGACCCGCCGACAGGCGGTGGTCGATCCCCAGAAGATCTTGGCGATCGAGCCGATCATCGCGCTCAAACGGCTGATGGGCTGCCCGGACCTGGCGAGCAAGCGGTGGATCTGGGAACAGTACGATCACATGGTCATGGGCGACACGATCGGCCGCCCCGGCGGCGACGCCGCGGTCATCCGGATCCACGGCACCGGCAAGGCGATCGCGCTGACCGCCGATTGCACCCCGCGCTACTGCCTCGCCGATCCGGTCGAGGGCGGCCGTCAGGCGGTGGTCGAGGCTTGGCGCAATCTCACCGCCGTTGGCGCCGCGCCGCTCGCGATCACCGATTGCCTCAATTTCGGCAGCCCCGAAAAGCCCGAGGTCATGGGCCAGTTCGCCGGCTGCCTGCGCGGCATGGCGGACGCGTGCCGGGCGCTCGAATTCCCCGTCGTGTCCGGAAATGTCTCCTTCTACAACGAGACCAACGGGGTCTCGATCCCGCCGACGCCGACGATTGGCGCCGTCGGCCTGCTCGCCGATGCAACTCGGCGCGCAACTTTGGCTTTGCGCGCCGACGCCGAGGCGCTGATCGTGATCGGCGGCGACGATAGCGATGGCCGGCGCGACGGCGGCTGGCTCGGCCAGTCACTGTATCTGCGCGAGATCGCCGGTCGCGAGGACGGGGCGCCGCCGCCGGTCGACTTGGCCGCCGAACGCAAGAACGGCGCTTTCGTTCGCGGCCTGATCGAGAACGGCGAGATCGTCACCTGCCACGATGTTTCCGACGGCGGGCTGCTGGTCGCCGTTGCCGAGATGGCGCTTGCGGGCAACCGTGGCGCGATGTTGACGCTCGCCGGGAACGGCGGCGGCGAGCATGGCGGCGTGGCCCGGCTCAACGCCCGGCTGTTCGGCGAGGATCAGGGCCGCTACGTGATCAGCACCCCGCCGGAGAAGCTCCCCGCGTTGTTGCGGCAGGCGGGGCGCGCCGGCGTATGGATCAAGGTCATTGGCACCACCGGCGGCAAACGGTTGACGCTCGGCGGGGGTCAATCCATATCTTTGGCTGACTTGCGTGACACTCACGAGACTTGGCTCGGCGCGTACATGGCCGAGGCGACGGAAGCTGCGTAAGATCTCGCGAGCCGGCCACGGCATGACAAAAGCGGCTCAAGCCGCCGGGAGAACGACGACATGGCGATGGACGCCGGTGAAATCGAGCGCCTGATCAAGGACGCGCTGCCCGACGCCCGCGTGGTGATCGAGGATCTGCGCGGCGACGGCGACCACTACGCCGCCCTGGTCGTATCGGCCGCTTTCAAGGCCAAAAGCCGGGTCCAGCAACACCAGATGGTCTACGGCGCGCTCAGGGGCCGGATGGGTTCGGAGCTTCACGCGCTCGCGCTGCAAACCGCCCTGCCGGACGAGAGCCCGGCGCGCGGGAGAAGTTGAACAATTCTCGGATATGAGGTCGGATAATGAGCGAGAACGCAGTCTTTACCCGGATTCAGCAGGAAGTCGACGAGAACCCGGTGGTGCTGTTCATGAAGGGATCGCCGATGTTTCCGCAGTGCGGCTTCTCCGCCGCGGTGGTTCAGGTCCTGTCCGACGTCGGCGTCAAGTTCAAGGGCATTGACGTCCTCACCGATCCGTCGCTGCGCGAGGGGATCAAGCAGTACAGCAACTGGCCGACGGTTCCCCAGCTTTACGTCAAGGGAGAGTTTATCGGCGGCTGCGACATCGTCCGCGAGATGCACGCCTCGGGCGAACTGGCCCAGGTTCTCGAGGAAAAAGCCGTCCCGCACGTCGCCTGACGGCCGAAGCCACGCTTTGGTTCGAATACGCGATCGCCAACGCGGGCCTCGAAAGCGCGGCGAGTATCGCGCTTTTGTCGCGTGCGCCAGGCATGGCGCTACGCGTCACGCTTGGCATCGGGTAGGAGGGCGCCTTGCGGCGGCCCTCCTCCCACACCACCGTGCGTACGGTTCCGTACACGGCGGTTCCGTACACGGCGGTTCATGAAGCGTAGTTGAGGCGGCGGTAGCACACCTGCACGAAGGGGCAGGCCGGCAGGCCTCCCAGGGTAAGACGCGCGACCTTCGTCCCACATACCCGCCGCATATACGCCCAGACCCTCCGGGTGACATCGGGCTTCGGGTCTTCACGTCCCCTCGCCGGAAGGCCGGGCGATTGTTTCTGGTCTACTCGTCATGGCGCCCGCCAGGAGGCCCGTGGTGCGCGTCGACGGGGTGGCCGGCACTTGGGGAGGCCGGGGACGGCCGGCGCGCGGCTACGGCGCCCGCACAACCGCCGGTGGTCAGCGTAATTCGCGTTATGCAAAGGGCGCGGCCGTTGATCGCGTCCCTATGCGCCTGACCGGCAGCTTCTCGGCCTTCATCTTCACCAGTTCATCAAACCTTGCCAGCGCAGGCTCGATGATCTCCTTGTCCAGCCCCTGGATCAGCTCCTCGACAGAGCCGTAAGCGATCGGGTCCAGAACCCATTCGCGATGCTTCACCCAAAGATCTTGGAACATCGCAAACGGCTCTTCCCCGTCCTCGATGATGGGGATGAAGGGTATCATGTACTCCGGCACTGTGGCCTGCAGCTCGAGGGGAGCCGAGCGCGGTTTGGTGATATCGGCAATGACAAAGCGGGAGAGGCCAGCGAGCAGCCGAACAGTCTCGGTGAAGTCCTTGGTCTCCGGCTTGTCGAAGTTAACCACCATTGGGACGAAGTCCCGTTTACGAAGCTCCGCCCGGAGCCGCTCGAGGACAGCGAGCCGGCCCTCGGTGAACCTTCCAAGGAGAAGGACACCCTTCTTGCCGATGGTGTCGATAACGTCGCGGATCTTCTCGTTGTCGAGCAGCAAGTAGATGAACTGCGCAACTTCGATGTTGTCGACGGTGATCTTGGGCTTAGACAGCCCCTTTGAGATCACGAGGTCACGCTGTCTTGTTCTCTCTAATTTCAGGTTCCACGCGGAAATGCCGTAAACATAGCAACCCGCGAGATCCGCGCCGGTCAGGTTCGTTTCCACCAGGTTCGCATTCTGAAGAACGGCCCCGCGGAGATCCGCGCCGGTCAGGTCCGCTCCGGCCAGGTTCGCTCCCGCCAAGGTAGCATGATGAAGAACGGCCCCGCTGAGGTCCGCCCCGCTCAGGTCGGCCCCCCAGAGCTGACTTGCTCTCATATCCGTCCCGCGGAGGTTCGCTTCGCTGAGGTTGGCCCCGCTGAGATCCGTCATGAAGAGGTTCGTTGTAGCCTGGAAGAGGTGTGACTTGCTTAAGTCCGCCTGTCCGAGGTCCGCTCCGCGGAGGTTCGCTTCGCGGAGGTTGGCCCCGTCCAGGTGTGCCCTCCAGAGAGATGCCTTGCTGAGGTTCGCCTTGCTGAGGTCCGCTCCAAAGAGGTAAGCATGCCTTAGGTCCGCCCCAGGTCCGCCCCGCTTAGGTCCGCCCCGCTTAGGTCTGCACGGTATTCGCGGTTTTGTTGGCTCTGCGTCCGCCAGTCGTTCCAGACGGCAGCTCCCTGCCGTAGTCGGGCGACATCCTCGGCGTTTGCCATCTCCGGGCTCCGGCTGTATGCGATCACAATAGCGCGATAGTCGGCCCGCGTCCATTGTCGGCTGGAATTGGTAGCGTGCGACCCGACGCCGTTACGCTGCGCAACCGCCGGCGGCACCCATAAGTCCTGATTATGACAAGCCGGCGGAAGTGTCCGGGAAGTCGCCGGCAAGCACCCTTCCACCAGTGGTGGATTTCGACTTGCCGAGGGCGGTAGAACCCTCCCCTCCCGGCGATATACCGCCCGGAATAATTACTTGCCGCGCCGCCATGGCCACCAGCCGCGGCGCTCTCTCGACGATCCGCAGCAGGCGGTCGCGGCTCGCTGCGGAGGTCGTCGACCGCCCTCAGCGCCGCCGCAGCGCGACGACCTTCCGGCTCGGGTCGATGATGTCCCGCACCAGGCCCGCCCCCACTCGATGGATTATTGCGGAGCGCCCAGCGGCTGGATCCGTGCTCCTTCCAGGCGCTGAGGCCCAAGGTCAGTTCGAAGAACAGGCCCAGCGACACCTCGTCGAGCGGAGAACCCAACCCCTCGGCCGGCCGGAAAAGGTGGTCGTAGGCGAGCATCCCCTCGCCCGAGACCAGCGGCAGCGGCACGACCGCCGAACCCATGAAACGGCGGAACGGGTTCGGCTGGTTCGCCCAATCGAGCCCGCCGGGCCCGGCGCATACTGGCGCGGGTTATGCTTGCTCAGCGCGTGATAGCGGCGGACGGTTGTCGCCGCTTCGGCCCAGCCTCCCTCGTTCATCGGCTGTCCACCTCGCTTCGATCCTGTTCAACCGGCCGATTATGGAGCCTCAGTTCGGAATGCGGCCGCTTTGTTGTTTATTGCTCCAGGGTAGGCCTGAAGCGTGAGCCACAGTCGCTGCCCGTCAAGAAGCCGCATCGGGTAGGAGGGCGCCTTGCGGCGGCCCTCCTCCCACGCCACCGTGCGTACGGTTCCGTACACGGCGGTTCATGAAGCGTAGTTGAGGCGGCGGTGCCGGTCGAGCAGGCTGACCAGCCCGAGATTGCGGAAGAAGCCGGCCCGGAAGGCGTCGTTCATGTGGCTGGCCCCGGCGTTCCACCAGGGGCCGTGTCCGTTGTAGGCGGATACCCATGCCCGTTCCTCCGCGAGCCCCCGCTGCATCAGGCGCATCGCTCGTGTCCTCGGCCGCTTGCACTGGCGCCAGATCAGACAGCGCAGGCGCCGCCTGATCCAGCCGTCCAGCGCCTCGAAGATGCCCCTGGCCTCAGCCAACCGGAAGTAGGCGATCCAGCCGGCGAGGATCGGGGCGAGGTCTTCGATCGTGCGCCCGAGGCTGCGGCCCCGGCCCTGGCGCCACAACGCCCGAAGCTTGCCCTTGAACCGCGCCACGCTCGCAGGTGCCACACGCAGGCGCGGCGCCCGGTGGGCGGTCATGGTGAAGCCCAGGAAGCTGCGCTTCCAGGGGCGGTCCACGGCGCTCTTGGCGACGTTGACCGCGAGCCGCAGTCGCTCGGCCGGGAACCGGGTGATCGACGCCATCACCCGTTCGCCCGCCCGCCGGGACCGCACATGGATGTTGCAGTCGTCGGCGTAGCGGACGAAGGCATGGCCGCGTCGCTCCAGTTCCTTGTCGAGGTCGTCGAGCAGGATGTTCGACAACAGCGGCGACAAGGGACCGCCCTGCGGCGTCCCCTCGGTCCGCGCCGTCGCCACCCCGTCCGCCATCAACCCGGCCCGCAGATAGCGGCGGATCAGCCGCAACACCCGCTTGTCTTCGACCTTGCGCGCCACCCGTGCCATCAGCACGTCGTGGTTCACCCGGTCGAAGAACCTCTCCAGGTCGATGTCCACCATCCAGCGCCGGCCCGCCGCCACATGGCCGCGCGCGGCCAACACCGCTTGGTGGGCGCTTCGCCCCGGCCGGAAGCCGTAGGAGGCGTCCGAGAAACCCGGGTCAAAGAGCGGTGAGAGTCCCTGATGCAGCGCCTGCTGGATCAGCCGGTCCACGACCGTGGGGATACCCAAGGTCCGCGTGCCGCCGCCGGGCTTCGGAATATCCACCCGGCGCACCGGCTGCGGCCGGTACCGGCCGGCCAGCAGGTCTTCCTTGATGCGCGGCCAGTGTTCCACCAAGAATGCCTTGAGGCCGTCGACGGTCATCGCGTCAACGCCCGCGGCGCCCCTGTTGGCCACCACGCGGTGGTAGGCCGCCCTCATGTTCTCCCGGTCGACGATCGCCTCCAGCAACCGGGCCGTCGCCTCCGGGCGGGCAGAGGCGGGCGGTGCCGCAGCGCTCGACGCACCCAGCCCCTGCTCTCGCGGCTTCCGGCCGCTACCCTCGGGACAGGCGCCGGGCATCCCAGCCCGGCCTTCGGCGTCCTCTCGCACCATCGAACCGTCCGCTTGCCGTCCGGCACTCCATGTTCGGCCCTTCGCCGCCCGGTCAAGGCAAGCTACTATGGCCTCTGCTGACTCCTGCCGTCCCATCCCGACGCCTCGCGGCGCCGGTAGCACACCTGAAACCAGGGGCAGGCCGGCAGGCCTCCCAGGGTAAGACGCGCGACCTTCGTCCCACATACCCGCCGCATATACGCCCAGACCCTCCGGGTGACATCGGGCTTTGGGTCTTCACGCCCCCTCGCCCAGGGTCTCGGCGCCTCCTATGCGGTTCCTGTTCGTCGGGCCAGGACTTTGCCTGCAGCTTCCTTCAGACCCCGCCTCGCGGCGACGCCCTTGCTGTTCGGCTAACGGTTCCCGTCACCAGGGCCCGTAGAGGACTTCCACCTCCAAGTCGGCCAACTCACCACCACAGCGAGCCAACCAGCGCCGTCATGGCGCTACGCGCCATGCCTGGCGCACACGAAAAAAAAAGCCGGGCTAAAAAGCCCGGCTTAAGTCCAACAGGGAGGCTTCACGTCTGGGAGACGTAGGACCCGTCAGGAACGAGCCCCTTTCGAGCCTTGCGCTCGAAACCGTGGAAGAGTTCGATGCTGCAGCGCAACACCATGGTTTACTTATATATCGGTTTTTGCGGACAGCGCAAACCAAAGATTGTGCACCGCACATATGCGGCTGACGCATAACCGCGGGAAACACCGCGACTGATGTTCACCTATTTGGCGATCGATCATGCCGGGGCGAGTTCGGCGTTCAGACTGGTCTTCCGACGGAAGGATCCCTTACGGGGACGCTCAGCCGTTCAGCTCCTCGACCTTGCGGACGATAAAGTCACGAAAGACCGTGATCCGGTTGGAATTGCGCAGCTCGCCCGGATAGACGAAGTAGACATCCACGTCAGGCCCGCGCAGTTCTGGCAGGATCTCGACCAGATTCCCCGTCTCCAGGTTCAGATAGTGCGGCAGGGCGCCGATGCCGATGCCGCTCTGCACCGCGCGGAAAATTCCATAGGTGCTGTTGACCTTCAGGTAGGCCTTGCGTTTGGCGCCGTCCTTGGTGCCGGCCTCGAGCAGCCAATTCAAGTTGGGCACAGGCGGGCGGGCGTCCTCGCCGAATACCACCAGGCGGTGGTGATCGAGGTCCTCCGGTTTGCGCGGCAAGCCGTGTTTCTGCAGGTAGCCGGGCGCGGCGAAGACGTGGTAGCGCAGCACCATCAGCCGGCGCTGAACCAGATCGGACTGGGTCGGCGGGGTCAGGCGGATGGCGACATCGGCCTGACGCATCGACAGGTCGAGTTCGTTGTCCGACAGCACCAGCGACACCTCGATATCGGGGTAGTCCTCGAGAAACTCCTTCAGCCGCGGCGCCAGCCAGACCGAGCCGAAGGCGAGGGTCGTGGTGACCTTCAGGGGCCCCTGCGGACGCTCACGGCTCTCGATGATGCGTGACTCGACCATGTTCAGTTTGGCCAGAATTTCCCGCGCCGCCTTGAACATGATCTCGCCCTGTTCGGTCAGGACGAGCCCGCGGGCGTGACGGTGGAACAGCGGAACCTGCAGGCTTTCCTCGAGCGCGCCAACCTGCCGGCTCACCGCCGATTGGCTCAGGTTCAAGGTATCGCCGGCGTGGGTGAAGCTCCCCGCCTCGGCCACCGCAAAAAATATGCGCAGCTTGTCCCAGTCCATCACGCCCCCTCGTCTCCCTCGTAAAGCCCCGTTCTTTGCGGCACAGGATTCAAGCCGCCCTTCACGGACGGTTAGACCGATCGGGCTTGGCCCGTGGCTGTCTTGAAACGCGATTACGCGGCCGTTTCGACGGCTTGTTCTTGTTCCACCAGAAAACGCTCGGCCTCGAGAGCGGCCATGCAGCCGGTCCCCGCCGCGGTCACGGCCTGGCGAAAGATCTTGTCCTGGACGTCACCGGCGGCAAAGACCCCGGGAATGTTGGTCGCGGTGCTGTCAGGAATCGTGACAATGTAGCCCTCCGCGTCCATCGTGATCTGTCCTTGGAACAACTCGGTGTTGGGCGTGTGACCGATGGCGATGAATACGCCGTCGACGGCGATTTCTTTGAGCGCGTCGCCGCTCGTTGTGGGGCGAAGGACGACGCCGGTGACGCCGGGCGGCATGTCGGTGCCGACGATCTCGTCGACAACGTGATCCCACACCACCTCGATCTTCGCGTTGCGGAAAAGTCTGTCCTGCAGAATCTTATCGGCGCGGAGCTCGTCGCGGCGATGGACCAGCGTCACCTTGGCGGCGAAGTTCGTCAGAAAGATAGCCTCTTCGACCGCCGTGTTGCCGCCGCCGATCACTGCGACATGCTTGTCGCGAAAGAAGAAGCCGTCGCAGGTGGCGCAGGCCGAGACGCCGAACCCCTGGAAGCGCTCCTCGCTGGCGAGGCCCAGCCACCGCGCCGATGCGCCGGTGCAGATGATCAGCGTCTCGCCGGTGTATGTTTCGCCGGAATCGCCGGTGAGCACGAATGGCCGCCGCGACAGGTCGGCGGCGACGACCGTATCGTCAATCATCCGCGCGCCGACCTTCGCCGCCTGCCGATCCATCTGCTCCATCATCCACGGGCCTTGAACCGTGTCGGCGTAGCCCGGATAGTTTTCCACGTCGGTGGTGATGGTCAGTTGGCCGCCCGGCTGAAGCCCCTTGATGAGTGTCGGCTGGAGGTTGGCACGGGCGGCATAAATCGCGGCGGTATAGCCGGCCGGACCCGATCCAAGAATAATCGCTTTGCTGAGTCCCCGCTCGGTCATGATTCTCGGCTCCGCATCTCCGCGCCTCGCGTGCTCTCGCCCCGTTCCTCAATGGACGGCAACATACGGGCGCCCACCGTAACAGACAAGAGGCCGCGCCCGAAGCGCTTCGGTAGCCCGGCAAGCCGGCAACATGACCCGAATCGGGCCTCAATGGCCTTCCTGATTACGCATGAACCTCAGCCAGTTTGAGGAGGCGATATGGCATTGGCGGGGTTCGGACGGCGGCCCAGCCGAGGCGGGGCATCATGGCGACGAGATCGTAGCGCCGATTGAAGCGGTATTCGAACTCGGCCAGGTAGCGGGGGATGTGCTTTTGGCGGATGGCGCGGTATGTGCCGGTGATGGCGGTCTTGATGTTGCCGAGCGCCGTGTTGACCCACTTGAAAGCGGGTGTCAGCACCGCCTTGCGGCCGGATCCTGTGCGGATCGGCTGATGCGTGCATCCCGCATCCGCGACACCGCGGAAGCAGCTGAGGCCGTCGCTGACGACGGTGCTGGTGGGATCGAGGCTGCGTCGGGCCAGTTTTTCGACCTCCTTGCGCCGAAAGCCGATGACCCGGCGCAGCTTCAGGCGCACCGGCTTGCCCTCGGGCGTGGTTTCGACGGCGACGATGATCGGCGTCTTGCCGGGCGCGCCGCGACCGCGCTTGCCACCGGAGCGTTCGCCACCGAGATAGGCGTCGTCCATTTCGACCCGACCGGTCAGGCGCTTGCCGGCATCCCGCTCCATCATCACCTGCATCAGCTTGTGTTTGAGCTTCCAGGCGGTGTTCTGGGTCACACCGAGGCGACGGCCGAGTTCGAGGCTGGAGATCCCGCCCTTGCTCTGCGTCAGGTGGTACATGGTGCGAAACCAAGTGCGCAGCGGCACCTTGGTCGAGGCGAAGATCGTGCCGGCCATCAGCGAGGTCTGCCGGCGGCAGGACGTGCACTGGTAGAGGGCACGGGTCTTGATGATGCAGTGATTCCGCCCGCCGCAGCCGGGGCAGACAAAGCCTTGCGGCCAACGCCAGCCGAGCACGACCTCCCGACACCGATCCTCGCTCCCGTAAAGCTCATCGAACCGCGCCTCGCTGAGCCCCTTCTGAAACTGAACACGATTGCGCGCCATGCCTCAACCCCGCCTGTCTCCTTATATGTTATATGTTCCCGATTTGCACCACGCCCCGGCAGGCTGAGAAAGAAGCGTAATCAGGATGGCCTTTGTCCGGCGGCCGCGGTTGTGTAACATCGTTGCGCGCCAGAGGCGGAAATTGGAGAAAAAACACGTGCGCCGGGTTAAATTGGATAAAATCGATCAACGCATCCTTCACGACCTGCAGGCGAACGGCCGGATTACCAACGTCGAGCTGGCCCAGCGGGCGGGCATTTCGGCGCCGCCGTGCCTGCGGCGCGTCCGTGCGCTGGAGCAGGCCGGCTTCGTGCGCGGCTATCACGCCGAGATCGAGCCGCGGGCGCTCGGCTATAACGTCTCGGTGTTCGTCCTTGTCGGCCTCGATAGCCAAGCCGAGGCCGATCTTGAGGATTTCGAGGCGCGCATCTCCGCCTGGCCGCAGGTACGCGAGTGCTACATGCTTGCCGGAGAAACCGACTTCTTGCTGAAAGTCGTGGCCGAGGATTGGGACACCTACCAGAAATTCCTGACCGAGAAACTGACCCCCGCCCCCCACGTCGCCCATGTCAAGTCGGCCCTGTCGATCAGGACTTCCAAATACCGGCCGGGCGTGCCAATTCCGCTCGACGGCGACAAGGTCGAGACCGCCGAGTGACGGAGATTGACGGCCCACTGCGATCGTATACAGTCGGCGACCTGATCAAGGAGGGTGATTGTGCGCGATCGGCTGGAAGAAGCGCTGAGAACGGCGACGCTGGCGCGTGATCAGCGCGCGAAGTCGACCCTCCGGCTGATCCTGGCGGCGCTGCGCGATCGCGACATCGCGGAACGGAGCAAAGGCAATCTCGGCGGGCTGACCGACGATCAGATCGTCGCGCTCCTTCACTCGATGGTCAAACAGCGCCGCGACAGCATCGAGTTCTACGAGAAGGGTGATCGGCCGGATCTTGCCCAGCAGGAAGCGGAAGAAATTGCGATCATCGAGCACTTCATGCCGCCGCAGATGACCGCGGCCGAGATCGATGCGGCGGTTGCCGGTGTGATCGAGGAACTCAACGCGAAAAACCTCAAGGACATGGGCCGCGTCATGGCGGCGCTGCGCGAGCGTTACGCCGGACTTATGGACTTTTCCGGAGCAAGCGCCCGCGTGAAGGGTCAACTTGCGTGATCGCGCCGAAATGACCCGGCCGTCGCGGCGGGTGCGGCTGTCGGGGTAGCTGCGAGCCGCGTGCATGCCGATTTCAAGCGATTTCCTCGACGAGCTGAAGGCCAGGGTTGACCTCGTCGGGCTTGTCTCGCGCCGCGTCCGGCTCGCGCGACGCGGCCGTGAACACCTCGGCCTGTGCCCCTTCCACCAGGAAAAAACACCCTCCTTCACGGTCAACGAGCAGAAGGGCTTTTACCACTGCTTCGGCTGCGGTGCCCATGGCTCGGCGATCGATTTCATGATGCAGGCCGAAGGACTGGAGTTTCGCGACGCGGTCGCCGCGCTGGCCGGCGCGGCCGGTCTTGAGCTGCCGGCCGAGAGCCCGGAACAAAGGCAAAAAGACGAGCGGCGCAAGACGCTGCATGACGTTAACGAAACCGCGGCCGCGCACTTCCAGGCCGCGCTCGCGGCCCCCGAGGGCCGAGCCGCGCTCGATTACGTCCGCGCCCGCGGTCTCGACGATGGTTTGATCGACGGCTTTCGCCTCGGCTTCGCCGCCGACGGCGGCCTCAAGGCGGCGCTGCTTCGCCGGGGACTGAGCGAGGACATGATGGTCGAGGCTGGCCTCCTGATCCGCCCGGAGGACGAAGGCCGCCCGGGCTACGAGCGGTTTCGCCAACGGCTGATGTTCCCGATCGCCGACAACCGCGGCAGGATCGCCGGCTTCGGCGGCAGGAGCCTGGGCGACGTCCAGCCGAAGTATCTGAACACGCCCGAGACCGCGATTTTCCACAAGGGCGCGCTGCTTTACGGACTGTCGCGGGCGGCCGCCGCGGCAAGGCGGGTCGGCACCATGGTCGTCGTCGAAGGCTACATGGACGTGATCGGTCTCGCCCGCGCCGGCTTCAATCATGTCGTGGCACCGTTGGGGACCGCGCTCACCGAGGATCAGCTGCGGCTGCTGTGGAAGTTCGCCCGCGCACCCATCTTATGTTTCGATCCCGACCGGGCCGGGCGTGAAGCGGCCAAGCGCGCCGCCGTCAGGTCGCTGCCGCTGATCCGAGCGGGGCTCGGGCTCAGGTTCGCGTTTCTTTCGACCGACACCGGCGATGACCCCGATGCCGTCGCCAGACGCTATCCGAAGCAGTTTCTCGACCGCGCCTTCGCCGATGCCCTGCCCCTCTCGGACGTCCTTTTTTGGATGGAAAGCGGCGGGCGCACGACCTTCGCAGCCGAGGAGCGCGCCGCAGTCGAGGCCCGTTTACGGCAACGCCTCGACGGCGTTGGTGATAGCGGCATTCGTGCCCACTTGATGCGCGATTTCCGGGACCGGTTGTGGCGCGGCAGCAGAAAACCGGCGACCGGCGCCGCCTACCGGCGCGGGCCCAAGGCCCCGCCGCCGCCGATTGCCGTCGCCAGACGTCCATCCGCGCCGGGCTCGGTCGCGGCGGCGGAACGAACGCTGGTAGCGCTTCTCCTCAACCACCCGGATTATTTCGCTCATGTCGAGGAGGAGCTCGGTTCGGTGGTTTTCGCCAACGCCGAACTGGAAGGCATCCGCCACGCGCTGTTCGATATTCTGTCGGCGCGCGATGACCTCGACCCCGATGGTCTTGCCGCCGGCCTCCGCGCGCGCGGCCTGAACGAGACGCTTGGCGATCTTCTCGCCGACCCGCTGCTGCGCGGCAATCGCGCCATTGGCCGCGATGCCGACGCCACCACCCTCGACGCGGCATGGCGATCGAACTTAACCGTCGTTCGGGTTGCCGCCGAACAAGACGCTTTGTCGCATGTGGACGAAGGCCTGGGCGCCGAGTCCGACGAGGCGATGGCGCGCCGGCGTCTGCTCATGCAGGCACACCTCGCTCAGCGCGACGACGAGGAAAGATCGTAGGCGCGATCGCGCGCGGGTGCGTCGCGGTGCGCAAAATCCGACGACCCAGAGCAGAAGGTTGATCGACGACAACGAGAAACCGGCCATCACCTTGGTGACGCCCAGTCCTCACCCAGTCCTCGCGAGGCTTTGAGCCACGGCGTTATCGGCTTAGACTGGGGCTGAATGTAGCGCCGGGGCTGGCGAAACCTGTTGATACACCACAGTTCTTGCGAATGAAGGTGATGCGGACCAAGGTTGTGGCCCTCGTCGTGGCTCTCGCGATGGCGGCGGGCGGCGGCTATTGGCTCTACGCCGAGCGCCAGGGCGCCTCCGAAGCTGACGGAGCGAGCGCTAACGCGGGTGCTTCAGCGGCGCCGGTGCCGGTCGAGGCGCGGCCGGTCAGCATCGGTCCGGTAGCCAACGCGGTGTCCGCGGTAGGAACGCTGCGGGCCAACGAATCCGTCGTCATCCGCCCGGAGATCGACGGGCGGATCACCGCCATCCACTTCGAGGAGGGAACACCCGTCGCCAAGGGCGCGGCGCTGTTCAGTTTCGACAACTTCGTCGCCAGGGCCGAACTCGCCGAGGCCGAGGCCAGTCTCGCTTTGAGCATTCGCAACTACAGCCGCGCCGAGGGTCTGTACAAGAAAGGCGCGGGCACCGGACGGGGCGTGGACGAAGCCCGCGCCAGCCTCGAAAGTGATCGAGCAAAGATTGATCTGGCCAAGGCGCGGCTCGACAAGACGAAGATCGCCGCGCCGTTCGCGGAAATCGTCGGCCTGCGCCGGGTCAGCGTCGGCGACTACGCGAGCAGTGGTGACGAACTGGTCAATTTGGAAAGCATCGACCCGATCAAGGTCGACTTCCGCATCCCCGAGCGCTATCTCGCCGGCCTTCATCCGGGCCAGATCCTCGACATCGAAGTCGACGCCTATCCGGGCCGCCACTTTCGCGGCCGGGTGTTCGCCGTGGATCCGCGGATCGATCCCGATGGCCGGAGCATCGCTCTTCGCGCCGAGGTGCCCAACGCCGAGGAGTTGTTGCGCCCGGGCCTGTTCGGCCGCGTCCGGCTGGTGCTCAACGTCCGAGACAATGCGATCACCATCCCGGAACAAGCCATCATCCCGCTCGGCAACGCGCGCTTCGTCTTCACGGTGGTCGACGGCAAGGCGGTGAAGACTGAAATCGCCCTTGGCCAGCGCGGGCCGGGTTGGGTCGAAGTGAGCGAGGGACTGGCGCCCGACGCGATCGTCGTCACCGCCGGACAGCTCAAGATCCGCGACGGCACGCCGGTGGAGGTCGTAGCCCCGGCGCTTGCCGCGCCCGGAACGGGAGCGTGAGGCGGTGAAGCTTTCGGCAACCTGCATCCGCCGCCCGGTCTTCGCGACGGTGCTTAGCCTGCTGGTGGTGCTGGTCGGCCTTGTCGGCTATCAGCGTCTGCCCGTGCGCGAGTATCCGAACATCGATCCGCCGATCGTCAACGTCCAGACCACATACACGGGCGCCAGCGCGGAAATCATCGAAACCCAGGTGACCAACGTTCTCGAGGATTCGTTGGCGGGAATCGAGGGCATCGACTACCTGACGTCGATCAACCGCCAAGAACAGAGCCAGATCACCGTCGTCTTCAAGCTGAACCGCGATCCGGACGCGGCGGCCGCGGATGTGCGCGACCGGGTAAGCCGGGTGCGCGGAAGGCTGCCCGACGACAGCGATGACTCGGTCATCCAGAAGGTCGAAGCCGACGCCGTGCCGATCGTCTATTTGGCCTTCTTCAGCGATCGCCATTCGCCGCTCGAGGTCAGCGATTTCGCCGATCGCTACGTCAAGGACCGGCTACAAACTCAGCCGGGCGTCGCCGAGGTGCGGATCTTCGGCGACCGCCGCTATGCCATGCGCATCTGGCTCGATCCGGTGCGGCTCGCCGCCTACGACATGACACCGCAGGAGGTCGAGGACGCGCTGCGGCGGCAGAACGTCGAGATTCCGGCCGGCCGCATCGAGAGCCAGGAGCGAGAGTTCACCGTACTCGCCGAGACCGACCTGCGCACCACCGAACAGTTCAATAACCTGATCCTGCGCGACGTGAACGGCTATCTGGTCCGTCTGCGCGATGTCGGCGCGGCCGAACTCGACGCCGCCGACGAGCGCCGCCGGGTCCGCTTTAACGGGGTCAGCACGGTCGCTTTGGGCGTCGTCAAGCAGGCGACCGCAAACCCGCTCGACGTCTCGCAGGCTGTTCGCGCCAGCCTGCCTGGGATCATCGCCAGCCTGCCGGAAGGCATGCGGGTCGAGGTCGCGCACGACAAGGCCGTGTTCATCGAAGAATCGATCAAGAACGTCTATCACGCGATCGCCGAGGCGGTCGTTCTCGTGGTCCTGATCATCTTCTTGTTCTTGCGCTCGCTGCGCGCGACCCTGATCCCGCTGGTCACCATCCCGGTGTCGCTGGTCGGCACCTTCGCGTTGATGTACGCGCTCGGCTTTTCGATCAACACCCTGACGCTGCTCGCGATCGTGCTCGCCATCGGACTGGTCGTCGATGACGCCATCGTCATGCTGGAGAACATCTACCGCCACGTCGAAGACGGGATGCCGCCGATGCGCGCGGCGTTCCAGGGCAGCCAGGAGATCGGCTTCGCGGTGGTCGCCATGACGTTGACGCTGGCGGCGGTGTTCCTGCCGATCGGCTTTATGACCGGCAAGACCGGCCGGCTGTTCACCGAGTTCGCCTGGACACTGGCGGGCGCGGTGCTGGTTTCGGGATTCGTCGCGCTGACGCTGTCACCGATGATGTGCGCCAAGCTGCTGCGCCACGAGGCCAAGCATGGCGCCACCTACCGGTTCATCGAAAGCGGGCTCCGCGCCCTGACCAACGGCTATCGCCGCACGCTCGGCCGCGCCCTTTCGGCCTGGCCGGTGATCGCGCTAATTGGCGCCGCCGTCGCCGGTTCGATCTATCTGCTCTACGGCAACCTCAAGCAGGAACTGGCGCCATTCGAGGACCAAGGCACGGTCGTCGGAATCTTCGTCGCGTCCGAGGGCGCAACCCTCGACGCCATCGACGAATATGCAAAGCGTCTTGAAAAAATCTACGCCGCCGAGCCGGATGTCGATCGCTATTTCGTCATCGTCGGTAATCCCGTCGTCAATCAGGGTATCTCGTTCGTCAAACTGGCGCCGTGGGAAAAACGGTCGCGAACCCAGAAGGAGATCGGCGCCAGCCTGGCGCCGAAAATGTTCGCGGTGCCGGGCGTCATGGCGTTCCCCGTGAACCCGCCACCGCTCGGCCAGTCGGTGCGCAATAAGCCGGTCGAGATCGTCGTCAAGACCTCGCGCCCGTACGAAGAGCTGGAAAAGATGGTCGACGATCTGATGGCCAAGGCCGAGCAATCCTCTGTCCTCGCCAACATCGAGACAGACCTCAAGCTGAACACGCCGCAGATCAAGGTCACGCTCGACCGGGACAAGGCGGCCAATCTGGGCATTGCCGTGGACGCGCTGGGGCGCGCCGTCGAAACCCTGCTCGCCGGCCGCCAGGTCACCCGGTTCAAGCGCGAGGGCGAGCAGTACGACGTCATCGTCAAGATCCGCGACGAAGACCGAATGACGCCGGAGTCGCTGAGCCGGATCTACGTCCGCGGCGGCGGCGGCGCGATGGTGCCGTTATCGAACCTGGTTCATATCGAGGAGTCCGTCGCGCCGAAGGAGTTGAACCACTTCAACCAACTCCGCGCGGCGACGATTACCGCCAACCTTGCCGCGGGCTACAGTCTCGCCGATGGCCTGAACGCGTTCGAGAGCGCAGCCGCGGCGGTGCTGCCGAACACGGCCCTGCTCGATTACAGCGGCCAGTCGCGCGAGTTCAAGGAGGCGAGCGCCGACATTTTCCTGACCTTCGCCCTGGCGTTGGCGTTCATCTACCTAGTGCTGGCGGCGCAGTTCGAAAGCTTCAAGGACCCGCTGGTCATCATGCTGACGGTGCCGCTGTCGATCGCCGGTGGCCTCGCCGGCCTATATGTCAGCGGCGGGACGCTCAACATCTACAGTCAGGTCGGCCTGGTCACGCTGATCGGGCTGATCACCAAGCACGGCATTCTGATCGTCGAGTTCGCCAACCAGATGCGCGCCCAGGGCCGCTCGGTGCGCGAGGCGGTGATCGAGGCGGCGGTGTTGCGGCTGCGCCCCATTCTGATGACCACCGGCGCGACCGTCTTCGGCGCGGTGCCGCTGGCGATCGCGTCCGGCGCCGGCGCGGAGAGCCGCCAGGACATCGGCTGGGTGATCGTCGGCGGGTTGACGATCGGGACCTTCTTTACGCTGTTCGTGATCCCCGTGGTCTACGCCCTGGCCGCTGGCCGCGACCCCGCCGAGGGCGACCTCGCCGGGGAGCACGACGGCGAGGCGGCGCCCGTCCCCCGCGCCGCGGAATAAAGGCGGGCGCAAATCGTCCGGCCTCCAGCCTTGGTCGAAGAAGCCGCCGCCGGTCGGCCTTCCGGGGGCGCCGGCCCCGTGTTAGGGTCCGCGAACCGAACGCGGCAAGAGGAGTATGGCGCTGAAACCTGGAACAGCCGAGCACGAGGATGGCCGCGAAGAACGAGCCGATTTGCCGCGGTGCCGGTTCTGCAATGAGCCGGTGGTGAAGTGGGCCTGGAAATGCGGAAATTGCGGCAGCGGCATCGCTACGCCCTATCAATGGGGACCAAGGATGGCGATCATCGCGGTTTTCTGCGGCCTATACCTGTGGGGCATCGTCAAGTACTTCGGTTACTGAAGGGGTGCTCGTGGAAACGGGTTGTGTCGGCGACGGTATTATCTCGGTAATCGGGAGAAGAGACTCCCGAGCGCTGCGCGGCCGCGCATTGACAACCGTTCGACGAAAAAGAGTGCTTGCTTGCGCCCGTTAACCAATGGTAATAATTTGGTTAACGGGCGAAGCAAGTAATGCGCGGATGCAGATACAGCGCAGCTGTCAACGCCTTAAAAAAAGGCCGCCCAGTAACGGGCAGCGCAAGTTTGAGCGAGGACGAGGTCGAAGTAAGCCTACCCACATGGGTGCGAAAAGAGGTTGGCTGCCGAGATCGCGGGAAAAACAATAATAGCCCGAATGGGCAAATTAAAAGCAAAAGCCATCTCCGGGCCTGCGAGTTATTTCGCGGGCTTTTTCTTTTCTGGCGCCTGCGCGCTGCGGTTTGCCGGCCGTTTGCCGCGCGTCCGTCTCCCCGACAGCCTTTCCCCCCGCAAGGTCCCCGTGTACACTCCATCGACGGATGTGAGCAGGCTCGGCGGGGGATGAGAAATGGATGTGCGGCTCGTTCGGACGGCGGTTGCGGCCGTTGCGCTCTGTCTCGCCGGCCTCGCTTCCGCTAATGCTGATGCAACCATGAGCTTGGCGCAGGCGCAAACGAGCGGTGGCAGGGCGTCGCCGGTCGATATCAACGTCGATATCAACCATGCCGGCGACAAGGAATTGCGCAACCTTCCCGGCATCGGGCCGGCGCGCGCCCATGGGATTATCGCCGGTCGGCCCTACGTCGCGAAGGACGACCTGGTAAAGCGGAACATCATCCCAAAGAACGTTTACGAGGGCATCAAGGACCGGATCGTCGTCGGAGGGCCGCAGTAGGGACCGCAAGTAGCCGCGCCTCCTCCGGTCTCTCCTGCCCGGTCCTCCGCAGGGTGGCCGTTCGGTACCCGCGGCGTCGAAACCGTTTCGGTGCCGAGGATGGTCAGCGCGCTAACCTTCGGCGCGTCCCTATGATGCCTTGAGGCCGGCGATGGCGGTCTCAAGGTTCTGAATCCGCCGCCGGGTCATGCCGGCGTGGAAGTCGGCGCCGGCGCGCTGGAAGTTGACGAGCGCGGTGCGGAAGGTGCTGAGCGCCTCTTCCATCCGCGTCGGATCCTTCTCGCGCTCGCCCAGGGTCCACAAGGTGGTCCCCAGATTGACGCGGGTCAACGCCATCTCCGTCGGCGAGCGATCGCGGGTGCGCACGTCCAGAGACGCGCGAAACGCCGCCACCGCGTCCTCGAGTTGGCGGGTGCCCGGCTCGCGCTCGCCCCAGGCCTGCAATGCGCCGGCGAGGCTGTTCTGGCTCGCGGCCCAGGCCAGCGGATAGCGTTGCTTGGTCCGGACCTCGATCGCCGCCCGGTAGGCATTGACCGCATCGCGTAGCCGCGCAACGCCTTCCTCGCGCTCGCCCAGCGTGCGCAAGGCGTTGCCGAGACCGTGCTGGCTCGCCGCCCACTCCACCGGCAGCCGGTCGCGGGAGTAGACCTGCAGCGACGACCGCAACGCCGCCGCCGCCTGAAGCAGGCGCGCGGTGCCCTCTTCCCGCCTAGCCAACGCAAGCTTGGCAAGGCCGAGGTTCTGCTGCGTCTTGGCCCAGCGGAAGGGGAGATCCTCGCGGGTGTATACCTCAAGAGCCGCCGTGTTGGCGGTAATGGCCTCGACAAGCCGCCCGGTGCCCTCCTCGCGCTCGCCGAGGCCCGAAAGCGCCGCGGCCAGGCTGACTTGCGTCCTTGCCCAGTCTAACGGCCGGCGGCCGCGCGTGAAGACCTCGAGTGCCGCGCGATACGCGGAGACGGCTCCTTCAAGCTGCGCCGTGCCTTCGCTTTGTTCGCCCTGCATCCTGAGCGCGTCGCCGAGGTTGAGCTGCATCCGCGCCCATTCCAGCGGCAGCCGATCGCGCCCGAGGGTGGCGATCGACGCCCGAAAGGCCATTACCGCGTCCTCGAGTTGGGCGCTTTGGCCGGGCCGGCGGCCGATTGCGAGCATCACGTTGCCGAGGCTGTTCTCGGCCAGTGCGCGTTCCAGCGGGAACTTCTCGGGCCGGTAGATCTCGATGGCCCCGCGATAGGCGGCAACCGCTTCGTCGAGCCGGTCGAGAGCGCCGCTGCGCTCGCCCAGAGCCCGCATCGCGCCACCCAGATTCTGCTGCGTCCGCGCCCAGTGCAGCGGCAGCGCTTCGCGCGTCAGGCTCTGCAAGGCCGTCTGATGGACAGCAACCGCCTCGTTCAAGTGAGCGACCCCCTGTTCGCGCTCGCCGAGCGCGCGCAGCGCGATGCCGAGGTTGTTCTCGGTGACCGCCCAGGAAACCGGCAACCGCGTCCGGGTGATCACCTGCAGCGCCTCGCGGTAGGCGGCGACCGAGGCTTCGAGCGTGGCGACGTCGTCGCGACGCTGGCCGAGCGCCCACAAAGTCGCGCCGCGGTTGTTCTCGACGATCGCCCAGTGCAGCGGCCAGGACACCCGGGTGTAGACATCGCGGGTCGCGTCGTAGGCGGCGAGTGCCTCCTGAAGAACCGAGGCGCGCTGTTGCATCTCGCCGAGCAGACGCAGAGCGTTGCCAAGCGAAGCATGGCCAAAAGCCCACATCTCGGGATCCGCGCTGCGGTCCAGCGAGGCGAGCAGCGACTTGAACTGCTCGACCGACCGCTCCAGCCATTCCGCGTCATGGCCGCTGCGGCCGATATTGATCGCAGCCGTCGCCAGGGTGGCGCGGATGCGCGCAGTGATCGACACCGGCAGATCGCCAAGCCCGTCGGCGACCTCCTCGGCCCGGGCAGTCGCGGGGCTCATCAGTTCGACCAGATCGCTGGCCTGTTCCTCGGTAACCGGGTCTATCCAGGCCAACGCCGAAACATAGACAACGGCGGCCAGATCAACGTCGAAATCGGCTGGCAACTCGAGCGTATCGCCGACCGGACGATAGGCCCGGACCTCGCCGAACGGCGTCACCGCAGCGGAGAGGAAGCGCAGGCGCAGGCTCTTGCCGTGATCGACCACGCGGCCCCAGATGAGAACGTCGGCGTTGGCGTCGCGCAACCAGGCGCGGCCGTCGCGCAAGGCGGCGGCGAGAGCCTCAGTCGGCTCGCCGCGCTCATCGGCAAGCAGGACGCCCGACCTGCGCTCGACCGCGACGCCGTCAAAGCCGCCAAGAACCGCCGCGATGTGGCTGCTTTGGGGACGCGATGTGGAGTCGCCGGCCAGATCCGCGACCATGATCTTGAATTTGACGCCCGGTCCGGCCGCCGGCGCGGGCCGCGGCCACGGCCGGCTGGCGGCACGCGCCGGAGCAGCCGCTTCGGCGATATCGCGGGCGATCTCGGCGCCGGACCCGTCAAGAATCTCGCCGTTGTCGTAGATTTCCAGCGGGCCAAGCTCGGCGAACCGGAACAGCCCGAAGGCGCGGTTGCCGTTGTAGTCGAGAATGCGCAGGTCATCAGACTGCTTGACGTCATGCTCGACCGCGTTGAACTGCGCGCCATATCGCGAGCGGGCTAGATCATAAGGAATTTCCCAGGCCAGGAATTTCTCTATGCCTTTGGACTTGAGCTTGGCCAGAAGAGCTGGCGAGGTCGCGCGTTCATAAGAGGTGAGTACGACGAGCGGACCGCCTCCCGTGACCAACAGTATGGCTTTCATAGTCTTACCTCTCGGACGGTATCCACTTAATATTGCTTATCATGCTTATGCCCGTCGTGAACCGCGAACGCGACGGATCTCACGATCTGTCCCTGGTCGAAGCTTGACGCGGATATCATACGACAAGGTAGCCTCGGTGGTTCAGGCGCGGATGGCGATCGCCTAAAAATCGATGCACCGGCCCTTCCGCTCCCAATCACCGTAGCGGGTCGGCTCCGGCCCCTTGGGACCGCCGATCTCATCGGCGCGCGGCTCCGCGGCGGCGTCCGCAAGATCAGTGTTTCCAGCTTCGGCTTCTCGATCACGATCATCCTCGTGGGCAACCTCGCGCTCGGTATTAGGCCCGATATCCGGCCCAGGATCCGGCTTTGGCCGGTTTGCGTTGGCTTCATCCATCGGCTTGTCGATCCGCTAAGAGTTGGCGGGATGGCAGGTCGGCGGGGATCCTACTACATTACCGGCGGGCCGCAAGTCGGCGGCCGCTGGTCAATGAAAGAAGATGTTATCAATGAGCACTTTTCGCACCGGTGTCCTCCTTGCTGGACTCACCGCACTGTTCATGGTCGTCGGTTATTTCATCGGCGGTCAGGGCGGGATGCTGATCGCCTTGGCGGTCGCCATCGCGATGAACGCGTTCTCCTACTGGAACTCCGACAAGATGGTGCTGCGCATGTACGGTGCGCGCCAGGTCGACTCGCATACGGCACCGGACCTCGTCGGTCTGGTCGAGCAGCTCGCCGGCCGGGCGCAGTTGCCGATGCCCAAGGTCTTCATCATGGACTCGCCGCAGCCGAACGCCTTCGCGACCGGGCGCAACCCCGAAAATGCCGCCGTCGCGGTCACCGCCGGCCTGATGCGGCTGCTCAGTCACCAGGAGTTGGCCGGTGTTCTCGCGCACGAGCTGGCGCACATCAAGAATCGCGACACCTTGATCATGACGGTAACGGCGACGCTCGCCGGCGCGCTCGGAATGCTCGCCAACTTCGGTTTGTTCTTCGGCAACAATCGTGACAATCCGTTGGGTGTGATCGGCTCGCTGCTGATGGTCATCCTGGCGCCGATGGCGGCGATGATCGTTCAAATGGCCATCTCGCGCTCGCGCGAATATGGCGCCGATCACGCCGGCGCTAGCATCTGCGGCCATCCCCTGTGGCTCGCCTCGGCGCTGCAGAAAATTCAAACCGGCGCCCAGCGCATCGATAACATTCAAGCCGAGCGCAATCCCGCGACGGCGCACCTGTTCATCATCAATCCGCTCCACGCACGATCGATGGATAGCCTGTTTTCGACCCATCCCAGCACCGAGAACCGGGTTCGCGCCCTGCGCGAAATGGCAGCGCGCACCGGCCAAGCCGGACCGTGGGGCTGAGGCAATCGTACCGCCCCTCGCTCGCGAACCGGCCGTGATCGCCGCGGCGGCGACCAGCGATGCGCGCGCGCTGGCGCTCGACCTTCTCAACGCGGTGCTGATCGAGCACCGGCCGCTCGACGACAGCCTTGACGCCCGTCTTGGCGCAGCGGCGAGCCTTTCCTCGCGCGACCGCGCCTTTGCCCGCAATGTGGCGGCGACAACACTGCGCCGCCTCGGCCAGATCGACGCGGTCATTCGACAGCTGCTCGCCCGGCCGACCCCGCCCCGCGCCGCCGAAGCGCGCAACCTGATCCGCCTGTCGGTCTGCCAGCTCGTCTTTCTGGGGACGCCGCCGCACGCCGCGGTGCACAGCGCGGTGGCTCTGACGCGACGCCGCGACCGCCTGCAGCCTTACGGCAAGCTCGTCAACGCCGTGTTGCGCCGGGCCGTCGCCGAGGCGCCGGCTCTTATCGCCGGTCAGGACGCAGGCCCACTGAACACACCGGATTGGCTCTGGGCGTCCTGGGTCGCGGCCTACGGTGTCGACGCCGCCCGGGCAATCGCCGAAGCTCATCTGAACGAGCCGCCGCTCGATCTGACGCCGAAGGACACGAACGCCGAGCCGCTGGCCGAAGTGGGCGCGGTTCGCCTGCCAACCGGAAGTCTCCGGCTTCGCCATAAGGGGCCGATCACCGACCTGGTGGGCTTCGCGGCCGGCGAATGGTGGGTCCAGGACGCCGCGGCGGCGTTGCCGGCCAAGCTGCTCGGCGACATCCGCGGCCAAACGGTCATCGATCTTTGCGCCGCGCCCGGCGGCAAGACCGCTCAGCTCGCAGCCGCCGGAGCCTGCGTTACCGCCGTCGAACGCAGCGCCCCGCGCCTGCGCCTCATCGAGAACAACCTCTCCCGCCTGGGGCTGAGCGCAGCTCTTGTCGCCGCCGACGCCGGCACGTGGCGGCCCGAGCGCCTCGCCGACGCGGTGCTGCTCGATGCACCGTGTTCGGCGACCGGCACGATCCGCCGCCATCCCGACGTTGCTCGGCTGAAGACAGCCGGTGATGTGGGCAAGTTGGCGGCCATCCAGACGCGCCTGCTCGCCGCGGCGGCCGACATGGTCCGGCCCGGCGGCACGCTCGTTTATTGCGCGTGTTCGCTCCAACCCGAGGAGGGGGCCGAGCAGGCCAGCGCCTTACTTGCCGGCGATGCTCGCCTCGAGCGGGTTCCGCTCACGGCGGCCGAGGTCGGCGGTTTGAGCGAACTGGTGACGGCGGCCGGCGAGCTGCGCACGCTGCCGTGCTTTCTGCCGGAGCTGGGCGGGATGGACGGCTTTTTCGCCGTCCGGCTGAGGCGCGTCTAGCGATCCGTGGCGGCGCGACTATCCATCTTCAAGAACACCGCCCTCTGGGCGGCCCTTGCTTTTTCCGGGTTGGCCATCCATCACGCCGTAGCCGGCAACGGCGGCTTCAAGGGCGGCGAGTTCCGAACCTTTGTCGGCGCTCTTACCCTCCGCGCGCAGCTCGGCGATCCGCTCCAGCGCCTGATCGTGTTCTTCCTGGTTGGTAACTTTATCGCTCATCGTCATCCTCGCCTGCCTGGAACCTAGAGCGCCGCAACATCTGCAGCAAACAAACTCCGCCTGCTTTTAACCAGGTTAACGCCGCGGGCGCCAGCGGACCTCATGGTACAGAGCAATACTGTAAAAGTTGGAGGCGCCGCCATGTTTCTGCACACCGTCCATTCGGAGGACCTCGGCCATCTCTCCTACATCGTTGGCGACGGCGACGAGGCGGCTGTTATCGACCCGCGGCGCGACGCGGGCGTCTATCTCGACATCGCCTATCGCGAGGGCGCGCGGATCACCCGCATCTTCGAAACCCACCGCAACGAGGATTACGTCAGCGGCTCGCGCGAGTTGGCCCGCCAGACGGACGCCGAGATCCATCATGGCGAGGACCTTGATTTCGGCTTCGGCGCGCCTGTCGGCGACGGCGATCGGTTTTCGTTCGGCGATGCCCGGCTCACGATCATGAAAACACCAGGCCATACTCTTGAAAGCATCTCGCTGGTACTCGCCGATACCACCTTCGCCGCCGATCCGATCGGCGTCTTTACCGGCGACGCCCTGTTTATCGGCGACGTCGGACGGACCGATTTCTACCCCGACCAAGCCGAGCACGTGGCGGGCCTTTTGCACCAAAGCCTGTTCGACAAGCTGCTGCCGCTGGGTGATCACGTCATCGTGTATCCGGCTCATGGCGCGGGATCGATTTGCGGTTCCGGCATGGCGTCGCGGGAGTTCTCGACGCTGGGCTATGAGCGCCGGCATAATCCGGCCCTCCAGCTTGCCAATCGGGAGGCGTTCATCCGCCGTAAGCTTGCCGAGCATCACTATCAGCCGCCCTATTTTGAGCGGATGGAGGCGCTCAACAAGGATGGCCCGCCGCTCCTGCCCGCCCTGCCCCGGCCGAAGCCAATGACGGCGCAACAGTTCGCCGACGCCATGACCGGCGGCATGATCGCGCTGGATATCCGCAGCCCCGAGGCGTTCGCCGGCGCGTTCATTCCGACTTCGCTCGCGATCCCGCGTGACATGATCCCCGGCTTCGCCGGCTGGTTTTTGCCGTACGGTCGCGACATCGGCCTGATCGCGGCCACGCCCGAAGACGTCGAGCCGGCCGTTCGCCGTCTCGTCCGCCTCGGCTACGACGATGTCACGGGCTACCTCGACGAGGGGCTGCATACCTGGGAGCTCACCGGGCGCGACTACGGCACCGTACCGGTGCTCCATGCCGCCGCGCTCAAGGCTAGAATCGAGGGCAACGACGACTTTACCCTGCTCGACGTGCGGGCAGTCGACGAGGTGGCCGCCGGTCGGCTGCCGCGCTCGGTGCACATCTATCTTGGCGAGTTGCCGGACCGGCTCGACGACATCGCGCGCGACCGGCCGATTACCACCTTCTGCGGCAGCGGCCAACGAGCTATCATCGCCGCCTCGCTCCTCAAGCGCGCGGGCTTTGATGCGGTCGAGGTCTGTCTCGGCTCAATGGCCGCGTGCAGGGCGCTCGGCTGCGAGATCGTGAAAGATTGAGGATTATGAAAGGAAGGATCGAGGTGGCGCGCCCGTGAGGTAGGCAGGGGCTCAGCCGGCGACGACAAGCGTCGCCAGGTAGCCGACGTAGACGACGTAGCCGGTGAAGAAGAACGCTCCTTCCCAACGGCTGATCCGCGAGCCGGTTCGCGCGAAGACGACGAGAAGCACGGTAGCCGCCAGCATCACCCAGATATCCACGTTCATGATCTCCGCCGGCACCGCCACCGGCTGAACCAGCGCGGTAACGCCGAGAATGCCGAGGCAGTTGTAAATGTTGCTGCCGACGATGTTGCCGACGGCGACGTCGGCTTCCTTGCGGATCGCCGCGACAACGGACGTGGCGAGTTCGGGCAGCGACGTGCCGAGGGCGACCACGCTAAGCCCGATGACGGTTTCGGAGATCCCGAAATCGCGGGCCACCGCGATTGCGCCGTCAACGAGCAACCCGGCGCCAAAAACCAAAACGCCGATACCGGCGATCGTGGCGAGGGCCGCAATCGGCCACGGCGCCTTCAGCGCCGGCACCTGCCCCGCCTCGGCCTCGTGCAGGGCGGCGCTCTCGGCCGGGTGGTCCTTCTCGGTCCAGTAGGTGTAGACGATGTAACCGGCCAACAGGGCAACGAAGACCGCACCGAACGGTCGCGTCAGCTCGCCGAGCCAAGCCGCCGCGAGCACCAGCCCGCTGGCGCCGAGCAGAACCGGCCCGTCGCGGACGAAGGCACGCCGCGTGGTCGCAAGCGGGGTGACCAGCGCGCACGCGCCAAGAATCAGCAGCACATTGCAGATATTGCTGCCGACGACGTTGCCGACCGCGATCCCCGGGGAGCCGCGCAGCGCGGCGGTGACGCTTGCGACAAGCTCCGGCGTCGAGGTGCCGAAGCCGACCAGGGTCAGCCCGATCAGCAGCGGCGAGACCTCAAGGCGACGAGCCAGCGCCACCGATCCGCGGACGAGAAGCTCGGCGCCAACGACCAGGAGCACAAGCCCGGCCGCGATTTCGAGATAGACCATGGAAATCCTCGAGAAGGGTGCCGGACCGTAACGCGGGGGGTTGCGTTACGGTCCGGCGACCGGCCAAGCCCCTAGGTCGGGGCCATGAATGGCCGGTTTTCAAGATACTTTCTAGCGGCTTTTCGCGTCCGCGCCGACCCGCAAAGCGGGAATGGCTGACACGCGTTTGCGCCCCGCACGCGTATTTTCGATACGCTCGATCAGCAGCATGACCGATGCCGACAAGAACGGCAAGCTTTGTACAGCGAGCGTTGCGGCAAAAATATTGATCTCCACCACCCGCTCCTTATTGACGATGACCAGGGTCAACGCCGACAGCGCCAAAAGAACGCCGAGGATCGTCTCCCATTTGGCCGGGTTTTCGGCGGCGGCCTTTTTCTTGGCGTTGCCGCCCTTGTCGGTCCGGGTGAACGGCAGGCGATCCTTGACAAGCCCGGTGAAGACCGCCTGCGCGACGGTGAACTGGAGGCTCATCGCGGCGATCGCGGCGCCGGGGATCTGCCGCGGCGGAATACCGACGCGCTTCCAGTACAACAGCACGCAGTGCAGCAGGCTGACGAAAAACGCGGTCATGATGGCGAGCGTAAACGCCGGTGGCGGGATGACCACGCCGATGAACAGCACCGCCGGCATGAAGATCAGGTTCAGGATCGCGGCGCACACGCCGAGCGAGTCGGCGAGCCAGAACGACCAGCCGGTGACGAAGTGGAACTTCTGCGCCGGCGTCAGTGTCGGCGAACGCGGCATGACGTGACGCCAATGCTTGCGCATAATCTGGATGGCGCCGTAGGCCCAGCGGAAGCGCTGGGTCTTGAACGCCTTGAAGGTGTCGGGCAGCAAGCCCCGACCGTAGCGATTGTTGGTATAGAGCGCCTGATAGCCGTTCTCGTACAAGCGCAGGCCGAGCTCGGTGTCCTCGACGATCGTGTCGGTGCCCCAGTTGCCGGCTTCGTTCAGCGCGCTCAGCCGAACCATGCACATGGTGCCGTGCTGGATGATCGCGTTGTCCTCGTTGCGCTGGATCATGCCGATGTCGAAGAAGCCGGCGTATTCGCTGTTCATCAACGTCTTGAGCAGTGACTCCGCGCCGTCGCGGTGATCCTGCGGCGCCTGGACGAGGGCGACCTTAGGATCGTCGAAATAGGGCACCAAGTCCCTCAGCCAGCCCGGCTGAACCATATAGTCGGCATCGATGACCGCGATGATCTCGGCATCCTCGGCGGTATGATCGAGTGCTATGTTGAGGGCGCCGGCCTTGAAGCCCTCGCAGACGATGTTGAGGAACTTGAAGCGCGCGCCAAGCTCGGCGCAGCGCGCTTCCACGGGCGCCGCGTACTCGGCCTCGGGCGTATTGTTGACAATGATGATCGCCTCGAAGTTCGGATAGTCCAGCGCGGCAAGGCTATTAATGGTCTTGATCACCATGTCGGCCGGCTCGCGGTAGGCCGGAACATGAATGGACACCTTCGGCGGATCGACCGGCAGCGGCTTGGGCTTGCTGACGTCGATCAGCCGTTTCGGTTTGCGGCCGAGCAGCACCTCGCCGATCTCGGTCACCTTGGCCAGCGTCATCAAGGTGATCGGGATGATGAGGATGATGCCCATTCCCCACATCAGCGACGTGCCGACATTCATGTAGTTGATGAACGGGTAGGCCACTGCGGAGGCCAGGCCGCCGGCGAGGCCGTTGGCCGCGAGCGCGAACAGCAACGCATGACCGGCGGTCGGGCGGCGCCGGCGCAGGCCGACGTAGGTCAGCCCGGCACCGACAACCAGCGCGAACGCCGCTTTCCAGATCAGGCTTTCGTGGACGGTGCCAAGAAGCTGGAACTTGATATTGCGGTTCGCATCGAAGATGCCCCAGTAGGCGCCGACGCTGCCTTCGTTCGTTTTCCACGGCTGATCGAACGCTTCGACGATGTTGTACTCGACGCCGCGCCGCTTCGCCTCGACGAGAAACTTGCGAATGAGGTTGGCCTGGCCGAGCGGAGTCGGCACCGCCTCGCGATTGTTGTAGCCCTGGCTCGGCCAGCCGAACTCGGCGATGACGATGCGCTTGCCGGGGTAAGCCGCGCGCAGCTCGTCGAGGCGCTCGAAGGTATAGTCGATCGCCTTGTCCTCGGGGACTCCTTCCCAGTACGGCAGGATGTGGACGGCGAGGAAGTCGACGGCGTTGACGAGTTCCGGGTACTTCAGCCAGATATACCAGATCTCGCCGGTCGACACCGGGACCCGCACCTGGCGTTTGACCTCGCGGATCAGCGAAACCATCTCCTCGACCGTGCGCTCGCCGCGCAGCATGACTTCGTTGCCGACCAGCAGCGAGCGCACGTTGCGGTGCTGCTTGGCGAGCGACACGATCGTTTCGGTCTCGAACTTGTCGCGCTCCTCGGTGTCGCCGACCCAGGCGCCGAGCATGACGTTGAGGCCCAGCCCGTCGGCGATTTCGGGCACGCGGTCGACGCCGTCGATGACGGAATACGTGCGCAGGCCGCTCGCGACCGAGCCAATGACGTCGAGGTCGCGCTCAAGTTGTTCCGGGGTGACCACCTTGCGGTCCTTCGGGCCCTCGCCGGGGGCGTAGGGGCTGTAGGACAGATAGTCGACGGCGCCCTTGACGTCGGGCGGCAGCAACGAGCGCTCCGAAAAATACCAGAACGCCGCCTGCAGACACGCCGCGACGACGATCGCGATGATGATGTTCTTCATGCGCCAACCTGATCCTTAGCCAACCTGATCCCAGGGGCTCGTGTCCCGCGGCGAGGCGTCAACCGCCGGATGGACGCGGGCACTATGACGTGAAGACACCGCCGCGACCGAGCAAACGTCATTTTGCCACACGCGAAAGCAGTAGTGGCCGCCGCCGAGCTCTTAATTACCTTGCGGGCTTCGCGGGCGGAACTCGGCGAGACCGGGCGAGGCCTGAGCAAGCAATTTTACATCCCGCTCGGCGGCGCTCCGCCTTCAGCGGGTTTGCCGCTCTCGCTATCCTTCCCGCCGCCGGGTTCCTCGGCGGGCGGAGTGGCCGGAAACTCGGCATCGGTATTATCCCAGCAGATATCGATCCTGTCGGCCAACGCCTCGTTTTCCGACGGGTCCTTGTTTGTCACGACACAGGCGAAGGCTTTGGCGATGTGCTCCTGCGGGCAGCCGAACTGACTGTAGAACGGCATGAAGTCATTGGCCGCCATGGCGTCGTCGCGCGCGAGCAGGCTGACGACGCGCTTGCCGACCCAGACGCACTCTTCCTTGTACGCCGGACCGCGCGCGCTTTGTCCCGGCGCCGGCGGCGAGGGCTTGCGCCGTGGCAACGGCCGCGTCTGGCCATTGTCGCGGTCGCGCTTGGGCGCCCGCGCATCGGTCGACTGGCCGTATTCCGAAGCGGCCACCGGATCCGAGGCCGATGCCGCGCGAGCCTGGATCGGCGAGAGGATGATGCCGAGCACGGCTCCGGCAAACGCAATGGTTCGGATCTTCATGACCAACTTCTCTATCCGAGACGGTTCACTCAGGGAGTGACCGAAAAGCGATGTAGGCGGGCTTGAGCAGCGCGCAACGTGAACAACCAACCATACCGACACCAGCATCGGGTTTGCTGAAACCAGCATTGCGTCTGCTGAAACCAGCATCTCGAACCAGCATCGCGTCTGCTGAACGCTCTTTAACGTATATGCCGCGTGATTTCAATCGCGCGGGCCGGGTATGGCCCGGGTATTGTAGGCGACGCGAAGACGGCGCGGTCGTTGGTTGAAAAAGATTGCCCGGCGGCGTATAGGGTCGGATCAATCCTTTTAAAGATGCGAGTCTGCGATGCGGAGCCAATGGAGCCCGTCGAGTTGGCGGGACAGGCCGATTATTCAGGTGCCGGATTATCCGGATGACGAGGCGCTTGCGTCCGTCGAGCGCGAGCTCCGGCGCTACCCGCCGCTGGTGTTCGCCGGCGAGGCGCGGCGGCTGCAAAAGGCGTTGGCCAAGGTCTGCGACGGCGAGAGTTTCCTGCTCCAGGGTGGCGATTGCGCCGAGAGCTTCGAAGAGTTCCACCCGAACAACATCCGCGACGCCTTCCGGGTCATGCTGCAAATGGCGGTCGTTCTGACCTATGGCGCGGCGGTGCCGATCGTCAAGGTCGGCCGGGTCGCCGGCCAGTTCGCCAAACCGCGCAGCGCCGACACCGAGACCATCGACGGCGTGACCCTGCCAAGCTATCGCGGCGACATGATCAACGCCATGGAGTTTACCCCCGAAGCGCGCACGCCCGATCCCCGGCGGCTGATCCAGGCCTACAACCAGTCGGCCGCGACCCTGAACCTGCTGCGCGCGTTTTCGCAAGGCGGCTACGCCGATCTTCACCAGGTCCATCTGTGGAACCTCGGCTTCGTCGCCGACAGCCCGCAGGGCGACCGCTACCGCGATCTCGCCGAGCGGCTGAACGAGAGCCTCAAGTTCATGGCCGCGTGCGGGCTGACCTCGGAGAGTACGCCGCAAATCCGCGAGACCGACTTCTTCACTTCGCACGAGGCGTTGATGCTGGTCTACGAGGAGGCCATGGCCCGCGTCGACTCGACCACCGGCGACTGGTACGACACCTCGGCGCACCTGTTGTGGATCGGCGAGCGGACCCGCCAGCTGGACGGCGCCCACGTCGAATTCCTCAGCGGCGTTCGTAATCCGCTGGCGGTCAAGATCGGACCCACCGCGACCAGTGACGAGCTGCTCGCGCTGATCGACTGCCTCAACCCGGTCAACGAGCCGGGGCGGATGACGCTGATCGTCAGGATGGGACCGGACAAGGTCAAGCAGGCGCTGCCGGGCCTCATCCGCGCGGTCGAGCAGGAGGGCCAGAAGGTTGTCTGGGTTTCCGATCCGATGCACGCCAACACGGTGCAGAGCACGTCGGGCTTCAAGACCCGCCATTTCAATCGCATTCTCGAGGAGGTTAAAAGCTTCTTCGAAGTCCACCGCGGCGAGGGCACCTACGCCGGCGGCGTGCATTTCGAGATGACCGGCCAGGACGTTACCGAATGCGTCGGCGGCGCGCAGGCGATTACCGAGGCGAACCTGGGCGTCCGCTACAACACCCATTGCGATCCGCGATTGAACGCCAGTCAGGCCCTGGAGCTGGCCTTTCTGCTTGCCGAAATGCTCAAGGAGGGCCGCGATCGTGACAGCGAGACGGACCGCCGGCGCGCCGTTGCCGCGTCCTGAGGCGAGCAAGGTGAGCACCCCGCCGCCCGCCGCCGCGGAGACGAAGGTGGAGGTGGAGGCGGAGGCCCTGCGGCCGGCACCCAAGGACATCGAGCGGTGGACCGATCGCTACTTCGTGCGGACCAAGCAAGCGGTCGGCAAGTTCGGCGACAAAACCGTCACCTACGCGGTGTTCATGCGTCGGCCGGTCATTTTCACCCCCCGGCTGATGGTCCGCTGGCTGGACGAGGTGGCCGCCGCGCGCGGCGTCGGGTTCCGGATCGAGCCGAACTACGCCGAGGGTGACTGGGTCGGCGCCGGCGAGCCGCTGCTCTACATCACGGGCTCGCTCTATCACCTCATCGATCTCGAAACGCTGTATCTGCAAAAGCTCGGAGCGGCGTGCGTCGCCGCCTACAACGCCTTTACCATGTGTTCGGACCTGCCCAAGGTTGCGTTCCTCGCCATGGATGCGCGCCATTGCGCCGGCACCGAGATGGCCGAGCTGATGGCTTACGCCGCCGCCGTCGGTTCCGACGCGGCCAAGCGCGAACGCGGCGCGCGGGGCTTCATCGGTAATGCCAACGACGCGACCGCCCACTACTTCGGCCAGAAGCGCGGCCTGGGGACGATGCCGCATGCGCTGATCGGCTACGCCGGCTCGACGGTGCGCGCGGTCGAGATGTTCGTCGAAACCTTTCCCGGCGAGGATGTGATCGCCTTGGTCGATTACTTCGGCCGGGAGCTGACCGATACGCTCGCGGTCTGCCGGCGCTTTCCCGAGATGGCGGCATCCGGCCGCATCGGCATTCGGCTCGACACCCACGGCGGACGCTTCGTCGAGGGGGTCGACCCGCAGGCCTCCTATGCCGTGCTCGAGCGCCATGCGCCGAACGCCGTGCGGCGCTATCGCAACGATACCGAACTGCGCTATCTGACCGGGACCGGCGTCTCGGCGGCGGCCATTTTCCACATGCGCGAGCAACTCGATGCCGCCGGCTTCGCCAAGGTTAGGATCGTCGCGTCATCGGGCTTCAACGTCGACAAGTGCCGGGTCATGGCCGATGTTGGCGCGCCGCTGGACGCCATCGGCACCGGCTCGTTTTTGCCCGACAGCTGGAAAGAGACCTACGCCACCGCCGATATCGTCGATTACGACGGCGTCGCCTCGGTCAAGGTCGGCCGCGAGTTCCTGCTCAAGCGCAGACCTTCCTTGCGAGCGAAGACGTAACGCTACCATGGCCCGGCACCTACAGCCCGGCACCGGCGGGCACGGCCGGTCGGCGCATCGCGCCGTCGTTTCGCATCTGGTCGTTGATCGCATCTGGATGAGATGACCGAGCAGCTCTCGCTTGCCCTGGCTCAGGTGAATCCGACGGTAGGCGATGTCGACGGCAACGTCGAGGTCGTCCGGGCCGCGCGCGCGCAAAGCCGGGGCGCCGATCTCGTCATCGCCGGGGAATTGGCGCTGGCCGGCTATCCGCCCGAGGATCTGGTCCTCGCGCGGGCTTTCCAGGACCGCATCGAACACGCGGTCGCCTCGCTCGCGCGCGAGACCGCCGACGGCGGTCCGGCGCTTCTTGTCGGTACGCCGTGGCGCGGGGACGGCGCGTTGTTCAACGCCGCGGTGCTGCTCGAAGACGGCCACGTCGCCGAGGTTCGCTGCAAGCATAATCTGCCAAACTACGGCGTCTTCGACGAAAAGCGGGTGTTCGCCGCCGGCCCGCTGCCGCGGCCAATGCCCTTTCGAAGGCTTAGCCTGGGCGTGATGATCTGCGAGGACATGTGGACCCCGCCGGTCAGCCGGCATCTGGCGCAACAAGGCTCGGACATCCTCGTGGTCCTCAACGGCTCGCCGTTCGAGACCGACAAGGCCGATGTCCGCTACGAACTCGCGTCCCAACGGGTCGCCGACGCCGGCGTGCCGCTGATCTACGTCAACCTGGTCGGCGGCCAGGACGAACTGGTCTTCGACGGCGCGTCCTTCGTCGTCGAGCCGGGCCGCGGCCTCGCCGTCCGCGCGCCGTCGTGGCGGGAGGGCGTCACGCCGACGTGCTGGACGTCCGCGCGCGGGCAAGGCTGGAGCTGTGAACACCATCCGGTCGCGCCCGAGCCCGGCGAGGTCGAGGCGATCTATCTGGCGATGACCATCGGCTTGCGCGACTACGTCGGCAAGAACCGCTTTCCCGGCGTCGTCATCGGCCTGTCCGGCGGGATCGACAGCGCGCTCAGCGCGGCGGTCGCGGTCGATGCCCTTGGTGCCGAGCGGGTGCGCTGCGTCATGATGCCCTCGCCTTATACCTCCGCCGACAGTATCGAGGACGCCGCCGCTGCGGCGCGCTTGCTCGGCACCCGGCTCGAGACGATCGATATCGAGCCGGCGATGCGGGCCTTCGCCGGGATGCTGGCCCGCGTCTTCACCGGCCTTCCCGCCGATATCACCGAGGAAAACATCCAGGCGCGCAGCCGCGGTCTAGTGCTGATGGCGTTGAGCAACAAGCTCGGCCACATGGTCTTGACCACCGGCAACAAGTCGGAAATGTCGGTGGGTTATTCGACGCTCTATGGCGACATGTGCGGCGGATTTTCGGTGTTGAAGGACATCTACAAGACAACCGTCTTCGCCCTGTCGGCTTGGCGCAACCAGCACCTTCCGGACGGCGCGCTCGGACCGGCCGGAAGGGTGATGCCAGAGCGGATCCTGACCAAGGCGCCGACGGCCGAACTGAAGGCCGGCCAGACCGATCAGGATTCGCTGCCGCCGTACGACCTGCTCGACGCGATCCTGATCGCCTTGATCGAGGACGAGGCCTCGGCCGAGGAGCTTGTCGCGCGCGGTCACGACGCTTCGCTGGTGCGCCGGGTCTGGCGGATGATCGACCGCGCCGAATACAAGCGCCGTCAGGCCCCGCCCGGCGTCAAGATCAGCCGCCGCGCCTTCGGTCGCGACCGCCGCTATCCCATCACCAACGGCTTCACGCGACTGGTATGACGCTCTCGGTACGCTTCGCCCCCAGCCCGACGGGCCTGCTCCACGTCGGCAACGCCCGCATGGCGCTGATCAACTGGCTGTTCGCGCAAGCCAACGCAGGCGAGATGATCCTGCGCCTCGACGACACCGACCGGGAGCGATCGGAAGAGCGCTTTGCTGAAGGAATCGAAACGGATCTCGAGTGGTTGGGGCTCGGCTGGAGCATTCTCGTCCGCCAGTCGGAGCGGCTGGAGCTCTACCAAAAGGCGTTCAACACGCTGAGGGAATTGGGACGGATTTATCCCTGCTACGAGACGCCCGACGAACTCGAATACAAGCGCCGCCGCCAGCGCGCCCGCGGCAGGCCGCCGATCTACGACCGCGCCGCGCTAGAACTTTCCGAAGGCCATAAACGGATGCTCGACGCCGAGGGCCGCCGGCCGCACTGGCGCTTCCTGCTGCTCCACGCGGACATCGGCTGGGACGACATGGTTCGCGGGCCGGTCCAGTTTCGCGGCGATAACCTGAGCGACCCGGTTCTGGTCCGCGCCGACGGCACCTTCCTGTACATGCTGCCGTCGACGGTCGATGACATCGATCTCGCCTTGAGCCACGTCATCCGAGGCGAGGACCATGTCGTCAACACCGCCATCCAGATGCAATTGTTCGAGGCGCTAGGCGCCGCGCCGCCGGTGTTCGCGCACCTGCCGCTGCTCGCCGACGCCAGCGGCAAGGGACTGTCGAAACGGCTCGGCTCGCTGAGCGTCGCCTCGCTGCGCGAGGACGGGATCGAGCCGATGACCCTCAACACATACCTGGCGATGCTCGGAACCGGCGAGGCGCCAAACGCCGAAGCGACGCTCGAGACCCTGGCCGAGGACTTCGAACTGCCGCGCTTTGGCCGAGCCACGCCCAAGTTCGACCTTGAGCAGCTCAGGCGCTTCAACGAGCGGGTCTTGCAGCACAAGCCCTACGACGCCGTCGCCAAACGCTTGCGAGGCATGGGGATGGAGCGCGCCGACGCCGACTTCTGGGAAGCGATCCGGCCGAACGTGACGTGCTTGAGCGAGGCTAAGCGGTGGTATCAGGTCTGTTTCGGGACAATCGAGCCCATCGTCGCCGAGGCCGATTTTGTCACCCGCGCCGCGGCCATGCTTCCGCCCGAACCATGGGACAAGGAAACCTGGGGGCGGTGGACGCGCGCGCTCAAGGAAGAAACCGGCCGCGGCGGCCGCGCCCTTTTCCACCCGCTGCGCCTCGCCTTGACCGGCGCCGAGCATGGTCCCGAACTGAAATCGCTGTTGCCGATGATCGGCCGGGCGACCGCCGAACGACGTCTGCGCGGCGAGACGGCCTGAGCTGCCTGAGCAGACTGGCGCGCGCATGCGCCGCCGGCTCTTACCGGTCGGCCTTGGCGCGCCAGCTCTGGAACGCGCTCATATAGAAGCGTTGATCGCCGATCGAGAAAACGACGCCGCCGCGGGTGATCTCGGCGACGCTGAGATCACCAACGATCGCGTCACCCTCGCGGACCGCGCGGCCGTTGACCCGGACCTGGCGCGCTTCGGCCGAACTGGCGTAGCGATGCAGCGAAATCGCGATATCGGGCAACGACTGTCGCACCTGCTCGGGTAGATCGCGCAAAGCCATCGCCGAAACAAACTCCGGCTGCGCCGGTGCGCTTAACTCCAGTTCCGCAAGCGGGGTGCCCGCGGCGCCATCACCTCCGCCCATCGCCGACCCGGATGAGGTCGAGGCGTCCGGGGGCGCGGCCGGAACGCGTGGCGGCGGCTTCGTAGCGACCATCGGTTGAGGCGTGGTGGTCGCCGAATGAGGCGTTCGCGATGACCGGGGTTTGGCGGTCTTGGCCGAGGGCGGCTTGCCGTCCCCCGGGCCGTCCCCTGGGCCGTTCCCCGCGTCCCTCTCCGCTGGGCGTGTCCGCGCCGGGAGGGGCTCGGGGCGCGGCGGCGTGGCGACAACGGCCGTTTCCACCTCCGTGCTCCCGCCACCCGCCTCCCTTTCCCCCTCGCCGATCGCGGCGACAGCGGCCGTGTCGGCCACCCCGCCGGCCGGCGCCATCTCGGGCGATTGGGTCTGGAGCCAGATGACGCCGGCAACTCCCAGGGTTAGGCCGCCGCCGGCGACCAGACCGTAAAGCAGCCGCGAGCGCCTCGGCGCAACAACCGGCCGGGCCGCGTGAATGGTCGAAACGCCCGGGATAAGGCGCTTGCGGCGCTCGTCCTCCGATCGCCGAATCGCCTCCAGGATGTACGACATGAGTAGGGCGCTCCTCGCGCGAATTAGCGCTCGGACTGTTGGCTGGCCTCGAGAGAGACGTCAACCTGTCCGCCGCGCGCAAGCCCAAAAATATCCAGCAACTCGGGCGGCCCCAGTAAATAGATCGCGGCGGCAAGGCCGATCCCGCCGACGAGGATCGTCGCGATCGTCGCGATCCGCGCGGCGAAGGTTCCGGGCCGCGACGCGCGCTCATCCGGCCTGCCAAAGACCTCTTCAGCGGCCTCGCGCACGGTTCCCGGCGCGACCTTAGTTTCGCCCTGGAGGTAGGCGCCAAGCAGCGCGCGGTCGCAGATCACGTTGATCAGCCGCGGAACGCCGCCGCTCAACCGATATAAGCGCCGCAGCGACGCCTTGCGGAACAGCGAGTCGCGGCCGCCGGCGCGGCGCAAACGGTGCAGGATATACTCGCAAGTCTCGTCGCGCGACAGGGCTTCGAGATGGTAGCGCGCGGTAATCCGTTGGGCGAGTTGGCGCAACTCCGGCTTGTCCAGCATCGCGCGTAGTTCCGGCTGGCCGATCATGATGATCTGCAGCAGCTTTTCCTCGTTCGTTTCCAGATTGGTCAGCAGCCGCATCTGTTCGAGAACGTCTGGCTTCAGGTTCTGCGCCTCGTCGAGAATAAGAACGGCGCTGCGTCCCTCCGCGTGGCGCGCCAGCAGGTAGGCGTTGAGAATGTCGATCAGCGTTTTGACGCTGGCGTCGGCGCGTGGATAAACCAGCCCGAACTCATCGCAGATCGCGGCCATCAACTCGCGGGAGGTCAGCTTGGGGTTGAAAATGACGGCGACGTCGCGGGTCTCGGGCAACTGTTCGAGTAGGCAGCGGCAGAGCGTCGTCTTGCCGGTGCCGATTTCCCCGGTCAGCAGCACGAAGCCGCCACCCGAAGCGCCATAGACCAGATGCGCCAGCGCCTCGCGGTGCTTGTTGCTCATGAACAGGTAATGGGGATTGGGCGCGATCGAGAACGGAGGCTCGGCCAAGTGAAAATAGTCTACGTACATCGCGCGCATCGAGGTCATGATCGTTACCGCCGATCCTTTTGATGCCGCCGCCGGTTATGGAGCCGAGCACGGGAAGGTCGCGATGCCGGCGCGCCACCGGCCGTCTTTACACACTTGACAAAGTTGGCCGGGCGGGCGCGCCTTTGGGTCAACGAACCGGCGCCGGCCGCCGCCAAGATAAAGGCCGCCACGAGTGCCATCGGCGAAGCTGCCACGAAGTGAAGGGTTAATGAGCTTATATTTATACAACACCTTGGATGGTGAGAAGCAACCATTCGTCCCGGCCGATCCGGCGGCGGTCCGGATGTATGTCTGCGGTCCCACCGTCTACGATTACGCGCATATCGGCAATGCCCGCCCGGCGGTGGTCTTCGACGTCGTGTTCCGCCTGCTGCGGCGAACCTACGGCGAACACCACGTCAGGTACGTCCGCAATATCACCGACGTCGACGACAAGATCATCGCCGCGCACCGCAAAACCGGCGAATCGATCGACGCGATCACCGCGCGCGCCGCCGACGCCTACGACCGCGACGTCGCCGCCATCGGTTGCTTGGCGCCGACGATCGAGCCGCGCGCGACCCACCACATCGGCGACATGATCGCGATGATCGCGGCGTTGATCGAGCGCGATCACGCTTACACCGCCGAGGGGCATGTCCTGTTCGACGTCGCCTCGATGCCCGATTATGGCCGGCTCTCCGGGCGCAACATCGATGACATGATCGCTGGCGCGCGCATTGAGGTCGCGCCCTACAAGAAACATCCCGCCGATTTCGTTTTGTGGAAGCCGTCGGCCGAAGACGAGCCCGGCTGGGATAGCCCGTGGGGGCGCGGCCGCCCGGGGTGGCACATCGAGTGCTCGGCGATGAGCGGGCGTTATCTCGGCGAGACCTTCGACATCCATGGCGGCGGCCAGGACCTCATCTTCCCCCACCATGAGAACGAACTGGCGCAAAGCACCTGCGCCCACGATGGCCGTCCGTTCGTCCGCTTCTGGGTGCACAACGGCTATGTGATGAGCGAAGGCGAGAAGATGTCGAAAAGCCTCGGCAACTTCTACACCGTTCACGCTTTGCTCGATGAGTTTCCCGGCGAGGCCATTCGTCTGGTGTTACTGCAAACCCATTACCGCCAGCCGCTCGACTTCAGTAAGGCTGCGCTGGCCCGGGCCAAGCAGAGCCTCGATCGTTTCTACCTTGCGCTCGACGGGGTTGGCGCGGGCTCCGCTGGCGATGATGACCCGGCCGTTATCGCCGCGCTCGAGGACGATCTCAATACGCCGCTGGCGCTGAGCGTGCTCCATGAACGGCTTGGCGCGTTGAACAAGGCGGACGCCGGCGAGAAGGCCGCCGCGGCGTCCCGGCTGCTCGCCGCCGCCAACCCGCTGGGCCTGCTCCAGGCCGATCCCGCGGCCTGGCTGCGCGCGGGCGGGCCGGGGGTCCGTCCCGGTGATATCGACGAGCCCTGGATCGAGGCTCGGATCGAGGCCCGGGCGGCGGCGCGCCAAGCTAAGGACTTCGCCGCTGCCGACTTAATCCGTGCGGAGCTTGCCGATCGCAGGATCATTGTTGAAGACCATGCTGGCGGCACCAGCTGGCGGCGCGCCTAACGGCCGAGGCCGACCCCAGGCGACGGCCGACCGGCGGCTCAGGTCCGCTCGCCGGCTCCGCTTTCGGGTTCGCCGTTGGCCGCGGGGAAGTCGGCGGCGTGCTTGCCGATCCACTCCATGGCGGCTTCCTCCACCGTCAACTCGCGCCCTTCGCTCAGGGCCACGCCCTTGCGGTAGTCCTCGATATGACAGACCTGCTCGACCATCCGGGCGCGGAAAGCATCATCGGGATGAAGAAACTCGACGCCAAGTTCGTAGCCGGCGTCCGTGGATTCGCACCAGACGACCCGCGCTCTCGTTTCGAACGGCGGGCGAACGAGCGGAATGCGCAGATCGATAATCATTCCCGCGGTCATCTCGCGGTCCGACTGAAACGCGAGGCCGCCAAGGCCGATGTTTCGGCTGTGTCTGATCGGGCAGTCCGACGCGTCGCCGACGACAACCTCGATCGTTATGTCCGCCGGATGGCGAATGAACTGACGCATGGTTCAAAATCCCGGTCGGCTGGAACTCGATCCTGATAGCGGCAGCGCCCGACAACGCCGGAAAAACACCATTCATGATCCACCCCACATCTTGCGCGCCATTTCGTCAAGAAATGAATACATAATCCGGTTAAATGCCGGGCGCTCCTTGACGAAGACGCCACACTTCTCGGCGAGGCCGGCGGGCTGGTCTTGCCAAGACCACGGTGTCCGGCCAACATCCCGGCATCCATTAAGGTCGCCCGCGATCGCCGGGCAACGCGGACGACCTGATCGACAAAAGCGGCGATCGCCGCTCCTTTCGCGCGACAAAACGCCACCTGAATATGCCTTATCGACAGTCCGATGACGCACGGCTTGAGTGCGCGGCGCATGATTGACTATAACGTGCGGGTGGAGGTAACAACCGCCGGCGGACAAGGTGTTGAACAGGCTCAACCGTCCGCGCCTCACTGTAAGCCTTCCGATAAGCCGCCTTAGCTCAGTGGTAGAGCAACTGATTCGTAATCCGTTTCCTGCCCTCCTCATAGCTCTCCGTCGCACATACAACGTTATATTTCTCAGTAGGTTGATGTATCATCCACGACCTTAGCTTCTCGTGGATGCACCGCGCTTGCGGTGCCAAATCGGTGCAAGAGCCGTGCTGGCCGATATCTTCATGCTCAGTGCTAAAGACGTCATTTGCACGCCGCTCTTTTGGGCTCGTTCGTCGAACGTATGATCGAGATCAGCACCATGACTTTGATGCCCGGGGCCGGAGCAAGTGCCTAGGAAGCCCACGGGCCGGGAGTGGTTACATATCGGAGAGTCGGTCGGGCGTGTGGCGGTGCGAGCGACAACGTTCAGACCGGATCAGGAGGCCAGCGACATGGAAGAGCTGTTAAATCTCGCGAGTGCCGCCCAAGGTGAACTAACCGCGTTGGCAACAGTGGTAATCGCGTTGATGGCGGTAGTAACTGGCGTGCTCACATACGCGCTTATCCGGGAGAACCGCCTTCTTCGCAAGGCGGGCACAGATCCGAACGTGGTAGCCTATCTAACCACACATGCCCGCCTCCCAACGATGACTAATTTCGTGCTTGCGAATATCGGGGAGGGTGCTGCACGAAACGTGCGTTTCCGATTTGTGGCCGACGAGCAGGACTTCGCATCTCATAAAGCTCGGCTCAATAACAGTGTGGATCGCGCGGCAGTCGGCATGCTCCCTCAAGGGGAGAAGATTGAGGCGTTCTTCGGCGGAAACGAACTCTATCAGAAAAACAGGCTCCGCCCGTTCAATGTCGTCGTCGAGTACGAAGACATAAAGGGCAGGCGACGGATCAGTACGCACTCGCTGGACGTGGCGCAATTTGAAGGGTTCTCTATTCTTGGCAATTCGGCCGAGCACGAGATAGCAGAAGCGCTCAAGAAGATCGAGCAACATATCGAGCAGTGCGCCACTAGCGCCGAGAGGCTGATGGTCGAGAATGCATCTACGCCCAGCCGATACGAATAATAAATTCTGAGCAACAAAAAATTTGCAGAGAAATGGATGTGTCTGGAAATTACCTCCGATAGTATATTATTTACCTGCTCTTATTCATTGAGATCGTTAGTTACGGTGCAAAAGCCATGCTCACTGATGCTTTCATCCGCGGTGCCGACGAGGGTACGTACTGGGATGACAGCTTAAGGGCTTCGGCATCCGGGTAGGCAAGCAGGCGAAGACGTTCGTCGTACTCGTGGGCTCGGGGCGCCGCCACAAGCTCGGCAGGTATCCGCTGTTGTCGCTCTCTGACGCCCGCAAGGAGGCGCGGCGCATCCTGGCGGAAAAACAGCTTGGCAAGGTTCGCCCGACGCATGTGGCGTTCGATGACGCGAAGAGCGACTTCCTCGCCGACTGTGCCAATGAGAACAAGCCGAGGACGGTGCGTGACTATACGCGGCTCATGAACCGCCACCTGACGTTCGGCAGGCAGTCCGTGGCGGACGTTCAGCCTCGACAGCTCGTGCAGATCTTCAACGGTCTCAGCAGCACACCTGCCGAGCGGCACTATGCCTTTGCGGTGTCCCGTGCGTTCTTCAAGTGGTGCGTCCGGCAGCACATCATTGAGCGCTCGCCGATGGAGAACATGCAGGCGCCCCCGGTCGGCAAGCCACGGGAGCGCATTCTCAGCGACGAAGAGCTTGTCGCGCTGTGGCGGGCGACTGAGCCGCCCGGCACGTTCCATGCGATCATGCGCTTGCTGCATCCTCACGGGGCAGAGAAGGGGAGAGGTCGCTCGCTTCGAGTGGTCATGGATCACGGACGATCTCTGCACCATCCCCTCGAGCGTCACGAAGAACGGCAGGACGCACACCTTCCCGCTTTCGCCCAAGGCGCAGGCGCTCATCGCCGGGCTTCCGAGGCTCAAGGACAACCCGTTCCTGTTTCCGGCGCACCGGCACATGTCGGCGACGACGAGCGTCTTCAACGGGTGGAGCAAAGGGAAGGAAGACCTCGACCGGCGCCTGCCGATCGAGCCGTGGACGCTTCACGACCTCCGGCGCACGTTTGCGTCCGGCATGGCGTCGATTGGCGTGCCGCAGATCGTCGTCGAGAAACTCCTCAACCACGTCTCCGGCGGAACGCAGTCGCCGATCGCGCAGGTCTATAACCGCTACAGCTACCTCCCGGAGATGCGCGCGGCCGTATTGCAGTGGGATGACCACCTCGATACGCTGATTGTGCCCAGGGCTTAGTCAACCCAGGGGCGTCATGACGCTCCCTTCATCGGGAGTGTTCATGATGCGGTTCTTATCGAAGCGGCAGGTGCGTGATCTCGTGCTCTACTCACCGCAGCACATCGACCGCCTCGAAGCGGCGGGCAAGTTTCCCAAACGGGTTCAGCTTGGCCCGTGCCGCGTCGGGTGGGTCGAGAGCGAGGTGATCGAGTGGATGAAAGCGCGCGTTGCCGAGCGCGACAGACCCTAACAACTTTCCCTAACGGGAGATTGGGGCCGGCGGTGGCCATCGCCGGCCCCTCCTTTCGTGGGGATACATGACCTCGCGCCCATGGGGATCCTGTATCCCCATTTTCCAGCCGATCCAATCCCCACCCACACGCACACATACCTCTACATGGCTGCACAGAAACAAGAAATTCGCCGTCGCGACTTCATGGCAATCTTCATTGCCATACCCCCCAACGTCGCGCACCCGCCTTGCCCGGGTGCGCTGCGATCCCTCCGGTTGCATAGCTTGACGAGCTGTCCTGCTTAGATGTCATACTCAGGCATCAGCGCAGGTTCGACATAGGGGGGCGTCATATGGAACTGCTGTTCAAACGCGAGCAAACCGCCGGGCAGCTCAAGCGGGTCGATTTCAAGCTGTGGGGAAAGATCGAACTTGATAGTCGACGAACAAGCGATTGTCCGTCGATACCGTTTTGACGAAGCGGTCTTGATCAATGTATCGCAACCCAATCTTGTACGCGCCACCATGTTCATCGCGATCGGCGTGTTCCTCGTCGTGTTCGGGATTGCCTTGGCGAACTGGGGCATGGGTGTCGGCTTCAGTGTCGGCACCCTCGCCGGTGGCGGTGCAGGGTACTGGTACCTCCACGAGAAACGCGAAACGATCTTCGTCAGAGATCTGCTGCATGGTCGGCATTTCACCTGCGATAGCGTGGTCGAGCTGGCGCGCAAGGAAGCGTGGCTCTCGGTCGTCGTCTCGTTTTTGCGCCAGGTGATGGAAAGCGCCAAGCATTGGGACGGGACGGAGCATATCACGATCGAGGCGCTGCCAAAGGATGAGGCCCGCCAGGTGATCCTGCGGGGCCTCTAATGCCGCTCCACGTGGCGGCGCGCATGCACGCCTTCGTGCATGGCCTGTTTCGCCCGTCCGATGAGCGCGAGACACGAGAGCTCTACAATGAGGTCGAGCGCCTGTTCGCAGAGCACGGCCTCAAGGACGCGGCCGGGCGCGCCGACGTCGCGCCATGGCTCTCGACCGATGTCCTCGCGGCGTTTGGTGTCGACGACGATCACCGGCAACGAAGACCGATCGAGCGCCTCATCGGCAGAATCCTCGACTACGAAAACCTGTTCGTGTTGCCGTCCGTCGATTGGTCACGGCGGTACTCGATCAGCGAGTACTGGGACATCCGGGATGAACTGAACGCGCAACGGCAGCTCGTCCTGGACATCGACGGGACGCTTGACGTCCTTCGTCATGCCGTGATCGCGCTGCTGGAGCCGGTCTATGCGAACTGCCCGATGCTGCTCGCCGATCCGGCCGATGGCCACGACATCACCGTGCCGACCGAGTTGGTGCGCAGCGTTGCTGCGATCGGGCAGGTCATCGAGGCGATGCTCGCCATCGCTTTCGATGACGCTGTCAAGAAAGCCGGGATCCTCACCCGGCTTGCCGATCGCCTGGAGGCCAATCTCATCGTGGCTTCGGGGGGTGATCCGACCGATCCGAAGAGCTTCACGAAAGCGCCGAAACTACCCACTAAATCGGAGATCAAGGATCCCGGAGACCTCGTCGCCGCCTATCTCGGTGGCACGCCGCTTGCCAACGTCTTCGACCAGCCCGTGGACTTCGTGCTCCCGACGAGTCCCGGTTCGAGCATCACCACATCGTCGCCGGCTCCGGGCACGGCAAGACCCAGACGCTGCAGTACCTGATCGCCAAGGATCTCGAAGCCGTCGCGAGGGGCGAGCGCACCGTTGTCGTGCTCGACAGCCAGGGCGATCTCATCCGCAAGGTGTCGAACCTCGCGTGTTCGCCCCCGGCGGACGGCTTCAGGAGCGGATCGTTCTGATCGATCCGACCGATGTCGAATGGCCGGTGTCGCTCAATCTGTTCGACGTCGGCATCGACCGTCTCCGGCTACGCGCCGCTCGAGCGCGAGCGGCTCACCAACTCCATCCTGGAGCTCTACGACTTCGTGCTCGGCACGCTGCTCGCGGCCGAGATGACGCAGAAGCAGAGCGTGATCTTCCGCTACGTCACCCGGCTCATGCTCCATATCCCGGACGCGACCATCCATACGCTCCGCGAGCTGATGGAGCCGGGCAGTGAGAAGACGTTCGCCCCGCATATCGACAAGCTCGCCGGCACCGCCCGGCAGTTCTTCGAGACCGAGTTCGACTGCAAGGAGTTCAAGCAGACGAAGAAGCAGGTGCTCCGCCGGCTCTAGGGCATCCTCGAGAACCAGACCTTCGAGCGGATGTTCTCGCATCCGCGATCGAAGCTCGACCTCTTCTCCGAGATGAACGCCGGCAAGGTCATCCTCATCAACACCGCGAAAGACCTCCTCAAGGAGCAGGGCACGGAGATTTCGGCCGCTTCTTCATCGCCATGATCGCCCAGGCGGCGCAGGAGCGGGCGACGCTGCCCGAAGACCAGCGCGTGCCCACCTTCGTCTACATCGACGAGGCGGCGGACTATTTCGACCGGAACGTCGGCATCATCCTCGCCCAGGCCCGCAAGTACAACGTCGGCATGGTGCTCGCGCACCAGTACCTCGGCCAGCTCGAGCCGAAGCTCCAGGAGGCCTTCGCGGCCAACACCTCGATCAAGTTCGCGGGCGGCGTCTCGGCCAAGGACGCCCGCGCCCTCGCGCCGATGCTCAACTGCGAGCCCGGGCTCATCGAGGCCAGCCGAAGGGGTGTTTCGCCGCGTACGTGCGCGGCGTCACGCCGGCGGCGGTGCCGCTTCGCTTTCCGTTCGGCTTTCTCGAGGGCATGCCGAGAATGACGCCGGCCGAGCGCGGGGCCCTCCAGGACGCCATGCGCAAGCGCTACGCCGTTTCCTACTCCGACCTCGATAGTGAGCGCCAAGCGGCGTCAACGGCGCCGGAGCAAGCGGGCGCCACACACCCTCGCGCGCAAGAGAAACAGGGAAGTGTCGACACGCCAAGCGCCAACGCCTCGGAGGGGTGGTAAAAAAAATTAGAGCAGTACATACCCACTGATAGCCCTCACATACTTCACCACTCCATAAAA
>CAWDWD010000020.1:0-17500 GCA_963805915.1 uncultured Alphaproteobacteria bacterium
AAACCAGCTCGCCGCGGCACGCTGCATCACCTTCGGCGGGATGCGCGTCGACCGGGTGCTTGCCATTGAGGTGCTGGACAAGCTCCGGCCGCTGGGAGCAGAGGCGGCGCTGGCGGCGATCGAAGCGCGCGGCCAGCAACGCTCGGAGAAGAAAACCCAGCTGAGCTGGCCCTCCAGCAGGCGCGTTACGAGGCCGCTCGGGCGCAGCGTCAGTACAACGCCGCCGATCCGGAGAACCGGCTGGTGGCTGGCGAACTGGAGCGGCGATGGAACGAGCGCCTGGTGGCGGTGCGCGATCTCGAACTCGAGATCGATCGTCTCGACGGCGACGGCGAGCCGCCACTGACCGAAGCCGACCGGGAGAGACTGATGGCGCTGGGAACGGACTTGGCCGAGCTTGGGAGAGTCCGGCGCTACGCCGGAGACGCGCAAGAAGATCATTCGTACGGTCATCTCCGAGATCATCGTCGATATCGTCGGCGACACCTTGGAACTGATCATCCACTGGCAGGGCGGCGATCACACCCGTCTGTCGGTCAAACGGAACCGCGCCGGCCAGACGCGATGGACCACGGACGCGGAGGTGGTCGACCTGGTTCGCGCCTTGGCGCGCCAGATGCCTGACCAGACCATTGCGGCGGTGCTCAACCGTTCGGGCAAGTCGACCGGTCGCGGCAACAGCTGGACACGAGGGCGGGTCTGCTCGCTGCGCCATCAGTATAGCATCGCCATTTACCGTGACGGCGAGCGCGCCGAACGCGGCGAGGCAACGCTCGATGAGGCGGCCGCGGCCCTTGCCGTCAGCACGTCCACCGTCCGTCGTTTAATTGCCGATGGCGCTTTGCCAGCGCACCAGCACTGCAAAGGCGCTCCCTGGATGATCCAGCAGGCTGATCTCGATCGAGACGACATCCGCCGCAAGGCCGATGCGCGCCGGTCACGACGCCCGCCGCCCGATGAACGCCAACAAAATCTACTCCATTTATCAACCACATGACGGGATGAGCAGTATGACGCGCCTTCGTCGGAGCCGGCGAACAGCCAATTGCTCCTGCCGACGGCGATCGCGCAGTTATTCTGCCCATGTCGGGCAGGAAGTCGAAGTGTTTTACCGCTGGCACGCACTCTATGGGCGCCGTGTACGGCGCCAGTATGCCGAGCGGCGGGCCGGCGGTGATGTCGTTCACGTCGAGGTCTCGCCCGGCGTTGTCATCGTTGTGGCGGCATGGATGCTGGATCCGGCCGCCTGCGCCGGGATGGGGTTCGGCGGGCCACGGGTTGCCGTATCGGCGCTGATCGAGCTGCATCGTCTGCTCATCGACGGCGGTTTCAGACGAAGCTTCCTGGACGAACCGACCATCGTCCAGGAGAACCGAGATGAGAAGCCCGCCGACCCTGGCGCTGCCATCCGCGCCGCGCCAACTCAGGATGCCGTTCGATTCCGAAAGGCTCCGGGGGATGAGCCCCTCGGAGCGACGGACGGCGCTCGCCCGGCTGACCCGCCTGCTGTTGGAGGCCGCCGGCGTCGTGGTGAGGGAGCGCGACGATGACGAGCGCTGAGCTTCTGCCCACCGCGGTGCTGAAGCGCAAGGCGGTGGTCTATGTTCGGCAATCCACCCAGGCCCAGGTCCAGACCAACCTGGAGAGCCAACGGCGACAGTACGAACTCGTCGACGTCGCGCGGCGCCGGGGTTTCCGCGACGTCGAGGTGATCGACGACGATCTCGGCCGCTCCGCCAGCGGGATGGTGGCGCGGCCCGGCTTCGAGCGACTGGTGGCATGGCTGTGCGCCGGCGAGGTCGGGGCAGTGTTGTGCTTCGACGCCTCCCGGCTCGCCCGCAACGGTCGCGACTGGCATCACCTGCTCGAGCTCTGCGGCCTGGTCGAGGCGCGGGTGATCGACCTGGACGGGGTCTACGACCCCTGCCGGCCGAACGATCGGCTGTTTGCTCGGGATGAAGGGGAGCATCAGCGAGTTCGAACTCGGGGTGCTCCGGGCGCGCATGCTCGACGCTGCCCGCGCCAAGGCCCGGCGTGGCGAGTTGCGCATCGGCGTGCCGATCGGCTACATCTGGCATCGCGAGATCGGCCTCGGCTTGGATCCCGACCTGCGGATTCAGGAAGTGGTCCGGTTGATCTTCGCGCGGTTTCGCGAGCTGGGCAGCGCACGGCAGGTGCTGCTGTCGATGACGGCGGACCAGGTCCATTTCCCGCGGCCTTCCGACGGCAAGAAGCTCGTCGCCTTCGAGTGGACGCCGATCCGCTACCGCAACGTCATCTCGGTGCTCAAGAACCCGTTCCATGCCGGCGCCTATGCCTACGGCAAAGGTGAGAAGCGCACCGAGATCGTCGACGGGCGCGCGCGCAAGAGCTACGGCCACCGCAAACCGCTTGAGGAATGGGCGGTCTTGCTGAAGGATCACCACGAAGGCTACATCGACTGGGCGGAGTTCGAGCGCAACCAGAAGCAACTCGCGGTCAACGCCTATGGCATGGTGGACGGTGCGAAGTCCGGGCGTGGCGGACGCGCGTTGCTGGCTGGGCTGCTATCGTGTGGCCGATGCGGCCGCCGGCTGATGGTGAGCTACTCGGGCCGTCCGCCGGGACAGCCCGTCTATCGCTGTGATCGTGTCAACCAGACGCTCGGGCTGCCCCGGTGCTTTAGGTTCGGCGGCCTGCGTGTCGATGCGGCGATCGCCCGGGAACTGATCCGCGCCGTCGAGCCGATGGCGATCGAGGCGGCGGTGGAGGCCGAACGAAGATCCATGGAAGGTCGCGGCGAGCAACGGCGCATCGTTGAACTCGAACTGCAGCAGGCCCGATATGAAGCCTCGCTCGCGGAGCGGCGTTACGCTGCCTGCGATCCCGACAATCGCCTGATCGCCGCGCAGCTCGAGAAGAGTTGGGAGGCGGCGCTGCGTCGCGTCGAGGCGGGCCAGGGGCGATTGGAGGCGGCACGGGCGCCCGACCCGGTTGCCGCGCCCTGCGACTTTGCCGGATTGGCCGACGATCTCGAGACCGCATGGAACGCGCCCGGCGTGACCATGCGCGCACGCCAACGGTTGCTTCGCGCCATGGTCACCGACATCATCGCCGACGTCGACGAGGCGGCGCGCGAGGTCGTGCTGACGATCCATTGGCGTGGTGGCCGGCACTCGCAACTGCGTGTCCGCAAGCCGAAGTCCGGTGAGCACGGATGTCGCACCTCCGAAGAGGCCGTCGCCGTGATGCGGAGCATGGCGAGCCGATGGTCCGACGAGGATATTGCCGCGACGCTGAACCGGATGGGCATGCCGACCGGTCAGGGAAAGACCTGGACCGCGCATCGGGTCAGTTCGTTGCGGCGGGTACGCGGGATTCACGCTTACCGTTCCGCGGAGAAAAACGGCGAATGGCTGACCATGACCGAAGCCGCCGCCGGGCTCGGCGTGACCCGTCACCGCATCCGTCGCCTGATCAAGGATCGTGTCCTTGCCGCCGAGCAGGTCGTAGCCGGGGCCCCCTACCAAATCCGCGCGTCCGACCTCGAAGACGAGCGCGTTATCGCGGCCATCAGGCGAACAGGTCGCCCGTGTCGCGTTGATGGCGCGAACCAGATTCCACTGTTTTCAGACACTTGAAGGAGAGGGGTATAATGAGCGCTCCGTCGCGATGCTTCTTAGCGCGCGTTCGGCGGCATTGTTGCTCAGGCAGATGCGGCCGTCATCGAGGAAGCGGGTAAAGGCGACCCAACGCTTCAGCATGTACTCCATCGCCTTGGCGACGTCGTTGTGGCGCGACAGCCGCGCCCGCTCGGTTCGCATCCACGCTTCCAACTCGCCAACGAGAGACGTGACGCGCGCTTGACGCTGTGCCAGGCGCTCAACCTCGGGTAAGCCATTAATCTCGCGCTCGATCGCGAAGATCGTGTCGATCCGGCGCACGGCTTCGAACGCCAGCGGCGCCTTGGCAACGTCGGCCAGCACGCAGAATTTGCGCCTGGCATGGCTCCAACACGCCGCCTCGGTGATTGGTCCGGGCTTGCGGCGGGGATCATAGAGATCGTTGAACCCCGCATAGGCATCGGCCTGAAGGATTCCGCCATACCCGGCGAGGTGTCGGCGCGGATGCTCGCCGGCGCGGTTGCGTGAGTAGAAGTAGACCGCCGCCGGCGGACCGGTTCCCTTGACGTTCGGGCCGCCGAACGGTCGGTCGTCACGGACGTAGGTCCATAAGCGGCCGGTCACCGTCCTGCCCTTGGCCAGCACCGGCACCGTGGTGTCGTCGCCATGGACGCGCTCGGCCCCCAGGACGTGGCGGCGGATCAGCTCCACGAGTGGCGACAACGCGGCAGCGGTAGCGCCGACCCAGTCGGCCAGGGTCGAGACGTCGAGTTCGATGCCTTCGCGGGCAAAGCCCTGGCTCTGCCGGTTGAGCGGCAAGTGAAGCCCGTACTTGCCGAACAGGACCATCGCCAGCAATCCGGCGCCGGCGCGGCCGCGGGCGATCGGGTGAAACGGCGCCGGCGGCTGGGTGATCCGCTCGCACGCCCGGCAGCTGAACTTCTCGCGGACGGTCTGGATCACCTTCCACTGCCGGGGAATCGACCTCCAGCGTCTCGGTCACATCCTCGCCGAGCTTGACCAGCCTGCCCTGACAGCACGGGCAGACGGAGGGCGCCGGGATGACGACGCGTTCGCGCGGCAGATGCGCTGGCAACGGGCCCCGCACCGGCTTGCGCCGGGTGAAGCTTCCGACCGCGCTCTCGCCCGTATCGGCCGCCGCGTCCTCGGCGGCAGTGGCGTCCTCGGTGGCGCTCGCTTCCAGTTCCTCGAGTTGCAGCTCCAACTGGTCGAGCAGCCGGCGCCGGTGCTCCGACGACGGCCCGAACCGCTCGCGCTTCAGCTTGGCGATCAAGAGCTTCAGATGCGCCACCATGGCTTCGGCGCCGGATGCACGCGCCTCGGCCTCGATCCGGGCCGAACGCTCGGCGAGGAACGCCGCTTTCAGCGTCGCGATGTCGTCGGGAACGGTCTCGGGCTGTATGCTGCTCACCCGGGCGAATGGAATCACAAAATCAGCCGTTTGACTCGCACAAAAACAGCACCCACGACGGGCTTCGTTCAGCCGGCCCGCGCCGGGCGGGTGGTGTGACGCGGGTTGCGCCAGTCGATCCCGTCGAGCAGGTAGGCGAGCTGCGCCGGCGTGATCGCGACGATGCCGTCGGCCGGAGACGGCCAGATGAACCGGCCGCGCTCCAGCCGCTTGGCGTACAGCGACATCCCCAGCCCGTCATGCCAGAGAATCTTGATCAGATCGCCACAGTGCGTTTCATAGTACCCCCTCCGGCTCAAAGTCCGGGCAGCCGGACGACCTTATCATATTGATAGTTATCATATATTTTTGGCCTTCGGGCGATCACCCGCTGCACCCCTAGGCGCACCGGCTCGGATGCGAGCGCTTCGACGGGAACCAGCCACGGCGAGCCGGAGACGATCTGTGTAGCGGGCAGGATGCCTCTGCGGACGAGGCTCATCGTCGATCCCACGCAGATGCCGAGCCGCTCGGCCGCCTTCATCAGGCTGATCGTCGCGCCATCCTGTCGATGGGGATCATAATCGGGCAAGCCGAGCCGCTCGCGCATTTCCTTGACCCGGACCGTCGTCCAGGTCTCCCCGTCGCCGGTCTTGCAGCGCATCCGGTTGAGCGATACGGCGAGTTCCCGATCCGGCCAATGCCCGGCAAGCTTACGCAGCGCATCGACGGCGGTGGGCGCCCGATCGGCAGGGTAGCGGCCGGTCTTGACGCGGGGAACACGCACCTCCGTGTGGCGCCCGCCGGTCCAGTGGATCAGCAGCACCGCCTCGTTGCTCGCGTCGTCGAGGTCGCAGACGATCTCCCGGATCAGGATATGAATGAGGCGCTGCTTCGTCCGCGTGTCGGCCGAAGGGGCGTTCCAGGCCGCCGGCAGGTCGTATGCAAGCTGAAGCAGGCGCTCGCGATCGATCTTCGGACGCGTCGCCGATTGCGCCTTCAGATCGTCGAGACGGCGTTCGAGTTCGGCCACACGCTCCAGCGCCGCGTTCCAGCGCGCTTCCAGCTCACGGGCGACGTGGCGCTTGGCGGGATCCACCAGTTCGTAGCGGCGTGCGGCGAGGGACGCGTCATAGTGCGCCGCCTCGAGTTCCCGCTCGACCGCGGCGATAACCTCCCTTTGCGAGCGCTCGACCTGCTCGGAAGCCAGGATGGCAGCCTCCACGGCGCGACCGGAGACCGCGTCGAGGATCCGCAGGGCGACCGCCCGATCGATGCGAACGCCGCCGATGCCGATGCACAGCCCGGCGCCCACATGCGCGTCGTCGCCGCGGCACTGGTAGCGATGCGCGTTGCCTTTCCCCATGCCGTAGAAGACGCGCATCATTCGCCCGCAGCGCCCGCAGCGCATCAGCCCGGTGAGCAAGGCGCGGCCGCCGCGCGCCGACTTGCGTTCGCAGGTCTTCTTCATGTGCGCATTCTCGAGCAGCAGCTTCTGATTGTCCTCGTACTCCTGCCAGCTGATGTAGCCCGGATGGGCGTCGCGCAGCAGCACGTTCCATTGCTCCATGGGCTTACGAAAGCCGTCGGCCTTGCGGGCGCGGCCGTCGACGATCTTCGTCCGCTGCGCCCTCCGGCCGAAGGCATAGGCGCCAGCGTACAGCGGATTGTGCAGGATCTGCATGACACTGTGGTAGGCGGGCGCCTTCCAGACGAGCTTCTGGACGTCGACGTTACGCAGGACGACGGGCATCTTCAGGCCGGCGTGGCGAAGCCAGAGGAAGACTTGCCGCGCGCTGCCCAACTCGCGGAACTTGGCGAAGACGAGACGGATCGTCTCGACGATATGCTCGTCGGGATCGATCTCGATCTTTCCCGCCTCGCTCCAGCAGAAGCCGGGCGGCAGCATGAACCGGAATTCGCCGCGTCCCGCCTTCTGGTCGCGCGCCGCAAGTCCGCGTTGCCGCATCAGGCTCAACTCGTATTCCGACATCGTCCCCTTCAGCCCGAGCAGCAGGCGGTCGTTGACGAGCCGTGGATCGTAGACGCCGTCCGGATCGACGACCAGGCTCTCGGCAAGGGCGCACAAATCGATGAGATGATGCCAGTCCCGCCCGTTGCGGGCCAAACGCGACGCTTCTATGCAGTAGACCGCGCCGACATCGCCGGAGCAGACCAGCGCGACCAGGCGTTCGAATCCCGGCCGCTGCATTCGGCCCGATCCGGACCGGCCGAGATCGTCGTCGATCACCGTCACCGCGGCGAAGCCCTTGGCCTTCGCGGTCTCCGCCAGGTCGTACTGCCGGCGCTGGCTTTCCAGATTGCCGGTGACTTGCGCCATGGTCGATTGGCGAACATAGACGACGGCGGTGCGGGCGAGATGATCAGCGGTGATTTTGCTGCTCATCGACGCCCTCCTTGCTCGTCGGCGTCGTGCCGTCGATCCCCAGCGCCGCCAGCAGAAGATCGGCCAGGGCCTCGACCAGTCCCTTCGTGCTCCGCTCCACCGCCACCCGACGATCTTGGCGCTCCAGCTCGAGAACGAGCTGCCCGCGATTTTGATACTGGCTTCTCCGCACCGTCCCTCTCCTTCTCGTTGGAAGAAGGGAAGTGTGCGTCACGGCCCCGATGCGCGCCGAGCAGGTCAAGCGCCGCGGCCAGCTTGTTAAGCCCGTCGATGCTGATCTCCGCAGGGCCGAGCGTCATGCCGGCGCAGTAGCTGTCGTCGAACATCCAGTTCGGCAGCTCGCGGCAAAGATCCGGCCGCTCGTGCGTGTAGATGCACGTCAATGCCTTACCGCGCCGGAACGGCGAGACTTGCACCTTTTGTCCGAACAAGGGATGCCATCGATAGGCAACGCTCGCGAATCGAAAACCGTATGCTGAATGTCGATAGTTGGCCGCGCTTGCCCCGGAAAACGTACAAATCGCCGCCGTGCGGATCGCGCTTCAGCGTCTCCTGCACCTGCAGCGCCAAGCCGTTCATGCCCCGGCGCATGTCCGTCCGGCCAACCGCCAGCCACACCCGGATCCCGCTCGGAACCGGAATCATCGCCGCCGCAAGGCCCCGATCACCGCCACCGCCAAGGCCGGCGGGGTCGAGGCCGGAATGCGCGCCCGCGATCCGCCGGAGACCTCGATCTCGATCGCCGGCGCGGCCGCGGGAGCGGAAACCTCGGAGGACATCGCCGCAACGAGAGGCGGTGCCACGACCACTTCGGCAAAGCCGCCACGCGCCTGACCCAACTCCCGCCGCCAGCGGTAGATCAGGCTCGTGCAAACGTCCGTCCGCCGCGCGACCTCCGAAACAACGGCCCCCGGCGCGAACGCTGCTCCAACAATCGCCTGCTTTTGCTCAACCCTGAACCGCCGTCGACGCTCGGGCCGGTGAGAATATGAACCTGCGCCATACGCACCGTCTCTTGCACCGGTGCAAACACCACTGTCAGCACCAAGCCCAACACAAGCCACATCATCACGCCAAGCGGAAGACGGCCACCGTTCGATGATTACAGATCGCCAAGCTTGTCTTCGGCGATCCGGGTAAACGCCGGCGTTCGGCCGATGGCCTCGAGCAGATTGCCCCAGGCGTCGGATAGCCGATTGGTCGCGCCAATCAAACCGGTCGCCTCAGACGCGCCGGCACCGCCGACCTGCTGTTCCAGCGCGTCGAGGATCACGACGTGTCACAAGCCCGTGATGCCGGCTATGATGCCCCCTGTCCTGATCGATCGCCCTACTCCGACGCAATTCCAAACCAGGAAACCACTTCACCCCAGTTGATGAGGCGGCGTCCTTGCACGTCCCCGCCCGCCTGCTGATCGCACGTGATACAGGGGCTGCCGAAAACGCCGGCGAACGTGCCCGTAAACTTGGGTTTCTCGAGCGTCAGGAGGTTGTCGTCGCTCGCGGACAGGTCCCCGAGCGTGTAGGTGGCGTACACATTGTCGCTCGAACTCGACATTCGAGGCGATCTTGAACTCGCAGTTCCTGCACAGCAGACGCTGGCCGGTGAGGTGGGGATTGTACGCGTTATTCCACAGCACACTGAGTGTCTTGAGACTGCGGTCGGCCTCAATCAAATCTTTCGTCGCCTCATACGGCTCCTCGGTAGCCACGAATGTCACATTGTCAAAGACGACGTCTCCCGGCTGGAAAATTCGGTTCTCGATGCTGTTTCCCTCAATCCCGACGTGAAACTCGGAGTCGCTGATACGGACCTTCGCGAAGCGCGTGTGTATGTCGAAACGACCCGCCAGCGAGACGATGTCCCGCCCCGTAAAGGAGCTCTGCCGGAATTCGCCCTCCTTGCCCAGCGCGAGATCGAAGTCTCCGTTTTGGTAGCGAATACGCTCCATCACAAGGTCAACGGGTGGATTCGTGCCCTCGGGCTCAATGTCCATACCCGTCGCATCGATGTCACCGTCCCCTTCATAGTCAAAGACGTACGCCGACGTGTGCCCTCCTGTAATCGTGAGACCGCCGCGAAAAACGTTGTGCATCCGAATGTGACACATCTTGAGGTCGATGTTGGCGACAACGGAGACGCCGTCACCGGTCCCATTCTGAAAAGTCATGTCCTCGATGAAAGTCTGGATCCGCCCCGGGCCGTCGTGACCCCAAATAAAGAGCAGATGCGACTGTTGTAGCTCGTGGTCCTGATACGGCCCCTGGTTCTGACTGTTGCCGTCCATTTCCAGTCCTTGCAAGACGACTGGCAGGGAATTGCTGCTCTGTGACCAAGTCGACATATCGAATGTTATCTCCCAGTTGCCCTGGTTCGGCAAGCGCCTAGTCGTGGCACCGTACCCTACCAGAGTCAGGTTTTCTTTGAGGGAGACCACATCACTGACCAGATAGTCCCCAGGAGGAAAGATAATAACACCTCCGCCGAGGGCGGAGACACTGTCAATAGTGCTCTGTATGGCAGCACGATCATCCGTAACGCCATCACCCACGGCGCCATAATCCTTAACGGACACCATGCGCAAGCGATCGTTGTCAACGATGGTGAACGTATGCTCTGCCTTACTGCCGAGTTCGGCCCCGTTCGGTGATGACAAGGTAACAACAATCTGCTCGTCAGCTTCCTGTAACGAGTCGTCGTATATATGCAGAGGGATGGATTTGTTGCCAGGTGCAGAGAACGACAGTGTGCCTGCATCGAGCTCGTAATCCTGCGGAGAGCATCTGCCGTGGTTGCGCGCCTGAGTCTTGGTCACTCTATACGCGACAGTGGCTGCACCAGAGCCAGCAAATGTTACCGGGATAGAGACATCTGCGTTCGCCTCTTGAGCGCTGGAATTTTTTTGTGCAAATTCGATCGTATTAGCGCCTGGAGCCGTTAAGTCTATGGCCTGCAGGTTCCAGTAGCTAGTGCTGCAGGATGAGTCCTTGCACCCACACTTCCACACAGAACCTACCAGCTGGCAGGTGTAGCCTAAAAAATAAGTCGGTGAGTCTGAGAGCGGAACGGTTCCTGTTCCAGCCCCCATTATCCAGTCACTTTTCTTGACGGAGCCGCCAGACGGGGTGATGGCGTATTCATGCCAACCAGTCCCCGTCCAGTAGTAGCCCTTGGCGTAGGTAACGGTATTCTCCTCACCAGAACCGACAGCTACGTTCGCTGTGTTTCCAGAACAACCCGTCGTATGAACAACAAGTCCCTTGACCTGCGAGAGCGGGTTCCAGGACAGGCCGTACCCCGATTGAGCGTCGCTGTTCGACGCGTAAAGATCCTGGCATGTGTCTGCGGCTGAGGAAAATGCAGAAAACAGAGTGAATAACGTAACAATTAGAGGAACAAAATAAACAAATGATCGCATATTAACGGCATATTTTAGCAATGGAGACGATTTCATATTTTCTTCCAGGATATCTTTGAAGATCAATCAAATATTATTGGCTGTTCAGAATTCCTCCAGCCAGATCATAATTCAATTATTTCCCTTTGCTTCCGGTTGCACCAGCATGTTGCATGTGGCGGGGTGAGGGCGACGGCGATGCCGAGTAGGGATTGGAAGTCGGGTGTCGGGTGCGGCGGCGATAGAAGCGGAAGACGACCTCGTCGAGGTAGGCTCGCAGGAGCTTAGAGCGCAGCCCGTGGTAGACGCCGAGCGCTGTATTTCAGGTTGGCGAAGACGCGATGGGGCCGCGGCAGAACGATGTGCGCGGCTATCGGCCCGACGACGTGAGGATCGTCGCAGCCGGGAGCGCCGGCATACGCCGACCAGCCATCGGCGTTAGCTGTCGTCGAGCCAGTGCGCCTCGGCCATACGAAGCGCACCCCGCTTCGTCCGAAAGCCGGTGCTGGAACTCGATAAGAGCGCGGAAAATCGACCATGGCGAACCTCGTAACGAATAATGTTCGTCATATGTTCTACACCATCCACCTAAAGCGGTCCACCCCATTCCGTACCGCTGGACCATCCGCGACATCTGCCGTCAGGTCTGCGAAAGCTCACCGACGAGACGGGCCGTATTCGAACCATCGCAACCAGAGCCTCGGCTAACATCGGCCAACACCCAGGGCTGTTCAGTTCTCCTATACGCTGAGCGGTAACCCAGGGCGTGATTTGGGTTGAGGGCATTGAGGTAGAGTTCTCTGCTGACGTTGGTGGTGGCGTTGGCGCGCAGGATGTTGAGGGCGAAGCTGCGGAACCTTGCGAAGTGGCCGGGTTTGGTTCGAATGCGGCTGTGGTCTTCGAAGAAGCTGACATCACGGACGTAATGGCTGCGGTTTTCGATGCCCCAATGCTGGCGGATCGCCGCGGCGGTTGCGCTGGCGGACAGCCTGATCTGACAGGCGAAGAAGGATATCTCGTCGGTGGGGTGCCAGCGGCCGGAGGCGGTGTCCTTGTGCCAGGTGAGCCGGGTGACGCGGGCGGCGGCGACGATCAGGCCGTCCCAGTCGGAGCCGAGACGGCCGGTGACGTCGAACGTTTCGACCAGACGATGCTCCTGGCGAGCGTGGCGGTTGCGGTCGACGCTCGCGGCGCTGTCGACGGGCTTCTCGGCGGCACAGATCGCTTCGATCGTGTCGTGCAGGGTCTGCTGGTTGGCTTTGACCTGGGCGACCAGAAAGTTTCCGGTCTCCCTGGCGGTTTCAAATGTTTTCCTGATTACGCATGAACCTCAGCCAGTTTGAGGAGGCGATATGGCATTGGCGGGGTTCGGACGGCGGCCCAGCCGAGGCGGGGCATCATGGCGACGAGATCGTAGCGCCGATTGAAGCGGTATTCGAACTCGGCCAGGTAGCGGGGGATGTGCTTTTGGCGGATGGCGCGGTATGTGCCGGTGATGGCGGTCTTGATGTTGCCGAGCGCCGTGTTGACCCACTTGAAAGCGGGTGTCAGCACCGCCTTGCGGCCGGATCCTGTGCGGATCGGCTGATGCGTGCATCCCGCATCCGCGACACCGCGGAAGCAGCTGAGGCCGTCGCTGACGACGGTGCTGGTGGGATCGAGGCTGCGTCGGGCCAGTTTTTCGACCTCCTTGCGCCGAAAGCCGATGACCCGGCGCAGCTTCAGGCGCACCGGCTTGCCCTCGGGCGTGGTTTCGACGGCGACGATGATCGGCGTCTTGCCGGGCGCGCCGCGACCGCGCTTGCCACCGGAGCGTTCGCCACCGAGATAGGCGTCGTCCATTTCGACCCGACCGGTCAGGCGCTTGCCGGCATCCCGCTCCATCATCACCTGCATCAGCTTGTGTTTGAGCTTCCAGGCGGTGTTCTGGGTCACACCGAGGCGACGGCCGAGTTCGAGGCTGGAGATCCCGCCCTTGCTCTGCGTCAGGTGGTACATGGTGCGAAACCAAGTGCGCAGCGGCACCTTGGTCGAGGCGAAGATCGTGCCGGCCATCAGCGAGGTCTGCCGGCGGCAGGACGTGCACTGGTAGAGGGCACGGGTCTTGATGACGCAGTGATTCCGCCCGCCGCAGCCGGGGCAGACAAAGCCTTGCGGCCAACGCCAGCCGAGCACGACCTCCCGACACCGATCCTCGCTCCCGTAAAGCTCATCGAACCGCGCCTCGCTGAGCCCCTTCTGAAACTGAACACGATTGCGCGCCATGCCTCAACCCCGCCTGTCTCCTTATATGTTCCCGATTTGTACCACGCCCCGGCAGGCTGAGAAAGAAGCGTAATCAGGTTGATCTATGCAACGGACTCGCCGGACAAGGTGGCCGCGGCTCAGGCAAAATTGGGGCGTGAACACGCAGGCGAACTGATTGAAAGGGCTTTTGCCCGGATCGCCGTCGAATTGCGCGCCGCCGGTATTAAAAGACTGGTCGTCGCCGGAGGGGAAACCTCGGGAGCCGTCGTCGACGCATTGGGCGTGCATGCCCTCAGAATTGGTCCGCAGATCGATCCGGGAGTGCCGGTTACTCAAGCGGTTCCGGACGGAATGGCGATCGCACTGAAATCGGGGAACTTCGGCGCCGTCGATTTCTTCGGAAAGGCGCTCGACATGATGACCGGTGGGGCGCCGAATGAGTGAGTTCCGCCGTAAGGGAACAGATTTGCGCGTTGGGACGATCATGGATGTCTCGCGGCCTGACATTTGGGAGTTCCGGCAACATCAGCGTGCGTCTGGACGATGGATGGCTGATGACGCCGACCAATGTGTCGTTGGGCAACTTGGACCCGGCGGAGTTGTCCCGGTTGGACGCGAAAGGCCAGGTAATCGGCGGAGCGAAGCCGACCAAGGAATCGTTTCTTCATTTGGCGATGTATTCCGAGCGCCGGGAAAGCCAGGCGGTCGTGCATCTCCATTCAACGCACTCGGTTGCGGTCTCCTGCCTTCCCGACGTTGATACCATGAACGTTCTGCCGCCGATCACTGCCTACTACGTCATGCGCGTCGGGACGCTGCCCCTCATTCCCTACCATATTCCTGGTGACGAGAGGCTCGCCGACGCTGTCCGAGGCAAAGCAGGAAAGCACTCCGCCGTTCTGTTGGCCAATCATGGTCCGGTTGTCGCCGGCACGAGCTTGGAGGCGGCCGCGCATTCGATCGAGGAACTCGAGGAAACCGCAAAACTGTATCTACTTCTGCGCGGTCTGAACCCCAGAACGTTGACGCCCGAGCAAGTGGAGGTGCTTGAAGCGCGCTTCCCGCGCTGAGACTGCAAGAGTGCTCGACCGGTTGCCCCCATGACCGCCGAGCAGCGCCGCGATCTCCTCGAAATCGTCGACGATCGCCATGGCCGCGCGTCAACCATCGTCACCAGCCAGGTTCCCGTCGAGCACTGGCATGATGTGATCGGCGATCCAACCCTGGCTGACGCCATCCTCGACCGCCTCATCCATAATGCTCACCGCCTTGTCCTGAAGGGAGAAAGCATGCGCAAGCTTATTGCCCAACGCGACAGACTTGACGTCGCCACCGTAACCTGAACCCATCACTCCGCCGATGACGCCACCCCGGCCGGCTTCAGTGGAATCCCCGGCCGGCTTCGATTGGAATCGGTGGCCGACTTCAGTGGAATACGCATGCTCCAGGAAGGTGATGACGCCGCAGTAGGACTTGGCCCCGCTTAGCAGCGCCAACACCGTGAACATCAGCAGATACGGCAGCGGATATCGCGTGCCTTGCGCCCGCCGGCAGACTTGCACCGCCGATTACATTTGGCTGACTTCCGTATAGGTTCCCTTTAACGGCATGCCGTCAAAACTCCGCCTGAACACTAGTTGCTCGGCGCCAACAAGTGTCCGGCACCCTGGGTTGCTCAGCGGCGGGGAGAGACACACCCGATCTTCCTCGCCGCTACCCGAGATGTGCTCAATCGACCAAGTGTCATCGGAAAAGACATGAGCCCCAAGAAGATCCTCCTGGTTAGGCGGATCGAGGCGATCGAGTGGAACGAGCATTCCCTGTAAAAAAACATGCGGAAGAGTTGCGAATATTACAACCTCCTTCGCTCGAGCATCATCCTTCAAAAAGGTGATCGCAGCTTCCGCGCGGATCAACCAGAGTTCTGGGTTTTGCTGATATTTTCGACAAGGAGATTATTTTGCTTCCGTTCATAACTTTATTCTTCTGCAATTCTCGCAACGCAGCTATTCGAGTGCGAGTCAATGATCGTAGAAGGTAGGCAAGCCCAGCCGCACCTTCGGTTGAACTATAGCCGAACGTTTCAAGAGAATAACGCTGCCATCGCTACCGCCCCATCGGCGTCGATGATGCAACAGAGGAAAGAACATTACCAGTACATCCGGCTTGTTTCATGTGCCACCCATGTGACATGGAATTTTCGGGAGGGGATGGGAACGGATGGCGGAATACGCGGAAGTCTTTGTAAATGCTTGGGTTTTCGTAGATCCACCCGGAATAGGCGTGAACGCATGAAAAAGCCCGCGCGAGGCGGGCTATCTCGTTGATCTTGTTGTGTTATTTTGGTTGCGGGGGCAGGATTTGAACCTGCGACCTTCAGGTTATGAGCCTGACGAGCTACCGGGCTGCTCCACCCCGCGGTGGTGGGTGTGTGGGGGCTTGTGCTGAGGTTTTGGTATTTTGTCTCTGCTGGGAGGGCCTGGCGGCGACCTACTCTTCCACGTCTTGAGACGCAGTACCATTGGCGCTGAGGGGTTTCACGGTCGAGTTCGGGATGGGATCGGGTGTTTCACCCTCGCCATGGCCACCAGGTCCTCGCAGCAGAGGCGGATGTTTGTTCCGAATGTTTGTGTGTGTGTGTAAGCATGAGTGGTTGTGGTTGGTTGGTTTGGGTTTGTCCGTACGCACGACGGGGGATGGGTTCTCAAGCCGTTCGAGCGATTAGGACCGGTTAGCTGCACGCGTTACCGCGCGTCCACACCCGGCCTATCGACGTGGTGGTCTTCCACGGCTCTCGAGGGAGACCTGGTTTTGAGGAGGGTTTCCCGCTTAGATGCCTTCAGCGGTTATCCCGTCCGGACGTAGCTACCCTGCTATGCCGCTGGCGCGACAACAGGTCCACCAGAGGTCCGTCCACCCCGGTCCTCTCGTACTAGGGGCAGCGCCTCGCAAGTCTCCGACACCCACGGCAGATAGGGACCGAACTGTCTCACGACGTTCTAAACCCAGCTCACGTACCACTTTAATCGGCGAACAGCCGAACCCTTGGGACCTGCTCCAGCCCCAGGATGTGATGAGCCGACATCGAGGTGCCAAACCTCCCCGTCGATGTGGACTCTTGGGGGAGATTAGCCTGTTATCCCCGGCGTACCTTTTATCCGTTGAGCGATGGCCCGTCCACGAGGGACCACCGGATCACTATGGCCGACTTTCGTCTCTGCTCGAGCCGTCGCTCTCGCAGTCAGGCGGGCTTATGCCATTGCACTCCACAGCTGATTTCCGACCAGCTTGAGCCCACCGTCGCGCGCCTCCGTTACCATTTGGGAGGCGACCGCCCCAGTCAAACTACCCACCATGCAGGGTCCCGGCCCCGGGTTCACGGGGCTCGGTTAGATACCAGAGAACGGAAGGGTGGTATTTCAAGGGTGGCTCCACCGGAACTGGCGTCCCGGTCTCAAAGCCTCCCACCTATCCTACACATCCATCCTCTAGTACCACTGCAAAGCTATAGTAAAGGTGCACGGGGTCTTTCCGTCTAACCGCGGGTACTCCGCATCTTCACGGAGAATTCAATTTCGCTGAGCCGGTGTTGGAGACAGCGGGGAAGTCGTTACGCCATTCGTGCAGGTCGGAACTTACCCGACAAGGAATTTCGCTACCTTAGGACCGTTATAGTTACGGCCGCCGTTTACCGGGGCTTCAATTCAGAGCTCGCACCCCTCCTCTTAACCTTCCGGCACCGGGCAGGCGTCAGACCCTATACGTCGCCTTGCGGCTTCGCAGAGTCCTGTGTTTTTAGTAAACAGTCGCTACCCCCTGGTCTGTGCCCCCCCGTCCCGGTTGCCCGGAACGAGGGCCCCCTTCTCCCGAAGTTACGGGGGCAATTTGCCGAGTTCCTTCAACACCGTTCTCTCAAGCGCCTTGGTATGCTCTACCTGTCCACCTGTGTCGGTTTCGGGTACGGTCTGTATCGCCGGGGCTGTTTCCTGGAACGCCTTGGCAGCCCATCCAATCCGATCAGGATGGACAACGACTGGCGTTCGTCACGCCCGGCAGGCCCAGGACTATTAACCTGGTTCCCATCGGCTACGGCTTTCGCCCTCACCTTAGGGGCCGGCTCACCCTGCGCGGATTAGCCTTGCGCAGGAACCCTTGGACTTTCGGCGGGAGGGTTTCTCACCCTCCTAGTCGCTACTCATGTCAGCATTCTCACTTCCGATACCTCCAGCAATCCTCGCGGATCACCTTCACAGGCCTACGGAACGCTCCGCTACCGCGTGCCCGAAGGCACACCCGCAGCTTCGGTGCGTGGCTTGAGCCCCGATACATCTTCGGCGCGGGACGGCTTGTCTAGACCAGTGAGCTATTACGCTTTCTTTAAAGGATGGCTGCTTCTAAGCCAACCTCCTGGTTGTCTTGGCCTTCCTACATCCTTT
>CAWDWD010000020.1:22500-98678 GCA_963805915.1 uncultured Alphaproteobacteria bacterium
CAACTGGGTGCCGCATCGTGTCAGCGAGGACGTACTCACCATCGACGTCTCGCTCAACAACGATTGGTCGCAGGTCCGGGTTTGGTGGCCGCCTTCGAACAAACTGGGCGCAACGGCCTACCCGGCCTACGGTTTCATCCAGCCGAACAGGCCGCTGCAGCGCGAGCAGATCACCGCCAACGCCCGGCGCTTCATCGTTATCGCCAGCCGCAACTGAAGACCGGGCGCGTTTCGCCTTCAGGCCCGCGCGTTCAGGCATGGCCCTGCCGGCGTTCGCCGTACCAGCCGCCGGCCACACCGGCGATGAACGGAACGAGGCCGCCCGCGATAAGGTTGGCGATCGAGAAGTTTCCCGACAGCAGCAGGCCGATCAAGACCGCGACGGCCGCCGAGATGCCCGGCTCGATGATCGTCTTGCCGGCCGACTTGATGGCGACGATGAACCCGCCGATCAGGAAAATGAGCACGTTCACGATGGCCGCCAGGGCGATTTGGCCGCCGGACAGGTCGATCTCCCCGACGCTGGTCGCACCCTGGAGCTGCGGCGCCAGCACCAGCGCCAGAAGCACGCCGGCGGCGATGTTAAGCGCGACCATGATAAGCACCCCCAGGCCGATCCACTTCCAGTCCAATGTTCGCATGCCAAGTTCCCCTTCTTCCGCCATGGCGTCTGCCATGGCTCGGCCCCTTGTTCCGAAATGGCTTGCGCCATGGCCCGGCCACTTTTGCGCGCCATGGTACCGCGATGCAAGCCCGCGCGTTTCTTAACGGACCCCGCTACGAGCGCGCCTTGTTCCGTTCACGTCCGGTCACGCCTGGATGAGGCGACCTCGCGGCGGCGCGCCGCGGCCTCGTTACGGCCGGCCCCGCGAGCGGGTTTGCGCGATAGCGCCGCAAGCCCCGCCAGCGACATGATCACCGGCGGCAGGCACAACGCCACGACCTTGGCGGCGTTGGCATAGCGACCAAATCTGATCATCGTTTTCTCCATCCTTCTCCATCCCGGCTTCGCCATCGGCCGATCACATCCGCCGATCACATACAAAGATGGGATGATGCCAGGCTTGGCCGCAACCGGCGATGTTCGATCGGCGGCGGCATTGGCGGCGGCACGCGGCGAAACCACCGCGATTAGCGGACATGAACACGTACACGGCCAGTTCGCTACGGCGCCAGGGGTGAACTATCACCAAAGCACGCCGGCGTGGATTGCCGCGCCCGCCGGGGCGGGCTCGCAATGACGTGTTTCATCGTCATTGCGAGCGCAAGCGGAGCGCGGCGCGTGGCAATCCAGACTTCGCCGCTACGAGATAAAGTCTCCCGCCGTCCACTGACCGGCGGTGACGCCGCTCACCAAGATTTCCAGCTCCGGCCCGGCGGCGCCGCCGATGTCGGCCTGAATCAGGCTGTCGCTGGTGCCCGAAGCGACCGCGTGGACATGGCCGGTGCCGGTGCCGCCGAAGATGAACGCCTGGTTGCCGCCGACGCCGCTGTTGGCGTCGATGGTTGACAGGTCAATGACATCGCCGCCTTTCGCCCCGGCACCGAAGAAGTCGACGATGACGTCGCGGTTGGCGGCGCCCGGCGTTGACTCGGTCACATGGTCCCAATCGAAGCGGTCGTCGCCGGCGCCGCCGGTAAGCCAGTCGCGCCCGCCGGTGCCGCTGATCACGTCATTGCCCGCATCGCCGTAGAGATGATCCTCGCCCGAGCCGCCGCCGATCCGGTCATTGCCGTCGCCGCCGTAAATGGTGTCGTTCTCGGACTGGCCCCACAACTTGTCGTCGCCGGCGCCGCCGTAGATCAGGTCGTCGCCGAAGAGGCCAAAGATCTCGTCGTTGCCGGCGTCGCCGTAGAGCACATCGGAGTCTTCGCCCGCTCGGTCAACGTTGGAAAGCGTGACATCCGTGGCGCCGTTGCCGTAGATGGTGTCATTTCCGTCCCCACCATGAATTGTGTCATGGTCATTGTCGAGGTAGGCCCAATTGCCGCTGTGTTGACTTCCATAAATTGTGTCGTTGCCCGAACCGCCGTCGATGGTATCGGCGTTGTTGCCCCCGATGATTATGTCATTCCCGCCGAGGCCATCGAGCCTTTGCATGCCATCGGTCTGGAAAGCACCCGTAATGACATTGTCCAGTTCGTTGCCGGTCCCATGATAGCCGGCAGGAAGCGTGCCATAGACCGACCACGTCAGTTCCAGGTTTTCGACATTGGCGGAAAGCATGTAGTCGGTATTCCCGGCGATGATCGTGTCGGTGCCTCCCCCGGCTTTTTCGACAACAACATCCTTTAGTTCAGAGACCCGGTATGTGTCGTCGCCGGCGCCGCCGTAGAGATAGTCGGGATTGTTGCCCCCGGAGTGGCTCCCGTCGGGCTCCCAGACGTAACGGGTGGCGCTCAGCTCATCCGCGCCCGTTCCTCCATACAGTTTGGCCGTCAGCCCGGGAGCCTGGAGATAGGATTCCTCGACACTAAGCCTGTCGTCGCCGGCGCCTCCGTACAGTGACACCGTGCCGGTCGGCAAGTCACCGGTCCACGGATTGAACTCCCGATCGTTCCACACCCAAAACCCGATCTTATCGTCGCCGCCATCCCCATAGGCAACGTTGTCGACAGGGTTCGCGCCGCCCGTATCATCAATGCGTATTTGGATCTCGTCATTCCCGCCGTCGCCGTGAATGAGGTTGCCGGCGTTGGCCGCGACGGGCCCGCAGCGCTGCCAATTTGAGTTGTGGATCTCGTCGTTGCCCGCACCGCCGTTGATGGTGTCGCCGCCGGCGCCGCCGTCGAGATGATCGTTGCCGCCGAGGCCGTTGATGAGATCGGCGGCGTCGGATGGTTTGCTTCCGGCGGGGTCGGCGGTCACGCTGGCCGATACCGTATCGGGCGTGATCGTTTCGTTGGTATTCGTCCCGTTAAACGTTGCCATTGTGGCCTCCACTCCATAGTCGAAACCCTGACCTGCCTCATCGGGCGAGCGGGATTTGCCCGTCCTGGCGCGGCCGTCCTGTCATGACGTCTCGAATCCGGAATGCCCCCGTATCAGCCGCTGTTGAAACCGACGGCGTTCGGCGCCCGTATGGGGCCTTTATTTTTGGGGCCTTTATTTTCGCGACATTTTAGCGCTGAAGTAGAGAGATGTACAGATTGGTGAAGAATTGCCGGAGCGAAGCGCGGCGGGCGGCAATCCAGACCTTGCCCCTACAAGATGAAGTCGCCGGCGGTCCAGTGGCTCGCCGCCACGCCCGTGACCAGGAATTCCAGCTCCGGCCCGGCGGCGCCGCCGATGTCGGCTTGGATCAGGCTGTCGCTGGCGCCCGAAGCGACCGCGTGGACATGCCCGGCGCCGGTGCCGCCGAAGATGAACGCCTGGTTACCGCCGACGCCGCTGTTGGCGTCGATGGTCGACAGGTCGATGACATCGCCGCCTTTCGCCCCGGCGCCGAAGAAGTCGGCGATGACGTCGCGGTTGGCCGCACCCGGCGCCGACTCGGTGACGTTGTCGTAGTCGAAGCGGTCGTTGCCGGCGCCACCGGTGAGCCAGTCGCGCCCGCCGGTGCCGCTGATCACGTCATTGCCGGCCTCGCCATAAAGATGATCCTCGCCCGAGCCGCCACCGATCCGGTCATTGCCGTCGCCGCCGTAAATTGTGTCGTTCTCGGATTGGCCCCACAACTTGTCGTTGCCGGCGTCGCCGTAGATCAGATCGTCGCCGAAGAGGCCGAAGATCTCGTCGTTGCCGGCGTCGCCATGGATCGTGTCGTTCCCGTTCCCGTCGGTGATCACGTTGTTCAGTTCGTTGCCAGAGTAGCGGTGCGCCGAATTATAGGTCGACAGGTTAGAGACCAGAAGGTCCTCGACATTCGCCGGAAGCGTGTAGTCCGTGTCCCAAGCCTCGATCTGGTCGTGACCCTCGTTCGGCTTTTCGACAACGACATCGCGCTGCTCGAGAACAAAGTAGCTGTCGTCACCCGGTCCGCCAAAAAGGTGGTCGTCGTTGTTCCCGGCGAAGTAAGGCCAAGCGTTGGAAAAAGTGAACTGGAAGGTGGCCGTGAGATGGTCGTTGCCGGCGTCGCCGTAGGCGTAGACCGAGTAGCCGTCGAGGTTCGTTTCGTCGCTGGGGCCGGACAGGCGCGCGCCAATGGTATCGTTCCCGATCCCGCCGTGGAGCGAGACCGTTCCCGTAACGCTTGGCCCAAAACCCCAGGGATTGACGACGATCCGGTCATCGCCGGAGTCCCCGTAAGCCGCGCCGGAAATCGTCGCCGGGGTCGGGTTCGACGTGGAATTCGCGTGGCCCGACAACACGATCTCGTCGCCGCCGCCGTCGCCGTGAACAAGCCATCCCGTTCCTTGGGCTCCGATCGCATCGTTGCCATCGCCGCCGTTGATGACGTCGGCGCCGCCGCCGCCGTCGAGATGATCGTTACCGCCATAGCCAACGATCGTGTCGGTCCCGCCCGATGGTGTGCTATGCGGGGTATCGGTCGTCACACCGTTTGACAGCGTGCCCGGAATGATCGTGTCGTTGCAGTTTGTCCCGGTAAACTTTGCCATTGTGGCCTCCACCACATAATCGAAACGGTGACCGGCCTCATCGGACGAGCGGCCTTCGCTCGTCCGATGAGGCCGGTCGCTCAGGCATGACGTCTCGAATCCGGGAATGCCCCCATCGTACGCCCGGATCATGCCGGCGCTTGCCGGCTCCCGAACGGGTCCCCTATTTGGGCGCTATTCTAGCGCTGAAGTAGTGCGATGTACAGATTGGTGAAGAATCGCCGGATCAAGGTGTCGCACAAAAGCGCCAATGCTGCGGATTGCCGCGCCCGCTTTTCGCGCCCGCCTAGTCTACGGCGAGCAGCGCTGCACGGACGGCGCGGCCTTCGCCGACGAGCACGTTGAAGGTCCGGCACGCGGCACCGGTGCCCATCCACTCGGCGTGAATGCCGGCCGCGGCCAAGTCGGCGCGCAGCGCCGGCGGCATGGGTACGAATTTCTCGCCGCAGCCGATGATGACAAGAAAGCCCGCCCCGGCATCGCTCGCGGCCTCGCCAGTTTCCCGGGTCAGCGGCGCCAGCGACGCCGCCGAGATGGTCTCGATCGAGCCGGCGGACCAGGCCTGCGTCCGCTCGGCAAGGATCAGGACGGAGCCCTCATGGCGGACCCCGGAGATGCGAAAGGCGCCGCCACCGTAGGCCTGGATCTGCTGGCGCGGACCCGTCGTTTGGGTGCTGGGCGGCTTGGGCGGCTTGGCCTCCTTGCCTGCCATGGCCTTACGATGTCCCGGCCACCGCCTGCTGCTCCTCGGCGGGAGCGCCGCGGCGAATGTTCATGTACAGCAACGGCGCGGTGGCAACGAAGACCGATGAGAAAGTGCCGACGAGAACGCCCCAGATCATCGCCGTGCTGAACCCGCGCAACACCTCGCCGCCGAACACGTAGAGCGCGATCAGCGCGATCAGCACGGTAGCCGCCGTAATCGTGGTGCGCGACAGCGTCTGGTTGATCGACAGATCGAACAGCCGGTTGAGCGGCATGGTCTTGTACTTGCGCAGGTTCTCGCGGTGGCGGTCGAACACGACGACGGTGTCGTTGACCGAATAGCCGGCAATGGTCAGCAGCGCGGCCACGGTGGTCAAGTCGAAATCCAGGCCCAGCAGCGAAAACAGGCCGACGGTCACGATGATGTCGTGCAGATCGGCGAGCATCGCGGCGAGGCCAAACTGCCACTCGAAGCGGAACCAGACGTAGACCATGATCGCGAGCAACGCGCCGCAGATGGCCATCAGGCCGTCGCGGAGCAGCTCGCCGCTGACCTGTGGGCCGACCACCTCGATCCGCTCGTAGTCGACCGACGGGCCAAGCGCGTCCTTGACCTTGGCCACCGCGGCCTGCTGCGCCTCCTCGCCGCCCGCCTGCTTCTCGAGCCGGATCAGCACCTCGCGGTCCGATCCGAAAGTCTGCAACCCGACCTCGCCAAGTCCGAGTTCGCCCAACGCGGAGCGCATCGAAGGCAGGTCGGCCGCCTGCGGCATTCGGACGTCGAGCAGGATCCCGCCCTTGAAGTCAATGCCGAGGTTCAAGCCCTTGAACACCAAAAGCAGGATGCTTCCGATGATCATGACGGCGGATATGGCGAACGTCACCTTGTGCAACGCCATGAAGGGGATTTTGGTGTCCGGCGGGACGAGTTTCAGGCCACGAAACATGTCTATTCGCTAAATCGGGAGGGCTTGGGGCTTGGCGCGACGATACCACATCAGCACCATCAGACGGGTCACCGTAACGGCCGTGAACATGGTGGTCATGATGCCGATCGACAGGGTCACGGCGAAGCCCCGGATCGTGCCGGAGCCGAAGGCGTAGAGCATGACGCCGGCGATCAACGTCGTCAGGTTGGAGTTGATGATGGTGGTCAGGGCGCGCGAGAATCCGGCGTCCAGCGCCGATAGCGGGGTCCGACCGTTGCGGACCTCCTCGCGGATGTGCTCGTAGATCAGGACGTTGGCGTCGACCGCCATGCCGACGGTGAGCACGATGCCGGCGATGCCGGGCAGCGTCAGGGTCGCCTGCAGCAGCGACAGCGCGCCGAGCAGAATGACGATGTTAATGATCACCGCGAGATCGGCGAGAATGCCGAAGAAGCCGTAGGCCAGCACCATGAAGGCGCCGACCAGGATCACCCCGACGATGCTGGCGAGCTTGCCGGCGGCGATGGAATCCGCGCCGAGGCCGGCGCCGACGGTGCGTTCCTCGACCACCGTCAGCGGCGCCGGCAATGCGCCGGCGCGAAGCAGCAGGGCCAGATCGCCGGCCTCGGCGACGGTGAAGTTGCCGGATATGACGCCGCTGCCGCCAAGGATCGGCTCGCGGATGCGCGGCGCGCTGATGACCTGGCCGTCGAGGACGATGGCGAGCGATTTGCCGACGTTCTGCGCCGTCGCCTCGCCGAACCGCCGCCCGCCCAACGTATCAAAGCGGAACGAAACCACCGGTTCGTTCTGCTGAAACGTCGGCTCGGCGTCGAGCAGGTTTTCGCCGCTGACCAGGACCCGCTTGTTGACCAGCACCTGGCGTTGCTGCTGGCCGCCACGACCCTCGACCATCGGCAGGAGCATGTCGCCCGGCGGCACCCGGCCGCCCAGCGCCTCGGCCGCGTTGGCGCTATCGTCGACGAGATGGAACGTCATCTTCGCGGTCTTGCCGATCAGCCGCTTGACCCGGTCCGGATCGTCGATGCCGGGAAGCTGAACGAGGATGCGGGTCTGGCCCTGACGCTGGATGGTCGGCTCGCGCACGCCGGTCTCGTCGATGCGCCGGCGGATGATTTCGAGCGACTGGTCGATGGCGGCCGATTCGCGCTCGGCGATGGCCTTGGCCGTCAGGCTCAGCGTGATCCGGCCCGCGTCGTTTTCGAGCGTCGTGCCGGTATCGATCTTACGCAGGATCTCTTCCGCCCGCGCCTGACTTGCCGTATCGGGAATGGTCACCTGCATGGCGTTGCCGGCGATGCCGAGCTGCTCGTAGCGGATCCGCTCCTTGCGCAATTCGGCGCGCGCGGCCTCGACCATTGTTTCCAGCCGCTCGCGGATCAGCGCCTTGGTATCGACGTCGAACAGCAGGTGCGAGCCGCCCTGGAGATCGAGCCCGAGGCTGATCTGGCGGTGGGGCAGCCAGCCCGGCAGGGCCTCGACCTGCGCCTTCGTGAGCAGGTTGGGCGCGGCGAAAACGACGCCGAGCACGGCCACGCCGACGATCAGAACGATCTTCCAGGTCGGGAAGTAGGTCACCGAGGCTCAGCCGCTATTGATCTTTTTTGCCGCCGAGGAGGTTCTTGAAGCCGCTGTTCTTGGCCTGTGTCGGGGACTTGGTCGGGGGCTTGATCGGGCCGGGCGTTGCGTCGTTGGCGGGCTCGACCGCGGGGCCCGTTGCCGGCGCGGCCTCGGGCTTCGACAGAACGGTAGAGACCATCGCCTTGTGAACCTTGACGCGGACGTTCTCGGCGATATCGACGAGGAGGACGTTGTCGTCGACGACCTTGCTGACGCTGCCTTCGATCCCCCCGGCGGTGACGATGCGGTCGCCACGGCGAATCGCGGCCAGCATTTCCTTGTGCTGCTTCATTTTCTTTTGCTGGGGACGGATCAGGAGGAAGTAGAAGACGACAAAAATCAGGATCAGCGGCAGAAACTGCATGATCCCGGCGCCGGCGCCCGCTACATCTCCGCCCGCTTGCGCGAAAGCCGGCGAGATGAACATCGGTGACTCCTTTGGGGTTGAATTGCGCGTCAGGCCCGGACTATACGCCGCCGCGCCTCCGTTGCAACCGATAACGCCCCCCTGCATCCCCCCGCGTCCGACCCAGCGGCTTGCGGCGGCGCGGCGGCGGCTGTGATTGCGCGTGGATGTCATATCCGGATACGTTCCTCTCAAATGGGGGGCAAAGGGTGACGGACGCGCCGAAGGTTTTCATCAGCTACAGCCATGATGACGAGCGGCACGAGGACCGTGTGCTCGAACTCGCCAATCGCCTGCGCGTGGACGGGATCGACGCGGAGATCGATCAGTACATCGACTCGCCGCCGGAAGGATGGCCGTTGTGGTGCGAGCAGAGGATCGAGGAGGCGGATTTCGTGCTGCTGGTCTGTACCGAAACCTATCACCGCCGGGTCGCGAACAAGGAAGTAGCCGGTGTCGGCCACGGCGTGGTGTGGGAGGCGCGGATCATCCGTCAGCTTCTGTACGATACCGGTTCGGTCAGCGAGAAGTTCATTCCCGTCCTCTTTTCCGATGGCACGGCTGATCACATTCCAAGACCGGTGAAGGGCGCGACCCGGTACGTGGTGGATACCGAACCCGACTACGAGCAACTCTGCCGCCAGCTCACCGGCCAGCCCAAGGTCGTCAAGCCTCCACTCGGCAAACGCAAAGCGCTTCCGCCCAAAAAACCCAAGCCGCAGGCCGCCGCGGCGGCGCGATGGGAAGAGCCAGCGGACATATCTCTCCCGGTCCAACCTTCTGCTGCTCCGGAAATTCCGCCCGCCTACATCGAGTGGCTCAAGCGCAGCAACGCCAACGTCAACCTGTTGGGCCAGGAAGCGGATAAGAGCCATGCTTTCCAGCTGGATCACGTCTATGTTCCGGCGCTCACCTTGGCGAAGTCCCATCCCGATGAAAAGCTAACGGAGGGCAAGGAGCGCCGCCTTGTCCCGCTGCTGCAACGCCTCGATGGGGAGTCGCTTTGCGTCCTGGCGCAAGCCGGCGCCGGCAAATCCACCTTCTGCCGCTGGGCGGTCTTGCGAAGCATCGCGGGGGAGGACCTTGGCCACCCGGTTCCGGCCCCGGAGGCGTTCGCCGAGCCCACGCCCGAGCACCTGCGCGGCAGGTTGCCGGTGCTGGTCGCGTTCCGGGAGTTCGCGCCCCGGACCGACTGGGGCCGTGGCGGCCGGACTTGGTGCCGCTCCGATCTGGAACAGGCCCTTGCGACCTGGGTAGGCGGCGCGATCGAGGACCTCTCCGGGGAATTGCTGATCGCACACCTGGAAGGCCGGCACCGCTTTCCTGCTCCTGGACGGGCTCGACGAGCTTGCCGAAGTGGAAACGCGCGATGGCGTAACGGTCTTTCCGCGCAAGCTGGTCTTGAGCGGTCTCGCCGACGCCCTGCCCCAATGGCTGAAGGCGGGCAACCGTGTTCTCCTCACCAGCCGCCCGGCCGGAATGGAACGAGCAGGTCTCAACCGCCTCGGCCTCGATCAGGCCTTGCTCGAGCCGCTGCCGAGCGGCTTGCAGGACCTTTTCGTCCGCCGCTGGTTCCACACCCTGCGCAAGGAGGAATTGGCCGCGGGCCTGCTCGAAACCATCCGCGAGCGCGGCGATGAGCTGGCGCCGCTGGTCGAGAACCCCATGCTGCTGACCGCGATCTGCATTCTCTATGACAGCGGCGGCCGCCTCCCCGGGGACCGATACAAGCTGTACAAGCGCATCGTCGATAACGTGCTCTGCAACCGCTTCCCCGGCGGCACCCGCCAGACCGAGCCGGTCAAGGCGAGGCTCGAAGCGATCGCGCTGCGCATGCACGAGGGCGATGAGAGCGAGCCGCGCCGCAGCCCGGCCGCAGAGGTGAGCGAGCTCGAAGTCGAGCAGGTTCTGCGAGACATCGCCGCAGAGGGATGGTGCGAAGAGGACCGGCGCGTCGAGCCGGCGATCCGCCGCAACGAGCTGCTGGAAAAATCGGGCCTGCTCTTGCCCAGGCCGAACGAGCAACGTCGCCTTCTATCACCTGAGCATTCAGGAATATCTTGCCGCCGAGCGCATTCTCAAGTTGGGCGATGATCTGGACGCGGTCATCCGGGAGCGGAGCGCGGTCCCGCAATGGCGACTGACACTGCTGTTTCTGTTCGCCGGCAAGGTCGACACAACTCGGCCGGAGTGGGGCTCGCGGTTGCTCGGCCGGCTCATCGACAAGCAGCCGCGAACGGCGGTCAAGGCCAATCCGTCGCCGGCGCTGTTCATTGCCGAGGCGCTCGATTTCATCCTCGCTAAGAACCGCCCAGTCCCAGACCAGGTGAAGAACGCCTTCGCCAGCTTGGCAATCAATGCAATCGAGGACGAGATCGAGGTCCGCGCCCGCCAATCCTTAGGGCTATGCCTGGGTCGGTTGGGCGATCCGCGCATCCGGGGCCTGCGCGACCCCGGCGCGTACATCGAGGTTCCCGCCGGAACCTATCCCTATGGCGACGACAAGAAAGCCAACGTCGAGGTCGAAGTGCCGTTCCTGCTCGGCCGCTATCCGGTCACCAACGGCCAGTACCGGGAGTTCCTTGAAGACGGTGGCTATGCGATCGGCGATGGTGGTCGGAGGACGGGTGGAATTGGCTGCAAGGCGGAAGGGGTGACGGAACCCGCTCGATGGCACGATCGGCGCTGGAATGGCCCGAACCAGCCGGTTGTGGCCGTCAGCTTCTGGGAGGCCGAGGCCTGCTGCACCTGGGCCGGCGGGCGACTGCCCAGCGAACAGGAATGGGAAGCCGCCGCGCGCGGCCCGAAAGCGACCTCGATTATCCATGGGGCGAGGACTGGGCGAACGGAATCTGCAATACTCACGAGGCGGGCCTCGGCGTCACTTCGCCGGTCGGGCTGTTCCCTAGTGCGCGCCAGGCCGACTTTAGGGTATCGAGGATCTGGCGGGCAACGTTTGGGAGTGGTGCGCAAGTTTCAACAGCCCGTAGAACGAGTAATGCTCGTGTGCTGCGCGGTGGGTCCTGGAGTTCCGTCCATAAGGACTTCGCGCGCTCAGCCAACCGCGGACGGGTATCTACGCCGCACGACCGGCTAAACTTTTTCGGTTTCCGTGTGGTGTGTTCGTCCCCATCTTCGGGCACTGATCACTGAAGCGAAGCGCAAGCGGAGCATGCGGCGCGCAGCGCCGTCTTCGACTTCTAAGCCGCCGCGCCTCCGTTGCAACCGATAACGCCCCCCTGCATCCCCCGTCAACGCCCCCCCTGCAGCCCTCGACCAGGCCGCCGGCCCCGCCGCCCCAACCTTTGCAGGCGTCTTGCCCGGGCGCGGCGGCGGCTTTATAGGCATCGCTCATGGAACAGCCGGACATCGCCGCCCTCATGAGCCGCGCCGTCGCCGCGCTGGAGCGACTGGCGCCGCCGCCGCCGGCTTCTGCGGACTTGCGCGATGCCGACGCCTTCGTTTGGCATCCGGACGGCCGGTTGCAGGCGGTCGCGCGGGTCAGCCGGGTCGACCTGGCCCTGCTGCGCGGCATCGAGCCGCAGGCGGACGTTCTGCTCGGCAACACCCGCCGGTTCGCCCGCGGCCTGCCGGCCAACAACGCGCTGCTGTGGGGCGCGCGCGGCACCGGCAAGAGTTCGCTGGTCAAGGCCGTCCATGCCCGGATCAACGAGGAGCTGGCCGCAAAGGCCGTGGCCAACGAGAACACGGGCGGAAACGGGGCCGGGGCCGGAAACCGGCGCGCGCTGGCGCTGATCGAGATCCACCGCGAGGACATCGCCACCCTGCCCCGCCTGCTCGGCGCGCTGCGCGGCTCGGCCCGGCGCTGCGTGCTGTTCTGTGACGATTTATCGTTCGACGGCCAGGACGCGGCCTACAAGTCTCTGAAGGCGGTGCTCGAGGGCGGGATCGAGGGCCGGCCGGAGACGGTGGTGTTCTACGCCACCTCCAACCGCCGCCACCTGATGCCGCGCGACATGATCGAAAACGAGCGATCGAGCGCCATCAATCCGGCCGAGGCGGTCGAGGAAAAGGTCTCGCTGTCGGACCGTTTCGGCCTGTGGTTGGGCTTCCACGCCTGCGACCAGCGAACCTTTTTCGCGATTGTCGAAGGCTACGCGGACTATTTCCGTCTCGACATCGCGCCGGAGCAGTTGCGCGCCGAGGCCAACGTCTGGTCGGTCGGGCGCGGCGCCCGATCGGGGCGGGTCGCCTGGCAGTTTATCCAAGATCTCGCCGGCCGCCTCGGCCAGCCCCTCGCTCGGCCGCCCCGCGATCCGCCGGTGTCATGAGCCGGTGTCATGAGCCGGTGTCATGAGAACGCATGATCGCGGCCCGGCCCAGGCTCGGCCCGCGTGCAAATTGACGTCGGCCGACGCGGTCACTACGCTTGCAAAAAGAGGTGGATACGGGTCATTCCGGCAGCCATCTTGACCCATCTCACCACGTCAGCAGTGAGGCACAGATGGCGTCCTATCGCGCTCCCGTCAGCGACATGCGGTTTGTTATCAACGAGCTCGCCGGATTCGATCAGGTCCGCGCGTTGCCCGGCGGCGACGAGTTGAACGAAGATCTTCTCGACGCCATTCTCGACGAGGCCGACCGCTTGGCCTCCGGCGTCCTCGCGCCGCTCAACGCCATCGGTGACCGCGAGGGCTGTCATTTCGAAAACGGCGTCGTGCGCACCGCCCCCGGCTTCCGCGACGCCTACAGCCAGTTCGTCAAGGGCGGCTGGAACGGCATCCAGGCCGCGCCCGAGGACGGCGGCCAGGGTCTGCCCAAGCTGGTCTCGACCGCGGTCTCGGAGATGTGGACCAGCGCCAACATGGCGTTTGGCCTGTGCCCGATGCTCACCCAGGCGGCGGCGGAAACCCTCGCTCATCACGGCGACAAGGCGCTGAAAGCGCGCTATCTTGCCAGGCTGGTCAGCGGCGAGTGGACCGGGACCATGAACCTGACCGAACCGCAGGCGGGCTCGGACCTTGCGCGGGTGCGCACCCGCGCGATCAACGTGGGCAACGGCGAGTATCGGATCAGCGGTCAGAAGATCTTCATCACCTACGGCGATCACGACCTCGCCACCAACATCGTCCACATGGTTCTGGCCCGGCTGCCGGATGCTCCCGAGGGTGTCAAGGGCTTGTCGCTGTTCCTGGCGCCGAAGTTTCTGGCCGACGAAGACGGCGGGCTTGGCCATCGCAACGACCTGCGCTGCGTCTCGCTCGAACACAAGCTCGGCATCAACGGCAGCCCGACGGCGGTGATGTCGTTCGGCGACACCGACGGCGCCATCGGCTACCTCGTCGGCGAGGAAAACCGCGGGCTCGATTTGATGTTCACGATGATGAACAATGCCCGCCTCGCGGTCGGCCTCGAGGGCATCGGGATTGCCGAGCGCGCCTATCAGGACGCCCGCGCCTACGCCCTCGAACGCGTCCAGGGCCGCGATCTCGGCAGCGACGATCCCGATCCGGTCACCATCGCCCACCACCCCGATGTCCAGCGGATGGTGCTGTCGATGAAGTCGCAAACCGAGGCGGCCCGCGCGTTGGCCTACGCCGTCGCCGCCGGCCTCGACATCGCCGAGCGCCATCCCGACCCCGAGGTCCGACGCGGGCGGCGGCAGATCGTCGAGCTGCTGACCCCGGTGGTCAAGGCGTGGTCGACCGACGTCGGCATCGAGGTCGCGAGCACCGCGATCCAGGTGTTCGGGGGGATGGGCTACATTGAGGAAACCGGCGTCGCCCAGCATTTCCGCGATGCCCGGATCGCCGCCATCTACGAGGGCACCAACGGCATCCAGGCGAGCGACCTCGCCGGGCGCAAAGTCGGCCGCGACGGCGGCGCCGCGGCGGGCGCCTTCATCGCCGAACTGCGCGGCATTGATGCCGAGCTGGCGGCCGGAGGGGCCGACTGCGCCGCGACCGGCCGGCGCTTGAGCGTCGCGCTCGACGATCTCGCCGCGGCGACCGACTGGGTCGTTTCAACCTACTCGACCCACCCGCGCCGTGTCGCCGCCGTCGCCGTACACTACCTTAGGCTGATGGGCATCGTCGCCGGCGGTGGAGCGATGGCCAAAGCCTCGCTTATCGCGTCGCGTCACCTCGCCGCCGGCGAGGGTGACCCGGCGTTCTGGCGGGCCAAGCTGGTCTCCGCGCGATTTTTCGCCGACAATTATCTGACCCGGAGCGGCAAGCTGCAAATCCTGGTGGGCGAAAGCTGGGCCGCGCTCGAAGATCTCGATCCCGAGCGCGATCTCTAGGTGCCGGGGCAAAAGCCGCCGATTGACCGGCCGCCCGGCCCCGCCTTTTCGGTGACGCGAATTTTTATTGCCTCGGCTGGCTCGGCGGCTACGCTCGGCGCGGAAGGAAGGTCTCGCGCGGATGCATCCCCTGGCCAAAGCGATACGGGCGGACGCGGCGGCGGTTGTCGCGGTTACGACGCTTTGCATGATCGCAGGGGTCCTCGCCGGGACCACCGGACCGCTTCTTGCCGCCGAACCGGCGCCATCACAACCGGCATCGGCGCAACCCGCGTCCGCCAAGCCGCCGCCGCCCATCGACTTCACCGCCGACCAGGTCACCTATGACAGCGACCGCGGCATTGTCCGCGCCTCAGGCCGAGTCGAGGCCGTGCGCCAGGACACCCAGCTGTTCGCCGAGACGATCACCTACGACCAACCCAACGACATCATGACGGCGAGCGGCAACGTCGTCATCGCCGAGCCGACCGGGGAGACCTTGTTCGGCGACCATGTCGAGCTCACCGGCGATCTGAAATCGGGCATTGTTCAGGATTTCCGCGCCATTCTGAGCGACGGTGCGCGCGCGAGCGGGAGCAAGGCGCGGCTCAAGGACGGTAATCGCACGGTCGCCAGGAACGGCACCTACACCCCTTGCGCGCTCTGCGCCGAGAACCCGTCGCGGCCGCCGCTATGGCAGATGAAGGCCGCCAAGGTCGTCCATGACCGCGAAAACAGGATGGTCACCATGGACGACGCGTGGCTCGAGATCGGCGGCGTTCCGGTGGCCTATACGCCCTACCTGTCGCTGCCCGATCCGACCGTGAAGCGGAAGTCCGGCTTCCTGGTCCCCGGCTTCGGCAGTTCGTCCGACTTCGGCCCGTTCATTCAGACCCCCTACTTCTGGGCGATGTCGCCGAACGAGGACGCGACCGTGACCCCCTGGTGGCGATTCCAGGAGGCGCCGGTGCTGCAGGGCGAATACCGCCGCGAACTGCAGCATGGGGCGATCAACGCGACCGGCAGTCTGACCAGCGACTCCGACCAGGGCGTCCGCGGCCATATCTTCGGCGCCGGGCGCTACGATATCGACGAAATGTGGCGGGCCGGGCTCAACATTAATCGCGCCTCCGACCGGACCTATCTGCGCCAGTACGATTTCAGCGACGATAGCACGCTGACCTCGCGGCTCTACGCGGAGGCCTTCAACGATCGCAACTACTTCGTCGCCAACACCTATGCCTTCGATGAACTGTCGAGCAGCGTCGACCAGTCGAGCGTGCCGTACGTTTTGCCGCAGTTCGATTTCTACGGCGTCTACGACGGCCCCTTCGACAGCCGCCTGACGATGCACACGGACGCGCTTTCGCTCATTCGCGACGAGGGTCAGGATACCCGCAGGCTGTCTCAGCGCGCGCAGTGGGACGTGCCGGTACGCGGCGAGATCGGCGATGTCTATACCTTCTCGGCCGCCTTCTGGGCCGACGGCTACCAGGTGAACGACTTCGTGCCGCCGGGCGATACGGACCGCTTCAACGGCGTGACCGGCCGGGCCTTCCCCCAGGTCGGGGTGGACTGGCGGTTGCCCCTGATCAAGACCGGCGAAAGCGTCCAGCAGATCGTTCAGCCGCGGGTTGAATTCATCGCCGCGCCCAATTCGGGAAACCCGAACCGGATCCCCGACGAAGACAGCCAGTCGTTCGAATTCGACGAGACCAACCTTTTCGGCTTCGACCGCTTCGCCGGGCTCGACGTCGTCGAACCCGGGTCACGCTTCAACTACGGCCTCGAATGGGACCTGTTCGCCAACAACGGCGCCAGCGCTTCCGTCATCGTCGGCCAGGCCTACCGCTTCAAGCAGAGCGATGTTTTTCCGAATGGTTCCGGACTGGACGAGAACTTCTCGGATTATGTCGCGGCGGTGGATCTGTCGCCCGCGCGCTATTTCGACCTGCTCTACCGGACCCGGATCGACAAGGACGATTTTTCCCCGCGCCGACACGAACTCGGCGCCCGGATCGGGGTCGACGCCATCAGTCTGGACACCCGCTACGTGTACTTCGCCGGCAATAACGAGTCCAACGACGAATTCAACAAGGGCCGCGAGGAAGTGAGCTTCAACCTTCGTACCCGCTGGACCCGCTACTGGTCGTCGCAGATCTACGGCATCCGCGACCTGTCCGGCGGCGGCGTTTGGCGCCGCGCCGGGTTGCGCGTCCTCTACGAGGACGAATGCTTCGAGGCGTCCGCCGAATTCCGCCGTAAGGACTACTCCGAGCGCGACCTGCAACCGTCCAATGCCTTCATCGTCCGCATCGGACTCAAGACCCTCGGCGCGATCGGCGGCGGCATAAAACCTTGAGCGAAGGGCTTTGCCGATTGAACGAACGCCTCTTCGCCGCCACCATGAGCATGGTCGTCGTTCCGGCGACGGGTTATAGTCGGCGGAAGCTCCCCATGAATCCATCTTCGGCCACCTCCGGGGCGTCATGCGCGTCGTGCTGAAAAGGTTGTTATCGGTCGTGACCTTCGTAGCGATCGCCGTCACCGCGATCGCGTGGCCCGCGGGCGCGGCGCCGGAGGACCAGCGCATCGTCGCCGTGGTCAACGACGACGTCATCTCGGAGCACGACGTCGACAGCCGCCTTGCGCTCGTTCTCGCGACGACGAACGTGGCGCCCGGCCAGGACACTCGCCAGCGGCTGGCGCCGCAGGTTCTGCGCTCGTTGGTTGATGACGCCTTGAAGCGCCAGGAGGCGCGCCAGCAGAATATCGTGGTCTCGCGCCAGGAGATCGATGACGCGCTGGGACGGATTGCCCAGCAGGCAAAAATGTCTCCGGAGCAACTCACGCAGGTTCTCGCGTCGCGTGGCGTCAGCATGGCGACTTTGGTCGAACAGATCGAAACCGAAATCGGCTGGATGAAGGCGATCAACCGCAAGGGCCGCGACCAGATTCGCGTTAACGAAGATCAGATCGACGAGGAATTGGCCCGGATCAACGAGAACGCCGGCAATCCGGAATATCGCGTCGCCGAGATCTTCCTACCGTTCGATACCGGCGCCGATGAGGCGAAGGTCGCCGAGCTGTCGCAAAAGATCGTCGAACAGATCCGTGCCGGCGCGAGCTTCCCCGAACTCGCCCGCAACTTCTCGCAAGGCGCGGCGGCCGCGGTCGGCGGCGATCTGGGCTGGGTGCGGGAGGGTCAACTGGCGCCGCAGCTCGACGCCGTGCTCAACCAGCTGGCGCCGGGTCAGGTCTCGGTGCCCATTCGCACGGAGATGGGCTACCACATCCTGGCGATGATCGATCAGCGCATATCCGAAGGCGTCAATAACAGCGGCAACGCCAAGGTCGATCTCACCCAGATCCATTTCGCTCTGCCGCCGGGCGCGGCGGACGCGGCTGTTGCCCGCCAGACCGAGGCCGCGCGGACGGCGACGCAGGGCGCGATCGGCTGCGACGCCTTCAACGCGATCGGCGATAAGACCGGCTCGCCGCTATCGGGTCCGCTCGGCGAGGTGGCGCTGAAGCAATTGCCGCTTGCCCTGCGTCGGGTGGTGCAACCCCTCAAGGTCGGTGAACCAAGCGCGCCCTTTCGCGGCGCCGATGGCATCATCGTCGTCATGGTCTGCCGCCGCGACGAAGAAGCACCGAGCGGCGACATCCGCGAGCGGATCGAGCAGTCCTTGCGCGAGGAGCGCATCAACGCGCTGGCGCAGCGGATCCTCCGGGATCTGCGGCGGACCGCGTTCGTGGATATCCGCAACTGACGCCGCCACAGCTCCCGCTGGCGCTGACGATGGGTGAGCCGGCCGGCATCGGCGGCGAAACAACGCTCATGGCCTGGCTGCGGCGGGGCGAGGGACTGCCCGCGTTCTTTGCGATTGACGACGCCGCCCGGCTCGAACGACTGGCGGCGGGGCTGGGCCTCGACGTTCCCATCCGCCCGATCGGCCGCGCCGAGGACGCCGAAGCTGTGTTCGCCAACGCCCTGCCGGTCCTCGATCGGCCGCTGGCGGCGGCGCCGACGCCTGGCCAGATCGAGCCTTCGAACGCGCCGGCGGTCATCGCCGCGATCGAACAGGCGGTCGGCCTGGTGCGAACAGGCGCCGCGGCGGCGGTCGTTACCAACCCCATCCACAAGAAGGCGCTCTACACCGCCGGCTTCATCTTTCCCGGACACACCGAGTTTCTCGCGGCACTCGCCGGCGGCGCGCCGGTGATCATGATGCTCGCCATCCCGGGCTTGCGGGTCGTCCCGGTCACCGTCCATCTGAGCCTGCGACAGGCGATCTCGACCCTCAACCGCGAAGCGATCGTCGCCGCCGGCACGATGACCGAGCGCGCGCTGCGCCGCGATTTCGGCCTCGCGCGCCCGCGCCTGGGCGTCGCCGGGCTCAACCCCCATGCCGGCGAGGACGGCGCCCTTGGCGGCGAGGACGATACGATCGTCGCCCCGGCGGTCGCGGCGTTGCGCGCCGCCGGCATCGACGCAATCGGCCCGGTTCCGCCGGACGCGATGTTCACCGCCCGCGCGCGGGCCGGCTACGACGCCGCGATCTGCATGTACCACGATCAGGCGCTGATCCCGCTCAAGGCGCTCGACGTCGACCACGGGGTGAATATCACCCTGGGCCTGCCGTTCGTCCGCACCTCGCCCGACCACGGCACCGCCCTCGACATCGCCGGCAAGGGGATCGCCAGCCCAACCAGCCTGATGGCGGCGCTGAGCACCGCGGCCGACCTTGCCCGACGACGCGCAGGCGCCGTGTCGCCATGAGCATGCCGTCGGCGACGGTCACCCCGGCCGCGCTGCTGGCCGGGCTGCCGCCCCTTCGCGAGGTCATCAAGAGCCACGGCCTCGATGCCCGCAAGGGTCTCGGCCAACATTTTCTCCTCGACCGCAACCTCACCGACCGGGTGGCGCGCGCGGCCGGAGACCTGACCGACGGCGCGGTAATCGAGATCGGCCCGGGCCCCGGCGGGCTGACCCGGAGCCTGCTTGCCGCCGGCGCGCCGCTGGTCATCGCCATCGAGAAGGACACCCGGTGCGCCGTCGCGATCGGCGAACTGGCGGCGGTCTTCCCGGACCGCCTGCGGCTGATCGAGGCCGACGCGCTCGCGCTCGATGTCCGCGCCCTGGCCCCCGCGCCGCGCAGGATCGTCGCCAACATGCCCTATAACGTCGCCATCCCGCTCCTGCTCGGCTGGATGCGCCATGCCATCGACTTCGTCGCACTCACGCTGATGCTCCAGCAGGAAGTCGCCCGACGCCTCGCCGCGGCGCCCGGTTCCGCCGAGTACGGCCGGCTGTCGGTGATTGTCCAATGGCTATGCGCGGTCGATTATCAGTTCACCGTCGACCGGCGGGCCTTCGTGCCGCCGCCGAAGGTGACCTCGGCGGTGGTCAACCTGATGCCCCGGCCGCAACCTTTGGCCGCCGCCGACCGGCGAGCTTTGGAGACGGTCACCCGCGCCGCGTTCGGCCAGCGCCGGAAGATGCTGCGAAGCGCGCTGCGTCCGCTCGGCCTTGATCCGGCGGCCATTGGCATCGATCCGACGCGCCGGGCCGAGGACCTCTCGGTCGAGGACTTCTGCGCCCTCGCGCGCCTTCATGACGCCCGCGCAACATCGAGTGTGGCCACTAAACAGCATGAGGATGGATAGGGCAGAATGACCTATAGGATAGGTCAGAATGGACTACTATATGGGTCAAAATGACCTATGGAATTTTTTCTAACCTACTGACTTTCAATGCTTCGCCATTCCGGTTCACGAGAAAAAGATTCTGCCCGTTTCGGGTTTCGCAGGGTTTCCGCAGTTGATACCCATTTGCCACAACCATAGCACAAGCGCCGCCTCCGCGCACCCCCAAGGTTCACGCGACACCTGCCGATTGTGCTTAGCTTCCTCGACCGATGATAACTCACTCACAGCCGCGTGTTGCTGTAGAGTAATCGTTCTGGAGTAACCGCTTCGGGCCGCGCAACGAACCGCGAGGAGCGCGTAAATGCGCGAGGTCAAGGTCGAGATCGAGAAGATCTACGTGCCGATGAGAAAGCGCAAGACGCTCGATCCCGGCCGTGTCCAGACCCTGGCCGAGGATATCCTTGAGAACGGACAGCGCAACGCCATCCTGATCCGCCCCGACGAGAACCGCATGGTCCTTGTCGAGGGCCTGCACCGCCTGGAAGCCTGCAAATCTCTCGGCGACGACACCATCAACGCCCTGATCGTCCAGGCCCGCAAGGCGTAGCCGAAACAGCCCCGCTGAGGAGGTGGCGAGGCGACGTCGTCTCGCCACTGTCGACGAATGCCCGGCGGGCTAATTCTTGGCCTTGTCGACCAGGCGCTTATCGGTGATCCAGGGCATCATCGCGCGGAGCTTTTCGCCGACTTTCTCGATGTCGTGTTCGGCGGCGCGACGGCGCATGGCCTTGAAGCTCGGCTGGCCCGACGCGTTCTCGAGCATCCAGTCCCTGGCGAAACGGCCTGACTGGATATCGTCGAGAACCTCTCTCATTCGCGCCTTGACGCTGGCGTCGATCAGCCGCGGACCGGAGATGTAGTCGCCGTACTCGGCGGTGTTGGAGATCGAGTAGCGCATGTTGGCGATGCCGCCCTCGTAGATCAGATCGACGATCAGCTTAACCTCGTGGAGGCACTCGAAATAGGCCATTTCCGGCGCGTACCCGGCTTCAACCAGAATTTCGTAACCGGCGAGGATAAGCGAAGTCAGTCCGCCGCATAGCACCGACTGCTCGCCGAACAGATCGGTTTCGCATTCCTCGCGGAAGGTCGTCTCGATGATGCCGGAACGGCCGCCGCCGATCGCCGAGGCGTAGGACAGGGCCAATTCGAGGGCGTTGCCCGACGCGTCCTGGCCGACGGCAACCAGACAGGGCACGCCGGCGCCGCGCATGTACTCCGAACGCACGGTGTGGCCGGGCCCCTTCGGCGCGATCATGAAGACGTCCAGGTCCGCTCGCGGCTCGATCAACCGGAAATGGATGTTGAAGCCGTGGGCGAAAGCGATGGCCGCGCCTTCCTTCAGGGTCTCGCGCAAGTTCTCTTCGTAGAGCCTGGCCTGCAGCTCGTCGGGCGTGAGCACCATGACGACATCGGCCCAGGCGCCCGCCTCGGCCGTTGTCATCACCTTCAGTCCCTCGTTCTCGGCCTTCTTGGCGCTGGCCGAGCCTGGACGAAGGGCGACGCGAACGTCGCCAATGCCGCTGTCGCGCAAGTTGAGGGCATGAGCGTGGCCTTGGCTGCCGTAACCGATGACCGCCACCTTTTTCGCTTTGATGAGATTGGCGTCGGCATCGCGATCGTAGTAAACCCGCATGACTCCGGTTCCTCGGTAACTGTTTAGTAATGTTGGTTTATTGTTTAGAGGCCAGCCGCGCCGCGGGCGATGGCAACCACGCCGGTGCGCGCGACATCGACCAGCCCGAGGGCCTGCATCAGCTTGACGAATGCGTCGAGCTTGCCGGTCTTGCCGACGATTTCGAAGACGAACGACTCGTTGCTGCTGTCGACGACGCGGGCGCGGAAGATGTCGGCGATGCGCAGCGCCTCGACCCGGTGCTCGCCGGTGCCGCGCACCTTGATCAGCGCCATTTCCCGATCGACAAACTCGCCCTCGACGGTAAGGTCGCTAACCCGGTGGACCGGAACCAGCCGGTTCAGCTGGGCCTTGATCTGCTCGATGATCATCGGCGTGCCCGAGGTCACGATGGTAATCCGCGAGCGTCGTCCCTGCGGGTCGGTCTCGGCGACCGTCAGGCTCTCGATGTTGTAGCCGCGCCCCGAGAACAGTCCGATCACCCGGGCAAGAACGCCCGGTTCGTTGTCGACGAGAACGGCCATCGTGTGTTTCTGCGACTGGTTGGCTTTATCCATTTTAGTGATTGCCCCGGAAGTGGAGACAGCCGGACCATGGTCTTCGATCCGCCCGACCCGTGATTTGTCGTTGAAAAGCGATGAGGGCGGCGGCGGGTCCCGCGCGCCGCCCTCCAAAAAAAGCGGTTAGACCAGGACCATGCCATCCTCGGACACCGGCTGCTCGGCCTTGTCGGCCGGGCCCATTAGCATCTCGTTGTGCGCCGCGCCCGACGGGATCATCGGGAAGCAGTTCTCGGCCTTGTCGACCATAATATCGGCGATGACGCAGCGCGGCGTTTCGATCATCTCGCGGATGACATCGTCGAGCTGGTCCGGCGTCTCGGCGCGCAGGCCGACGCCGCCGAACGAGTCGGCGAGTTTCACGAAGTCGGGCAGCGAGGCCATGTAGCTCTGCGAGTAGCGGCTGCCGTGGAGCAGTTCCTGCCACTGGCGAACCATCCCCATGTACTCGTTGTTGAGGATGAACACCTTCACCGGCAACTGGTATTGCGCGATGGTCGACAGTTCCTGGATGTTCATCATGATCGAGGCCTCGCCGGCGATATCGACGACGAGCGCGTCTGGATGGGCGATCTGCACGCCCATCGCCGAGGGCAGGCCGTAACCCATGGTGCCGAGCCCGCCGGAGGTCATCCACCGGTTGGGCTTTTCGAAGCCGAAGTGCTGGGCCGCCCACATCTGGTGCTGACCGACCTCGGTGGTGATGAACACGTCATCGCGGCCCTTGGTCAGCTCGAACAGCCGCTGGATCGCGTACTGCGGCTTGATGATCTTGGGGCCCTGCTTGAAGCCGAGGCAGTCGCGGGTCCGCCACTGGTTGATCCGCGCCCACCAGTCGTCGAGCGCGCGGCGATCGGGCGCGGCATGACTGCTCTTCCAGATCGCGATCATGTCCTCAAGCACGTTGGCGACGTCGCCAACGATGCCGATGTCGACCATGACGTTCTTGTTGATCGAGGACGGGTCGATATCGACGTGGATCTTTTTCGAGCCCGGCGAAAACGCGTTGAGCCGGCCGGTGACCCGGTCGTCGAAGCGCGAGCCGATCGCGACCATCACGTCGCACTCGTGCATCGCCATGTTGGCCTCGTAGGTCCCGTGCATCCCGAGCATGCCGAGGAAGTGCCGATCGGATGCGGGGATGGCGCCAAGACCCATCAGCGTCAGCGTCGTTGGATAGTCGGTGAGCTGGACCAGCTCGTTGAGCAACGCCGAGGCGCGCGGGCCGGAATTGATGACGCCGCCGCCGCAATAGAAGACCGGCCGCTTGGCTCCGGCCATCAGCGCGACCGCGCGCTCGATGTCGGCGTGCTTGCCCTTGACCACCGGGCGGTAGGTCTTGTGCGACACGGCTTCGGGCGGGCCGTACTCGCCGACGTCGAGCTGGACATCCTTGGGCAGGTCGATGAGGACCGGACCCGGCCGGCCGCTGCGCGCGACGTAGAAAGCTTCGTGAATGGTCCGGGCCAGATCCTTGACGTCCTTGACCAGATAGTTGTGCTTGGTCACCGGCCGGGTAATCCCGGTCGTATCGCACTCCTGGAAGGCGTCGTTGCCGATCAGGTGCGTCGGAACTTGGCCGCTGAAGCAGACCAGCGGAACGCTGTCCATCAGCGCGTCAGCAAGCCCGGTGACGGCGTTGGTCGCGCCCGGTCCGGAGGTAACGATGACGACGCCGACCTTGCCGGTCGACCGCGCGAAGCCCTCGGCGCCATGCACCGCGCCGCCCTCCTGGCGAACGAGGATGTGGCGGATCTGGTTCTGCTGATGAAGTTCGTCGTATACGGGAAGGATGGCGCCTCCAGGGTAGCCGAATACATCCGTGACGCCCTGATCGATCAGCGCCCGGATGAGAATCTTCGCTCCTGTCATCTGCTCGTTCGCCATCGGTGTTCTCCATGTCGGCGCCGCCGGTCCATCGACGGCGCACGGGTAAAAAAAGGCCAGATTTCCGGATCAACCTGCTTTTGATGGGTCATCCAACAGTGCAAAGCTGATCGCAAAAAAGGGATCAAACGTCTTATTTGCGCCCGGTCGGGCGCGGGATCCCCGCTGACGCCGAGCCAGTGAGCCGGAAATTAATCCGTCAATCACCGTGGGTCAATAGCTGTCGGCGAATAAATGCAAAGATTTCTGGTCTCAGGCTTTCTGAAAGTTGCGTACAAAGGGTCAGGTCGGCCGGAAGCTGGTGGCGAAACCACGTCATCTGCCGCTTGGCGTAGCGCCGCGTCGCCTGTTTCGCCGCCGTCGTCGCCTCGGCGAGGCCGGTCTCGCCGGAGACATGGGCAAGGAGCTGACGGATGCCGACCGCCTTGAGCAGAGGCAAGTTCGGATCCAGGCCGCGCTCGTACAGGGCTTTCGCTTCGTCGAGACCGCCGGCTGTCAGCATCGCGTCGAAGCGGGCATCGAGAAGGCGGTAGAGCGCCGCGCGCGGCGGCAACAGGGTCACGATCACGAAGCGGCGCCGGGACCTCGGGGGACTCTCGCGGGGACCGGGTCGCGCTGCCAAGCGGACAAGGGCCGCCCGGTCGTTTCGATCACTTCCCAAGCCCTTAACAGGCGTTGGCGATCGCCGGCGGGGAGAACGGACACGGCCGGATCGCGCGCGGCGAGCTCGGCGCGGAAGCTTTCGCCGCCCAGGCTCTCGAGCACGCGCTGGCCGCGTTGGCGAACCTCCGCCGGGATCGGCGGAACCGCGACCAGTCCCTCGACCAGCGCGCGGATATATAAGCCGCTCCCCCCGACCAGGATCGCCAACCGTCCGGCGGCCGTCGCCGCGGCGATCTCCGTTTCGGCCAGCATTTGCCAGCGGCCCGCCGAGCACGGATCGCTGGCGGCGAGAACGCCGAACAGGCGATGGGGCACCCGTTCCTCGTCGGCCGGCGACGGCCGCGCGGTGAGGACCCGCGCCTCGCGGTAAACCTGCACGCTGTCGGCGTTGATGACGGTGCCGGCGAAAGATTCGGCTAAAGCCAGCGCAAGCGCCGACTTGCCGCTTCCGGTCGGCCCGGCGACGATGATCGCCGGAGTCTCGGACTGGGGTGTTGCGAGGGCCATTGCCGTGCGCTCGCTCGGCGCGCCGCCCTCAGAACAGGTAGCGCGCGGCAAGGAAGCCGCCGAACAGCAGGGCGAAGAACGCCACCGTCAGCGGCCCGAGGTTCTTTTCGATGAAGATCCGGATCGGCGGTCCGAATTTCCACAACAAGCCGGCGACCAGGAAAAAGCGCCCCGCCCGGCCGAGCAGCGAGGCCGCGTTGAAGGTGAGCAGGTCGAGATGGGTGACGCCGCTGGCGATGGTGATGACCTTGTAGGGGAACGGCGTCAGGCCGGCGCCGAAGACGATCCACGCCCCCCACTGATTGTAGGCCTCACGGAATTCCTCGAACTTGTCCTGATAGCCGTAGAAATCGAGCAGCGGCTGGCCGACCTCGGCGAACAGGAAATAGCCGATGCCGTAGCCGGCGAGGCCGCCGATGACGGACGCGATCGTGCATACCGCGGCGATCCGCCAGGCCCTGTCGCGCGCGGCGAGAACCATGGGGATGAGCAGAACATCCGGCGGAATGGGAAACACCGAGCTTTCGATGAAGGCCACCGCCGCGAGAACCCAAAGGGCGTGCGGATGGGCGGACAGACCCATGGTCCAGTCGTAAAGGCGTCTAAGCACGGGAGAGCTCGCTGAGTGGGAGTGGGAATTAGGATGGCCGCGCCGATGGAGCGGGTCGCACCCGTTGGCGACAACGACTTTACGTGAGCTGCGCTGCTACAGCGACAACGACAACAGGCCGTCGGCGAGCTTCGGCTCGAACCACGTCGATTTCGGCGGCATGACGTCTCCGCCGTCGGCGACCGCCATCAGGTCGGCCATCGCCGTGGGATAAAGCGAGAAGGCGACCGCCCAGCCGCCGTCATCGACGCGCCGCGCCAGCTCGGCGAGGCCACGACCGCCGCCGACGAAGTCGATGCGGGTGTCGGTGCGCGGATTGCCGATGCCGAGGATCGGCGCCAAAAGCTGGTCCATCAGGACACTGACATCGAGACGGTCAACCGCGCCGGCGGCGGCCGGCGGCGGCTGAAGCGGGGTTAACGCGTACCATTTCCCGGCGAGGTACATGCCGAAGTGGCCGCCCGCCGCAGGCTGAACCGGAGCGCCGGCGGGCTCGATGGTGAAGCGCGCGGCCAAGGCGCTGACGAACGCATCGATGCCGTGGCCGTTCAGGTCGCGAACGACGCGGTTGTAGCCGAGGATCCGCATCTCGTCGGCGGGAAAGCTCATGATCAGGAAGCGGCCGTCTCCGCCGCCCCCGCCGGCGACGCGCAGAGCGGCGGCCGAGCGATGATGGCCGTCGGCGATGTAGATCGCGGGCATCGCTTCGAAAGCGGCGGTCAGCCGGGCGATGGTCTCGCCGTCGGCGATCGACCAGACCTGATGGCGGACACCGTCGTCGGTCACCGCATCGCCGATGGGGGCCGCCTCGGTGGCGGCGTCGAGCATACCGGCGATCGCGTCATCGTGCGCATGGGCGGTGAGCACCGGTCCGGTGTGGGCGCCGACGGCGGTGATCTGCTGGACGCGATCGAGCTCCTTGTCGGGCCGCGTGTGCTCGTGGCGGCGGATGCGATTGATCGCATAGGCGGCAGTCGAGGCGGCGGCCGCGAGCCCGGTCTGGGCGTGGCCGCCCATCGTCATGCGGTAGACGTAGTAGCACGGAGCCGCCTCGCGCAGCAGAACGCCGGCCTCGACCAGCCGGGCGAAGGCCGCGCCCGCCCGAGCATAGACTTCAGGCGAATGCGCATCGATGTCCGCCGACAGGTCAATTTCGGCGCGCGAGACGTGGAGAAAGCTCCACGGCCGCCCCTCGGCGCCGGCCTTGGCCTCGGCGTAGCTGAGCACGTCGTAGGGCCGCGCCGCGATGTCCTGAGCCCGGCCGGGGGCGGGACGGATTGCCGCGAACGGCTGGATCAGCGGACTCGCCATGATGCGCTCCAACTCAGCAGCCGGCCACCACCCGCGGCCACTCAGCCCTTATCCATCGCAAGGGCGATGAAGCGCATGCCGCCCTGGCCTTCGACCAGCAGCAGCACCGACTTCTGCCCGCTCGACTTGGCCTGCTCGATCCTGGCGCCGACGTCGCCCGTATTGCTCACCGGCTTCTGGCTTACCTCGACAATAACGTCACCGACCCTGAGACCCTTTTCGGCCGCGGCGCTTGAGCTTTCAACCTCGGTGACGACCACCCCCTTGGTATCGGCGGCGATGGCATAGCGATCGCGCAGCTTGTCATCGATGCCCGACACCGAGAAACCGAGAGCGTCGACCTTCTCGGCCTGTGGTGCCGGCGAGGTATCGTCGGCTTTCGCCAGCTCCTCTTCGCCCTCCTTGAGCCCGGCGACCTTGATGCCGAGAGTTCGCTTCTTGCCGTCGCGCCACACCACGATCTTAACGGTCTGACCAACTTCGGTATCGGCGACCATCCGCGGCAGCCGGCGCATTTCGCTCACCTCGCGGCCGTTGAACTCCAAGATCACATCGCCGGCGCGAATGCCCGCGGCGCTGGCGGGACCGTCGTCTATCGCGCTCGCGACCAACGCGCCGGACGCCTGTTTCAGGCCCAATGTCTCGGCGATCTCGGGAGTCACTTCCTGGATCCGCACGCCGATCCAACCGCGCTTGACCTCTCCGGTGGCGATCAACTGCTTGACGACGGGCTCGACGATACTGCTTGGAATGGCGAAGCCGATGCCGATGCTGCCGCCCGACGGCGAGAAGATGGCGGTGTTGACACCTATGACCTTGCCGTCGAGGTCGAACATCGGCCCACCGGAGTTGCCGCGGTTGATCGACGCGTCGCTCTGCAGGAAGTCGTCGTACGGGCCGGAGTTGATGTCGCGGCCGCGCGCCGAAATGATGCCCGCGGTCACCGTGCCGCCAAAGCCGAACGGATTTCCAATCGCCAGCACCCAATCGCCGACCCGAAGCCGCTCGGAGTCGCCAAAGGTGACCGCCGGCAGCTTGCTGGCCAACTCGACCTTCAGCACCGCGACGTCGGTCTTGGCGTCCCTGCCGACCAGCTTGGCCGGTAGCCGAGTGTCGTCGTGGAGGATCACCGTAATCTCGTCGGCGTCCTGGATAACGTGGTTGTTGGTCACAACGTAGCCGCTCGGATCGACGATGAAACCCGAGCCAAGCGATGTGGCCTTACGGCTCGGCTTCTGAAGCTGCTGGTTACGTTCGAAAAACTCCTTGAAGAACTCCTCGAACGGCGAGCCGGGCGGGAAGCCCGGAACCTCGATCCCCGGATGGCCCGTGACCGACTGGGTCGTCGAGATGTTGACGACGGCCGGCAGCAACCGGTCGGCAAGGTCGGCGAAGCTCTCCGGCGCGGTCCGCGCGCGCGCGGCGGGCGCGCTGACGAGAATTGCCACGATGAGCACAACCAAGCCGAACCACCGTGAGACGGCGCAAACCGAATGGCTTGCAACCGCCAGCCGGTCAGTCCGCCGATAATGAACAGTCTGCATCATCCAATTCCACGAGATAAGGCCATGTTCCTCAAGCCACGCCCGCTTGGCGTCGCCCACTCAAGGCGTTGGCGAATGGGTTTTTTCACTTCGACGCCGCGGGCGGTCGGCCATGCTCGTTCAGGAAATACCGGAAGAAGTCCGCATCCGGGCTCAGCACCATCGTCCTGCCATCGCCGGCGAGCGCACTGTAGGCCTCGAGCGAGCGGAAGAAGTCGAAGAACGCGATGTCCTGCCCGTAGGCCTTGTTCAGAGTCAGTGTCCGGTCGGCGTCGCCGGTACCCCGGGCCTTGGTTGCGTCACGGGTCGCCTCGGCCATGATGACCGTGCGTTCGCGGTCGGCCTCGGCCTGAATTCTCGCCTTGAGCTCCTCGCCCTCGGCGCGCAACTGCGCCGCCTGGGCGACACGCGCCGAGCGCATTCGGTTGTAAACCGACTGGCTGGTTGCTTCCGGCAGATCGGTCCGGCCGAGCCTGACGTCAGTGACCTCGACCCCGAAATCGAGGGCTTGGCGCCTTAGTTCGGCGGCGATCCTGGTCATGATATCGGCGCGGCTGGTCGACAGCATGTCGGCCAGCGATACCCGCGCGACCTCGGTGCGGATGACCGAATTCATCCGCGAGCCGAAGATCTGGCGGAAGTTGGCGTCGGTCCCCGCGCGCTTCTTGAACTCCAGCGGATTGACGATCCGGTAGCGGGCGAAGGCGTCGACATTGATCCGCTTCTGGTCCGACAGCAGGACCTCCTGGACCGGCGGATCGAGATCGAGAACGCGGTTATCGAAGTATTCGACGTTCTGAATGAACGGGACCTTGACCTTAAGGCCTGGTTCGCGGTCGACCCGGATCGGCTCGCCGAACTGGAGGATCAGCGCCTGCTGGGTTTGATACACCGTAAAGAGGGCGCTGGACGCGACAATGGCGGTGATCAGGAGGATGACGCCGAGGATCGCGAATTTTGAGCGGTTCACGGCTTGACCTCCTGGTTGCCCGCTTGAGCCCGCTTTTGCACTTCCGGCAGCGGCAGGTATGGAACAACGCCCTGGCCGCCGGCGCTCTTATCGATCACGAAGGTCTGGGTTCGGCCGAGGATGTCCTGCATCCGCTCAAGATAGAGGCGACGGGTGGTCACTTCCTTGCCGGTGTTAAAGGCTGCGAGAACCGAGTTGAATCTCGCCGCCTCGCCCTGGGCGTCGGCGACAACCTTGTCGCGATAGGCGTTGCCGGCCTGGATGACCCGCTCGGCGTCGCCCTTGGCTCTCGGAACGATGTCGTTGCGGTAGGCCATGGCCTCGTTGACCGAGCGTTCCTTGTCCTGGCGCGCGCGCTGAACGTCGTTGAACGCGTCGATGACCTCGGTCGGCGGATCGACCTTGAGCTGCTTGACCTCGGCGACGAACACGCCGGCGCCGTAGAAGTCGAGGGTCGCCTGCAACAGCTCCTTGGTCCGGTCGTCGACCTCCTGGCGCTTGATGGTCAGCGCGTCCTCGAGCAGCGTCTGGCCCATGATCTCGCGGATCGCGCTTTCGGCGACCCGCTTGATCGTCTGCTCGGGGTCGCGGATGTTGAACAGGAAGTCGGCCGCGTTCTTGATCCGCCACTGGACGATGAAGTCGACGTCGATGATATTCTGATCCTCGGTCAACATCAGGCTTTCCTGGGTGACGTCGCGCGCCGTCGTCGAGCGGTTGGTGTCCGTCGGCGAACGGAAGCCGATGGTGATCTGATTGGTCTGTTCGACGTTCGGCGTCAGAACTTCACCGACCGGCGCCGGGAACCAATAGTTCAAGCCGGGTGTTGTTATCTTGACGAACCGCCCGAACAGCAGCTCGACGCCCTGCTCGCCGGGCTGGACGCGATAAAACCCGGTGGCGAGCCAGATCGCGACCACCGCGAGGACGGCAAGAAGAATGCCGCGCGTGCCGCCGAGGCCGCCGCTGGGCAGGATGCTCTTGAAGCGTTCCTGGGTGCGTCGCAGCATCTCTTCGATGTTCGGAGGAGGCGATCCGCTCGGTCCGTTTCCCCACGGGCCGCCACGGTTTCCGCCACCGCTTCCACCGCCGCCGCCACCCCATGGACCACCCTTCGGGTTCCAAGCCATACCGACAATTTGCTCCTGATGTATTTGACGATGTCTCTGCGCGCTCACCACCCGCACGGCCATTGCGATGTGGGCAGGCGCGCGAGTAGACCATATATGGAATTGAACTTGGTTATAGGCTACCCCCGTTCATGGTGCAACGTGGCCGGCTCGCGGCAGGCCGGTCCGACAAAAGGAAAACACCCGTAATGCCCGAGGTTACCGAACAGCAAATTGTCGATACGCTGCGTTGCGTGGTCGACCCGGACCGTCATGCGGATATCATCGGCCTCGGCATGGTCCAGGGCATCCGGATCAAGAACGGCCATGTAGCGCTGTCGCTCGAGGTCGATCCGGACCGTGGCGCCAAGCTCGAGCCCTTGCGCAAGCAAGTCGAAAGCATGGTCCATAAGCTGCCCGGCGTCATCTCGGCGAGTGTCGTGCTGACCGCCGAACGCAAGGCCACCGCGCAACCGGCCGGGCGGCCCGGCGGCGGTCATACGCACGGGCATGCCCATGGGCACGCCCATGGGCAGGCTCAGCAGGGACCGGCGCTGTTGCCGGAGGTGAAAGCCATTGTCGCGGTCGCATCGGGCAAGGGCGGGGTCGGCAAGTCGACAACCGCGGTCAATCTGGCGGTCGCACTGGCGAAACTCGGCAAGCGCACCGGCCTGCTCGATGCGGACATTTACGGCCCGTCGGCCCGCCGGCTGCTCGGGATCACTGGCCAGCCCGTGTCGAGCGATGGCGCCAAGCTTGACCCGATGGGCAAATTCGGCATCAAGGCCATGTCCATGGCCTTCCTTGTCGAGGAGGAGACGCCGATCGTCTGGCGCGGGCCGATGGTCCAGTCCGCGCTCGAACAGATGATGCGCGACGTCGCCTGGGGCGAGCTCGACGTGCTTATTGTCGACATGCCGCCGGGGACGGGCGACACCCAGTTGACAATGGCCCAGCGCGTCCCGCTCGCCGGCGCGATCATCGTCTCGACGCCGCAGGACATCGCCCTGATCGACGCGCGCAAGGGCCTGAATATGTTTCGCAAGGTCGATGTGCCGGTTCTCGGCCTGATCGAGAACATGAGCTACTTCCTCTGCCCCAAGTGCGGCGAGCGGACGGAGATCTTCGGTCACGGCGGCGCCAGGCGGGAGGCCGAAACGCTCGGCATGGACTTCCTCGGCGAGATCCCGCTCGACATCGCCATTCGCGAAACGTCCGATGGCGGCACGCCGATCGTTGCCGCCGAACCGGACGGAGAGTACGCCCGAACCTATCTGGAGATCGCCGCGCGGGTCTGGGACAAGATCGAGGAGAGCCTGCGCCAGCGCGTTGCCAGCACGCCCAGAATCGTCGTCCAGTAGGCTGCTTTCCTCGAACGCCACCCGCGCGGCCGCGCGGGTGCGGCCGCGCGGGTGCGATGCTCGCCTACTCCGGCCGGCCGAGAACCTCCATCAGCTCGCGCCACTCGCGTTTGCTCAGCCCGCTTTCGGGCTGGGCGACCGGGCGGCCGGCGATCAACCGGCGGACCACATCGAGCCCCTTGGCGGAGAGCCGGACGCCGCCCATCCGGTAGTTGACGAAGGCCTCGTGGGCGATCGGGACCCAGCGCCGCACCGTCTCGAGCAGGGTGTCGGCGTAGACCCGAATTTCGTATTGGGCGTGTGGGTCGGCGCGCAGGCTGAGGAAATGCAGAAGATTGTGCAGGTCGATCTTCCAGTACCACTGGGTATAGGTGTTGAGCGTCAGGTTCATCCGCGCCAGTTCGCGCGCGAGCCCCAGCCGGTCCGCCGCCGGCGAAATTCCGCCGGCATCCTCGTTCAGCATCTCTTGGTAGTGGTCATGGCAGCGCGCCGCGTCGTCGCGCAAGAGATCGAGCACCCGCGCGGCCTCCTCGCCTTCAAGCACCGCGCCCCGGCCCTGACGGTTAGCGCGCGCCTGAGCGGCCAAGTGCTCGGGCGCGGGGATGTAATATTCCCGGTCGAGAATCGAATATCGCGCCGAGTACTCGTTGAGACTGGCGGTGCGGTGGCGAACCCACTGGCGAGCAACGAAGATCGGCAACTTGACGTGATACTTGATCTCGCACATTTCGAACGGCGTCGTGTGCCGGTGACGCATCAGGTAGTTGATCAGCCCGGCGTCATCCTGGACCCGGCGCGTGCCGGCGCCATAGGAAACCCGCGCCGCCTGAACAATGGCGCCGTCGTCGCCCATGTAGTCGATAACCCGCACGAAGCCATGATCGAGCACGGGCATCGGCTCGAACAGGATCTCTTCGAGCGCGTCCACGCAAGAGCGCCGGGTGTCACGGCGCCGGCCGCGCTGATCTTCAATCTCCGCCCGCTGCTGAGGGCTAAGCTCCATCGCCACTCTCCGTCCACCACCGTTTGCATCGGCCCGTCGCCACCGATCCGCGTCGTTCTTGATAGTCCGTTAAATCAGGATTCTGAACCGGAACAAGCTGGAGGGAAGGGTCGAGGGAAGGCCTATGGCTACACGGTCCGACGGCCAGCGTTCCAGGCCCTGAACTTGGTCGCGATCACGTCCGCATCGCCGCTTATCGCAACCAGCTTGTCTCGGCCACCGCCTCCGGACACGATACTAAGCGCCGTCTTGGGGATTCGCCATTCGCGGGCAAGCAGTTTTATGATCGCCTCGTTCGCCTTGCCGCCGTGCGCCGGCGCGGTGACGGCGACCTTCAGCCGCAAGCCGCCACCGCCGTCAGCGCTAAACGCGCCGATGCGATCGCCGGCGGCCCGCGGCGTGACGTGAAGGCGCACGCGCAGTCCCCGCGCGGTGATCGTGAACACGCCTTCCAGCAGCGCCGTTCGCTCAATAGGCGATGGACGCATAAAGACGCGCTAAGACCTGCTGCGTGAACACGAGGAGCAGGATAAGGACAATCGGCGAGATGTCGATCCCGCCCAGGTTAGGGATGACATTACGGATGGGCCGAAGCGCCGGCTCCGTTACCCGGTGGAGAAAGTCGCCAACCATGTACACGAAGCGGTTGCCCGTGTTGACAATGTTGAACGCGACCAGCCAACTCAATATGGCGCTGATGATCACGGCCCAGATGAACAGCTCGATCACGGTCGAAAGCAGCCAAAAAAGCGGCCCGAGAATGACGTCCATGCCCGTAATGCACTCATAAACAGTTGAAAATCCCGGCCACCCTAGCGGGGCTGATTATGCCGCGCAAGCACCAGCGCGCGGATCAACCGGTTTTAAGACCCGCCAAGAGCGGCCGTACCCCGGGTGCAACAGCAAACTCCGGCGCGGCGCGTCCGCGGTTACTCCATGTCTTCGAGTTCTCGGCCCTTCGTTTCCTTGATGTATTTGGCGACGAAGACGAACGACAGCAGGGCGAAGGCGGTGTACAGCCCGTACGCCGCGCCGACGCCGACGTTGTAGGCGATCGGCGGGAAGGTGGTCGAGACGAGGAAATTGGCGATCCACTGCACGCCCGCGCCCAAGGCCAGCGCCGAGGCCCGGATCCGGTTGTTGAACATTTCGCCGAGCAGCACCCAGGTCACGGGGCCCCAGGAAAAGCCGAAGCAGAAGACGTAGAGGTTGGCCGCGATCAATGCCGTCGTCCCCGCGCCCGAGCTGAGCTCGGGAAAACCCTCGGCGTTGACCGGCGAGGTGCCGAACACCCAGGCCATCGTCCCCAGGGTAACGACCATGCCGATGGAGCCCGCGAGCAGCAAAGGCTTGCGGCCGAACTTGTCGATGAAGGCGATGGCGACCAGCGTGGTGATGATGTTGGTCAGGCCGGTGATCATGGTCAGCAGCAGGGCGTTCTCCTCGGTGAACCCGACGATCCGCCACAGCACGCTGCTGTAGTAGAAGATCACGTTGATGCCGACGAACTGCTGGAACATCGACAAAGCCATGCCGATCCAGACGATCGGCAGCAGGCCGAACCGGCCGCGCAGGTCGGAAAAACTCGCTTTATGGTCGCGCGACACCGTATGGCGGATCTCCGACACCTTGTCCGAGGCGCGATGGCCGACAATGCGCAACAGCACCTCGTGGGCTTCGCCTTCCCGGCCCATCGCGACGAGATAGCGCGGCAACTCCGGGATAAGGAAGGCGAAAAAGCCGTAAAGTAGAGCCGCCGGGAGTTCGGACCAGAACATCCAGCGCCACGCTTCGTAGCCCAACCAGAACGGGTCGCTCGCCGAGCCGGCGGACTTGGCGATGGCATAGTTGGCGAGCAGGGCGATAAAGATGCCGATGACAATCGCCAATTGCTGCAACGAGCCGAGGCGGCCGCGCATTTCGGCCGGCGAGCACTCGGCGATATAGGCCGGCGCGATAACGCTGGCGGCGCCGACGGCGATGCCGCCGAGAATCCGCCAGAAGACGAAGTCGGCGATCCCGATCGGCAGGCCCGAGCCGATGGCGCTGATGGAAAACAGCGCGGACGCGAGCATCATGCACCGCGTGCGGCCGATGCGATCGGCGAGCGGCCCCGCGGCGAAGGCGCCGATGGCCGAACCGATCAGCGCCAGCGACACCGCCAGCCCGACAGCAAGGCTCGAGGCGTTGAAGTGGCCTTTCAGCGCCAGCACCGCGCCATTGATGACCGCGGTATCGAATCCAAACAAGAAACCGCCCATTGCCGCCGCGGCGGCGATCAAAATGACGTAGCCGGCGTCGGGCGCGGCGGCCGATTTGGCGGCGGCTGTGGGCATGTCCTGCGTCTCCTCGTGAAGCGCGGATCAAGGCCGCGCGCGTTGTTATTTCCGCGATTTCTACAGCCAATGGGGCGGACTAAAAGACCACTCCGGCCTCAAAACCGACGACAAAGGCGTTGTCGATGTCCTTCTGGCCGTTTGGCCTGATGACGTACTGGAGGTCCGGGCGAAAGTACACCGCCGGTGTGATCCTGAACTCGTGGTTCAGTTCGAGCGCGGTCTCGGTCGATTGTCTTTCCAGACCGGCGTCGTGACGAGCGTCGCTGAGCTTGTCGCTGAACCACGCATTGGTGACGCCGAAGGTGGTCTTGTCGTTGGGCCGCGCAGCGATCAACCCCTGGTAGATCACGCCGCCGGAGACGTAGTACGGTAGAACGTTGTGATCCTGGTCCGGGCTCGCCACGCCGACGACGAACCCGGTGAGGCCCTGATCGGCGCCCGGTTTTTCGCGGTAAAGCATCTGATCGAGCAGCAGGTAAACACCGCTGTTGCCGGAGAATCTGTCCCCGGGGAGACCGCTGACGAAGAGATTGCCGCCCTCCACGTCCTCGGCGACGTCGCGGAAGTGGCCGGTGTGGACGTAGCCGCCGAGCTTGTAGTGGGCCGGCAGGTTGAGCAGCCCTTGTTCCGGCGTCCAGGCGAGCTCGGTCAGGATCAGCGCGCCGTTATCGCCGAAGGTGAAGTTGGTGCCGTGCTTGTTGTTGTCCTGCCCGGCGTTGTTGGCTTGGCTGACGTCGCCGTCGTAGACACCGACCATGACGTAGGTTTCGGCCGTCGGCTTGACCCTTGTTCGCACCCCCCACACCGCCGTCGGGTAGGCGGTGATCCCATTCGGCAGGTTAAAGAACGGCGCCGGCGGCTGGCCGCAGATGCCGTTGTTGACGAACTGGCAATACAGCGGCGAGGACAGGAAATCGTCGGTCGCGGCCAGCCGGCCGTAGGCGAGGTTCAGCCGGTCGTCGAACAACGAGGTGATGAACTGGGCCTCGACCAGCCGCACCCTCTGGCCGCCGCCGTAAAGCTGCTGCACGCTGATGGCGTTGTGGATGTAACTATTGGTCAGACTATTGCCGGTGCGTTGCGAGCCGGCGATCCGGAATGTGGTGCTGGGCACGCCAAGCAGCTTTTCCAGATCGAAATCGCCGCGCAGCAGGACGTTGTGGACGTAGGTCTCGCCCTGCTGGTCGCCGCCGATCGGATTGGCCATGAACTCCATGGCGTAGCCGCCGGTGATCTCGATCCCCCGATCGGAGAGCCAGCTCCGCGCGCCGAACCAGTCGCCGGTCACATTGTGGGCGAAGTCGAAGGGAGGCGTTGGCGGCGACAGCTCGGGCAGGCCCGTCTGCGGAATCGCCTGATCCGCCTCGGGCGCGCCACTGTCCTGGGCTTGCGCCGAAACAGGGCTCATCGCCAGGAGCACGGTGGCAACGAGCACGATGGCCAGGAGCAGGACAGCACTCGCGCGCATCTCGCCTCGTCGAGGGCGCTTCTTGCTTTGAGAAACGGCTCTTGAGATTTTCACCCCGAACGTACAATGATCGCCGACGATCATATCATGCCTCCCCGCACACTTGTTCTTTGGGGTAAGCGTATAGTGCCGTCGCCTTTAAGCTGTCGAAGAAATGGCGGACCGATGACATATTGATGCCGGTTGTGACTTTTTGGCCGACGCCCGTGTGCTGCCCAGATCGGCGGCTAGGTCTTCGTGCGCTCGAACAGCACGTAATAGAGGGCCATCCCGGTCACCATGGCGGTGACGAAGATCAAGACGGTGAGGCCGCCGATCGCGAGCGCCGAGAGCGCCGGGCCCGGGCAGAACCCGACCAGGCCCCAGCCGAGGCCGAACAGGACGGCGCCGCCGATCAGCCGGATATCGATATCGCGGCGTGTCGGCACCGCGAACTTTTCCGCAAACAGCGGCCGAGACCGGCGAAACGCGAGCCTGTAGCCGAGCGCGGCCGTGACCACCGCGCCGGCCATGACCAGGGCCAGACTCGGGTCCCAGGCCCCTTCCGGGATTGCCAAAAGATCGAGAAAGTCCAGGATCTTCCGGGGATTGACCATTTGCGAGACGGTCAACCCGGCGCCAATCACGAGGCCCATCAACAGCGCGACGATGATCCTTGCCATCGATCAGCCCGCCGATCAGCCCGCGATGACGTGGCGGACGATGATGACCACGCAGATCGCCGTGGCCATGAACGTGAGCGTCGCCACCGCCGAGCGCGGCGACAGCCGGGCCAGGCCGCAAACGCCATGGCCGCTGGTGCAGCCGTTGCCAAGCCGGGTGCCGAAGCCGACGAGAAGGCCCCCGACCACGACCACCGCCAGCGGCGCGTCGATCTGGATCGGTGGAAGCGCGCCGCCGAGCGCGAGGACCACGCCGGGACCGGCGATCAGCCCGGCTACGAACGCAAGCCGCCAGCCGATATCCTCGCCGCGTGCGCCGAAGAACAGCCCGCCGGCGATGCCGGCGATGCCGGCGATGCGGCCGCTGAACGCCATCAGGCCGACGGCCCCGAGACCGATCAGCACCCCGCCGATGAGCGCTGAAACGGGCGTAAAATTTTCCATCGGCAGAGGCTCCATGATGCCGTCGCCGCGCCGGACCGCGGATGACGAAATTCTATTAGAACATTTTAATTGGCTCATATACCGTGTCAACATGGTGGCGTAATGGTGGCGTACGCGCGCGGTGTCGGCGCGGTTTGCGGCGCCTCCAAACGCGGCAGACTTTTGGCGATCCTGAAAGGGGACGATGACATGCGGGCGACGGCGATTGCATTGGCTTGCGGCGTCTTGTTGGCTGGTCTTGGCGGCGTTGCCGCGGCCAAGGATGCGACCGCGCCGGATCGCATCGTGCAAGAACGCATCGATGCCAGCCGCGCCGTCGTAAGCGACTTCGCCACCCGGCTCAAGGGCGCGTTGGTCAAAGCCATGGAGACGGACGGACCGATCGGCGCGGTCGAGGTTTGCCAAACGTTGGCGCCGCGGATCGCCGCCGACGCGTCGAGCAAAACCGGCTGGCGGGTGGGACGAACGAGCCTCATGACCCGCAACGACGCCAATCGTCCGGACGCTTGGGAGAAGGACGTTCTGGAGACGTTCGCCGCGCGCAAGGCCGCCGGCGAAAGCCCGGAGAAGATGGAGAGCTGGGTGGTCGTCAGCGACGGTAGCAAGGAGCAGTTTCGCTACATGAAGGCGATCCCGACCGCGCCGTTGTGCCTGACCTGCCACGGCACCGACGTCGCTCCGGCCTTGCGTGAGCGCATCGATGCGCTTTATCCGAAGGACCGCGCGACCGGCTACCGCGAGGGCGACGTACGCGGCGCGTTCACCATCACCCAGCCGATGTAGCGCGGTGCTTCGCGGCCGCCGAATCATGCGGCTCGGCGCGCCACTCGCCGCCGGACTCGCGCTCGCCCTGGGCCTGGCGGTCGCCTGCGACGAGATGCCGCTCACCACCGTCACCTACCAGATCGACAACGTCTGGCGGTTCGCTCAGCCGGCGATGCCGCTGCTGATCGAAATCCGGGGGACTCCCTACCCGATCGAGGATCAAACCCTCGGGCGGATCGTCACGGAAGCGATGACACGGGCGGTCACCTGGTACGACGCGCCGCGCTTCACCGTCGATCCCGCAGCCGCCGGCAGCCCGGCCGAGCGGGTCGTCATGACCTTCAATCCGGCCCGCGGCGCCAGCGCCGCCGCGCAGTGCCGAGGCAGGGTCGAGGGCGGCGAGGGCAAACCCGGCGGCGCGGTCCGGGTGCTCGCGACATTCTGTTCCGGCGGCCGGGTCCTGGCCAACGTCGAAGGCCGGATCGGCCGCGCCGGCGGCGGCGGCGACCGCCTGCCCTCCCTGATCCGCCAAATCACCCGCGACCTGTTCCAGCAACAGCGGCAATAATGAGACAGAGTCGGGGCTCACTTATTGATCAATGCCCGGCGGGAAGTCCTTCAGGATCTCGCTGACGGCGTCCTTGATCTCGTCCTTGTCGGCTTCGTTGAAGGACAGGACCGTCGCGCCGATACCCGACCAGATGGGTTTGGCGCCCTGGGGCTCGAACATGTCGATGGCAAGGACGCTTTCTTCGAATGTTTCCACCGTTCGCCGGTCGGTGATCGGCCAGAAGCCGCCGCGGTCCGGCCGCGGACCGTAGAGGTAGGGATCGCGGCCCCAGAACGTCGTGCGCAGCCGGTCCCTCGTGCCGGCGCGGAAGTCGACCAGCATGTCGGCCGGCTCGCCGCGCTTCAGGCCCTTCTCGGCCAAAGTCGCCTCGATCGCGGCGCGGATGGATTGCAGGCTCATCGCCGTCATCGACGGCGACCCGGCGTCGGCGCCCCGCTCCGTCGTTCCGCCGTCTTTACGCCAGGCATAGGTATGGATCTTGGAGAAATCAGTGTTCTCGTCGAATTCGCTGAGCGTCCTGACCGAGTTCCCGCAGCCTGCAAGCACCGTGACCAGCAGCCCGACAAGCGCTATCGTTACGCGCCGCAAGCTCTTCTTCCTTCCTTCCTTGTCCGCCCTTCCTTGGCCCACCAAGTGCCCCGCTACAGGGCCGGACGCCCCCGCGCGATCGAAGCGACGAACTGGTCGGCCGACCCAGCCTTCAGGTAAGCAACGGCGCAGCCGAGTTCGCGATCCTTCATCTTGCCCACCTCGGGACAGGCCTTGGCGTCGACATTGGCTTGCGCGGACGCCTGAATGACCAAGCCCTGCGCCGGCAGCGCGCCGGGGAGATCCGCCTCGTGAGCCTCCTCGCTCGCGTCCTCGACGCCGGTCAGCTTGATGTTCGGCACGACGCCTCGCCCCTGGATGGTCTCCCCGTCGGGCGCGTAGTAAAGCGCCGTCGTCAGCTTGAGCGCGCCCTCGAGCGGCAGTCGCAAGACCGTCTGCACCGAGCCCTTGCCGAACGAGCGGCCGCCCATGACGATGGCGCGGCGGTGGTCCTGGAGCGCGGCGGCGACGATCTCCGAGGCCGACGCGGAGCCCGAATTGATAAGCACGACCATCGGCCAGCCGCGTGCCAAGTCGCCTCGGCTGGCCTGGAACGCCCGCCCGCTCCCGCGCTCGCGGCCGCGGATGGAGACGATCACGCCGTCGTCAAGAAAAGCATCCGCCACCGCCAGCGACTGATCGAGCAACCCGCCCGGGTTGTTGCGCAGGTCAAGGACAAGGCCGCGAACGTCGCGCTTTTTGTGGACTTCATCCATCGCCACATCGAGTGCGTCGGCGGTCTTCTCGTTGAAGCTGGCGACGCGAACATAAGCGATATCGCCCTCCATCGACCAGCGGACCGGCTGGATGGCGATGACATCGCGGGTGATCGAGACGTCGAAGGCGGCCTTCTCGCCTCTCTTCAGGGTCAACAGGATCGGGGTGCCGGGTGCGCCGCGCATGGCGTGGACAGCGTCGCGCAGGCTCATCCCCGAAATCGCCTTGCGGTCGAGGTGGGTAATCAGATCGCCGGGCAGGACGCCGGCGCGCTCGGCGGGAGTCCCCTCGATCGGCGAAATCACCTTGATCTTGTCACCGTCCTGAGCGACCTGGATGCCGAGGCCACCGAATTCGCCGGTGGTCACCAGTTCGGATTCCCGCAGCGCCTCCGGATCAAGATAGGCCGAATGCGGATCGAGCGAGGCCGTCATCGATTCCAGCGCGCGGTTGACCAGCTTGTTCGCCGGCATCGGCCTTGCGTCCTTGTCCTGCTCGACGACTCCCTTGATCGCGGCGTCGATCAGGTCGCGGTCGGCCAACTTGGTGACGTAGTTGGTGCGCACGCGCTTGTAGACATCGCGGAATTGCTTGAGCTCGCGGATGTCATTGGGGTTGTCGGCGTAGGTCGTGAAGACGTGGTTGAACCTCGCCAGTTCGCGCGCGCCGCCGTCGTCGAGCCGGTAGGGATCGACACCGATCGCTTGCGCGACCCGATCTCCGGCGCCGGCCCGGTCGCCGGCGCAGCCGTTGAGAACGGGGGTCAGACTGGCGCCGAAGATGAGCGCCGAGAAGACAACCAACAGGGCCTTCGCGTGTTTCCAGGACAACCCTGGACCTCCTCTCCAAGCCTCCCCCGGGCCCACTGCGGTGGGCTCCGGCCGAAGTGTAGTTGAAAAAGCCGGAAAACTCACGCTCTCGTCGCGCGGCCGGTGATCAGGCTCCGTTCGGCAGAGGGCATATGGGGCCGCGGGCGCCGGCGGGAAAGCGACTTGCTTGAGCGCCCCGGCATAAAGTTTGAGCGCTCAAGCATAAAGATGGGCATAAAGGGTTGAGCTATTGCGGCGACACCGTCGCGCCGCTTCGCGCGGCGCCGCGTCGGTAGATCACCGGGGCCGCCGCTTCGGCGCGAAGCGGCCGCAGTTCGAATGCCGACCACACCGCCATCGTCAAGAGCGCCAGCCCGCCGGCTTGGTGCAGCGCCGCCAGCGGGACCGGCACGACCAGCAACAGCGTCGAGATACCGAGCGCTACCTGAACCAGAACCGCGACAAGCAGGCCGTTCACGGCGAGCCCGGCGCGGCGCGACAGCGGCCGGCGCCGGGCGATGAGCCAGAACGCTACGACCGCCGCGAGCGTGGTCATGGCGATAACGCGATGAGTAAACTGAATCGCGGTGAGGTTTTCGAAGAAGTTGAGGTAAGCGGGCGAGATTTGCAGCAGGCCGTCGGGAACCAGCTGGCCATCCATCAGCGGAAACGAGTTGAAAGCGAACCCGGCGTCGGTGCCGGCGACGAAACCGCCCGACAGCAGGGTGACGAAGATTACCCCGCCGAGCGCGATCGCGCCGCGGCCCAGCCCGCGCGACGGGTTCCACGGTGGGGTGCGGACAACGAGGCCGGCCGCCACCCACAGCAAGGCAACGTAGATGACCAACGCCGCGCCGAAATGGGCGACGAGACGATACTGGCTTACGTCGGGGCGGTCGACCAGGCCGCTCGCGACCATGAACCAGCCGAGCGCGCCTTGCAGGCCGCCGAGCACGAAGATCATTACCAGCCGCGGCGCCAGCTTGCGGTCGATCCAGCCGCGCACCAGGAAAAAGACGAACGGGACGAAAAAGGCGACGCCGATCAGACGGCCCCACAGCCGGTGAATGTACTCAAGCCAGAAGATCTCTTGAAACTCGACGAGGCTCATGCCGGCGTTCATTTCGCGGTATTGCGGATAGTTCCGGTAGGCGCGAAACGTCTCTTCCCACTGCTCCGTCGACAAGGGCGGAAGCCAGCCGGTGATCGGCCGCCATTCGACCATCGATAGCCCGGACTTGGTCAACCGAGTCAGCCCGCCGATGATCACCATGACGAAGACCATCGCCGCGATGGCGAACAGCCACGTCCCGATGGCCTTGTAACGGCGGTGCATGGCAACCGCGGCGGGATCATTCACGGCTCGGCTCTCTTCGTGGCGGGGCGCGTCGCATCGTGCTATGAGTATTGTCGTCCGCGATCCGATTGCCAAGAGCCCCTCTCCTCCCCAAGCCGGAGAAGACGGATCTTGCCGAGCCCGCGCGCCATGGCCTAGGAAAGGACCTTGAATTGCGGGCAACGGCGGGACGAGGCTGAGCGTGGCGGCGAGCGGAACCCCTCGGATCTATCTCGTCGGCGCCGGGCCGGGCGATCCGGAGTTGTTGACGGTGAAAGCCCTTCGCCTGATCCGTGAAGCCGAAGTCGTGGTCTACGACAAGCTCGTCACCGATGACATTCTCGCGCTGATCGCGTCCGGCGCCGCGCGAATTTTCGCGGGCAAGGTCGCGCGCCATCACCACATGGCGCAGGACCAGATCAACGGCCTTCTGGTCGGTCTCGCGCGGAGCGGGCGCAGCGTCGTCCGGCTTAAGGGCGGTGATCCGTTCCTGTTCGGCCGCGGCGGTGAGGAGGCCGCCCATCTCGCCGCCCACGGCATCGCCTTCGAGATCGTCCCCGGCATCACCTCGGCCTCGGGTTGCACCGCCTACGCCGGCATCCCGCTGACCCATCGCGGCATCGCCCACGGGGTGCGCTTCATCACCGGCCACGCCAAGGAAGACGAGCCGCTCGAACTGGACTGGCCGAGCCTCGTCAGTGCCGGGACCACGCTCGTCATCTACATGGGCCGGATCACCGCGCGCCGGATCACCGCGCAGCTCATCGCCCATGGCATGGCGCCGACGATGCCCGCGGCCATCATCGTCAACGGCACCCGGGCGAACCAGACCGTCGAGCGGACCACACTGGTCGAACTCCCCGGCAGGGTCGAGGCCCTCGATCTCGCGGCGCCGACCCTTCTCGTCATCGGCGAGGTCGTCTCCCTGGCCGACAGCCTCGGCTGGTTCGCCGAACACGCGGTGGACGCCGCGAAGAGATCCCGCTCCGCGTCCTGAGCGGGTCCTTAAGCTCTAGGGTTTGTACATGCGCTGGCGGGCGTCGAGCTCTGGGATCCGCAAGACGCGCTCGCCGGCCGGCAGCGCCAATTGCCGTTCGAGGTAGGCGGCGCGCCCGCGGATCGTCGACGGATGAGCGACGCCGTAAAGGATCTTGTGAATCAGTCCGGGTCCCTCAACCGCGCCGGGATCGATCGCCAGAGCCTGGGTGTAGTCACGCAAGGCGTCGGCGTAGCGGCCCGAGCGATCGTAGAGGATGCCCCGGTTGGCGTAGGCTCCGGCGAGCACGGCCCGGCCGGTGGTGTCGTCGGTGCTCAGAGCCGTCGAAAGAAAAGCGATCACCTCGCCGAACGCGGCCTCGGCCTGGTCGAGGCGACCCATTTCCAGCAGAGCGATGGCGCGGCCCATCATCGCGCCACGGTGGTGCGGCGCCGCCGCCAGTGCCGCGCCGAACCGCTCGATCGCCTGGTCGAACTTGTCGTCGCCGAGCAGGATGTCGCCCTGGCGGACCTCGTAATCGCCGGGCGGCGTCTCGACGACCTGGCGGATGACGGCCCAGACGGTGAACATCGCGAAGGTCGCAGCAAGCGCGATGAGGACGAAGCGGCGCACGACCGCTGTTCGGCTCAGCCGAGCCCACAGGCCGTTCATTACGGGCGCCAACTTCCCCTCCCAGCCGGTTCTCGCCAACGAGGATACTCCACGGTCGCGGCGCGACCAACCCGCGGTCGGGGCTAAGCGCTGTTAATAGCCCGCACCTAAAGGCCGCGTTCGTTGAAGAGCCCCTTCGTCAAGAAGGCGACCTCGGTGCGGTTCGTCGCATTGAGTTTTTGCATCAGGTTTCGTACGTGCGCTTTCACCCGGCTCTCGCTCATTTCAAGTTCGTGCGCGATTGTTCGGTTCGCCTTGCCCAGCCGAAGACGCTTCAGCACCGCGATCTGGCGCGGCGTGAAGGCATCACGCCGCCGCGCCCCCTCGGCAACGTCGTCCTTGGATGATCGCAGGGCGGCAAGGCAGCTCTCCGGCACGAACGAGCCGCCCGCGCGAACAACATGCGTCGCTCCAAGGGCGACGTCGGGCGTCGTGCTGGTGGAGATGAAGCCCCGCACCCCTTTGGTGACAGCCTCCAGGACATCATCGGCACTATCGAAATCCGACAGGAGGATGACGGGTGTGGCCGGAAAGGCTCGCGAAAGTTGAGCCAGCTCATCGCTCAGATCGTCTTGCCGGTTCTGCGCCTGATCAATTCCATGAAGGATGAAAACTACCGTCGAAGGTATAACATCAGACTTACAGCAGTCGTCAATTGTTGCGAAAGAAATTATTCTCGCATCATTGTAAGACTAAAGAGAGCCATAGCCCAACGCATTCACGGATGAACACCCTGCCCTGCACGTATAGAATTGTAGAAAACCCGTCAAGTATTGTATACAACCCGTCGCGACCTTGGGAGACAGATACATTATTCACTATTCTCTCACTTCCTACCGTATCGATTGCAAGAGATGACCGTATCCCGGTTGTACCGTAATGTCGAAATAGCAAAAGTGCTATGCACTCCGTCCTTTGAGCTACTTCACCACCAAAAAGGCGCACAGGCCGAGGCATGCGCGGCCAATCGGCGGGGGTGCCGCCACGGCCGGCGGCGGATGCCGGGTCGCGTCCACGGCGGATGCCAACAGCGCCGGATCGCGCGCTCGTCGCATTGTGAAACGCCCTAACTGTTCCTTCCTTCGGGCAGGTTCGGGCAGGGCCCGCGGCCCCGCCGACCGCCCCGTCGTAGGAAGTAGTGGCCCTACCCCCGACGGACCCCCTGCGAATTGCCACCTTACGCTCCCGCCGCGCTTGGCTACCGTGGGCGGGTTCTTGGAGCATGCAAAAGTGGCTGTACGCAAAGACGTCGTGCTTGGAGAGGGCGTGCTCATCCATTGGCCGGATCAAGTAAACCTCTATGGTTGCACGGTCGGTGAAAATAGCCGAATCGGTCCATTTGTGGAGATACAAAAAAACTGCGCTATTGGGAGATCGTGCAAGATCTCGTCCCACAGTTTCATTTGTGAAGGCGTCCTCATAGAGGACGACGTCTTCATCGGCCATGGCGTGATGTTCACGAACGGCCGGTACCCTCGGGCCAGTAACCCCGACGGCAGCCTGCAGACGGAGGCGGACTGGGACTTGGAAGCGACCCGCGTAAGGCGCGGCGCCTCCATCGGCTCGAACGCGACGATTGTATGCGGGGTGACCATCGGAGAGCGCGCGATTGTCGGCGCCGGCGCGGTGGTAACAAGAGACGTGCCCGACGGGGCCGTGGTCGCGGGCGTACCTGCCCGCGTCATCGGCAGCGCAAGCGACTGATGCGGCATCCTGCCGCACGGGCATTGAGTTCACGAGGATTGGCAATAGGATGATTAGAATAGGGATTATCGGGTACGGGTACTGGGGGCCCAATTTGGCCCGCAATCTTGCTGAAGTACCGGGCGCGGCCGTTAGCGCCATTGCGGACCTCGATGAAAGCAAGCTTCATCTCGTGCGCCGGCGTTATCCCGGTGTGAGAACGACGCGCGATTGCCACGATCTGATGACGGATCCGTCGCTGGATGCCATCGCCATCGCGACGCCGGTCAGCAACCACTTCGAGATGGCGATGGCGGCGCTGCGGGCCGGGAAGCATGTGTGGCTGGAAAAGCCGATGGCCGAGACTTCGCATCAGGCTCGGGCGATCGCCGACGAAGCCGAGAAGCGCGGCAAGGTTGTGTACGTCGACCACACCTTTATTTACACGAGCGCCGTCCAGAAGATTGCCGAAATTATTCGAAGCGGCGAACTCGGTCAGCTCTACTACTATGACTCTACCAGGATCAACCTGGGTCTGTTTCAGAGGGATGTCAGCGTCATTTCCGACCTGGCGGTGCATGACTTCTCCATACTTGAATTCATTCTGGGAGAGCACCCGGTGGCGGTGTCGGCCAGCGGCACCAATCACTTTCCGGGAACGCCGGAGAACCTGGCGTTTATCACCCTCTTCTACGAGTCCGGAGCCATCGCGCACATGAACGTGAGCTGGCTGGCCCCGGTGAAGGTGCGGCAAATCCTGATCGGCGGCAGCAAGAAGATGATCGCCTACGACGATCTCCAGCAAAGCGAGAAGATCAGGGTTTACGACAGCGGGGTAAGCTTCACCGACGATCCCGATCGGATTCAGGAGATGCGCGTCGGGTACCGCACCGGTGACATGTGGGCGCCGAAGCTGGCCGCAACCGAGGCGCTTCGCGCCGCTGGCGAGCATTTCGTCGATTGTATCGTGAAACGAAAGACGCCGGACACGGACGGGCGGTTCGGCACGCGCCTGGTGGAGGTCATCGAGGCCGCGACCATCTCGATGCGCAACAGGGGCGAGACGGTGTTCACGACGCAGCAGGGAAAAGCGGCGTGATTCCTTTCCTCGATCTAAAAAGCCAGTACGCGTCCATCAAAAACGAGGTCGACGCGGCCGTTCACCGGGTTTTGGACTCGTGCCAGTTCACGCTGGGAGATGAAGTCAAGGCCTTCGAGCGCGACTTCGCCGCTGTCTGCAATGCAAAGCACGGGATCGGCGTCAATAGCGGAACGAGTGCGCTTCATCTCGCGCTACTCGCGGCCGGGGTGGGGCCGGGCGACGAAGTCATTACGGTTCCCTTCACGTTCGTGGCAACCGTCGCGGCTATCGAATACACCGGTGCCCGAACCGTGTTCGTCGACATCAATCCGGACTCGTTTACGATCGATCCTACCGCAATAGAAGCTGCCGTCAGCTCAAGAACAAAAGCTATTGTGCCGGTTCACCTGTACGGTCAGCCCGCCGACATGGTCCCGATCCTGGAGATTGCCCGACGAAGAGGGTTGGCGGTCATAGAAGACGCGGCCCAGGCGCATGGTGCTGAATATGACGGCCACCGGGTCGGCAGCCTCGGCGACATGGGCTGTTTCAGCTTTTACCCCGGGAAGAACCTGGGCGCCTGCGGAGAGGGCGGCATGGTGACGACGGATAATGATCACTATGCGCACAAGATAAGAATGCTTCGCGACTGGGGCGCGGAGCGGAAATACGAGCACGTTCTTAAAGGTTACAATTACCGCATGGAGAGTATCCAGGGCGCGGTGCTTGGCGTTAAGTTGCGGCATTTAGAAAAATGGACGGAAGCTCGCCGCTCGGTCGCCGCGTTCTACGATCGCGCACTGGCAGGCAGCGGGGTGCCCACGCTGGCGGCGATGTCCTATGCCCGGCACGTTTATCACGTTTACGCGATCCGGACGCGGCACCGGCAGATGTGGCAGGACAGGCTCCATGCGCAGGGCATCCAGACGGGTATTCATTACCCGACTCCCGTTCACCTGCTCCCCGCGTACGCCGACCTGGGATACGGCCGGGGCCAGTTCCCCCATGCGGAGCGCGCCGCGGCCGAAGTCCTCTCTTTGCCGATGTTCCCTGAGCTGAGCGTCGAGCAATGCGATCTTGTTTGCCGGGCGGTCACGGAGGTTTCCAGGTCCGTCTCCCCTCTCGTTGATGCTTGAGGTGGACGCAGGCTGGCGCGGACAGAGGCCGCGCTAAACAATCCGTCGGTGCGGACGCCGGCCGGCAGGAGACCGAGCAAGACCGCGCGACGTTGGGGCCCACTTTACGAGCGAAGGCATATGCAACCGGGTTACGCCTTACAGCGGCTCCGCCTGCTGATGGAGCGCGTCATCAATGCGGCGCGGCTCGATCTGTCCGGACTCACAATTCTGACGGAGGCGGCGAGCGGCGCCTACGCCACGACGGCCGTCGTCGCGGCAATGGCGGGAGCGGCCCGGGTTTACGCGCTTGCCAAGTCGAGCCGGCACGGGTCGGCGGCCGAAGTCGAGTCGGAAGTGCTGAAGCTGGCTTCCTGCGCCAACGTTGCCCAACGCGTCACCGTCGTGAGGTCGATCGAGCCGGAGATCCTTCGCACCGTCGATATCGTGACCAACAGCGGCCATCTTCGTCCGCTGAACGCGTGGCTGCTGGACAGACTGCCGGATCGGGCGGTAGTGGCTCTCATGTTCGAGGCATGGGAATTTCGCCCCGATGATATCGACCTGGCCGCGTGTATCCGCCGCCGCATCCCGGTGGTCGGGGTCAACGAGCGGCATCCGGCGGTGGATGTGTTTTCGTTTCTCGGCCCACTGTGCGTCAAGCAGCTCCATGACTGCGGACTGGCGGTATACGGAAACCGGTTGGCGCTTCTTTGCGACAACGCCTTCGCGGACTGGATACGGCAGGGGCTGTCGGCGATGGGGGCGGACGTCGATCTCTTCACGCGCTGCGATGAGGTCCCTCCCGCGGCCTGGGATGCGGTTGTCATCGCCCTGCGGCCCGCAATCGGGTTCAACATCGCCGAGGCGGACGTTCGTCATCTTGCCGCCGTTTCGCCCCCCGGCGCCGCAGTCGTTCAGTTCTGGGGTGACGTGGACCGCGCGGCGCTCACCGCGCATGGGCTCAGCGCCTGGCCCCTCGTTCCGCCGTCGCCGGGCCACATGGGCATTTTGCTGTCCGCCATTGGACCCGACCCCATTGTGAGATTGCAAGCCGGCGGCCTGCGCGCGGCCGAAGTGGTGTTTCGCGGCCGGAAGTGTCCTCATGATGGGTTCCCTCTCGATGGGCCCCCTCGCGATGGGATCGCGCAAATCGTAACCGGTGCGCCCGACCTCCGCGCCGGACGTCCCTCCTCAACTCAAGCCGCGGGAGCCTTGTCGAGACATGATGCTCAACAATAAACGCGTTCTGGTGACGGGCGGGGCCGGCTTCGTCGGATCACACATCGTCGATCACCTTGTCGCCGAGCGGTGCGGAGACATCGTCGCCATAGACAACATGGTCCGCGGGCGGCCCGAGAACCTGGCCTCGGCCATGACCAACGGCCGGGTCCGCCTGGTCGAGGGCGACATCCGCGACCGGGAATTGATGGACCGGTTGGTGGCGGCAAGCGACGTTGTCTTCCATCAGGCCGCGTTGAGGATTACGCACTGCGCCGCCGAGCCACGGCTCGCGCGCGAAGTGATGGTCGATGCCACCTTCGATCTGCTGACGATGTGCGTCGCGCACAACGTCGAAAAGGTGATCGCGGCATCGTCCGCGTCGATCTACGGGATGGCGGAAGATTTTCCGACGGACGAAAAGCACCATCCGTACGACAACCGGACCCTGTACGGAGCGGCGAAACTGTTCAACGAGGGATTGCTGCGTTCCTTCAACGACATGCACGGCCTCGATTATGTCGCGCTGCGATATTTCAATGTCTATGGGCCGCGCATGGATATCCACGGGAAATATACCGAGGTTCTTATTCGCTGGATGGAGCGCATTGAAAGCGGCCAGCCGCCCGTGATCTTCGGTGATGGCCTGCAAACCATGGACTTTGTCCACGTCAGCGATGTGGCTCGAGCCAACATCCTAGCTGCGAAGACGGCCGCAAGCGATGTGGTTTTCAACGTGGGCCGCGGCGCCGAGACCAGCCTGATCGGGCTGGCCACCGCGTTGGCGAAGGCGATGGAGCGGCCGCATCTGGAGCCCCAGTTTGCCGGCGAACGCGCCGTGAATCCGGTGGGCCGCCGACTTGCGGACATCTCCGCGGCGCGTGAGATCCTGGGCTTCTCGGCCTCGCTCTCTCTCGACGAGGGGCTGCGCGAGCTTGTCGAGTGGTGGCGACGCGAGCGCCGGGCCGGGAAGGCGGAAATGGCGGCGGAACTTCCATGATCCCGATCGCCAAGCCGGTTCTGGACGAGACCGAGGCGGAGGCCGCGAGGAAGGCGGTCCTCTCGGGATGGGTCACCCAGGGGCCCGGTGTCGCAGCTTTCGAGAGGGAATTCGCACAAGCCGTTAAGGCGCCCCACGCTTGCGCGGTGTCCAGTTGCACGACCGCTCTTCATCTCGCGCTGCTCGCGGTCGGGGTCGGCCCCGGCGACGAGGTCGTGACGGTCAGCCATTCCTATATCGCCACCGCGAACGCCGTGCGGTATTGCGGCGCGCTGCCGGTCTTCGTTGATATCGATCCCTCAACCTTCAACCTCGATCCTGGCGCATTGCAGGGCGCGATCACCGCGCGGACCCGAGCCATTCTGTGCGTCCACCAGATGGGCATGCCCTGTGATCTCGCGCGCATTCTGCCGATCGGCCGCGAGCACGGCCTGCCGGTCATCGAGGACGCCGCCTGCGCGATCGGATCGGAAATACGGCTCGGCGACGCTTGGGAGCGCATCGGCAAGCCCCACGGCGACATCGCCTGCTTCTCTTTTCATCCACGCAAGATCCTGACCACCGGCGACGGCGGGATGCTCACCACCGCCAACCCCGAGTGGGATGCGATGTTTCGGCTCTGGCGCCAGCACGGCATGAGCATTCCCGACACCGTCCGACATGCCTCGCACGAGGTGAGCTTCGAGTCATATCCGGTGCTCGGCTTCAACTATCGCATGACCGACATTCAGGCCGCCATTGGGCGCGTACAGCTCGCCCGCCTGCCGGATCTGCTCGCTCGGCGCAGGGCGCTGGCCGATCGCTATCGAATGCTCCTCGCCGATGTGGCGGGCCTGTCCGCGCCCTTCGAGCCGGACTGGGCGCGATCCAACTGGCAAAGCTACTGCGTGCGCCTGCCCGAGCACGCGGACCAGCGGGCGGTGATGCAAAGGATGCTCGACCGGGGCATCGCCACGCGGCGGGGGATCATGTGCGCACACCGCGAACCCGCCTATGCAAAGGCCCAGCTCCGCTTCGCTCTGCCCGAGTCCGAACGCGCGCAGGATCAGTGCATCCTTCTGCCGCTCTATCCGCAAATGACCGAAGACGAGCAGGCGCATGTGGTGAGTGTTTTCGAGAAGAGCTGCCGATCAGGGCGTCCCGCCGCGAAAGCAGTCGCTTTGTAGCGAGCAAGCGGACGTCAGGCCCCGATCACTAGGTAGTTTTATTCGCGCGTTGTGCACGAGGAGTATTTTGCATGCGAGATACCGTAGATGATCCGTTCAGTTCGTGGCGACGCGAGGGTGCCGCGACCGTAGAAGAGAACTTCCAAACATTTCGTGGGCTGGTGGCGCAAGCAGAAACGTTCGCACGGCAGCGCAAATATGACATGGCGGCTGTCTATGCAGATTTGGCAGGTGGATACGCGTTCTCGCACCACGGCGGCCTCTTTGCGAGCCCTGAACTGGAGAAAATTGTTATTAACGTCGGAAAATCGACCGTTCCTCCTTACCGGGGTTCCAGCGGTTCTTGTGGGGGAAATGGCAGGCCGCAAAATACTGCACGTTGCTACTGGCTTAACACCAATCGGGGGAATTACAGCGTTCATTTCGCGCTGGATACGCCAAGATGTCGATCGCTCACACTCTTTCGTGCTTACCAGACAGGTGAGAGAGGAGGTGCCTCGAAAAGTCTATGAAGCGATTACGAATAACGGCGGTCGCGTATACAGGTTGAACGGAGCCGCCGGCAGCATAACCGACTGGGCCAGGAGACTTAGAAAAATTTCTGGGGGTGCTGACGCGGTAGTTTTGCATACTTCAACACATGATGTTATACCTTTACTCGCCTTTGCAAATAAAGATGGGTGCCCTCCCATTATCTATGTCAACCATGCTGACCATGTATTGTCTTTGGGAGTAAGTATCAGCAATGTCTTCGCCAACCTGCGACAGTCGGGGATGGAGCTCTCACGGGAGCGCAGGGGTGTCGTCGCAGAGCGGAACGCCCTGCTTCCCACCCTTATCGCGGACGTTCACCGAACTCGGCAGCGCATCGAGGCGAAGAGGCAGCTTGGTGTTCCTGATGATAGTATTGTGCTGGTTAGCGTGGCACGAAAGCTCAAATTTCGCAGCATAAACAACGAAAGCTATGCCGGCGCACACGTCGCTCTGCTGGAGAAACATAAGAATGCCATCCTGATCACGGTCGGTTCAGGCGTTCAGGAAGGTTGGTCGGATGCCATACTTCGGGTGCAAGGACGGATTATAGCTCTTCCGGAACAAGATAATCCGAGCCTGTATTTCGAGGCGGCTGACATCTACGTCGATTTATTTCCGTTCGTTTCCAATACGTCTCTCCTGGAAGCTGGCAGCTACGGGCTACCTCTGGTCAGCCGCTACCCTTTCCCGCTGGGGTGCGAAGTTTTGGGAGCTGACATGCCTGGCTTCTCTGACACTCTCATTCGAGTCGAGAACGCTTATGGATATACGGCAGTATTGTCGCGTCTTATTGAAGATGAGAATTATCGGCTGAATCTCGGAGAGGCGACACGGGTGAAAATCTCCGAGACGCACATGGGCATGAACTGGCAGCGGTCCGTGGAGAATCTATATGAGCGGGCGAGTGCATGTCCAATGAATGATATCTTAGTACCTGCGATGGATGAAATGCATATCGAAGACCTAGATATGCTTACGCCTTACGTTCATAATGTTATGTCTGATGGTCGCACTCGCACCTTACAGGAGCTGCATGATGCTCGACTGAGGATCATGCCGTTCAGGGACTGTATCCATTATTGGCGGAGAACAGCCGAAGGCATAAACGGTCGGCGTTGGCTTGACAGGCTGCTGTACATCGTTCCGGAATGGCTTCTGTGTCAGACGAGGCCCCTTTGGAAGAGAATGCCCTTCGCGCGTGCCGGTAAGTAGCCGTTTATAAATTCAGATGAATCGGTTCCACAGGTCTCTCGCATTTTCGGCCGTCGACCGATATGGCAGCCTTGTTCTGCTGCTAGTTTCCATGGCTGTCCTCTCTCGCCTACTGACGCCGCAGGAATTCGGTGTGTACTCCATCATTACCGCTTTAACGGCGCTTGCGACAACGTTGAGAGAGTTTGGAGGTGCAAACTACCTGATCCAGAAACGGGATCTCTCGGAAAACTGCATCAGGAGCGCCTTCACGATCACACTTATCGTGTGCTGCCTGCTCGCGGTCGCCTTTTACAGTGTGCGCGGTGAGGTGGCATCCTTTTTTGGCGAGAGCGGGCTCAGGCAAGGCATCACCGTATCGGCGCTGAATTTCCTCCTGGTACCCTTTTCCATAACAATATCGGCTTTGCTCCGCCGCGAGATGGCATTCGACGCCATCGCAGTCTGCAATCTGTTGGCAAACATCGTCATGACCGCCACTTCGGTGGGACTTGCCGCCTGGGGCTTCAGCTTCATGGGACCGGTGTGGGGCGCGGTCGCCGGGAATTTGACGATGACCATTCTCTTCCTGGCCTACAGGCATGACCTTCGGATCTTCCGCCCCTCTCTCCGGAACTGGCGTGATGTGGCCTCTTTCGGCTTGTACTCAAGCGCGACCGTTATCATCAACGTGATATATCAATGGTCGCCACAGCTAATTCTCGGGCGGATCGTGAACCTGACCGCTGTCGGGCTCTATGGGCGCGCGGTGAACGTCACGCAAATATTCAATAAGCTGGTTCTCGACGTCTTGAATCCGGTCATCATGCCCGCCATCGCCGCGCAGGCGAGGGCAGGTCATACCTTGAAGCCAACCTATCTGCTCGCGGTCGAGCTGATAACCGTCGTTCACTGGCCATGTCTGTTGTTTGTTTCGCTTATGGCGGATCCGGTTGTTCGCATTCTTTTCGGCTCTCAGTGGATCGAGGTCGTCCCACTGGTTCGCATGCTCGCCTTGGCTTCCCTATCCCTGTTCGCGGCATGCCTTACCTATCCCGTTCTCGTCTCGGTCGGCCGCGTTCGGGATACGCTGACCGCGTCGCTGATCTCGGTGCCCCCGTCTTTGCTCGTCATGTTCACCGCTTCGTTCTTCGGCATCCAAGCCGTTGCCGCCTCCGCGTTTCTGTCGCTGCCGCTGCAAGCTTCCGTTGCCTATCACTTTGTTTGCCGACGCATCGGCCTGGGCATCACGGATCTGGCCGGCGCGCTGTGGAAGAGCGCGATCGTCACGGCTTTCACGACGTTCGGACCCCTGCTGATCCTGGTGATCAACGATTTCAGCCTGACGATCTCAGCTTCGAGATTTGTTGCCGCGGCGTTTCTGGCGGTCATCTGCTGGTGCCTGGGTCTGGCGGTCACCAGACACGCGCTGTTGGCGCAGCTGCGCCAGGCGCTGGACCAATATCGGGCTGGGCGGTGGATGGCGTTGCGTGGAGTTCACTTGCTCCGCCGCCGCGTCAAGGCTGCGTAGCCATGACTATTGGTCAGACCCTTGGGTCCATGGTCTGAACCGTGTGGTCGAGCGGGATGGAACTTCCTGGCAATAGACGTTAACATCACATCTCCTGCCCGCCAGTGAAACAAACCCTGGATGTGGCCCAACTGGTTTGGGCTGGAAAGAACGTCTATGCGAACGACTGCGCTCGGATTTTTCTTGATCGTGGCGGCGCTCGCCGCCCGCTACGGCTTGGCGGCGGCGAACGATCTGGCCGCGCCGATAAGCGGCAGCGCCCAGCAGGCCGTGGTGTTCGATGGCGACAGCCTCGATTTCGACGGCCGCCATATCCAGCTTGCCGGCATCGACGCCCCCGAGCTCGGCCAAACCTGCAAGCAGGGCGGCCATGACGGCGAGAAATCGCGCTGTGGGTTGACCGCGGCCTACGAGTTGCGCAAGCGGCTGCAACTCGATCCCCGGCCCCTGCGGTGCTGGCCGGAAGGCAAGCCGGTCGACGGAGCCGTGATCGCGACCTGCGCCGCGGGCGAGGACGACTTGGCGCTGGTGCTGCTCCAAAGCGGCTACGCCTGGGCGCTGCCGGATGCCCAGATCGACTATCGGCTGGCGGAGGAAAAGGCCAAGGAAGCGCGCCTGGGGCTATGGTCGACCGGTAGCGAAGCACCCGCCGAGTGGCGAACAAGGATGGCGAAAAGCGGTGGCGCGCGAACTCCGGCCGACGGCTGCGTGATCGCCGGCAAGCTGCCCGGCGGCGGCAAGAAAATCTATTACGGCCCGCTCGACCCGGACTATGGCGATCAAGCCGCGGATCCGGCAGCGGGAGAACGGTGGTTCTGCAGCGAGGACGACGCCCGCAAAGCCGGCTGGCGCCGCCCCGGCGAACGCGCGCCGTCGTAACCGGACCCGCGGCGCGCCGTGGTTCGCGCGCCTGCCCCGAAACGAGAGCTTGGCGGAAGCAAGAGCTTGGCGGAAAAGAGAGACGGCGGTCGGTGAGGGACCGGCCGCCGAGTCTTGATCGTGTACCGATCGGAGGGTTCCCGAAGATGGGGGATCTTCGGCCCAGTTCGTAGGAGATCTATCGTTGAAGATAGGCTACGCGGCGATTGTGTCCTAATTATTGCGATGACGTCGCCGCGACCGTCCTGTCTACAGCCAGCGTTTGCGCCGCTTGTAGGACTTGAGGTTCTTGAACGACTTCCGCTCCTCGCCGCCGCCGAGATAGAACTCCTTGACGTCCTCGTTGTTGCCGAGTTCCGCCGCCGAACCGTCGAGAACAATCTTGCCGTTCTCCATGATGTAGCCGTAGTCGGCGCACTTTAGCGCCATGCGGGCGTTCTGCTCGACCAGCAACATCGTGATGCCCAGATCGCGGTTGAGCCGGCGGATGATGGTGAAGACCTCGTCGACCAGCAGCGGCGACAGGCCCATGGACGGCTCGTCGAGCAGCATCATTTTCGGCCGCGCCATCAGCGCCCGGCCGATGGCGAGCATCTGCTGCTCGCCGCCGGAGAGATACCCGGCCAGTCCGGTGCGCTCTTTCAACCGCGGGAAGTACGAAAACACCAGTTCGATGTCGGCGCTGATGGCGGACCGGTCCGTGCGCGTGTAGGCGCCGAGCCGGAGGTTCTCGATCGGGGTCATGTCCTCGACGATCCGGCGGCCCTCCATGACCTGGAAGATGCCGCGCCGGACGATCGTTTCCGGAGCCAGCCGATCGATGCGCTCCGCGTCAAGCACGATTTCGCCGCGCGTGACCTCGCCGTCCTCGGTCTTGAGCAGGCCGGAGATGGCCTTGAGCATCGTCGACTTGCCAGCGCCGTTGGCGCCGAGCAGAGCGACCAGCGCGCCCTTGTTCACACTCAGGCTGACGCCGCGCAGGACGAGGATGACATCGTCATAGACCACCTCGATGTTGTTGACCGTCAGCGTTGGCCGCGCCGGCGCACGATCGGCGAGCGCTGTCTCCGTTGTGCTTTCCATCATGCCTCTCGTCTCCGCGCGACGGGGGCTCCGCGCGGACCGCGGAGCCCCAAGGCGTGCGCGCCTACATGCCGAGCGCGTGGCCTACCAGCCCAGCGTTTCCGGTTTCCGCGGAATGTTGACCTCGTAGACCTTCTTCATGCCGATGGCGCCGTCGGCGATCGATTGGGCGATGTCGGCGTTGGCCGGCGGATCGGCCTTGACGCTGCCCTGGTAAATGAGAACGTCGGTGAAGCCGCGGTGATCCTCCGGCGTCCAGGTCGCCTTCGGGCACACGCCCTCGAGCCCGACCGGCACCCAGTCCTTCTTCTGGTACATGCCCTCCTTGATCTTGGGGCCGGTGACGCCGCCGTTCTTGTCGGCCCATTCCATCGCTTCCTTCATGTAGTAGTATGAACAGATCCCGCGGATGTAATGCACCGGCTTGTAGGTCGCATTGGGATCGGCATTCTTGGCGATGTCCTTGACCAGCTTCATGCCGGGCGCGTCGGCGTTCCAGTCGGCCGCGCCCATCACCCAGACGACGCCATCGGCGGCCCGCCCGGCGGCCTTCATCAAGTTTTCGTCATAGCCCCAGATGTTGGACATGAACTGAACGTCGGTGCCGACGGTTTGGCACGAGCGCAGCAGCGAAACGTTGGAGTCCGAGGTGTTGGCGAGGAAGGCATAGTTGGCCCCGGATTCCTTCAAGCTCAGGCACTGCGCCTTGAAGTCCCCCGGCCCTAGGCTGTACTGGATCGCCGGCGCCACCTCGAAGCCCAGCTGCTCGGCGTAGACCTCGCCGGCCTTCTTCGGGGCGTTCGGATAGGGATGGTTGTCGCCCATGTGGACGTACTTCGGCTTGCCCTGACCGCCCTTGGCTTCCCAATCCTGCTTAGCCCACTGCAACAGGCCGCGCACGCCGTCGGAGTAGGACGGGGCCATGATAAAGTTATACGGCGTCGGCTTTTTGGTTTCCGGTCCCTTGCCGGTCGGATCGGTCAGATGGGCCGAGTAAGATGCCGAGAAATAGGGGATCTTGTCGTCGGCGACGAAGTTGACGAGGGCTTCGGTATCGCCGGTGCCCCAGCCCTGGATCGCGACATAGCCGGCCTGGTTCCATTTCTTGTAGGTCGCGATGGCGCGCGGCACCTCGTAGCTGTAGTCGACGGTTTCAAGGTTGACCGGCTTGCCGTTGATCCCGCCATGAGCGTTCACCCACTTCGCCGCGTCGACCTTGGCCTGGCCGTAGGGCGTGCCGACGATCGCCGTCCGCCCGGTGTAGTCGACAAGATTGCCGACCAGTATGTCATCGGCCGCCGACGCCGGCCCCCGCGGCCAGCAGGGCCGCCGCCGCCCCGATCCTCACCCCAATCACGCTTCGCTTCATTGGTCGTTTCTCCCTCCTCATGCGGACGTTGGCGTCCGCGTCTGCCGCCGTCCACCTCAATAGGAGAACGGGTACAGCTTCCAGTATGCCTTGATCTGCCGCCAGCGGTGGGCCAACCCGTCCGGCTCGAAGATCAGGAACAAGACGATGGCGAGCCCGATGGCCGCCTGTTTGAGAAAGGCCAAGCCGTTGATGATCGAAGGGATGTTGCCCCAATCGGTCGCGCGCATGGCGTCGACGGCCCAGGTCATGGTCTCCGGCAGCAGCACCATGAAGATGGTTCCCAAGAGCGAGCCCATCACCGAGCCGAGGCCGCCGATGATGACCATGCCGAGGAACTGGATCGACAGCAGAATATCGAACGCCTCGACCGAGACGTATTGCAGGTAGTGCCCGTACAGCGCCCCGCCGATCCCGGCGAAGAACGACGAGATGCCGAACGACAAAATGCGGTACTTGGTCAGGTTGACGCCCATGACCTCGGCCGAAAGGTAGTGGTCGCGCACCGCGACCAGGGCGCGGCCGTCACGGCTGCGCATCAGGTTGGCCGCAAGCAGGAACAGCACGACAAGGTAGGCGAGCACGACGTAAAAGTACTGCCGGTCGCCGCGGATCTCGAAGCCGAAGATCGAGAACGGCGCCGCCAGCGAGCCCGAGGAGCCGCCGGTGAACCAGTCGGCGCGGGCGAAAAAATCCTGCAAGATGAATTGCGAGGCGAGCGTGGCGATGGCCAGATACAGCCCCTTGATTCGGCCTGCGGGGATGCCGACGATGAGCCCGACCGCCGTGGTCCACAGCGCCGCCAGCGGAATGCTCCAGAACACCGGAATGCCGTAGGTGTTGTTGAGCCACGCAGAGGCGAACGCGCCGAACCCGAAAAAGGCGGAATGGCCGAGCGAGATCTGACCGGTGAAGCCGACCAGGATGTTCAATCCCAGCGCAGCGATGGCGAGATAGCCGATCTGGATCATCAGCGTGATCCAGTAGTCGCTGAGGATGGTGAAGCCGCCGAACTCCAGCGGCGCCGCGATCAGCAGCAGAATGCCGAGAATGGCGAAGGCGCGCGAACGCGCGCTCGGAAAGATGGTGGTGTCGGCGCGGTAGGAGGTCTTGAAGTCGCCGCAGCGGGTCAACGCCTGAGCCATGGCCTAGAGCCTCTCGATCTTCTCGGTGCCGAACAGCCCGTACGGCTTGATCATCAGGATGATAACGAGGGCATAGAACGGAGCGATGGCGTAGAGATTGCCGATGTTGAGCCATTGGCCGTCGACATATTCGGCGAGGTTTTCGAGCACACCAATGATCAGCCCGCCGACGACCGCGCCGACGATGAAGTCGAGGCCGCCGAGAATGACGGCCGGAAAGACCTTGATGCCGAAGAACGACAGCGCCGGCGACACGCCGTTGACGATACCGAAAACCACGCCGGCCAGAGCCGAGACCATCGCCGAGATCGCCCAGGAGAACGCGAACATCTGCTTGACCGAAATGCCGAGGCTTTGCGCCACCTGCTGGTTGAAGGCGGTCGCGCGCATCGCCAGGCCGAGCCGGGAGTACTTAAAGAACCAGGCGAAACCGGCCATGATCAAGAGCGAGATGACCATGCTCATCAGGTAGGCCGGCTGGACGTTGAGCCCGAATATGTCGATCGAGCGGACCTTGAAGATCGGCGGAAACGGCTGGGTGAAAACCCCGAAGATCCACTTCATGATGGCTTGAAAGAAGATCGACAGGCCGATCGTGACCATGATCACCGAGATCACCGGCTCGCCGATCAGCGGCCGAAGCACGAGGAGCTGGAGAACGATGCCGAAGGTCATCATGAACACCAGCGTCAGCAGGAAGCCGGCGTAGAACGGCAACTGGAACTCGGTCAGCAGCCACCAGCAGACCCAGGCACCGATCAACAGGAACTCGCCCTGGGCGAAGTTGACCACCTGCGAGGCCTTGTAGATGAGGGTGAAGCACATGGCGACGACGCCGTAGAGCGTGCCCAGGATCAGGCCGTTGATAATGAGTTGAAGCAGTAGGTCCCAGTTCACCACGCTTCTCCCATAAGGCTAATCCCAGACTATTCCGCCGCCTGACGCTCGCCGGCGGGGTCGGCCGCCAGCACCGTTTCGACCCTGAGATCGGTGACGATGCGCGAGCGCGTCCCGTCCTGAAAGGTGATCATGGTATCGACGTGCACGGCGTCCCGGCCGGCGTAGACGGCGTCGATGATCTCTCCGTACCTGTCGTTGATCACGCCGCGGCGGACCTTGCGGGTTCGCGTCAGCTCACCGTCGTCCGGATCGAGCTCCTTGTAGAGCAGCAGGAACCGGCGGATCCGGTGGGCCTCGTGCAGTGTCTTGTTGACCTTGACGATCTCGCCCAGCAGCAGCGCGTAGATCTCGTCGCGGCCGGACAGGTTGGTGTAGTTGGTGAAGGCGATGCGGCGCTGCTCGGCCCACTTGGCCGTGATCGAAAAGCGGATGCAGACGATCGCGGCGAGGTAGGGACGGCCGTGACCGAGGATCACCGCCTCGGCGATGAACGGCGAGAACTTGAGCTTGTTTTCGATGAACATCGGCGAGAAGCGCGCGCCCGCCGAAGTGGTCGCGATGTCCTTGATTCGATCGATGACGACGAGGTGGCCGTTCTCCTTCTTGAAATAGCCGGCATCGCCGGTATGCATCCAGCCGTCGCGGACCTCGGCCGCGGTCGCGGCCTCGCTTTTGTAGAAGCCGAGAAACATGCCTGAGTTGCGGGCGACGATTTCGCCGACGCCGTTCTCGTCGGGGTTGTCGATCCGCACGTCGGCGTTGTCGAACGGCGTCCCGACGCTGTCGAAATCGACGTCGCCGGCCGAGTGGATGGTGTAGGCGCCGCCGAGCTCAGTTTGGCCGTAAAGCTGGCGCAGCGGCACGCCCATGGCGAGAAAGAAGCGGAACGTCTCGGGGCCGAGCGCGGCGCCGCCGGTCGCGGCCGACTCGAGGGAGGTGAAGCCGAGCCTGTCCCTCAGCGCGCGAAACAAGATCGCGTCGGCGAGCCGCGAGCGGCGGCCGCGTTCGAGCGCGTTCATGCCCCGCTTCATGGCGAAATCGAACATCGCCCGCTTGAGCCGTGTCGCATCCATCATCCGCGAGCGGACGTCGGCGGCGATCGCTTCCCAGGCCCGCGGTCCCAGCAACAGAAAGCTTGGGCCGATCTCGCGCAGATCGGCCATCATCGTCTCCTGCTCTTCGACGAAATTGACCGTGCTCCGGCCAATCAGCGCTTGGGCCACCGCGTAGACCTGCTCCATGATCCACGGCAGCGGCAGGACCGAGACATAGTTGTCGCCGGGCCGCTTGTGATCGCGGCGGAGGTAGGCGAGACAATGGCCGAGAAACGCGCCGGCCTGGAGCATCGCCAGCTTGGGTTTGGCCGTCGTTCCCGACGTGGTGCAGAGGATCGCGACGTCGCTTCCCGTGCCGACGGCGACCTCGCGATCGTAAAGCTCCGGCTGGGCGCGGTCGAGGTCCTCGCCGAGGCGGTAGAGCTCCTCGAGGCCGATCACCCGCGGGTCGGCGTATTTGCGCATCCCGCGCGGATCGCAAAAGACGATGCGCAGCACGCAGGGCGTCTGGTCGATGAGTTCGAGCAGCTTGTCGACCTGCTCTTCGTCCTCGGCGATGATCAGGCGGGCGTTCGCGTAGTTGATGAGATAGGTGACTTCTTCACCCATCGAGTCCTGATAGACGCCGAGCGATATGCAGCCGAGCGCGTGGGCGGCGATTTCGCTCCAGATCCATTCCGGCCGGTTCTCGCCGATGATCGCGACGCAGTGGCCGCGTTCCAGGCCGAGCGTGCGCATACCGAGCGCGATGAGCCGGACTCGGCGCTGGTAGTCCGCCCAGGTGAAGGCGTTCCAGATGCCGAACTCCTTTTCGCGCATGGCGATGCCGCCGGGCCAGGTCCGCGCATTGTAAGCCAGCACCTTGGGAAAGGTGTCGTCGACCGCAACATCGGCGTACTCCGGCGCTCGGCTCATTACGGGCCGGCTCATCGCGCCACGGTAGTCTCGGGGCTAGTCTTCGAGGCGATCGCGGCGGTGGTCGCCGGGCCAGCCCGAGCATCGTCGTCATCGTCGCCGTCGTCGCCGCCTAGATAGGCCTTCTTGACCTCCGGGTTGCGCATCACCACATCCGGCTCGCCCTCGGCGATCTTGCGGCCGAAATCAAGAACCATCACCCGATGCGAGATGTCGACGACCACCGCCATGTCGTGCTCGATCATCACCACCGTCATCCCCCACTCCTCGTTCAGGTCGATGATGTAGCGGGCCATATCCTCCTTTTCCTCGAGGTTCATCCCCGCCATCGGCTCGTCGAGGAGCAACAGCCGCGGCTTCAGCGCCACCGCGCGGGCGAGTTCGACCCGCTTACGCAGACCATAGGGCAAGGTTCCGGCAACCGCCTTGCGGATGTGCGGAATCTCGAGAAAATCGATGATCTCCTCGACATCGCGCCGGTGCGCCAGTTCCTCCTTCTGGCCGCCGACCAGCCAGTAGAGCGAGCCGGTCAGCGCGTTGTTTTTCAACAAATGATGGCGCCCGACCATGATGTTGTCGAGCACGTTCATGTGATTGAACAAGGCAAGGTTCTGGAATGTGCGGCCGAGGCCAAGGCCGGCGCGCGCGCTCGGCTTCATCGCGGTAACGTCGCGGCCGTCGAGCAGGATCTGGCCCTCGGTTGGCGTATAGCGGCCGGAGATGCAGTTCAGCATCGACGTCTTGCCGGCGCCGTTTGGACCGATGATCGAGAAAAGTTCGCCGCGCGAAACGGACAGGTCGACATGGCTCAAGGCGCGCACGCCCCGGAAGCTCAGCGACACATCCCGCGCTTCGAGAAGCGGGATCTCTCCCGACACGGCGCGTCCTCCCTCAAATCCGTGCGTTTTTACGCACTTTTGCTCTTTCACGCCGCCGCAATTCCCGCGTTCGGCAAGCTCGCGGCATCCATCCGCACGCAACAGTGTACAGAGATCGCCGGACTATTGCTACGTCATCGCGGTGGGCGTGCCGGCAAGGTGGCCTATCAGCCCGTTGACGAAGTCGGCTGGTTCTGACTCCCTGCACCCATAGCGGTTCGAGGGATTGATCGACATGGCGCTGGGACGGCAAGGGGACCGACAGGGTGATCTGGTCGTGACGTGGCGGGAGATGCCGCGATCACCCGGGCATGTGTTCTACGATCGGCTGCAGGCGGTTTTGATCGATGCCGGCTTCGACACCTTCGCCGAGACGGCGTGCAAGCCGCACTACGCGGCGAAGATGGGGGCGCCGTCGATCCCGCCGGGGCGGTACTTCCGAATGCACATGGTCGGCTACTTCGAGGGCATCGACTCCGAGCGCGGGATCGAGTGGCGCTGCGCGGACTCGCTTTCGCTGAGGGACTTTCCTGCGCCTTGAGACGACCGCCCGGGTGCCGGATCACTCGTGGCTGTCGAAGACGCGGAGCCGCCTGCCGCATGAGGTCCACGAGGAGGTGTTCGGCTGGGTGCTGTCGCTGATCGCGGAGCACGGTCTGGTGAAAGGCGATCGGATCGGGGTGGACGCCTCGACCATGGAGGCCAACGCGGCGCTGCGCGCGATCGTCCGCCGAGAGACGGGCGAGACCTATCGGGAAATGCTGAACCGCATGGCCAAGGAGAGCGGCATCGAGACGCCCTCGGCCGAGGACCTTGTTCGCCTGGACCGGAAACGGAAGGGCAAGACGCTGTCCAATGCGGACTGGGTGAGTGCGACCGATTCCGAGGCGAAGATCGCCAAGATGAAGGATGGCACCACCCATCTCGGCTACAAGCCGGAACACGCCGTTGATCTGGATACCGGCGTCGTCGTGGCGGCGGAGGTCCATCCGGCTGACGAGGGGGACACGACGACGCTGCCGGGGACGCTGAAGGCCGCGGCGGCGAACTTGGCGAATGTCGATCAGGCGCCGACGGCGGCCAAACGTCGCCGAACTCATCGCCGACAAAGGCTATCACGCCCGCGCGGTGCTGAAGGATCTCGACGGCGGCGTCTGGAAGACGCGGATCGCCGAGCCACAGCGAAAGGGGTTCTGCCGCTGGCACGGTGACGAAGACGCGCGCGCCGCGGTCTATGCCAACCGCAACCGGCTGCGCTCCGAGATCGGCAAGGCGGGTATGCGAAAACGGGCCGAAATCGTCGAGCGCTCGTTCGCCCACAATCTGGAGCGTGGCGGCATGCGTCGAAGCTGGCTCCGCGGGCGGGAGAACGTCCACAAGCGCTACCTGATCCATGTCGCCGGCCACAACCTCGGGATCCTGATGCGCCTGCTGATCGGCGCCGGAACGCCGAAGGAAGCCGCCGCCCGCGGGAAACTTTTCTGCTCGTCGTTCAAATGGTGGAAACGGGGGTGTTCGTCATTCTCGCCATCGACGAACCCGACCTCGGCATCCTCGTCGTGATCGTCAGCACCGATCCCGCCTGATCACGAAGGGCACATCGTCAACGGGCTGCTATGACAGCGGGAGGCGGCAGAGCCCCCCGTTTGGAAGTGAACGTACCGTCGCTCCGTGACATTGCCTGCGCCGAGGGCTTACGCTGCTGGGGCAAGGCACGGCAGGGTGCCCTAATGTCGAAGAAGGTAAATGTGAACCAGTTCATAGACACGGGGGGCGCGACTCGATCTAATACGGGACCACTGCTTCTCATTGGCGGTTTGGAGGCGATGATGACCATGACGAGGACAGGAATGTTGGCCGCCGAGTCGTTGCGGTATTCGCGGCGCAGCCATGGTGAAGGAGGCGATGGTCGCCGAGGCGCGGCGAGCGAGCCTGGTGCCCTCCCGCTAGTCGAAAACGCGCTGCACTGGCTCTGGGAAAAACGCACCGGCAATCGGCTGGTCGCGCAGTTGTTCACCGACCAAAGAGGAGAAAGTGGTCATGAGTAATTCACTCGTTACGACATCGCGGCGCTATTTCATAGATATCATGAATCGTCAGGACTGGGCGGTCCTCGAACAGATCTTGGCCGAAGATTTCCTCTTTACGCTGCCGACGCATCCGGATCCCTATCGCGGACACGACGGCTTCCAGCAGTTAGTAACCATGCTGCATACGGCTTTTCCAGACTTCTACATCTTCCCACAGGAATCGGTGGCCAATGGCGACAGCGTAGTGACGCGCTGGCGCGGCGGCGGTACCCACACCGGAGGACCCGTGCGCACGGTGCTTGGCGATCTGCAGGCGAGTGGACACAGCTTCGAGATCGACGGCATGACTTTGCATCGCTTTCGCGGAGCGCAAATCCTTGAGTCGATCGGCCATGAAGATACGGTCGGGATGATGATCCAGCTCGGTGCCATGCCGTCTCCCCCCGCGACGATCGTGTCAACCACGCCCGAGCAGAACAGGGTGATGGTCGACCGTTACTTCGACGAAATAATGAATAAGGGGGCACTCGGGGTCATTGACGAGATCTTGCATCCCGACTTCTCGTTCATCATTCCGACGATGGCGGAGCCGGTGCGCCGTCGTGATGGCTTCCGCAGCTTCGTGACATATTTTCGGACCGCGTTTCCGGACGGCGTTTTCACCCCGCTCACCTATGCCGCGCAAGCGCAGCGGGTTGCCGTGCGCTGGCGGATCAATGCAACGCACGAAGGCGAGTTCCTCGGGGCGCCGGCAACGCACCGGCGAGTCGAGGATTTCGGCATCGACATCTTCACCTTCTACGACGGCATGATCCGGGAGATCAGTGTCAACGAGAACGATTTCGGGCTGATGCAACAGCTAGGACTGATAACGCCGCAGGCGCCGCAGCCGGCAACTGCGCCATGGCGGAAAATCGTCCATGCCGCGCAACCTCGCTAAAGGGCGCCGGTGATCCCTGTCGCTTGGAGCCGCCTGTCAATCTAGGAGAACGGAGATGTCACTGACACCGAGCGAAAATAACGCGATCGCGGAAGGCTTATTCCACGCTGCCTGGTACGATATGAATTTTTGAGCTGGTGGATTCGCTGCTGGCGCCGAATACGCTCGACCATTCAACCGTATTTGGGTTACACGTCATCGCCATTTACACCACGAAAACGCTTAGCAAGTTTCTGCGACGCCATCTTATTGTCGTCGATCAAGGACAGCGACGCAGGCATCACACCACCGCATACAAGGGACAATCTCATGTCAGCAGAAGAAAATAAGGATATCGTACGCCGTTACTGGGAGGAGGTCTGGAACCAGAAGCATCTGAACATGTTGGAAGAGTTCGTTGCGCCCGTCCATACCATTCATCTGCCCGGAGGGCAAGCACATCGCCCGCCGAGCATTCCGGTCTGGGTCGATCAAGCCATGATTTCCTTCCCCGATGTTCATTTTACACTGGAAGATATGATCGCCGAAGGAGACAGGGTTGCGACCCGCTGGTCGTATCTTGCCACTCATACCGGTCCCTTCCTGGGCATTTCGCCCACGGGCAGGCAGGTGACGGATTCAGGAACGACGACGGTCCGGATCGAAGACGGGAAGATCGTCGAAATGTGGGTAAACCAGGATAGTCTTGGCCTGCTTCAGCAGCTTGGCGTCGTGCGCAGGCCAGGGCCAGAAGGGTGGGGTGGAACTCCCTCAGACTTCTCTGGGGGCTCATCGTCCGCCTCCTTGTCGGCGGCGGAAAATAATGCCATTGCTGAGCACTTTTTCAATTCGGCGTGGAACCGGGGCGACCTTTCCGTTCTGGACGAACTGCTGACCCCCAATTCGATGGACTATTCGACTCTGCACGGCGAGCCGGAGCAGGGGTCAACGGGCTTCCGCCAAATCATCACCATGTTCCGCGCTGCCTTCCCGGATATCCATCTGACCATTGACGACGAGATTTACACTGGGGACAAGGTCGCTCACCGTTGGACTCTGCGCGGTACTCACCAGGCGCCGTTTATGGGTGCTACGCCGACTGGCAAGAAGATCGAGTTTACTGGGACGACGATCGTGCAGATGCGGGAAGGCAAAATCATCGCGCGCTGGTCGAACCTGGATTTGTTGCGCCTCATGCAACAGCTCGGCATCGTCCCGCCGCCTCCGGTAGGTTGAGCTTTGGGGGCTAAGAGCCCGTCCACGAATTTGTTGAATCGGAAGAATCGGTTGTGATTCAAAGGGGTCTCCACGAAGGAGGCCGAGCATGTGGACCACCGAGAGTCGCGCCCGTCATTGTCGAGGTGGACTGCGTTGCGTGACCCGAGCGACCTGAGCGAAGAGGAATGGGCGGTCGTCTGGAGGCTCGATCGGCTCGGACGCTCCCTCAGGCACCTGATCGAGACGATCACCGGTCTCAACGAGCGCGGCATCGGCTTCAAATCGATCACCGAGGCAATCGACACCACCACCTCCGGCGGGAAGCTGGTCTTCCACATCTTCGGGGCTCTTGCAGAGTTCGAGTAATTGCTCACCGCCCTGGCTTGTTGCCGCCGCTCCGCCCAGGCTTCCGATCGCAAGACGGAGGAACGCCCGAATTACTCGAGGTCTTTTTCGGCCGGCACAGCAACCCTTCCAATTCGGCGATGCGCGCCGCCTGACCCTCGATCAACGCCACTTGCTCGCTCAGCAGCGCGTCCTTCTCTCGGTCGCTCAGGCGGGAACAAAACGGCGGAGTCATCCATCTTGACTCACATTCAGCTCGGCCGCGCAACCCTAAAATTGCTTATCCGGTTGAGCCCAGTGTGGTTAGTCGGCCTCGATTTTTTGTCGCGATCGGGGCGTGCGCATGTTACGCGCTTCGGCGTTAGGATCTGGCGCGAAACAACTGCTTCAGTGTGGCTTTTCGGTTGGTCTGATGGTGTAGTTCCAGTCGCCGTGGAATGGGTCGAACTCCAGGTTGATCGCGGCCATTTCGGCGTCGGTGACGACGACTCCCTTTGGGTATGCGTTGGCGTCGATGTCGCAGGTGACAGTGAGGCCAGCGTCTGTGTTGGTCGCGGCGATGAGTTGGATGATGACTTGGTGGCTGACGAGCGGCTTGCCGCGCCAGTTCTGGGAGATATAGGCGAAGAGGCGATGCTCGATCTTGTTCCATTTGCTGGTGCCGGGCGGCAGGTGGGCCACGGTGACGGCGAGGCCGGTCTCGTTGGCGAAGCGCTGGATCTCGCGCTTCCACAGGCGGACCCGAACGCCATTGCTACCGCCGCAATCGGCGGTGATGACGAGGGTCTTGGCCTCGAGATAGCGCGCTCGGCCCAGGCGCTGCCACCAGCGCCGGATGCTCTCTCGACCGCGAACGCGGCCGTGTCAGCATCGATGCCGATATTGACCCAGCCCTGGTTGGCGGCAATGTCGTAGACGCCATAGGGTGCGACCTTGCCTAGCAGCCTGTCGGAGTGGAGTTAACGGCCCGCTGGTTTGGCTGATGGTGATGCACGGGCGCGGTCTGTCCCGTGACGATGGTTTTTGCTTTGGGCGTTCGCTCGGTTGGCCCGATCGGATTGCCGTGCCCGCATAGGCTGGGGCGACCCACGCTAAACGCGATTGGCGCCTCAGGACGCGCCCGCGAGGGCGAATATCCGCTTCATGTTGTAAGCACACGAGGTTCCATTCGCCGCGCACGTTGTCGAGCCCGCGGAGCAGGAACTGGCGGAACCCGAGCGCCGATTTGATGATGCCGAAGACCGGCTCTGGGGTCTGCTTGCGTAAGGCGTAGAGCTTCTTGCCTTCGGGTGTCTTCAGGCGATGCGCCATGGCCTCGACCGGCGTCGGGTTGTCCGGCGGCGGGGGCGCGGGGGCGAAGCGCTCGGCGAGCGGTGGATGGTGCGCTTGCCGACCCATCGCGATCAGCGGATCGATCCCCGCCGCCACGCAAGCGCGCACGTTGGCCTCGCTGAAATATCCGGTGTCGGCGAGCAGCGTTTCGGCCTTGCCCAGTTCCTCAGGCAACGCGCCGAGCTTGCCCAGCATCGGCTGCAGTTGCTGCTTGTCGTTTGGCGCCTGCACCACATCGATCGCGACCACCAGCAGGCTGCCCGCCGCCGCCATCGCTTGCGCGTTGTAAGCCTGCTCGAAGCCGCCGCCAGCCACCGGCATGATGCGCGATTCCTCGTCGGTCAGATTGACCTGATCGGTGGGACCAGGACCCGCCACCGGCGGCGAGGGCGGCTTGCCGCCGGGCTTCTTACCGGTGGCCGCGGTCTTGGCATCCCGCGCCGCCATCTTCGCTCGATGCTCGGCCTGTTCGCGGGTGTAACGCTCCTTCGCCCGCGCCTCGATCGTCGCCCGCGCCTGAGCGAGCTTGGCGAGGCGCTCCTCGCGCCGCGCCAGTTCGTCGGGGATCGACATCCCGTCCGCCACGTCCGCCTGATCCGCCGCCTCGGCGCGGGCCATCAGTTCGGCCACCTCGGCCTGCAACTGGGCCTCGATCTTGCCCGCGTGCTCATACGACAGCGCGCTGTGGCGGCTGGCCTGGCACGGGTCACCCGCTGCTGGAAGGTCTCGCGGGCGAGCCTCTATCGCCATCGCCAGGCCGCCTTGGCGTCGAGGCACCGCCCCGGCCCCATGGGCCCTTGCGACGACGCGACGCTGGTGGAGCACATCAAGCAGGTGATCGCCGAGAGCCGGTTCACCGGCGAGGGCTACCGCAAGATCTGGGCACGGCTGCGCGTCTCCGGGATCCGGAGCTCACCCGGACGCATCCGGCGGCTGATGCGGGAGAATGGGCTGTTGGCGCCGCACCGGGTCCGCAAGCGGCCGGAGAAGACGCACGACGGCACCATCACCACCGACGCCGTGGATGTCCTGTGGGGCACCGACATGACCCAGACCATCACCAACCGGCTGCTAGGATCGCTTGGAACGCCCGAGCCATTCGCTGAAGCCCTGCAGGATCGCGTAGAAGGGCGGCACGAACAGGTTGTTGAACAAAGTAGCCGAGATCATGCCGCCGAGCACCGCCGTACCGAGAATCTGCTGGCCAGCGGCTCCCGCGCCTTGCGCCGAGGCCAGCGGCAGCATGCCCAGGATGAAAGCGAGCGAGGTCATCATGATCGGCCGGAACCGCTCGTGGGCCCCACTGAGCGCGGCCTCGGCCAGCGGTAGGCCCTTGGCTCGCTCTCCGCGGGCGAATTCAACGACAAGAATTGCATTCTTGGCCGCCATGGCGATCATCAGCACGATGCCGATCTGGCAGTACATATCGTTGGCGAAGTGTCGAGAGAACATGCCGCCGACCACGCCCAGGAGCGCTAGCGGCACGGCCAGGATTACCGCCATCGGGTTGGTCCAGCTCTCGTAGAGGGCAGCAAGGACAAAGCATACTAGCAGGATCGACAGGGCGAAGATGAAAATCGCCTGGTTGCCGACGATCTGCTCCTGGTAGGACATTCCCGTCCAGGAATAGCCCACGTTGGCCGGCAGGCGGTCGTTGGCCGCCCGCGCCATCAGCGACATCGACTCGCCGGAGCTAAAGCCCGGAGCCGCGGCGCCGTTGAGGCCCGCCGTCGGGTAAAGGTTGTACCGCGATACAGTCGCCGCACCCTGGGTGTAGCTGATGCTAGCCAGGGCGCCCAGGGGCACCATTTCGCCGGCGCTGTTGCGCGTGCGCAATCGCTCGATCGCTTCCGGCTCGAGACGGAACTGGCTGTCGGCCTGGACGTAGGTCTGGTAGCTCTGGTTGAACAGGTTGAACTGATTGACGAAGCTCGAGCCGGTGTAGGCCTGGAGCGTGGCGAATACGTCCCCGATCTGCACGCCCAGGGTCTCGGCTTGGGTCCGGTCGATGTCGACGAAGATCTGCGGCACATCGGCCCGAAACGAGGTGTTGATGGCGGCGATGCCCGACTGGCTGCGAGCCGCTTCGATCATTGAGCGCGCGGAGGCGGCGAGGACGGCGAGGTCGGAGCTGCCACCCTTCAGCTGCAGCTGCATCTGAAAGCCGCTGGACACGCCCAGCCCCGGAATTGCCGGTGGAATTAGGGGGAAGGTCACGGCGGACTCGATGCTCGCTAGCCGGTGCCGGACCTCCCCCAAGATGGTTCTCTGATCGAGCCCGGCCTTGTCGCGTTCCGCGAAGGGCGTGTAGACGAGGTACATGACCGCGCCGTTGGCGAGCGTCGTACTGCTGTCGAGTAAGGAGACGCCGCCTACCGTGACCCAGCCGGCGATCCCCGGCACCCCCTTCAGCGCCGCCTCGACCTCTTTGACGGTGGCCTCCGTGCGCGCGAGCGAGGCGCCGTTGGGAAGCTGGATGCCGACGATAGCGTAGCCCTGATCCTCTTCCGGCAGGAACCCGGTTGGCAGCCGCACAAAGCCCGCACCACCGATCCCGAGCACGGCCACGAACAGCAGGATCGTCACGAACTTATGGCGGATCATGAATCCGACCGACGCTGTCTGGCCCTTGGTCAGGGCGCCGAAGCCCTTGTTGAACCAGCGGAACAGAAAGAAACGCGGCGGCCGCGGCTTGCGCAAGATGATGGCGCAGAGCGCCGGGGTAAGAGTGAGCGCGTTGATGGCGCTGAGCGCGGTCGCGGAGGCCAGCACCAGGGCGAACTGCTGGTACATCTGGCCGGTGATGCCGGGCAGGAACGCAGCTGGAACGAACACTGACATCAGGGTCAAAGAGACACCGGCGATGGCGCCGCCCAACTCCTCCATCGCCTTGATGGCCGCCTCCTTCGGACCGACATTCTCCTCCTCCATGATACGCCAGACGTTCTCGACCACGACGATGGCGTCATCGACCACGATGGCGATGGCAAGCACGAGACCGAGCAGGGAGATCAGGTTGATTGTCAGCCCGAAAGCGGCGAGCAGCGCGAACGTGCCGATCAGGGAGACCGGAATCGTGATGGTCGGGATCAGCGTGCCGCGCCAGTCCTGCAAAAAAATGAAGATGGTTAGGAAGACCAGGACGCCGGCCGCGATCAGGGTCTGAACTACGCCTTGGATGGCGTCACTGACGAAGATCGTGGTGTCGAACAGAATGGTGTAGTCGAGCCCTTCGGGGAACGCGCCCTTGAGCTCGGCCATCTTCGCCTTGACCGCCTTGGCCACCGCCAGCGCGTTGGCGGTGGGCAGCTGATAGATCGCTAGCCCCGCTGTCGGCTGTCCGGTCAGGTTCGAGAACGTGCTGTAGGTCTGCGCGCCAAGTTCGACCCGTGCCACGTCGCGGATACGGACGAGCTGCCCACCACCGGTCGACGCCGCTTTGACAATGATGTCTTCGAACTGTGACACCTGGTCCAGCCGGCCCAGGACGTTGATCGTGTACTGGAAGGGTTGGTCCGAAGGCTGCGGCGGAATGCCGACCTGGCCTGCCGCGACCTGTGCGTTCTCCTGGTTGAGCGCCTGGACGACGTCATTGGGCACAAGCCCGAAGCTCTGCATCTTCTCCGGGTCGAGCCAGATCCGCATACTGTAGGTACCGGCGCCCAAGATGTTGACCTGGGCAACCCCCGGAACACGCGCGAGCTCGCTCTGCAGGTTGATTGCGGCGTAGTTGGTGAGGAACAGGCTGTCGTAGGTGCCCGTCGGCGAGATCAGGTTGGCGAACAGCAGGATGTTGGTCGACTGCTGCTTGACGGTCACTCCCTGCGCCGAGACCTGGGTCGGCAGCTGCGCCAGCGCAATCGCGACGCGTTGATAGACCAGGGTCTGTGCCGTATCCATGTCGGTACCGACCTTGAAGGTCACGATCAGCGTGTAGGTGCCGTCCGAGGCGCTGTAAGACTGCATGTAGAGCATGCTTGGTACGCCGTTGACCTGCTGCTCGATCGGTATACCCACCGTGTTCGCGACCGTGGCGGCGCTTGCCCCCGGATAGCTTGTCGTGACGTAGATCGTCGGCGGCGCAATGTCGGGGTACTGGGCGATGGGCAGGCGCAGGAGGGCGACGACACCCAGAAGCACGGTGACGATGGCGATGACGGACGCGAAGACCGGCCGCTCAATGAAGAACTTGGAGAACATCAGCGGCTAACCGGCCTTGCCAGCGGACGCCGGCCGCCCGGCTTCCGACGCATCGCGCGGTGTGACCTTGCGTCCGGGCACCGCCCGCTCCAGCCCGTTGACGATGACCCGGTCTCCGGCGGCGAGGCCCTTGACGATCACCCGCATCGTCCCGACCAGCTGTTCCAACTCGACGGCCGTGCGCTGAACCACGCCCTCGGCACCTACAGTCAGTACATATGCACCCGCCTGGTCGCGGCCGACCGCCGTCTCGGGCACGAGTAGCGCGTCAGGCCGCTCGTCGAGTGGCGCCCGGATGCGGGCGAACAGGCCAGGTAGCAGCTTATAGTCAGGGTTGGGGAAGATGCCGCGCAGCTGCAGCGTCCCGGTACCCGCGGTCAGCTCGATTGCGGCGAAGTCGAGTTTGCCTTCGTGTGGAAATCCCTCCTCGTCCGCCGTGCCGAGCTGCAACATTTGGTCGGTTTCCTGACCGGCGCTCTCGCGTCCCGCTTTCGCGCGTTGCTTCCGCAGTCGCAGGAGGTCGCGCTCGTTGATCGTGAAATAGGCGTAGATCGGATCGATCTGGTTAATCTCGGCAAGCTCGGTCCGCGCCCCGCCGATTGCGACCAAGTTGCCGGGATCGATGAGGTGACGTCCCATGCGGCCATCGAACGGTGCCTTGACGCTCGTGTAGCCAAGATTGATCTCTGCCAGGTTGACCTGGGCCTCGGTCCCCATCAACCCCGCCTTGGCCGAGTTCGGTTGGCCCGCCAGGTGTCGACGTCCACGGCGGAGGCCGCCTTCTGCTTGAACAGGCTGGAATAGCGGTCGAACTCGGTCTGGGCGTGCAGGAGTTGGGCCTGGACCGCCTGTAACTGCGACTGCGCCTGCTGCAGCTGCGCCTGATAGGTGTTCTGCTGGATCGTGAACAGCAGGTCGCCCTGTTTGACCCGCTGGCCGTCCTGGAAATGGACCTGATCGAGGTAGCCTTCGACCCGGGCCACCAGCTGCACGGTGTTGGTCGCGGCGGTGGTGCCGGTGAGCTCGACATAGTCGGTCACGGTCCGCACCTCCGGGCGCGCCACCGTAACCGCTGGAGGCGGAGGAGGAACATAAGCGTTGCGCTGTTCCTCCTCGCAGCCGGTGAGGAGGAGCGCACCGACGCTGAAACCTAACAACGTTGTCAGGGTCAAACTAGACATCCATCTCCTCCGGCAACGACATCGCCATGCGGTTCACCATTCGGGCAGGCGGGGCTGCTGCGGCTGAGGAACCGGTATCGGCGGTACCTTGACCTCATAGGCCAGAAGCCTGCCCCAATTGGTCCGACGGGTCATCGCCTCGATCGTCTGTGGTGGCACGAATGCCTGACCCTCTCGGATCTGCCAGCCACCGCCCAAGGCTCGGAAGGCGGAAACGAGATTGGTCGGGATGGCGCCCGCCGTCAGCGCGAGCTGGTCCTGTTGCGTCAGGAGTTGCTGCTCAGCCACCAGCACGGTCGTGAAGTCGGTGATACCGCCGCGATACTGAGTGAATGCGAGCTTGAGCGAGAGGTGTGCGGCACGCACGGCCTCGCTCAGAAACTTCGCCCGCTCCTGCTGCTTGCGGAAGCCAACTAGGCCGTTCTCGACCTCGCGCTGCGCCTGCAGAACGACGTTCTGGTAGTTGGTGTAGGCCTCTTGAAACGCCGCGTCCTGTGCCCGGACTGCGTTCTCGATCCGGCCGTAGTTGAGAAAGTCCCAGGTCACGCTCGGGCCAAGGCCGAAGGTGCGGCTGCGCCACTGGAAGATGTCGCCGAGCTGGAACGGCCCCCAGTCGCTGGCAGCGAAGCCGAAGCTGCCGGTGAGGGAGAAGGCCGGGTAGAGATCGGCCTTGTTCACACCGATGAGCGCGCTCTCGGCCGCCGCCGTCGCCTCGGCCCGCCGAATGTCCGGGCGCCGCCGCAGCAGGTCGGAAGGCACGCCGATCCCAACCTGAGCCGGTGGGAGCGGGATGCCGGTCGACTGGTCGAGCAGGTCCGCGAGCGGCCCGGGCGGCCTGCCGATCAGGGTCGCGATCGAGTTACGCGTCTGCTCGATTTGCTGCTCGAACTGCGGGATCGTGGCCTGAGTTGAAGCGAGGATCGTCTTGGCCTGCTCGACGTCGCGCTCGTCGGTGACCCCACCCCGGAAGCGCGTCGTCGCAATCTGCAGCGCCTCCTTCTGAATCCCGACATTGTCGCGCGCGACCCTGAGCTGCTCTTGGAGGGTACGCAACTGGATGTAGATCGTGGCGAGATCCGCGGTCAGGCTGACGAGGACGTCGTCGTAGTTGGCGACGGTAGCGGCAAGCCGCGCATCCGCCGACTTCACCGAGCGGCGGAACTTGCCCCAGAAGTCCAACTCCCAGGACGCCTGACCCCCGATCGCGCCCTCGGTGTACTGGAGCTGGGAGGCGTTGCCCTCGGGCGCGAATGGAGCGCGCGCGCTCTCCCGCGCGCGCTCCAGCGAGCCCACCGCCTGCTGCGTCTGCGGATACTCCTCGCCGATCGTCACGGCGAGCTGAGCGCGCGCCTGGAGGACGCGGGCGCCGGCCACCTGAAGGGGAAGGTTCTGTGCGTAGCCAATCTCGATCAGCCGGTTCAGCGCCGGGTCGTTGAAGGTGCGCCACCATCGCCGTTGTTGGCGGGGTCCTCCGCGACGCGGGACTGGCCCGAAGACAGCCAGTT
>CAWDWD010000021.1:0-322826 GCA_963805915.1 uncultured Alphaproteobacteria bacterium
AGCGGCGTATGAAATGTCTGTTTCGCGCTCTCACGCTAACTTTTGGATAAGCCGACTGTTCATCCACTCAGGATTTGACAATGATCGTAAAAAAGGTTTACGCCTGCTTTCGAAATGTCTGCTGCTTTTGGCATGCGCGGGGCTTGTCGCCGCCGGCCGTCGGCTGGGCGGCGCAGCCGGAGCCGTGGCGGGCCATCCGCGTGCAAGGCGAGGCGAGCATTCATGACGCAGCTGGAAGGACGGTGCCGCTTGTCGAAGGAAGCCGGTTCGAGCCCGGCAAGCAGCTCTCGACAGGCCCCGCCGGACGGGTGGTGCTGGCTCGCGGCGCCACCACCCATCACCGTCGAGCCCAACGGGCGCATGCGGATCCCCGAGAGCGGCGACGACGGCGTACGCCAGGATTTCCAGGCAATTGGTTCGCTTCTGTTCAAGGTGGAGAAGCGCACCACTCAGCATTTTGAGGTCGAGACGCCTTATCTGACGGCGGTTGTGAAGGGCACGACGTTCACCGTCAGCGCCGATGTAGAAGGCCTCCGCGGTCGGCGTGATCGAGGGAGCCGTCGAGGTGACCGCGCTCGGATCGGGCCAGGTCCGCTTGGATCAGGCCGGGCTTGACCGCCGTCGTGTCGGGTCGTGGCGGCAAATCCCTCTCGGTCGTCGGTCAGCAGAAACCGACGTCCGGCGCGCTCGATCGCGGAGAGCCGAGCGATGACGCGGAGCAGAGCGAGCGCGGGAGAAAGGCGCGGCTGGCGCACGCATCTCCGCGGCCGCCGGCAAGGTCGGGCGGCTGAAGGTCATGCTGGGCCAAACGAGGTCGACATCGACAAGGCCACCATGGGCCTCGTCAAGAATGCCGCTTACGACGGCAGCTTCTCCGTCGGCGATCGGGCGAATGGCAGTTCCGGCAACGGCAACGCCTACGGCCAGGGCCAAACGGTAATCCCGGCGGCGGCAACCCTGGTGGCGCCAGCGGCAGCCCCGGCAACAGCGCTTTTGGCCAAAGCCGTGGCATCGGCAATCCCGGTGGCGCCAGCGGCAGCCCCGGCAACAGCGTTTTCGGCCAAAGCCGTGGCAACGGCAATCCCGGTGGTGTAGCGGCAGCCCCGGCAACAGCGCCTTTGGCCATAGCCGCGGCAACAGCAACGCCAAAAGCAAAGGCAAAGGCAACAAGGGTTAGCCCGGAGTACCGCCCTGACGTTCCCGGCGGTTCGCGGCGCCGGGAAAACCGCCTGACCCCGGATCGCGCTTGGGGACGTGAGTCTCTCCCATCCGCGGGATTGTGACGAGCCTTGCGACCCGGCGCCGCTGCCGCACCACGGTGTGGCATCGGCCCACCCGAGGAACTCGTGCCGGGGTAAAGGCTTGCTGAAGAGATAGCCCTGGCCAATGTCGCAGCCAAAGGCCGCGAGCGACGCCAGGTGCGCCTCGGTTTCAATGCCCTCGGCGACGACCTTGAGGCCCAGGCCATGGGCGAGATCGATCGTCGAGCGGACGATTTGCGCGTCGCGTTCGCTCTCGTTCATGTGCGTCACGAAGCACCGGTCGATTTTGAGCTCGGCGACGGGCGAGAGACTTGAGGTAGGCGAGCGAGGAATAACCGGTGCCGAAGTCGTCGATCGAAACGCGCGGGCCAAGGTTATGCAGCCGGTTCACGGTGGCGAGCGCGCGCTCGGGATCGTCCATCAGCGCGCTCTCGGTAATTTCAAGTGTCAAGTGCGCCGGATCGACAGCCCACTTGCGGATGAGCGCGTCGACCGTGTTCGGGAGGGTCTCGTCCAGGAGACTGCGGGTCGACAGATTGACCGCCATGGTCAGATTGGGAATCTTGCGCTGGAGTTCGGCCATCTGGGCGAGCGCGGTCTCCAAGGCCCAGGCGGTCAACGGCTCGATCAGCCCGGTGCGTTCCGCCAGTGCGACGAACTGGTCGGGTGGAATAAATCCGTGCACGGGGTGAACCCGCGGGCCAGGGCCTCGACGCCGCACACGCGCCCCGTCCGCATATCGATTTTCGGCTGGAACGCCAGGAAGAGCGCCTTCTCGTCGGATGGCCGGCGAGCTCGCCCGTCAGCGCGAGGTTGCGCAAGCTGTTGTCGTCCTTGTCGTGCTCATACAGCGCAAAGCGGGCGCGCTCTCGTTTGGCAGCGTACATGGCCACGTCGGCGCAGCGCAGGAGGCGGGTCGCGTCCTCGGCATGGTCGGGATACAGCGCTATCCCGATGCTGGCGCCGACCTCGAGCGCAAAGCTCTCGACCTGGAACGGTTCGGCGAGGCTCTCGACGATACGCCAGGCAATGGCGCTCGCTTTGGCGAGGTCGGTTACAGCGGGAAGAACAACGGCGAATTCGTCGCCGCCCAACCGTCCGACGGTATCCGAACGCCGCAGCGCGCCCGGAAGCCGCCGCGCCACTTGGCGCAGCAAGGCGTCGCCGACCTGATGGCCCAGCGTGTCATTGACCTCCTTGAAGCGATCAAGATCGAGCAGAAGCAGGGCAAGCGGTTTCTCCTCGCGGGCAGCGACGCTCAACGCATGGTCCAGGCGGTCCATGATCAGCCTGCGGTTCGGCAAGCCGGTGAGCAAATCGTGAAGGGCCTGGTGCTCAAGCTCTTGTTGCCGCGCCCTGCGGGCGGAGATGTCGTGAACGACGGCGACAAAGAGACGACTGTCAGGCTCGGCGATTTCGCTAGTCGCGACCTCCACCGGAAAGGACGAGCCGTCCGCGCGCATGCCCAGCAGCTCGCGGCGGCCACAGCTCATCTCGATCGCGGCACCCGGTGCCTCCGAGGCGTTGGCAATGTCCGGCATGAGCGATGTGACACGCACGCCGTTCAGGTCGGCCTGCGTATGCCGGAACAGCGCGAGCGACGCGGCGTTCGCGAGTTCGATCGTGCCGTCCTGGCGGACGATGAGAATGCCGTCGAAATTGTTCTCGACAATGCTCCGCATCAGGGTGTGCGTGCGATTGAGTTGCGTACGTTGAACGAGCAGGATCCACGACTGCGGTCGATGCCGCTGACCAGAGCGCATGGAAGCAGGAGAAGCATAAGCGTAACAGGCGGCGCCGCGTCGAGCAGGATCGGCCAGAGCCATTGCGCAAGGAGGCTCAGAGCAACGATGCCCACAACCATCGCGGCGGTGACGAGCAGGGCGCGCCGCGCGGGCCAGGCAAAGAACTTCGGCCCGAGAAGCATCGCCAGCAGGCCCGTGATCGCGAGGACGGGCCCGGGTCCGGTCCGCTGAAGCGCTCGGCCCTGGCGTAGCGACTCGTAGCCGAGGCCAAGGAACTCCACCCCGCTTATGGACTTGTACACCGGCACCGGAATCCGGTCGCCCAACTCAAGGGCGGTCGCGCCAACGATGACCGTCTTGCCGCGGATGGCCGCCGGATCGAAATGACCGGCCAGGACGTCGGCGAAGGAGATCCGCGCAATGGCGCGCGGATCGATGCCGAAATCAATGGAAAATTCGTCCAACGGTGAATCGGCTTCGTCCGCGAGATAGGCAGCGAGCGAAGGGATCACGCGGTCCCGCCAGCGATCGCGTAATGGCATTCGCCGGACCAGCCCGTCGCCGTCGGGACTCACGTTGACTGACGCGGTGACAGCGTGCTCGGCGAACCGCGGCAGGGCCGCCGCGTAAATCAAGCTGGATGTCGAGACACCATGCTGGACCTGTTTGTGCGCCGCCAAGACGACCTTCCCGTCGGCGCCCGCAAGCGCTCGGTCCAGCTCCGCATCGGCCTGGGCCGATGAGGGCGAACTGAAATCGATGTCGAAGGCAATGCGGCTAGCGCCGGCCGCGTCCAGCCGCTCGAGCAGCAGCGCATGGTGGCTGCGTGGCCACGGCCAAACACCAATATCGCGCAAGCTGCGCGCGTCGATCGCGATCAGGATCAGGTCCGTTGCCGGGGGCCGTCTGATGACGGCGAATTTCAGATCGGTGATTTCCCGCTCGACGAATTCGAGAGCGCCGCTCAGGTAGGCCGCGGCCGTCAACAGGAACGCCAAGGCCAATAGCACGCGCACCTTGAGTACCGATTGCTCTGAACGCGGAGAGGGAACGGGCATAGTCATCCAGATCCATGCGCGCCTTGTCGGACGCGCCCGATCCGCAGACCTTACTGCCTGGGCGTTAATGCTTCATGTGCCTGAGGGAAATGGCGTTTCCCGATCTTCGATGGGAACCGCCTCGGTCTGCGGATCATGACTCGATTACGGGCCGCGCCGACTACGGCGCCCTCATCGTCACCGCCGAGGCCGTCGGCGACGACACCATCGTCGACGTCGACAACCACCGCATCATGATCGGCGTCGACCCGGCCCACTTGCGCGAAAGCAACTTCGCGCTGGCTTGAGCGAGGAAGACGGAGGAGCTTGCGCCTGTTCGATCTAAATCAGGTCTCCGAGCCGTCGGGCGCCGTGCAGCACGCGCTCAATGACGACGCCATCGCGATCGGCGGTAAACAGGATCAGGTAGCGCTTGTGGATTGCCTGGCGGAGACCGGTGGCGAGGTCATCTCGCCGTCGGTAGGCGGTTGGGTGATCGGCGATGCGCGCACAGACCTCGATCGGTTCGTCGACGAAGGAAACCGCTCGCGCTGGATTGTCGGCGGCAATGAAATTGCCAATGGCGCGGAGGTCTTCCAGCGCCTTCGGCCGCAGCCGATAACGGTTCACCGGTCGTCGGCGGCCGCCGCGTAGTGGGCGCGAAGTTGCCGTAGCGCGGCCTTGCCATCGATTGGGTCCCCACTTTCGCGGCCCTCGGCGACGAGCGTCCTTAGCTCGACTTTCCGCATTTCATGCGGCGTAGCAGAGAGTCTCGGTGAATCTCCGGAGGAGGCCGGCGGGGATTTCCACGGTTTCCGCGTCATGCCGGGACAGCCATAAATCCGGCGGGCACCAGAGGACGCGGCGGACGGTGGCGATGGCGTCGCTGAAGGTCAGTTCGGGCTTGCCATACCAGCCGGCCGTCCGGGGACGGATGGCGGCGCCAGGGGTTTCGATCAATCCGTGCATCCAGATCGTCACCAGGGAGAACAGCCCGAGCAGCGCCGGGGTGGTGCGTGCGATCGCCAGATCGGACCATTGGCGCTGGGTCTCGACGCCGAGGTGGGCGCGGACTTCCTGGAACGTCGTTTCGACGCGCCAACGCAAGACGAACCAGCCGAGGATTTCGGCCGGGGTGGTTTCGACGTCGGTCGCCAGGAACGCCTGTGGTGCCAGCTTTCCCGCGGGATCGCGCGTCAGCACCCAGCGGATCGGCGCGGGCGGCAGGCCGCTGTGATACCACACCGCCATCCCGGAAATGATCTCGAGCGTCCGCTGCTGGCCGCCGTACCACTCCGGCAGCGTGATCGACGACCAGACGGTCCCGGGATCGGCCAGCACTGCGGCGAGCTTCGGCAAGCGCGCGCCTTTGAGACGTGGCCGGCCGAGCTGCCCCGCTCGCCGCGCCGGCGCCGGCGCGAACAGGCTGGCATCGAGCCGCAACCGGGTGACCAGGCAAACATGCCGTCGCACCGCCGCGATCAGATCGAGTGCGGCGAAACCGGAGTCGGCGACAATGATCACGCGCCGCTTCGCCAGCCAGTGCTTGGCCTGCAGGATCGCCTGGCGCGCCCAATCGGTCAGCTTCTTGTGGCGGCGCCCACGCGCGTCGCTCCAGCGCTCGGACGGGGCCAGCACCGTCAGGAACGGCAACGCCCAGCGCCGGTTGGCCCAGGGGATCGGGACGACGACCATCAGCGACAGCCAGCGCAAGCCGCTGGCCTTGACGAAGTGGCCGTGCGACGAGCGCACCGGATCCCGATAGATGCCGCGCGCCTTGATCCTGGCGCCCCAGCGGCGCTCGATCGTGTCATCGATGCCGATCACCACTTCGCCCGCCGGCAAGAAGACGTCGAGCACCTGGGCGAGGAGCTTCCGCGCCACGGTTCGCGCATCCCAGCGCGCCCGGCTCAGCACCTCATGGTAGCGGGCGAAGCCCGGCCTTGCCGCCAACCCCATCACCCGCAGCGCCTCGCTGACCGTGCGCTTGCCCGGTGCCAGCACCGCCCCGGCGACGAGGACAAGAACATGCTTCCAGACCGGTGCCGTGAAGCAGTCACGGAAGGCGGACAACCAAGTGGCGAGGACCGGTGGCACCAGCGCCGCACCGGCAGCGGCGGGAAAGCGATGTGTCGTCATCGCATCCGTAGAATCGAGTCGCGCCGGCAGCGCAAGTGTCCTCGATCGATCGCCGCCAACGCATGCCGACGCCGCCGCTCGGCCCATCCACCGGCGGCATGAGTTCGCCGAGAAGACCATCATGCGGCATGGCGAGCGACATCATCTCCGGTCGTCCCGCCCGACCAAATTGCGGAAAGTCGAGCTAAGAACAGGCTGCCCTGAAAAGCGTTCTCCCGCATTGTTGTCTTCTCAAACAAATCATTTTCTCCAAGCGCTCAAGCGCGCGCCTCGACCAGGGCCGCGCGGTGGGCGGCGGCGCTTGCTTCGCTGAAGCAGCACAGGATCACGCGCTTCGGGTAATCGCTCGCGGACGTGGCGGCGAGGATGGTGGCGACGGCGATGCGCGCGGCGCGGTCGGCCGGGAAGGAGAAAATGCCGGTGCTGATCGCCGGGAACGCGATGCTGGCGAGGCGGTGATTCGGCGCAGAGCTCGAGCGAGCGGCGGTAGCACGAGGCGAGCAGATCGTCCTCGCCGCGCCCGCCGCCGCGCCAGACCGGGCCGACCGCGTGGATGACGTGGCGGGCGGCGAGCCGATGACCGGCGGTGATTTTCGCCTCGCCGGTCGGACAGCCGCCGAGCGCCCGGCATTCGGCGAGCAGGCTTGGCCCGGCCGCGCGATGAATGGCGCCGTCGACGCCACCGCCGCCAAGCAGCGAGCCGTTGGCCGCGTTGACGATGGCGTCGACCGCGAGCGCGGTGATGTCGCCGACGATGATCTCGACGCGCGCCGCCATTTCTCGCCGCTTATTTCCTCCCGGCCGGCAACAGGTTTTGCTCCTCGGAGTCCTTCTGCTTCTCGCGGACCATGCCTTCGCGGATAAGCTGGAAGGCCTCGTCCGGCTCGCCCCAGCGCTTGACGTCGACCCACTTGCCTTTTTCCAGGTCCTTGTAGTGGGTGAAGAAGTGGGAGAGCTGCTCGCAGAGGATTTGCGGTAACTCCCGGTAGGACGCGATGTTGGTGTAGTAGGGGTGCAGGGCGTCCACCGGAACGCACAGGATCTTTTCGTCGATGCCGCTCTCGTCTTCCATGATCAGAACACCGATCGGCCGCGAGCGGATGACGACGCCGGGGGACACCGGCACCTGACACAGAACCGCAGCGTCGACCGGATCGCCGTCGTCCGACAGCGTATGCGGGATGAACCCGTAGTTGCACGGGTAGTACATGGCGGTATTGAGAAAGCGGTCGACAAACATCACCCCGGACGCCTTGTCGAGTTCGTACTTTACGGGCGTCCCGCCCATGGGGATTTCGATCATGACATTGATGTCATAGGGCGGGTTTTTCCCCGTCGGCACATTCGTGATATCCATTACTTATCCGTCCTCAGTCGGTTTCAACTTCGCTGCCGGTGGCGGGGGCGCCATCGGCCCGCGGCGGGAACGTTCTCATCATCCAAATCAACAAGAGCAAACCCGGCGTCGCCGCGAGGGTCGTCGTCAGAAAGAAGGCCGGCCATGTCATCGTGTCGGCCAGCCAACCCGCTCCCGAAGACAAGACGGTGCGTGACAACGCCATCAACGACGTCATCAACGCGTACTGCGTGGCGGTATACGCCAAGTTGCACAGGCTGGAAAGGTAGGCGACGAACGCCGTCGTCCCCATCCCGGTGGTGATGTTCTCGACGGCGATGGTCAGCGCCAGCATCCACGGGTCGGGGCCGACATAAGCCTGGGCGACGAACACCAGGTTCGAGGCCGCCATCGCCAGGCCGCAGACGAGCAGGCCCGGCAGCATGCCGATCCGCGCCAGGATGACGCCGCCGAGCAGCCCGCCGCCGATCGTGGCGACCACCCCGAACAGCTTCACGACCTCGGCGATCTCGGTCTTGGTAAAGCCGATTTCGAGAAAGAACGGCACCTTCATCACCGCGAGCACGGCGTCGCCGAACTTGTAGAGCATGATGAACGCCACGATGGCGAGCCAGTGGTCGCGGCGGACGAACTCGATGATCGGGTAAATCGCGGCGGCGTAGATCCAGGCCAATGCCGCGGCGAGGCGGCGCGGCAGATGGCGGCGGCTTTCGAGGAAGGCCTCCGCCCGGCGTTCCGTCTCGTCCGCCTCGCCGCCGGCGGCGACGTTAGGCTCGGGATTGATCAGCACCGCGATGATGCCGACGCCAACGGCCGCAGCCATGATCGCGAACACCACCGGCCACGGCAGAACGTCGGCGAGAACGAGCCCGAGCGCACCCGCGCCGACCTGGCCGATCCGCCAGCCGAACACCGTGGTCGCCGCCCCGGCGGCCAGTTGACGGGTCTCTAGGATCTCGACCCGGTAGGCGTCGATGACGATGTCCTGGCTCGCCGAGGCGAAGGCGACGGCGAATGCGAGGCCGGCGGTCGCTGCGATGTTGGTCGACGGATCGCTGCTCCCCATGGCGACGATGGCGAGGAGCAGCGTGGCCTGCGCGAGCAGCGTCCAGCTCCGCCGCCGGCCGAACCAGCGGGTGAGCAGGGGTAGGTTCATCCGGTCGACGACCGGAGCCCACAGGAATTTCAGCGAGTAGGGGACGCTGACGAGGGCGAACAGGCCGATCTGGGTCTTGCTGACGTCCGATTCGGTAAGCCAGGCGCTCAGCGGCTCGGCGAGAATGCCGAACGGCAGGCCGCTGGAAAAACCGAGAAACAGCAGCGACAGCACGCGCCGGTCGCGGTAGACGCCGGCCGCCGCCCACCAGTCGCGCGCCCGGCCCGCGGTCTTTGCCAGCGCCATCGCCAGGGCCTCGGCCGCGTCGGCGGGGACGCCCTCAGGCCACTTTCGCCGAGATTAGCTCGGCCAGGGAGACTTCGGGACGCGCGCCGAGATGGCTGATCGCTTCGGCCGCGCTGACGCCGCCGATCCGCGCGCAGGTTGCGAGGTCCATCCCTCGGGTCAAGCCGAAGAGGAAGCCGGCGGCGTAGGCATCGCCGGCGCCGGTGGTATCGACGACGTCTTCGACCGGTTCGGCATCGACCACGTGGACCTCGTTGTTGGAGATGATGACCGAGCCCTTTTCCGACCGTGTCAAGGCGCCGATCCAGCAATGGTGGCGCAATCCGCTGCAAGGCGCCGTCGAACGAGTGCTCCTGGTAGAGCGAGACGATCTCGTCTTCGTTGGCGAACAGAATGTCGACATGATGCTCGACCAGATCGAGAAAGTCGGCGCGGTGGCGATCGACGCAGAACGGGTCCGACAGACTCAGCGCGACCAGGCGTCCGGCCTCATGGGCAATCCCCGCGGCCTTGCGGAAGGCCTCCTTGGCCGCCGGCCGATCCCACAGATAGCCTTCCAGGTAGGTCACCCGCGCCGCCTTGATCGTTGCCTCGTCGATGTCGGCGGGAGCCAGCTCGGCGCTTGCGCCGAGAAAGGTCTGCATCGTGCGGTGCGCGTCGGGTGTCACGAAAATCAGGCAGCGCCCGGTTGGTGTGCCGCCGTTGGCGGCTTCCGTCGTGAAGCCGATGCCGAGCGAGGTGATGTCATGGCGGAAGATCGCGCCGAGCTGGTCGTCGCAGACCTTGCCGATGAACGCCCCTTCGCCGCCGAGCGAGGCGAGAGCGGCGATGGTGTTGGCCGCCGAGCCGCCGGAGACCGCGATCGCTGGACCCATCTTGTCGTAGAGCGTAGCGGCCGTATCGGCGTCGATCAGGGTCATCGTCCCCCGGTTGAGGCCGAAGCGCTCGATGACGTCGTCGTCGGCATGGCTGATCACGTCGACAATCGCATTGCCGATCCCGACAACGTCGTGATGGGGCGTCGGCATTGGCGGGGTGCTCCTTGAAGATGATTTCGGCGAGGTGGCGGCCGGCCGGAGTATAGTGCCGCGAACGGCGGCGGCAAGGCGCGCGCCGCGGATCGAACTGAACTGGAGACTCAAAGGTGATCGGCGCGTTCGCCAAGGCCCTCGAGCAGTTCCGCGATCCCGCCGTGCGCAGCGTCGTGTGGCGGAGCATCGCGGTGTCGATCGGCGTCTTCGCCGTGTTGTGGGCGCTTGTCGGCTTCCTTTTGACCCACACGACCTTTTTCCAGATCGGCTGGCTCGATACCGCCATCGATGTTCTTGGCGGGATCGCGACGCTGGCGATCAGCTGGTTTCTTTTCCCGGTGGTGATCAGCGCGTTCATCGGGCTGTTTCTCGAACGCGTGGCCGAGGCCGTCGAGCGGCGCCACTATCCCGCCCTGCCGGCGGCGCGCGACATCCCTTTGGCCGAGAGCATCGGCGGCGCCATCAAGTTTCTCGCCGTCACCGTCAGCCTGAACCTGATCGTGCTCATTTTCCTGATCTTTCCGCCGGTCTTTCCGTTCGTGTTCTACGGCGTCAACGGCTACCTGCTTAGCCGCGAGTATTTCGAGGTCGTCGCCGCGCGCCGCCTGCCCGTCGCCGCCGCCCGCGACCTTCGCCACCGGAACATGCCGCGCCTGTTCATCGCCGGCGTCCTCGTGGCCTTCCTCTTGACGGTGCCGATCGTCAACCTGCTCGCGCCGATCCTCGGCACCGCGGCGATGGTCCACATCTTCCAGCGCTTGCGCCAACGCGGCTGACTCTTGCCCTACGGCGTCTTGGCGTCGTAGGCGCAGAGATCGCGGACGACGCAGGTCGGGCATCGCGGCGCGCGCGCCCGGCAGACATACCGGCCATGGAGGATGAGCCAGTGGTGGGCGTGGCGGAGCCACCGCTTCGGCGTCCTGCGCAGGAGTTCGGCTTCGACTTTTTCCGGCGTCCCGCCCGGCGCGAGACCGGTCCGGTTGGCAACCCGGAAGACGTGGGTATCGACCGCGATGGTCGGCTGGCCGAAGGCGACGTTGAGGACCACGTTCGCGGTCTTGCGGCCTACCCCGGGCAGGGCCTCGAGGGCTGCGCGATCCATTGGCACCGCGCCGCCGTGGCGCTCCAGCAGCGCCCGGCTCAGGGCGATGATGTTCCTCGCCTTGGTATTGAACAGCCCGATCGTCTTGATCGCATCGCGCAAGTCGGCCTCGCCCAAATCGAGGATCTTGCGCGGCGTATCGGCCTGCTTGAACAGCCGCTCCGTGGCCTTGTTGACCCCGGCGTCGGTCGCCTGCGCCGAAAGCACGACGGCCACCAGCAGGGTGAACGGATCGACGTAAGTAAGCTCGCTCTTCGGCTCCGGGTTCACCGCCGCGAGCCGGCCGAAGAACAGATCCACCGCCGCGTCATCCACCGCCTGCATCATCTCCGCTGGCCATATGCACGGCCAGATAGGTCATTCTGACCTATAAATTGGGTCAGAATGACCTATGCGACTTCGTTTAACATATTGATTTTACTAAGTTCACCACTTTAGGCTCGGAAAAATTCGCGCGGCGGTACCCAGCCTTACCCACGTCAAGAACCACGACCATAGCACATATCGCCGAGAAAGCGTCCCCGCCTCTCAACTCCGTTCCACTGCGTCCTACCGCACCGCGCCGCGCGCGGCGGTGAGATGGCCAGGGGCTTGCGGCTCATCGAGTGGCCGCTTGACGATCATCAGCGCCACCGCCGTCACCACCGTGCCGGTGACGATGGCGAGCGCGTACCAGCCGAGATGACTGACCGCGTTGGGGATCGCGAGCACGAAAACACCGCCGTGCGGCGCGCGCAGGCCGCAGCCGAAGTACATCGACATGGCCCCGGCGACGGCCGAGCCCACGACCATCGACGGGATGACGCGCAGCGGGTCCTTCGCCGCGAACGGGATAGCGCCTTCGGTGATGAAGGAAAGACCGAGAACCCCGGCCGCCTTGCCGGCCTCGCGCTCGGCCTGGGTAAAGCGGTTGCGGGCGATGAAGGTGGCGACGGAGATGCCGAGCGGCGGCGTCATGCCTGCGGCCATGACCGCGGCCATCGGCGCGAACGAATTGCTGGTCAGAAGCCCGATCGAGAAGGCGTAGGCCGCCTTGTTGACTGGGCCGCCCATGTCCACCGCCATCATCCCGCCGAGCAACAGGCCGAGCAGCACGGCATTGGTCGTGCCCATGCCCTGGAGAAAGTGGGTCAACCCCTCCATGATCGCGCGGACCGGGGTGCCGACGACGTAGACCATGCCCAGGCCGACGACCAGCGTCGACAGCAGCGGGATGATCAGCACCGGCTTGAGGCCCTCGAAGTTGACCGGCAGCTTGATGTAGTCGCGCATCCACTTGGCGACGTAGCCGGCGAGGAAGCCCGAGATGATCCCGCCGAGAAAGCCCGCCTGCAGATTGTTGGCGAGCATCCCGCCGATCAGACCGGGCGCCAGCCCCGGCCGGTCGGCGATCGAGTAGGCGATGAACCCGGACAGCACCGGCACCATGATGGCGAAGGCGGCGCCCCCGCCGATCGACATGAGCGCGGCCGCCAGCGTGCCTTCCTGCTTGAACGCCTCGATGCCGAAAACAAAGGACAGCGCGATGGTTAGGCCGCCGGCGACGACAATCGGCAGCATGTAGGACACGCCGGTGAGCAGGTGCTTGTACGGCCCGGTCCCCTTGTCGGCCGGTTTGGACTTCGCCGGCTGCGCCGCGGCCGCGGGCGCGCCCGCCGCGGCCGCGGGCACCGCCAACGCGCTGTCGATCACTTTCGCCGCTTCCTTGACGGCGGCGCCGACGGAGGTCTGATACATCCGCTTGCCGGCGAAGCGGTCGAGATCGACGTGGGTGTCGGCGGCGATGATCACGACATCGGCGGCCGCGATATCCTCGTCGCTGAGCTGATTCTTCGCGCCGACCGAGCCTTGCGTCTCGACCTTGATCGTGTGTTCGGCGGCGGCGGCGGTCTTCTTCAGCGCCTCGGCGGCCATGAAAGTGTGGGCGATGCCGGTGGGGCAGGCGGTGATCGCGACGATGCGCTTGCCGCCGGCTTTTTTCTCCACTCCCGCCGCAGGCTTGGCTGGCGCGGGCGAGGGCGCTGCCTTCGCAGCCGCCGGAGCCGCTTCCGCTGGGCGCTCGGCGACGCCCGCCTCGGCCAGCGCTTCCATGATGACCGGCTGTGTCTCGCGGATGGCGCGGCTGGTCGAGGTCTCGAAGATCGGCAGGCCGCCGAACCGCTCGCGCTCGACGTGAATGTCGGCGGCAAGAATGACCACATCGGCCTGGGCGAGTGCGTCGTCGTCCAGCGGATCGCTGGTGCCCTCGGCGCCCTGGCACTCGATCCTGACGGTGTGTCCCATCATCCGTCCGACGTTGCGGATGGCCTCGGCCGCCATCAGGGAATGGGCGATACCGGTGGGGCAGGCTGTCACGCCGACGATGTTTGCCACCTTGGTGTCCTCCTTGCGCGTTAGTCTTGCATGAGTTCTGGTCGTCACCTGGGCGCCGATGGCCTCGATGACCTCGCGCGGGGGCAACCGCGGGCCGATCTCGCCGAGCGCGCCGACCGAGAAGGCCGTCGCCAGGCGGGCGCACTCCTCGAGCTCCAATCCGCGCAACGACGCTTCGAGAATGCCCGCGACCATCGCGTCGCCGGCACCGACGGTGCTCTTGACCGCGACTGGCGGCGGCGCGGCGTGAACCGCGCCGGTGCCATCGACGAAGATCGCGCCGCGCGCGCCCATGGAGACCGCGACCAGCCCGATTCCCCTCCCCCGCAGATCGCGGGCCGCCTCGACCACCGCGCGGGCGCCATCGAGCGGATGGCCGACCAGCTCCGTCAGTTCGTCGATGTTGGGCTTGACGATGTCCGGGCCGGCATCGATGGCGCCGGCGAACGCGGCGCCGCTGCTGTCGAGGACGACCTTGCGCCCGTGCGACTTCACCAACGCGGTCAGCTCGCGGTAGCTCGAAGGCGGCAGGCCCGCCGGCAGGCTGCCCGACAGGACGAACCACTGGGCGCCGTCTTCGATCAGCTCCTCGATGACGGCGCTCACCGCGCGGAGCTCGGCCGGACCGGCGGCGACGCCGGGGAAGTTGATGTCGGTCACGCGGTCGCGGACCTCATCGACGATCTTGACGTTGACCCGGGTATGGCCGGGCACGCGCACGAACCGGTCGGCCATGCCCTTCTCGGCGAACAGGCGGGTAAAGAGCCCGGTGTTGGCCTCGCCGAGCAGCCCGGTTACCGCCACCGAATGGCCGAACCCAACGAGGAACGAGGCGACGTTGACGCCCTTGCCGCCGGCGTCGGACTGCTCCCAGGCAACCCGGTTGACCGCGCCGGCGGTGAAATCGGGAACGCTCGCGGTCTGATCGATCGCGGCGTTGAGGCTGACGGTGACAATGCTGGGCGCGGTGGTCATGGCACGGCTCCTGGTCACACGAGCGCCCGGACCTCGGCGGCGGTGCGACACGCGAGCGCGCGGACGGCCAGCGCACGGGTCTTTTCCCGCGAAAGATTGCGGATCTGCGCCTTGACTGCGGCGATGCTGGGGATGCTGACGCTCAATTCGCTCACGCCGAGGCCGGTGAGAATGACCACGCCGAGCGGATCGCCGGCGACGCCGCCGCAGGCCCCGACCCACTTGCCCGCGGCGTCGGCGGCGCGCACCGTCTGGTCGATCATCCGCAGAACCGCCGGATGCAGGCCATCGGCCTGCCTCGCCAGGCGCGGATGCAGCCGGTCCATGGCGAGCACGTACTGGGTCAGGTCATTGGTGCCGACGGAGAAGAAATCGACCTCCGGGGCAAAGACATCGGCCATGATCGCCGACGATGGGACCTCGATCATCATGCCGATCTCGACCGGATCGGCGCCCACCGAGCGACGGACCTCCTCGGTAATTTCCTTCGCTTGGCGCAGTTCCTCAAGGGTCGCGATCATCGGGTACATGATCCGCACCGGACCGGTCGCCGCCGCGCGGAAAATCGCGCGCAGCTGCGTGCGGAACAGGTCCTTGCGGGCAAGGCACAGCCGAATCCCGCGCTCGCCGAGGAACGGGTTCATCTCGGCCGGCATTTGCAGATACGGAACCTCCTTGTCGCCGCCGATATCGAGCGTACGGATGATGATCGGCAGGCCGTTGAGCGCCCTGGTCATCGCCGAATAAGTTTCGAACTGCTCGTCTTCGCTTGGCGCGCTGTCGCGTTGGAGGAACAAGAACTCGGTGCGGAGCAGACCGACGCCTTCACCGCCGGCTTCGACCGCGTGTCCGGCCTCGGCGACGTCGCTGATGTTGGCGACGACCTCGATGCGCCGGCCGTCGGTCATGATCGCCGGCTTGTAGCAGGCCCTGCGCTCGGCCTCGCGCTGGGCCTGGTGATCGACCAGCGCCTGGCGCGCCTGCGCGGTGTCGGCTTCGCTCGGCTCGACCACCAGCAGGCCGGCGTTGCCATCGAGAATGGCGGGCGTTCCGTCCGCGAGGCCGAGCACCGAGTTGCCGGCGCTGACCACGGCGGGAATGTCGAGCGATCGGGCGATGATCGAGGTATGCGACGTCGGCCCGCCGCCGGCGGTGCACAGGCCAAGCGCGAACTTAGGATCGAGCCGCGCGGTGTCCGAGGGAGTCAGGTCGTCGGCGACGAGGATGACCGGACGGTCCGGGAGTTGCGGGTCATCCTCGATGGTTTCGGCGAGCAGCTTGAGGACGCGCCGTCCGGCATCGCGCAGGTCGGCGGCGCGGGCCGCGAGCACCGCGTCCTTCATCGCGGCGAGCGTGCCGGCGCGTTCCTCGTAGACGTGCTGCCACGCCCAGCCGGCGCTCCGGCCCCCGCCGATCAGTGCGCGGGCCGCGTCGAGCATTTCCGGGTCGTCGAGAAACTCGGCGTGGGCCTTGAAGATGCCGGCCTTGGCAGGGCCGGTTTTTTTCCAGACCTCGTCGAACAGCTCCTCAAGCTCGCGCTTCGCGCTGGCGATCGAACTGTCCAGCTTCTTGAGTTCGCTCGCGGCATCGCGCGCGGTCGCCTCGACGACAATTTTCGCGCGGACGAACTGGCGGATCGGCCCGATGGCGAGGCCCGGGGAGGCGGAAATGCCCGCCACCGCGCGGCCTTCGTAATGGATGGTCTGGCGGGCCTCGAATACCGGCGTCGCGGCGTCGCTTGCCGCCTGCGCCTCATCCTCGAGGCCTTTCTCCATCGCCGCCTTAAGGGCCGCGAGCGCCTTGCCGCTGTCGGGGCCCTCGGCGGTAATACGAAGCCTTGAGCCGTTCTCGGCGCCGAGTTTGAGCAGCGAGATGAGGCTCTTGCCGTCGGCGACCTTGTCTTCGTTGCGCACCCGGACCGTCGCCTGAAAAGACTTGGCCAGATCGACAAAAGCGGTCGCCGGCCGCGCGTGCAGCCCGTGCGGACTGTTGATGGTAATATCGAAACCGTCGCCAAGATCGCGCGCCGCCGGGGCGGGCGGCGTTGCCGCGGCCGGTGCGGCGCCGCCACCGCCCGACAGCCGGGAGGCGATTTCCGCCGGATCGGTCGTCGTCGCCAGCCGCTTGGCGTCCTCCGGCTCGCTCAGGACGTCGGTGAGATTGGCGAGAATTTCGAGGTGCTCGTCGGACATCGCGGCGATGCCGACCACCAGGTGGACCTTCTCGCCCTGGTTCCATTCGACGCCGTCCGGCACCTGGAGCACGGCGACGCCGGTCTTACGAATCAGCCCGCGATCCTTCGGGATGCCGTGGGGAATGGCGATACCGTTGCCGAGGAAGGTGTTCGCGATTTTCTCGCGTGCCAGCATACTGGCGACGTACCCGGGCTCGATGTTCCCGCAATCGACGAGGAGCTGGCCAACCTGGCGGATCGCATCGGTCTTATTCGTTGGTGCTCCGCCGACGCGAATTGCCGAGGGATCGAGAGCGAGCATGTGTTCTTCCTCCCATTATTTTTTTGCCGCTGCTTAACGCTTATGTCGTGAACGGCTTTCTTGTCGGGCCGGCAGCTATTCTTTTTAATCCTCTCCCCCGCCGGAGTCGGTGTCCTAACTTAGGTTGGGTTTATTTTACTTTGAAAGAGGAGGATCCGCCGGCGCACCAAATACCGCGACGCATGCCTCGGCGACGGGTCAAGTTCCCCGTCGCCGAGGCAATTCGCCAACGACTGTCGGCGCGACGGGTCACCCCGTCCTCAGGCGAACATGTGGTCTAGTTCGCCCGTTCGGCGCTCACCAGTTCGCGCAGATGATCGAGTTCAACCGCGCCCGGCAACAGCTGGTCGCCGACGATGAAGGCGGGCGTGCCCTGGATGTTCAGGCTCTGGGCCAAGGCGATGTTCTTCTCGATCGTTTTCGTGATTTTAGGATCGGCCATCGCCTTGTGGACTTTCTCGGGGTCCAGGCCGATCTTCTTGGCGATCCCCAGGACCTGCACCTCGCTGAGGCCGCCGTGCGTATTCATCAACGCCGAGTGGAAGTCCAGATACTGGTCCGGCGCCAGCGACCAGACCGCCAGCGCGGCGCGCGACGCGGTGACGGAGTCGGGGCCGAGAATGGGGAATTCCTTGAAGACGTAGCGCACGTTCTTGTCGGTCTTGAGAAGCTCGCGCACGGTCGGGAAAACCTTCTTGCAGTAGGCGCAGCGGTAGTCGAAAAACTCGACGATCGTGACATTGCCCTTGGGATTGCCCGCGACCGGAGACGACGCGTCCTTCTTCAGCTCATCGCCGTGCGCCGCCACGGCCGCCGCCGCCGCCTGCTGCTCGGCGAGCTGTTGGCGGAGCTGATAGTTTTGCATCGAACTCGATGATCACTTCGGGATTTTCGAGGATGAACTTCCGGACCACGGCCTCGACCGCCCCGGTCTCCTTTGCATCGAGCGGAGCGAGCGCCTCCTTTGCATCGAGCGGAGCGGCCGCCTGATCGGCCGCCGCCGCCGGCTGCGCCGCCGTCAGAGAGCCGACGAGAGCGATGGCCGCGGCAGCCGCCAGAACATGCTTCATGAACAAAATCTTAGTCTCCAATGAAAAAATGAACAAAATGGGAACTTAAACCCCCATATAGGCCTCATCGGGGCGCGGACAAGGTCCCAATCCGCGCGTCGCATCCGGGCGCTCAATCTTTTTCCTTCTGCTCGATGGTCTGGAGGATATCCTGGGCCTTGAGCCATCCGGGCGAGCCGCGCGGCAGCAGCGAAGCCGCCTTGCCGGCGTGATATTTGGCATCCGGGCGTCTGCCGAGCAGCATTGCCTCCTCGGCCAAAGCCAGCGAACTTTCGCCCATCTCGCCACCGCGGCCAAGGGCAATCGCCAGCTGGCGCCAGATAAATGGCGTGCGCTCTTCCGTCATCAGCGCCGAACGAAGGTTGACCTCCGCCGCCTCCAGCAGCTTCGGATCATTCAAAGCCATCTGCACGCGGGCGAGATCCACGCGGATCAGCGGCGCGTCGGGCATCAACTTCGCCGCCCTCTCGTAAGGCTGCAGCGCTTCGGCCGCGCGGCCGGCCTCGAACAGAACTTGGCCCTTGAATTCGCTGAAATAGGGATCGTTGGGATACTCGGCGATGAGGCTGTCCATCGCCGAGATCGCCTTATCGACGTCGCCGGCCTGGTAGTAGGCGATCGCCCGGGCATAACGGGCCGGAACGCTTTTGTCCTTCTCCGGATAGCGCTGCAGGGTCATCGCCGGCGGATCGAGATAGCCGTGCAATTTCGCCACCATCCGGGCTTGCATTGCTTCCAACTCCGGTTTCACCGGCGCCTTCGAGTTCGGCGACTTGGCGACGAACGCGGCCATGGCGTCGATCCGGTCACGAGTCAGTGGATGGGTTAGCAAGTAGGGGTCCTGGCGCTGCGGCGCGAGCAGTTCCTCCTTGCTGAGAACGTTGAAGAAATCGAGCAGACCCTGGGCCGACTGGCCGGTGGCGTCCAGGTAGCGCATGGCCGCCGCGTCGGCCGAGCCTTCCTGGGTGCGGGTGTATTGGAAGAAATTCCGCATCGCGACGTTCTGGCCGCCCATGATGACCGCGCCGCCGACGTCGGGCCGCCCGGCCGCCGCCGCCGCGGCGCCGAGGACGAACGCGAGAATGCTCTCGGCGGTGCTGCGCTTGAGCGCGTCGTTGACGCGGGCGAGATGGCCGCCCTCGATATGGCCGGTTTCGTGGGCGATCACGCCGATCACCTGATCGGCTCCGGTGGCGCGCAGGATGAGACCGGTGTTGATGAAGAGATTCTGCCCACCGGCGACGAAGGCATTGATTTGTTTGTCGGCGACGACGTAAATGCGAACGGCGGTCGGGTCCAGCCCGGCGGCGAGAAATAAAGGCGTGGCGTACGCTCGAATGGTATTTTCAATCTCGGTGTCGCGAATGAAGCTGATTTTTTGCGCGAACACCTCCACCGGACGGAGCAACGCCGCCAGCAGGAGAAGACAGAAAACGCTCGTCCGGTATATGAAAGTCAGCAACATCTTTGGTCCGGTTTTGTTCGGCGAGGGTATCGGCGCCCGCCGCCGGCGTCAATTCGCCGGATGCCTTTCAGTCCTGCTCGTTACCGCCTGCGGCTCGTCAGGCGCTCCCAACGAGGCCGCGCCGGTCGGCCCGAGCCTCGGCGGCGTGGTCGCCGATGAACCGCGCGCGGCATATGTCGGCCGCGATATTCTCGCCGCCGGCGGTTCGGCCGCCGACGCCGCCGCGGCGATGTACTTTACCATGTCGGTGACATTGCCCTCGCGCGCCAGTCTCGGCGGCGGCGGCGTCTGCCTGGTGTTCGATCCGAAAAACCGCGAGGCGCAGGCCGCGGAGTTTCTCGCCCGCGCGCCCGCGCATCTCGCGTCCGGCGCCGACCGCCCCGCCGCGATCCCCGGCGGCGTTCGCGGGTTCTATTCCCTGCACGCCCGCTACGGCCGCTTGCGCTGGTCGCAGGTGATCGTCCCGGCGGAGAACCTCGCGCGCTTCGGCGTTCCGGTCTCGCGCGCCTTCGCCGACGACATCAGCCAAGTCTCGGCGGCGTTGATGGCGCAACCCGCGGCTCGCCAGGCGTTCGCCACCAGCGACGGCCGCGGCATCGTCGGCGAGGGCGATCGGCTGATCCAGAACGATCTGGCCTCGGTGCTGGCGCGCATTCGCGTCGACGGCCCCGGTGGTTTTTACGGCGGCGTCACCGCGCGTAAGCTGATCGAGGGTGCGCGCGCCGCCGGCGGCCCCATCGAGGCCGGCGATCTGGAAGGCTACCAGCCGGTCTGGCGACCTGCTCTGAAGGTAAAAACCGATGGCAGGATGGCCTACTTTACGCCGCCGCCGCCGATGGCCGGCGTGGTCGCGGCCGAGATGTGGGCGATGCTCGTCGCCCATGACCGCTACGAGGACGCCGATCCCGGCGAACGCGCGCACCTGCTCGCCGAGACGGCGGTGCGCGCCGGCGCTGACCGGACACGCTGGCAGCCATTGGTGGGCGCCGCGGATTTCGATCCAGAGTCCACCGTCGAGAAAACGAATACCGAGGCGTTGATGGCCGACTACCGGCCCGACGTCCACACCCCGGCGGCAACGTTTGGCGGCGCCAACCAGCCAATGCCGGAAAATCCCGCCGCCGCCTCTTTTATCGCCGTCGATGTCACCGGTCTTGCCGTCGCCTGCGCGGTCAGTCCGAATAACCTGTTCGGAACGGGGCGCATCGCCGAGGGAACCGGCATCGTCCTCGCGTCCATGCCCGGACCGGGTGGCCGCGGGGCGACGGCGCTCGGACCGATGATCGTCGGCGACGGCAAACAGTTCATCTTCGCGGCGTCGGCATCGGGGGGACAGGTCGCGCCAACGGCGATGGTGGCGACCGCGGCGCGGACACTGCTGGGCGACGCTTCGCTCGCCGAAGCGGTTGGCGCGGCGCGGGTGCACGGCGGTGCGGCGCCGGACATCGCGTTTGTCGAGCAGAACGCGGGTCCGGAGGTTGTCGCCGCCTTGAACTCCCGGGGCCACAAGGTGGCGCTCACGCCCACGATCGGACATGTCGACGCGGTATCGTGTCCCGAGGGGAGCCCCAACGATCCGGGCGCTTGCGCCTTCGTCAGCGACCCACGGGGCGCCGGTCTAGCCGTTCGGGCCGAATAGCTCGGCCAAGTAGCCGGAACCTGACGCGCCCGCCGGCTGGAGGCGGCCAACCGGCCGCAATCCGCGCTCTAGTTCACGAAACGTTGCCACCAACCCTTGCGCGGGCTTTCGTGCAGTTCTCGCGTCGGCGTCGGTGTCGGCGCCGACCCGGATGACGTTCGTCCGGGCGGCCGCGGCCGCGGCCTCGCTATCACGGGGTTGAGTCTCGACAGGGTCGTCATCCTCGTGCGCCGCATCCGCCGGTTCGGCGGTCCCATCCTCGCCATTTGCGCCGGCTGCCTCGGCGCCGCCATGCCCGTTGCCGCCGCCATGGACGGGCTTCGCGCGGCTCTCTACGGGCTCCTCGCGCGGCTCCGCCTCGGTCAGCGGCACCTCGGACCCGGCTTGGGGAGCAACGTCCTCGGCGGCCGTCGCGTGCGCAACGACAGCCGGTAAATGCCACGCCTCGCGCTCGCGAGCATCGGGCGTTTCGTAACGGACGATTTCGAACGCTTCGGCGTCGGCCTCCACCTCCACCTCCAGACCGGCGTTGTCCGTGGGCTCGGCGGCGGCGGTTTCGGCGGCGCCATTGGACTGGAAATTGCCGGCCGCCGCAGCTAGGACTTCCTCCGAGGCCGCGCCGACGTCGACATCTCCGTCAGCGCTCACGTCCGGGGCATCAGCCAACTCGTCCAATAAGGGCGTTTCGCCAACATCGGTTTCACGCCCGGTTTCATGCTCAGCCGCCTTCGCGCGGCGGCGGCGCGGTCTGCGCCGGCCTCTGGCCTCGCTCGCTTCAACGCCGCCGTCGCCTTCGTCGGCTTCATCTGTTGCGGATAGAGCGGCATCGCCATCCTCGCCGGCCGCCGGCTCCAACGCATCGTCGTCTGTATCGTCGTCGCCCGGCCCTTCGCCGTCCTCGTCGCCATGACTCGCGGCCATGGCCGTGTCCGCATCCCCGCCGGCCGCCGGCTCCAACGCATCGTCGTCGGGACGCCGCGGCCGCCGCCGGCCGCCCCGCTTGCCGCGCCGCCGGCGCTTGCGGTTCGCATCCTGAGCCGCCTGCTCGCTGGTAAGCTCGCCGCCGTTGCCATTGGCGGCGCCATTGCCGGCGCGATCGCCATCGAGGCCTTCATCGTCCGTGGCCGACGCATCCTCGCCGGTGTCGCCTGCGGAGAGTTCGCCGCCGTCACCAAACTCGCCGCCGCCGCCGCCATTTTCCGTCGCGACTTGCGACCGGCTGTCCTCGTCGGTGCGCCGCCGCCGCCGCGGCCGACGCCGGCGGCCGCGCTTGGCGCCTTCCTCGGCCTCGCCACCGTTCGCGCTCTCGACCGGCTCGTCCGCCGCCCCCGTCTCCGCCGTCTCAGTCGTCTCCGCCGTCTCGGCATTTGCCGTCGGCGTATCTTCGCTGGCCGCGCCATCTGCGGCCGCTTCGATCGCGGCCGGTCCGTTGACGCGGCTCAGCCGATGCTCGGCCGGCGCGAACGAGCCGTCGGCGGCCATGATCAAGGAAAGGCCGAAGCGGATCTCCATCTTGGCCAGCGTTTTGCGCTTCTGGTTGAGCAGATACATCGCTACCGTCGGCGACGCGGTCACGGTAAGCGAACCTCCCTTGGCCCTCATGCCCTCTTCTTCGATCTTGCGCAGGATCGACAGGACGGTGGATTCGGTGGTGCGGCACACGCCCATGCCGCTGCAATAAGGACAGGTCTCGAAGCTCGTCTCGAGCAGGCTCGGCCGCAGCCGCTGGCGGGATAATTCGAGCAGGCCAAACGGACTGATCCGGCCGAGCTGGATGCGCGCGCGCTCGTTCTTCATCGCCTCCTTGAGCCGGCGCTCGACTTGGCCCTGGTTGCGGCTGTTCTCCATGTCGATGAAGTCGATGACGATCAGGCCGGCGAGATCGCGCAGGCGCAGCTGGCGGGCGACCTCGTCGGCGGCCTCGACGTTGGTCTTGAGCGCCGTCTCCTCGATATGGCGCTCGCGCGTCGCGCGCCCGGAATTGACATCGATCGAAACCAGCGCCTCGGTCGGATTGATGACGATGTAACCGCCCGACTTAAGCTGCACCGTCGGCAGGTGCATGGCGTCGAGCTGGTTTTCGACCTGGTAGACGGTGAATAGCGGTCGTTCGGAGTCGTCATGAAGCTTGACGCGCTTGGCGTGGCTCGGGATGAAAAGTTTCATGAACTCCTTGGCGATGCGGTATTGGGCTTCGCCCTGGATCACGATCTCCTCGGTGTCGCGGTCATAAAGATCGCGGATCGAGCGCTTGATCAGGCTGCCCTCCTCGTAGACCAGCGCCGGCGCGATCGAGCTCAGGGTCGTCTCGCGGATGTTGCTCCACAACCGCATCAGGTATTCGTAGTCGCGCTTGATCTCGGCCTTGGTCCGACCGGAACCCGCCGTCCGCACGATGACCCCCATGCCGTCGGGAACCTCAAGCTCGGCGAGGATTTTCTTCAGCCGCTTGCGGTCGGGGAGGTTGGCGATCTTGCGCGAGATCCCGCCGCCGCGCGACGTATTGGGCATCAGCACGCAGTAGCGCCCGGCGAGCGAGAGATACGTCGTCAGCGCCGCGCCTTTGTTGCCCCGCTCTTCCTTGACGGCCTGGACGAGCAGGATCTGCCGCCGCTTGATCACCTCCTGGATTTTGTAGTTCCGCGACAGGCTGCGCGCCGGGCGGCGCTCGAGCTCCTCGTCATCGTCGCCGCCGACAACGTCGACCGGTCGCCGCCAACGTCGCCGCGTGCTCGCCCTCTTCACCGCCGTTCTCCGCGCTTTCGCCGGCCTCAACGGGCTCGTCGGCCAGCTGGGCGCGCTCGGCGCGCTCGCGCTCTTCTTGTTCGGCGAGCAGGGCCTGACGGTCGGCGACCGGGATCTGGTAGTAGTCCGGATGAATTTCGTTGAACGCGAGGAACCCGTGGCGGTTCCCGCCATACTCCACGAACGCCGCCTGAAGGGAAGGCTCGACCCGAATTACCTTGGCGAGATAGATGTTTCCTTTAAGTTGCCGCCGCGAAGCGACCTCGACGTCATAGTCTTCCAGTCGTGTTCCTTCGAGCACAACCACCCGGGTTTCTTCCGGGTGGGAGGCGTCGATCAGCATACGTTTTGTTGCCATCAAGCAATCTCCAGAGCACCGCCGCCGCCTCGAAGCGGGTGGGATATGAGGAGCGGTGGTGAATTGTCGTTTGGCCGGAGGCGCCAGCGACCGCGACCGTCCTCGCCCCGCCTGAGGGACTAAAGGAAAGTGGTCGACCGGCAGCTCTCGTCGGCACGGAAAATCCCAACTTTTACGTTAGACGGTCATTGCAACCGCCCGGTTCGCTACATTCGGAAACGATGAGCCGAAGCAACGACCCCGTTACACACAACCGGCGAAGCGGGCGAGCCGCGATTCCACGCCGGTTACGGTTAACATAACCATAGGAGATCTTTTCTACAATTGTCTTATCGCCACATCTCTGCGGCGAAACGGGCCTCTAAACCAATAGGTGTTGAAAACGAAGCCGACTTCGCTCTTAATTGCACGGTTGTATAAACACAACCCCAGGCGCAACCGCCGCCGGCGCCGGGTTGAGCAACACCGGCTCGATCCCAGCGATGGCGTAACTCGGAATGGCGTAACAACCGTGGTCATGGTCTCAACAGGGACATCGCAGGGACATCATAGCGTCATGATGCAGATGCAGCATATGCTGAGCGGGCTTCGCCGGCGGAGCCGCAAAGGGCTGAACGGCGTCGTCGCATTGGTGTTCGCCATCGGCCTTGTCGTGTTCCAGTCGGGAGGCGCCGCGGCCGCGCCGCGTGCCGCCGTGACCGACGCGGTCATTGGCCAGGGCGGCGGCCAGGGCGGCGGAGGCGGTTCGCTCACCCGAGTTGCCCTCGAGCTGTCCGATCAGGTCGCTTTCAACGTTTTTACTCTGCCCGATCCCTATCGCGTGGTCATTGATCTTCCCGACGTTGAGTGGCGGACGCGCGCTCTTGCCGACAGCGCGGGCGGGCCGTGCGGCACCGTTCGCTATGGCGAGGTCCGGCCTGGAACCTGGCGGATCGTGCTCGAGTGCGCCCAGCCGACGACGATCCACGACGCGGTCTTGACGAAACCGGACAGTGGCGGCGGCTATCGCCTCGTCGTCGAGTTGGGCCAGGGCCCGCGCAGCGGGGTGCTCGGCTACATGACCAAGGAAGTCCATCACCTCGACCCCCGGCACCTCGACACCCGGCGCCTTGACTCAGATCGCCCCAGCGCCCGGCCGGCGGCGATGGCCATGCCGACGACCCTGACGTCGCCGGCAGCCAAAGCGACGGCGGCGAGGTCAGCCACGAACCGCGCCACGGCAACGAGCGCCGCAGCGTCAGGGCCGGCGCTGGTCTCTCCGACGGCGGTCGACGAGGTCGGCGCCGTTCCGGCAAGTTTTCCGATGCCGGCGCGACGGCCGTCGGCCTCGGCCGCACCGGCGCAACGGATCGTCGTTCTCGACGCCGGCCACGGCGGCGTCGATCCCGGCGCGATCGGCGTTTCCGGCATCTACGAAAAAGACATCACCCTTGCCGCCGTCCGCGACATCAAGCGCGAACTCGAGGACACCGGGCGCTACAAGGTTTTCCTGACGCGCAACGACGACCGCTTTATCCGCCTGCGTGACCGGGTCAGCTTCGCCCGCGCCATTGCCGCGGATCTGTTCGTGTCGATTCACGCCAACTCCGTCTCGCGCAAGGAGGTCCGCGGCGCGTCGATCTACACCTTGTCGAAAACGGCATCGGACGCCGAGGCCGCCGGCCTGGCCGAAAAAGAGAACAAGGCCGACCTGATCGCCGGCATCGACCTGAGCCATGAGAGCGAGGAAGTCACCAGCATTCTCATCGATCTGGCCCAACGCGAGACGATGAACCGCTCGGCGGAGTTCGCCGGCCATCTGGTCGCTCAGCTTCACGGCGCGACGGGGCTGCTGGCGAACCCGCATCGCTTCGCCGGCTTCGCCGTGCTCAAGGCCCCGGATATTCCTTCGGTCCTGATCGAGCTCGGGTTTCTGTCGAACCGCGCCGACGAACGCACGCTGCGCGACGGCCAAAATCGCGGCAGGGTGGCCGGGGCCGTCGCCCGGGCGATCGATCGCTACCTGACAGCGACGCTCGAAGCGAGCGCCTGGTGAGAATCCGTGGTATGCTCGGCCTTGCATGACCGCAGGGGCCTAGGCATTTTCCTTCAAGCAGTGCACGCGCCTTTCCCCACGAACGGTCGTTGCCGGGAGGGCGCGACCGCCGCCGGCGCTTCGGCCTCAATATCATCGGATCCTCCGCGATGCTTCGAATACTAGCCGCGCTCTTCGCTTGTGTGGCCATTGTCGCGCTCGCCGCGGGCGGCGGCGCGTATTACCTGTTCGACCGCTACAGTCAGGATCTTCCGGACCATACCCAACTGGCGCGCTATGAGCCGCCGGTGACCTCGCGGGTCTATGGCGGCGATGGCCGGCTGCTTGCCGAGTACGCCACCGAGAAGCGGGTTTTCGTGCCCATCGACGCCATCCCGAAACCGGTCATCAACGCGTTTATCGCCGCCGAGGACAAGAACTTCTACACCCACCCGGGCATCGATCTGGTCGGGATCGTCCGCGCGGCGCTGACCAACCTCAGCCACTTCGGCAGCGATCGCCGCCCGGTCGGCGCATCGACCATTACCCAGCAGGTGGCGAAGAACTTCCTGCTCACCAACGAGCTGTCGATCGAACGCAAGATCAAGGAAGCGATCCTCGCCTTCCGCATCGATCGGGCTTTCTCGAAGGATCGCATTCTCGAGCTGTACCTCAACGAAATCTACCTTGGCTACGGCTCCTATGGCGTCGCCGCGGCGGCGCTGAACTACTTCAACAAGGCTCTCGACGAACTATCGCTCGACGAGATCGCCTTCCTCGCCGCCCTTCCGAAGGCGCCCAACAACTACGACCCGGTGCGCTATCCGGCGGCCGCCGAGGCGCGGCGCGATTGGGTGATCGGGCGGATGCAGGAGGAGGGCTATCTCAACGCCGAGGAGGCCGATCAGGCCCGCGCGACGCCGTTGGTCGTTCGCCAGCGCCAGGCAACGGAACTGCTGTCGGCCGATTACTTCGCCGAGGAGGTTCGCCGCGAGGTGGTCAAGGCCTACGGCGAACAGGCGCTGTATCAGGGTGGCCTCGCGGTCCGCGCCAGCGTCGATCCCGAAATGCAGGCGCTGGCGGAAAAGACCCTCGCCGATGGCCTTGAGGCCTATGACCGGCGGCACGGCTGGCGTGGCCCGATCGCCCGGATCGAGCCGGACGGGCGCGGACGCCTGCCCGACGATTGGGCCGCTCGGCTCGCCGCGCTGAAAGCGCCGGCGGGACTGCGGAACTGGCGCTTGGCGGTCGTCGCGAGCCTGGAGCCGCAACTCGCCACGGTTGGGTTCGGCGATGGCGCGAGCGGCGTCATTCCGTTCGCCGAACTCAAGTGGGCGCGGTCATGGCAGGAAGGCCAGAAGGTCGGTGCGGCGCCCAAGAAGCCGGCGGATGTTCTCAATGTTGGCGATGTCGTCGCGGTCGCTCCGACCGAGACACCCGCCAAGCCCGCGAAGGGCGAGAGCTACCCCGCGAACGCGGTGGCGCTGAAGCAGATCCCCGCGATCGATGGCGCGCTGGTCGCGCTTGATCCCTACACCGGCCGGGTGCTGGCCATGGCCGGCGGCTACTCCTACGCCCGCAGCCAATTCAATCGCGCGACCCAGGCCAACCGCCAGACCGGATCGGCGTTCAAACCGGTGGTTTACCTGTGCGCGATGGAAAGCGGCATGACGCCCGCGACCATCGTCCTCGACGCCCCGTTCATCGTCGACCAGGGGCCGGGGCTGCCGCTGTGGAACCCGTCGAATTATACCGACCGGTATTATGGGCCGACGACGCTGCGCGTCGGTCTCGAGCAGTCGCGCAACGTAATGACCGTGCGGCTCGCCGAATCCATCGGTATGGATCGGGTCGCCGATTGCGCGCGGCGGCTGAGCCTGTTCGAACTCGCTCCCGCCGTACCTGTCCTACGCCTTGGGCGCCGGCGAAACGACGCTGATCAAGCTGACGACGGCCTACGCGATGCTCGTGAACGGCGGCAAGCTGATCACGCCGACGCTGATCGACCGCATCCAGGATCGCTACGGCAAGGCGATCTATCGCCATGACTCCCGCCCGTGTCCGCAATGCCGCGCCACCCAGTGGCGTGACCAGCCGGTTCCCGAAATTCCCGATACGCGGCCTGCGGTCACCGATCCGGCGAGCGCCTATCAGATCGTTTCGATGCTTGAAGGCGTTGTCCAGCGCGGAACCGGACATGCGGTCGCCAGCGTCGGCAAGCCGCTGGCCGGCAAGACCGGCACGACCAATGAAAGCCGCGACACCTGGTTTGTCGGGTTTTCCCCCGACCTTGCCGTTGGTGTCTTCGTCGGCTTCGACGAGCCGACGCCGTTGGGAAACCACGAAGCCGGCGGTACGGTCGCGGCCCCCATCTTTCGCGATTTCATGAAGGAGGCCTTGGCCGAGTCGCCGGCGACGCCGTTCCGCATCCCACCCGGCATTCGTCTCGTTCGGATCAACGCCGAAACCGGCCAGCTGGCGCGGGCGGGGGACAAGCGGGTCATTCTGGAAGCCTTCAAGCCGGGGACCGAGCCCGCTCCGGTCGAAGCCGAGAACGCCGGTTTTGACGGCGGCCGCGGCGGCCTGCTGACGGGGACCGGCGGCCTTTACTAAGCTACGGCCGCCGGGCGAGCGCGGGCCGCCATGACAACAAAGCAAACCTTAGCGGAGGGAGCGCCGATGAAGGCGGAAGTCGAGGCGATCGTGAGCGAGATCAAGGGCTCGTTGCAGCTGCTGCGGAGGCATCTTTGACTATGACGCCGCCGTTGCCCGACTGGGCGAGCTGAACACGCTCGCCGAGGATCCGACGCTGTGGGAACGTCCCGACGACGCCCAGGCGGTGATGCGCGAGCGGACCCGGCTGGAAGGGCGGATCGCCAAGCTTGACCGGCTCGAGCGCGAATTCGAAGACGGCGTCGAACTGCTTGAGTTGGGCGAGGCGGAGGACGATGGCGATGTCGTCGCCGAGGCCGAGGCCGCGCTCGCGGCGCTGCGCGAGGCCGCCGGGCACGCTGAGTTGCAGACGCTGTTGTCAGGCGAGGCCGACGGCAACGACTGCTACATCGAGGTTCACGCCGGCGCCGGCGGCACCGAAGCTCAGGACTGGGCCGAAATGCTGTTACGGATGTACATGCGTTGGGCCGAACGGCGCCGCTACAAGGTCGAATGGATCGAGGAAAGCCCGGGCGAAGAGGCCGGCATCAAGTCGACGACGCTCAGGATTCTCGGCGAGGACGCCTACGGCTGGCTGAAGACCGAAACCGGCGTCCACCGGCTGGTGCGGATCTCGCCGTTCGACTCCAGCGCCCGGCGCCACACCAGCTTCGCCTCGGTCGGCGTCTATCCGGTGATCGACGAGTCGGTCGATCTCGAAATTCTCGACAAGGACCTGCGGGTCGACACCTACCGCGCGTCCGGCGCCGGCGGCCAGCACGTCAACCGGACCGACAGCGCCGTGCGCATCACCCACGAGCCGACCGGCATCGTCGTCCAGTGCCAGTCCGACCGCTCCCAACACCGCAACCGCGCCGCCGCGATGCAGATGCTGAAAGCCCGCCTCTACGAGATGGAGATGCGCCGGCGCGAGGAGGAAACGCGCGCCGAACACGAGGCCAAGGCGGAAATCGGCTGGGGCCGGCAGATCCGCTCGTACGTCCTCCAACCCTACCAGATGGTCAAGGACCTCCGCTCCGGCGTCGAAACGTCGAACACGCAAGGCGTCCTCGACGGCGACCTCGACGCCTTCATGGTCGCCGCGCTGGCCGAAAGTACCGCCAAGCGAGCGGGCTGAGTCGGCGCGTTCAACCCAGCACCCGGCCGGCGACGGCGTCGAGTTTGGCGACGAGTTCGGGGTCGCGGAGCTGCGGCGGGGTAATGATCGCGGTGGCGAGCGCGGTGTGGCAGTCCTCGGGGCAGGAGCCTTCGCGCGCGCCGAGGGCCGGGATCACGTCGCGGACCAGTCTCCGCGCGAGTTCGGCGTTGTCGCCGAGAACTTGGATGATCGACTTGATGTTGACGTGGTCGTGGTCCGGGTGCCAGCAGTCGTAGTCGGTGACCATGGCGACGGTGGCGTAGCACAGCTCGGCCTCGCGGGCGAGCTTGGCCTCGGGCATGTTGGTCATGCCGATGACGTCGCAGCCCCAGTCGCGGTAAAGGCGGGATTCGGCTTGCGTCGAGAACTGCGGCCCCTCCATCACCAGGTAAGTGCCGCCGCGCACGGTCGGGATGCCCAGGGACCGCGCCGCCGCCTCGAGCGCATCGCCAAGACGCCGGCACACCGGGCGGCCGAGGCCGACGTGGGCAACGACGCCTTCGCCGAAGAAGCTCTTCGCGCGCGCGAACGTGCGGTCGATGAACTGGTCGACGATGACGAACGTGCCCGGCGCCAACGTCTCGCGGAGCGAACCGCACGCCGACAGCGAGATGACGTCGCTCACGCCGGCGCGCTTGAGCGCGTCGATGTTGGCCCGGCCGTTGATGTCGCCGGGCGCGAGCCGGTGGCCGCGGCCGTGGCGGGGCAGGAAAACGACCCTGTGCCCGCCGAGATAACCCAGGAGCAGTTCGTCGGACGGCCGGCCGAACGGCGAGCCGACGCGGACCCACTCCCCGCCCTCCAGACCCTCGATGTCGTAGATGCCGCTGCCGCCGATGATGCCGATGACGGGCGGGGTCCCCGGTTGTGTCATGTCAAACCCTTTCCTGATTACGCATCTTTCTCAGCCTGCCGGGGCGTGGTACAAATCGGGAACATATAAGGAGACAGGCGGGGTTGAGGCATGGCGCGCAATCGTGTTCAGTTTCAGAAGGGGCTCAGCGAGGCGCGGTTCGATGAGCTTTACGGGAGCGAGGATCGGTGTCGGGAGGTCGTGCTCGGCTGGCGTTGGCCGCAAGGCTTTGTCTGCCCCGGCTGCGGCGGGCGGAATCACTGCATCATCAAGACCCGTGCCCTCTACCAGTGCACGTCCTGCCGCCGGCAGACCTCGCTGATGGCCGGCACGATCTTCGCCTCGACCAAGGTGCCGCTGCGCACTTGGTTTCGCACCATGTACCACCTGACGCAGAGCAAGGGCGGGATCTCCAGCCTCGAACTCGGCCGTCGCCTCGGTGTGACCCAGAACACCGCCTGGAAGCTCAAACACAAGCTGATGCAGGTGATGATGGAGCGGGATGCCGGCAAGCGCCTGACCGGTCGGGTCGAAATGGACGACGCCTATCTCGGTGGCGAACGCTCCGGTGGCAAGCGCGGTCGCGGCGCGCCCGGCAAGACGCCGATCATCGTCGCCGTCGAAACCACGCCCGAGGGCAAGCCGGTGCGCCTGAAGCTGCGCCGGGTCATCGGCTTTCGGCGCAAGGAGGTCGAAAAACTGGCCCGACGCAGCCTCGATCCCACCAGCACCGTCGTCAGCGACGGCCTCAGCTGCTTCCGCGGTGTCGCGGATGCGGGATGCACGCATCAGCCGATCCGCACAGGATCCGGCCGCAAGGCGGTGCTGACACCCGCTTTCAAGTGGGTCAACACGGCGCTCGGCAACATCAAGACCGCCATCACCGGCACATACCGCGCCATCCGCCAAAAGCACATCCCCCGCTACCTGGCCGAGTTCGAATACCGCTTCAATCGGCGCTACGATCTCGCCGCCATGATGCCCCGCCTCGGCTGGGCCGCCGTCCGAACCCCGCCAATGCCATATCGCCTCCTCAAACTGGCTGAGGTTCATGCGTAATCAGGAACCCTTTTTCGTTGTCGAGCTGAGGGGGGCTAAACCGGCGGGAGCTCGCGGACCATGCAGACCGCCGACGCGCGGGTGGCGGCGAATTCCTCCGAAGCGGCGATCACGCCCGGCACCGTCGCGCGGTTGACGTCGACAAAGCCGAGCTTGGCGAAGAACCCCGGCGCCGAGGTCGTCAGCAGCCAGACCCGCTCGATGCCATGCTCGGCGGCAACCGCGAGCAACCGTTCGATCATCGCCCGGCCATGGCCGCGATGACGCGCGTTCATGAAAATGACCGCCGAGCGGAGCAGCGCGTCGGAGCCGCTTATTTCGAGCCCGACGTAACCGACGATCTCGCCTGCGACCGAGGCGCAGAAAAAGCGCTTGCTGACGCCGCCCAGGTCGGCATGCGGCAGCTCGGCCTCGCGCAAGGTCGAGGCGAGGTCATCGAGTCCGTCGCCGGGAAGAGGCTCAAGGGTAAGATCAACGGTTTCGATCATGACCGCGTCTGGAAAAAAAGCGGCGCCGGCCAATGCCGGCGCACCGATGGCTCCACTATAGAACGATCTTTCCGGGCTGTGTCAGCGACTTTGACGAAACGATGACGCCGCGATCATCCGCCGATCATCCGCCTGGCCCGCAGTTGGCGCCTTGGCGGCGGCTAAATCAGCAGCGCCTTGATCTGCTCCGGGGTCAAAACCTTGCCCGAGGATCGCACCTTGCCGTCGATCATTAGCGCCGGCGTCATCATGACCCCGGCATCGATGATCTCGTTGCGGTCGGTGATCTTGCCCACCGTATAGGGCACGCCAAGCGCCTTTGCGGCCGCCTCCGCGTTCTCGGCGAGCTTGACGCACTTGGCGCAGCCCGGACCCAGGATCTTGAGCTCTTTCATCGCTTACTCTCCTCATCCCCGGTAAATGCCGTACATCAGGCCGCTGAGCGTTGCCATGACGATGACCAGCGCGCAATAAACGACCGTCTTCCGCGTCCCTAGAAATCCCGCGGATCACCAGCATGTTGGGCAAGGACAAGGCGGGGCCGGCGAGCAGGAGCGCGAGCGCCGGGCCCTTGCCCATGCCGGCGCCGAGGAGCGCCTGGGTGATCGGGATCTCGGTCAGAGTCGCGAAATACATGAACGCCCCGGCGACCGCCGCGAACGCATTGGCGGCGAGCGAGTTCCCGCCCACCGCCGCGGCGACCCAGGCCGACGGAATGAGCGCTTCGTGATCCGGCCGGCCCAACAGGAAACCGGCGACCAAAACACCCACGAGCAACAGCGGCAAGATCAGCTTGGCGAAGCCCCAGCTCTGCTCGAACCATTCCTGGCCGGCGCCGGGTTGCATGGCGGCGACCACGCAGAGGCCGACGACACCGGCGGCGATGGCGAATTGCGGCTGCGCCGGCACCGCGCTCGCCATGACCGCGACGAGCGCGGCGACAAGAGCGATCCGCCGCCACGAGAAGCCAAAGCCGAGCACCAGCACCACTGCGACACCGGCGGCGCTCAAGCCGACGAGCGTCCACTTCCATTCGTGGATGGCGTGCCAGAGGGTGCTGTCCTCCGGGTCGGCCGGTGCCCAATTGGCGAAGACGAGGAACCCGATCATGAGCGCGAACAAGGCGACGACGCCGGCCGTGGAGAATGAATAGCCGTCGTCGGGCAGGACCATCTCCCCGCTTGTCGCCGGGCCGTCGCGATCACGCTCTTCGCGGCGGTAAAGGAGAGCCATGACGAGGCCGATGATCACCGAAAAGGACACCGCGCCGATCGCCCGCGCCGCGCCCAGCTCGAAGCCCAGCACCTTCGCCGTCAACACGATGGCGAGGATGTTGATGGCCGGTCCGGAATAGAGAAAGGCGATTGCCGGGCCGAGGCCGGCGCCGCGCTTGTACAGTCCGCCGAACAGCGGCAGCACCGTGCACGAGCAGACCGCGAGGATGGTGCCGGAAACCGACGCAATGCCGTACGCGACGACCTTATTGGCGCCCGCGCCGAGCAGGCGGATGATGGCGCCCTGGCTGATGAAGACGGCGATCGCGCCGGCGATGAGCAGCGCCGGCAGCAGGCAGGAGACCACGTGCTCGCGCGCGTACCATTGCAACAGCGCGAACGCCTCGTGCAGCGAGTTCTCGAACCGCGGCGCGCCGAACGGGATCCAGAGCGCCGCGATGAACGCGGCGGCCAGCAGCAGCAACGTCCGCCCCTCGCTTTTCCAGTCAAACGGCACGGCCCGCCTCCGCTTTTCCTCCCGCCCGCTCATACCACGCCTTGGACGCCATGGTCATGCGGACGACGGACAGCATCACCGGAACCTCGACCAGCACGCCGACCACCGTGGCCAGCGCGGCGCCGGAGTTGAAGCCGAACAACACGATGGCGGTGGCGACGGCGAGCTCAAAGAAGTTGCTGGCGCCGATCAACGCCGAGGGCGCGGCGACGCAATGGGCGACGCCGAGCCTCCGGTTGAGCAGGTAGGCGAGGCTGGCGTTGAAGTAGACCTGGATCAGGATCGGAACCGCGAGCATCAGGATAATGAGCGGCTGCGCAAGGATCTGCTCGCCCTGGAAACCGAACAGCACGACCAGGGTCGCCAGCAACGCGATCAGCGAGACCGGCTGTAGCCGATGCAGCGTGCGCGCCAGCGCATCGCCGCCGCGCCGGAGAAGAATGCGCCGCCAAACCTGGGCCACGATGACCGGCAGGACGATGAACATCGCGACCGAGATCACCAGGGTCGCCCATGGCACGACGATGGCCGAGAGCCCGAGCAGCAGGCCGACGATGGGCGCGAAGGCGAATACCATGATCGTGTCGTTGATCGCGACCTGGCTCAGGGTGAAGTGCGGCTCGCCGTCGCAGAGGTTCGACCAGACGAACACCATCGCGGTGCAGGGTGCCGCGGCGAGGATGATCAGCCCGGCGATGTAAGACTCGATCTGGTCGGCCGGCAGCCACGGGCGGAACACGATGCCGATGAATAACCAGCCGAGTAGCGCCATCGAAAATGGCTTGACCGCCCAATTGATGAACAGCGTCACACCGACGCCGCGCCAATGCTCCTTGACCCGGTGCAGCGCGCCGAGGTCGATCTTCAGCAGCATCGGGACGATCATCAGCCAGATCAGCACCGCGACCGGCAGGTTGACCTGGGCGATCTCGGCCCGGCCGATCGCGCGGAACGGCGCCGGGAACCAGTGGCCGAGCGCAATGCCGGCGACGATGCACAGCGCGACCCAGATCGTCAGATATCGCTCGAACAGCCCGAGCGCGGGTCGCGTCGCCGCCGTCTCGGCCATCGCCGATGACGCGGCCGCCGCCGCCACAGGATCGCTCATGGTTCGCGGTCTCGTGCGTGCTCGGATGCGATTGCGGCGGCAGGCGTGCCGTCTTCCTTGACGAACGGCTGTCGCTGCGGGTTTGGCAAGATATCGAGGACCACCTCGGACGGGCGGCAGAGTTTGACGCCGAGAGGGGTGACGACGAGCGGACGGTTGATCAGGATCGGCTGCGCGATCATCGCGTCGACGAGCTGGCCGTCGGTCAATGCCGGGTCATCGAGGCCCAGCTCGTCGTAGGGCGTGCCCTTGCGCCGCAACAGTGCGCGCGGGGCGAGGCCGGCGCGCATGATCAGCCCGACCAGTTCGGCGCATGTCGGCGGCGTCTTCAGGTACTCGATGACGCGCGGCTCTTCACCCGAATTCCGGATCATCGCCAGAACATTGCGCGACGTTCCGCACGCCGGGTTGTGGTAGATCGTGATCGTCACGACGGTGTCCTCTGGTCTCAAATCCGCAGAGCTCGGGGTGCCCGTGGCAGCAGTCCTCGGTCAGAAAGGCGACCAGGCGGCGGGTGCCCTCGATGTCGACCGCATAGAAAATCCGCCGCTCGATCCGCCGGGAGCGGAGCAGGCCGGCGCGTTCGAGGTGGGCCAGGTGATGCGACAGGGTCGATGGCGGGACGCCGATGCGCCCGGCGATCGCCCCCGCCGGCAACCCGCTCGGGCCCTCGCGCACGAGCAGCCGGAACACCGCGAGCCGGTGCTCCTGAGCCAAGGCGGCGAGCGCCTCGATTGCGTCATGCGACTCCATATTTCGATATTTCCATATGTATCAAAATAAATCAATAACCCACTACGCCCGCGCCCATCGTCGATCCGCGCCGGCGAAAGCTACGCCGTGGATCTGTGGTGGCCCGGTGCTGACGGATGAACCCCATCCGTCAGCTGAATCGAACCACCACGATCAACTGGGGTTTGCTCAGGTGTGGGCGCGCTGTTGTTGCGCCTCGAACAAGATCGCCGAGAGTTCGTGCAGCCCTTCGGCTTCCGCGGCTTCCGAGATCTCGCCGAGCGAAGCGCCGCTGTCGATCGCCTTGGCGGTTCGGCTTGAGTCCGGCAAGTCGGTACGGAATGTTGCCAATCGTTCGCGGACCACTGTCTCCAGGCTGGACGGGCCGTCGTGGCGATCCTGGGAGTCTTCTTGTTGCGCTTCGAATAACACCGCGGAAAGTTGATGCACGCCATCCTGCTCGGCGCATTCCGAGATCTCGCCAAGCGAGGCACCCCTATCGATCGCCTGCGCCGTCTGGCTGTCGTTTGGCAGGTCGCGGCGGAAGGTTTGCAGCACGCTTTTGATATCTTTCGCTTTCATCGTCCGGTTCCTCCTTCGTTCAGAGATCCATTCGTGGCGTGGCTTCGACCTCCAATTTTACTCCCGAGCGGTGGAGAAACGCAACCGCAGCGCGTCACGGTGAGACGGGCTGTTCGCCATTCCCGCCGCGGCGCTGCTAACCAACCAACCAACCAACCACAAGGTAGATAGAATGCCGAGCCCGCGCGGGCTTATTCCAGGAAGCGGCGGCGGGCTTCGGCGGCGGCGGCGCGGACCAGAGCCGGGGCGGTGCCGCCCTCGCTGGTTCGGCTCGCGACCGACTGGTCGATGCCGAGGACGCTATAGACGTCTTCGGTGATCCGCGGCTCGACCGATTGCATTTCCGCCAGGACCAAGTCTTCCAGCCCACCGCCCCGCTCCTCGGCCATCTTGACGAGCGCGCCGGCTACATGGTGGGCGCGGCGAAACGCAACGCCGCCGACTCTGACCAGCCAGTCGGCAAGGTCGGTCGCTCCGGCGAAGCCCTTCCCCGCCGAAGCCCGCAGCCTGGCCGCGTCGAAGGTCGCGGTTTCGATCATTCCGCTCATCGCCGCGACGCTGAGCCGCAGGCTGTCGGCGGCGTCGAAGACCGGTTCCTTGTCTTCCTGAAGATCCTTGGCGTAGGCCAGCGGCAACCCCTTGAGGACCACCAATAGCGCCGTCAGCGCGCCGATCAGGCGTCCGGACTTGGCGCGAACCAGTTCGGCCGCGTCGGGATTGCGCTTTTGCGGCATGATCGAGCTGCCGGTCGAAAACGCGTCCGCCAGCCGGACGAAGCCGAACGGCTCGGAACTCCAGATCACCAGTTCCTCGGCGAGCCGCGAGAGGTGGACGGCGAGCAGCGAGCCGGCGGCGAGAAACTCGACGGCGAAGTCGCGGTCGGACACGGCGTCGAGCGAGTTGGCGCAGGGTCGGGCGAAGCCGAGTGCGTGCGCCGTCATCTTCCGATCGATGGGAAACGAGGTCCCCGCGAGCGCGGCGGCGCCGAGCGGGCATTCGTTCAGACGCGCGCGCGCGTCGGCGAGGCGGCCGCGGTCGCGGCCGAGCATCTCGACGTAGGCCAGCAGGTGATGGCCGAGGGTCACCGGCTGTGCCGTCTGAAGATGAGTGAAGCCGGGCATGATCGTGGCGGCATGGGTTTCCGCGCGCCCGATCAGCACCGATTGCAAATGGGCCAGATCGGCATCAAGGCCGTCGATCGCGGCGCGGACCCACAAGCGAAAGTCGGTCGCGACCTGATCGTTGCGCGATCGCGCCGTGTGCAGCCGGCCGGCCGGCTCGCCGATCCGCTCGGCGAGCTTGGCCTCGACATTCATGTGAACATCCTCGAGCGCGCGATCGAAGGCGAGTTCGCCGCGCTCGGCCTCGCCGCGGAGCGTTTCCAGACCAGCGAGGATGGCCTCGCCGTCGGCCTGCGCTATGATACCCCGGCGGGTGAGCATCGTGCAGTGCGCCATGGACCCGGCGATGTCGTGCAGGACCAGGCGGCGGTCGAAGTCGATGGAGGCATTGATTTCCTCCATGATCACCGAGGGGCCGGCCGCGAACCGCCCGCCCCACATCGTGTTGGCGGGCGGATGGGCGCCGCCGTCGGGACGCTTGCCGGTCACGGCCGGCGCGCCGGTTGATGAAATTCGGGGTAACGGGAGACGGCCATATGAATCGAGTCCTCGGGCGGGTGATCGCGGCGGTCATTTTGATGATATCGCCAAGCATCGCAAGCGCCGCCGACGCCGCGTGCGCCAATGCGCCCTCGTCGCTCGGCCGCTTTGAGGCGGCAAGCGGCGGCGCGGCGCCGGATCTGGCTTTTGTTGTCGATGGCATTGAGGGTGGCGGCGAGCGGACGGTGGCCGATTTCAAGGGACAGGCGCTGATCGTCAATTTGTGGGCGACATGGTGCGCGCCGTGCGTTACCGAAATGCCGGCGCTGAACCGGCTCGCGGCCGAGGTCGCGGACGCGGGGATCGCCGTTCTTCCGCTTTCGGCGGACCGCGAGGGCGCGCCGGTGATCAAGGACTTCTACGCCAAGAACGCCATCACCAACCTGCCGGTGATGATGGATCCGATGAGCCGGTTCGGCCGCGCGCTCGGCATTCGCGGCCTGCCGACGACGATTTTGTTCGATCGCGACGGCCGCGAGGTCGGCCGTGTCGTCGGCATCGCCGAGTGGGACGCGCCGGAGGCCGTTCGTTTCCTCCGCGCCTGCCTGGCGCCGGCGGCGTAGATCGCGCGCTCACGCGGTATCGGGAACCGGTCGTGCGGATCGCCACGTTTAATCTGGAAAGCCTGGGCGAGACCGGCGCCGGCGGCGCGACCCTCGATGAGCGAATCCAGGTCCTGCGGCCACAATTGCTGCGCCTGCGCGCGGACATCTTGTGCCTGCAGGAGGTCGATGCCCAGCAGTTGGGTTCCGGCCGCGCGCGCCGGCTGTCCGCGCTCAAGGCCTTGCTCAAGGACACGCCCTACCAGCACTATTACCCGGCGCACACCACCAGCCGGTCGCGCGGCGGTCCCCGCGACAAGCACAACGTGGTCACGCTGAGTGCCCTGCCGCTGGCCGCGCACCGTCAGATCCTCCATGACCTGGTCGCGCCGCCGAGCTTCCGGCCCGTTGCAAGCGCCGCGGCGCCCATCGAATGGGACCGGCCGTTCCTCTACGTCCGTGTCGAACTTGGCGATGGCCGGCCGCTGCATGTCGTCAATGTCCACCTCCGCGCGCCGCGCGCCGCGTTCGTCGAGGGGCAGAAGGAAAGCGGCTCGCGGTGGCGATCAATGGCCGGCTGGGCCGAGGGCTTCTTTCTTGCCGCGGTCAAGCGCGCCGGGCAGGCGTTGGAAGTCCGTCTGTTCGTCGATCAGCTCTTTGACGAAGATCCGGCGGCGCTGATCGTCGTCTGCGGCGACTTCAACGCCGCCGCTCACGAGACCCCGCTCAGAACCATCCGTGGCGACGAGGAAGACGCAGGCAATCCGCATCTGGCGATCCGCACCCTGGTCCCGGTCGAACGCACGCTCGCCGCCTCCCGCCAGTTCTCCGTCGTCCACCATGGCCGGCCGCAGATGCTCGACCACATCCTCGTCTCGCGCCCGCTGCTTGCGTGGTATCGCGGCATCGAGATCCACAACGAGGCGCTCGGCGATGAACTGGTCACCGCCCACGCCGTGCGCGGCTCGCCTGAGTTGTTTCACGCGCCGATCGTCGCCGAGTTCGGCTTCGAAAACTCGAGCGTACCCGTGTGGCCGTAAGGCTACTGCCACGGCGCGATCACGTCCGTCCGCCGGGGCGGGCGTTGTCGCGCCGCACGATCGCCGCTAAGGTCTTTATATAGATGTGGAATAGGGGCGCGGGATGAACAAGCTGATGGTCGTCGTGGCGCTGAGCGCGGCTGTAGCGGGGCCGGTCGGTTTGCTCGGTTGCGCCAGCAATACCAGGGAAAGTTGGGAAAATCCCAAACTGCCGTGGGAGGCTTGGCACACCGACGAGACCGAGTGCCACCAGGCGGCCGAGGATCAGGCGGAGCGGGAATTCGCAATCAGGCGGTTCGAGGCGCCGGCTCCATCGGGCTACAATCCCAACCGGCCGATGATCACCTCGATGAATCAATTCGAGGCCGAGCGGCGTCTGACCACCCTATTTGAGCGATGCATGACGGACCGCGGCTACCGCCGCGTGGTCCGCAGCGACGACGACTAGCCTCGCTTCGCGAGGCTAGTCCGCGACGATCGGCGTCGTCGCAATGACCACGACCTCAGGCGTTATGGCCGAGCCAACGGTCTTTCTCGGCGATCTCGGCCTCGGCGCGCAGCGCCTTGACGAAGGTGTTGAGGCTTGCTTGCCTGTCGTAGCGGGTGTGCGAGTCGATCTGATGGCGATTCCAGCCGAACATCGGCCCGAACAGCGACAGCAGCAGCGTTCCGACACGCGCGGCGGCGGCACGAAGGAGGCGGTCCATTTCGCGGTTGCGTAGACGCCTCGCCTCCGCGAGAGCGACGTCCAACGGCACCTGCCGAGCGCTCTCGTAACGGATCGTCTCGGCGAAACCTTGGTAGATCGACGGATCTCTCATCTTTGGCATCTCATTAGCTTTCGCGGTATGGGTGCTTTCTGCACGATAATATAACCATCGGTTTGTTAATGAACGATTGCTGATATTGCAATGCACAAATGCAATGCCGCTCGGTGCGCTTGTGGGCTGTGGCTCGGGGTCATAGGTTCCGAGGACAGACACTCCGAATCGTGCCGAGGTGATGCCCGTGAGTGAAACCGATGGCACCGTGCTGGCCTACCTTCGCGCCGCCGGCTCGAGGTTGAGCGCCGAAGCGCTTGACGAGCTTATCGCCGGCGTCGCCGCGGCGCCCGCGCCACTTGACCCGGACGGCTGGATGGTCCTGCTCGGCGACGCTGTGGATCCACGGCGGATCCCCGGACCGATCAAGGCGAGGCTGAGCGAGAGGCTCGCGGCTGCCCGTGAGGGATCGACGCCGGCGCCGCCGGCGTCCGCGGCGGCGAAACTCGATGCGCTCCGCGGCGAATTGCGCCGCCGCAGGCTTGCCGGCATGGTCGTGCCGAAGACCGACGAGCATCAGAGCGAGTATCTCGCGGCGCGCGCCGAGCGGTTGGCCTGGCTCACCGGCTTCACCGGCTCGGCGGGAACGGCCATCGTGCTGCGCCAACGCGCGGCCGTGTTTGTCGATGGCCGCTACAGCCTGCAAGCATCGGCGCAGGTCGATCCCGCGCTGTACGAGGTCCATCGCGTCAGCGGCGATACCATGACCGGCTGGATCGCGGCTCACGTCGGCGACAGCGCGCGCCTTGGCTATGACCCGTGGCTCCAGTCCTCGGCCCAGGTCGATGCCCTGCGCGCGGCCTGCGAGCGCGTCGGCGCTCGGCTCACATCACTCGCCGACAATCCGATCGACGCGATCTGGGGTGACCGGCCGGCGCCGCCGCTGGCCCCTGTGGTCAGCCATGACGTTGCGTTCGCCGGCGTCAGCGCCGAGGACAAGCACCGCCGGATCACCGAGATCTTGCGCGAGGCCAGGCAGGACGCCGCCGTTCTCGCCGCTCCCGATAGCATCTGTTGGCTGCTCAACCTTCGTGGCGGCGACGTTGCCTTCGCGCCGCTGATGCTGGCCTTCGCCATTGTTCACGCCGAGGGCCCGGTCGAGGTCTTCGTCGATCCGCGCAAGCCGGTGTCCGAGGTCCGCGCGCGGCTCGCGTCGCTTGCGCGGTTCTCCCCGCCCGAGGCGTTTACCGCCGCGTTGGACGGCCTCGGCGCCGCGCGCAAGCACGTCCGCGTCGATCCCGACAACGCTCCCGAGGCGGTCGCCGCGCGGCTGCGCCGGACGGGCGCGAAGGTGAGCCTTGCCGCCGATCCATGTCTCCTGCCGAAAGCCGTGAAAAACGACGTCGAGCTCGCCGGCATCCGCGAGGCTCATCGCCGCGATGGCGCGGCGCTGTGCCGCTTCCTGGCGTGGCTGGCGGGCGAGGCGGCAAAAGGCGGCATTACCGAGCTTTCGGCGGGCGCGCGTCTGGCCGCCTTGCGTGGCGAGGGCGCGCACTACCGCGGGCCAAGCTTCCCCACCATCGCCGGTGCGGCGGCCAACGGCGCGATCGTTCACTACCGCGCCGACGCCGCGTCGAACCGGCCCTTGGCGACGGGCTCGCTCTTTCTTCTCGACTCCGGCGGCCAGTATCTCGACGGCACCACGGATGTGACCCGGACCGTCGCCATCGGCGAGCCGACGGCGGAGATGCGGCAGCGCTTTACCCTTGTCCTCAAGGGTCATATCGCGATCGCGACCGCCAGGTTTCCGCGCGGGACGACCGGATCGCAACTCGACGTCCTCGCGCGCCGGGCGTTGTGGGCCGACGGTCTTGACTACGATCACGGCACCGGCCACGGCGTCGGCCATTATCTTTGCGTCCACGAAGGGCCGCAGCGGATCTCGAAGATGCCGAGCCGCGTCGCGCTGGAGCCGGGCATGGTCGTGTCCAACGAGCCCGGCTTCTACCAGGCCGCGGCCTATGGCATCCGCATCGAGAACCTGGTCGCGGTGGTGCCGCTCGGAGCCGAGGGCGAGGGCGGAGACGGGTCGGGCTTTCTCGGCTTCGAAACGCTGACCCTGGCGCCGATCGATCGAACGCTGATCGACGCGACACTGCTCGACGCGAGCGAGCGCGCCTGGCTCGACGCCTATCATGCTTGGGTCGCGAAGACTCTAGCGCCGTTGGTTGATGCCGACGTGGCCGCGTGGCTCGGGGCGGCGACCCGGCCGATCGCGGGTTACGGGCTGACGGGCCGCCTCGCCTCGGAGAACCGTGATCTATCGAGGCGCCGGGCCGACGACGTCCCGGCAGTACACCGATCGCTGGGTGGCTTCGTCATAGACCCAGGTATTGGTGTTCTGTCGACAGTAGCGGCGCAGAACCTCAGGACGCGTCTCGCTGTTGAAATTTTGCCCGAGATCGGTCTGGAACTTGTTCAGCACGTTTTGCAAGGCCTGAGCCTCGGCCTCTTCGCTGGTGGCACCAGGCGGCGCATTCCCGGTTGCCGGCGGCCGATACGCGGCGGCGCTGTCCGTCGTTTCCGGCGCTTCAGGCGTGGCGCCGATGCGCGTCAGCAACTCGGCGGAAACAAGGCCATTGACCGCGATACCCGCGACGGTCTGATAATCCCTAATTGCCGCGGACGTTTGCGGACCCGCGACGCCGTCGATCGTGCCCTTGTAGTAGCCAAGCTGCGCCAGGCGCTTCTGGGCCGCGAGAACCTGATTTTGCGGCGCTCCTTGGTCCGGTCTCGGGGCAACGGCGTCGCCTTGCGCCGGCGCAGCGGTCTCCGGCAACGCCCCCCTGGGCGCCGGCAACGCCCCCGCGGACGCCGGGCCGGTCGCGCCCTGTCGAAGCGCGTTGGGGGCGAGCGAAGCGGTTTCCGCGCTCGCGGGAGTTGCCTCGCCGGTTGCGCCGGAGGGTGCGTCCCCATCTGCGGCTTTGGCGTCAGGCGGAGAGAATTGATATGGGGATGGCGCGTCGGCCGTCTCGCCGGCCGCGGGCGCATCGTCGACGGTGACAACGGCGGCCGTGGCCGGATCGACCAGCGCCTTCCCGGCTTCCGCTGCGGCGTCGTCGCCCGCCGGCGCCTTCGCGGCCTCGCTGCCGGCCTTGCTCGCCGCGACGAGGCGGTCGAGCATCTGGCGATGACCCTCGAGCGCCGCGATCGCCAATGGGCCCAGGCCATTTTTGCCCGGCAAATCCGGATCCGCGCCGGCTGCCAGCAACAGTTCGACCATGGCCGGCGTGCCGTACACGACCGCTTTGTTCAGCAAGGTTTCGCCTTCGCCATCGACGCTGTTGGGATCGATACCCTGGGCGAGATAGTGCGCGAGGGCGGTGCTGTCGTGGCCGCGGATCGCGTCGCCGGCTTGGCGCACGATCGTCGCCGCGTCGCTGCCGGCGCCGGAAGCCGGACTGATGTTCGCGGTGGACGAAGCGGCCGGCGCCGCATCGACCCAACCGGCCGGCGTCACCGTCCGCCGCGACATGTTGTTCCAAATAATCGCCACGCCGAATACAAAAACAGTCGTCAACGACAACGCGGCAATGGCGCCCACGCGCGACATTCGTCCCTACTCCACGGAATGGCCTCGTAATCTTATGTGCCGCTGCGCGATCTTTTGTGAAACATTCTCAACTTTAGCCTGAGCTGTCAACGGGGTCTCCGTGCGAAAGTCGCATTGAAGGCGGCGTTGCGCCCGAGCCGGTGAGGGGCCATGATCGCGCCAGGTCGCGGTTCGCGGGGGGTCAATATGCGCAGCTTTTATCGGCTTTTCGGGGTTTCGCTGGTCGCGGTGTTCAGTGCGGCGGCGCTCGCTCAAGAGGCGCTGGCGGCGGATCCGACGTCGCCGCTCACACTCGTTCCGGACTTTAGGCAATCGAACGGCAAGCCAGCCTCGCCGGCCGAGCTGTTCTCGGCCCTCGATGCCGACGGCAATGGCCTGATCGACCGCGCCGAATGGAAGACCCGCAAGATGGCGATCTTCTACATGCGCGACGTCAACGGCGACGTGCAATTGAGCCGCGACGAATTTCCGGGCCTCGCCGCCGACATCTTCGCCAAGGCCGACCTCAATGGCGACGGGATGCTTTCGGGCTACGAATTCAACCAGGCTCCATTCGCCCAGTTCGAGGCCGCTGCCAGAGGCGCCGAAGCCGCCGACGGGATCTCCCTGGACAGGTTCAGGACCTACATCGACGCTCTCGGCGCCCGCCAATAGACGCCAGGATCAGGGCACGCCGAGCCCGGTCAAATCTTCGCTCACGCGCCACAGCCGCTCCTCGGCGGCGCGCTGGTGCGATGCGGGTGAGGACTCCGCCGGCGCGCACTTGATGAAATACCGGCCATTGACCCCTTCGACGTCGGCGCTGGCGGCGAGATGGATGCTGGTCTTCGCGCCTTCTTCCGGCGTGATCGCGGCGAGCGAGGCCAGCCGCCAGACGAAGTTCGGCATGAGCCGGTTGCGCACGCCGATCTCGGTGGCGACGAAGCCCGGATGCAACGCGTTCACCGTCACCGTGGGTGCGTCAAGGCGCCGCGCCAACTCGTGGGTGAACAATAGGTTGGCGAGCTTGGACAGCTTGTAGGCGCGCCAGCCTGAGTAGCGGCGTTCGCCCTGGAGGTTATCGAAGTCGAGCGCGACGCCGCGGTGGGCCGCCGAGGCGACATTGACGATACGCCCGCGCCCGGTGGCGCGCAGCAGCGGCAGCATCAGCGCGCTCATCGAAAAATAGCCGAGATGGTTGAGCGCGAAGGTCATCTCGACCCCGTCCGCGTTGAGCTTGCGCTTTGGGAACATGCCGCCGGCGTTATTGACGAGGACATCGAGCCGGTCATGGCGATCGGCGACGGTGCGGGCGAGGGCGCGGATGCCGGCCTGGTTCGAAAGATCACCGCGGATGAACGTCAGCGAACCGGCGCCGGTGTCTCCCGGCGCGGCGGCGGCGGCTTCGCCCCGGGCCGTGTCCCGGCCGACAATCATGACCTCGGCGCCGCGGCGGGCGAGCTCGCGCGCCGTCACCAAGCCGATGCCGCCGGTCCCGCCGGTCACCAGACAGATCTTGCCCTTCATGAAATCTCCATGCCCGGCTCGTTCGCACTACCGCCGACGGGGATCGACAGCTTTTCCCTAAACTCCTAGTCTTCAACCTAAGTACATCGGGGCGGGAGGCAAAGGGAACGTCATGAACAAACTTTTCGCGGGCGCGCTTGGTCTGGTCGGCGCCGTGGCGGTGGCGGTTACGGCAATGGCCGCGAGCTGGGATATGCCGACGCCCTATCCGGAAAACAATTTTCATACCCGCAACATCGAAACGTTCGCCAAGGACGTGAAGGCCGCGACCGGCGGCGCCCTCGAAATTCAAGTTCACTCCAACCAGTCGTTGTTCAAGCATCCCGAGATCAAGAACGCGGTGCGCGCCGGCCAGGTGCCGATCGGCGAGGTCCTGGTCTCGCGGCTCGGCAACGAAAACCCGGTGTTCGAAGCCGATTCCGTGCCGTTTCTCGCGACCGATTACGAGGCCGCGCGGGCGCTGTGGCAGGCGCAGCGGCCGGTGGTCGAGAAGATCCTCGACGCGGAGGGGCTGATGGTGCTGTTCAGCGTGCCGTGGCCGCCGCAGGGCTTGTACACCAAGAAGCCGGTCGAGCGGGTCGAGGACTTGCAGGGCGTCAAGTTCCGCGCCTACAACGCCGCGACCGAGCGCCTGGCGCAGCTCGCCGGCGCGGTGCCGACCCAGGTCGAGGCCGCCGAGGTCGCGCAGGCCTTCGCCACCGGACGGGTTGACGCGATGATGACCTCGCCGTCGACCGGCACCGATTCCAAGGCCTGGGACTTCGTCAGCAACTACTACGATGTTCAGGCGTGGCTGCCGAAGAACATGGTCGTCGTCAACAAGCGCGCCTTCCGCGCGCTCGACGCCGACAGCCAAGCCAAGGTGCTGGCGGCGGCCGCCGCCGCCGAGGAGCGCGGCTGGTCCATGAGCAAGGAGGAGACGAGCGAAAAGACCGCGCTGTTGAAGGAAAACGGCATGCACGTTGCCCCGCCCTCGCCCGAGTTGAAGAGCGGGCTGGAGAAGATCGGCAAGACGATGACGGCGGAATGGGTCGACAAGGCCGGAAGCGACGGCAAGGCGATTCTCGATACTTACGAAAAGACCAGACCGGCCGCGGACTGACGAGGGCGACGGGCGCGGCAAGGCGCGGCGCATGGCGGCCGTTTCTGGTCAATCGGCACCGACAGGCCGGGGCGCCCGGATGCGCGCCGGCCTCGATCGGCTCTACGCATTTAGCGGCGCGGCCGCGGCGACCTTCCTGGTCGCGATCTGCGTTGTCGTCATGGCCCAGGTCACGGCCAACGCCGTCGATGCGCTAATGCAATGGGCGACCGGCCGGCCGATCGGCTTGGTTGTCCCGTCCTACGCCGAGTTCGCCGGGTTCTTTCTCGCCGCGGCATCCTTCCTCGCCCTGCCATACGCCCTGCGCACCGGGGCGCACATCCGCGTGACCTCGGTGCTCGACCGTCTGGGTGCGCGCGCGCGTCTCGCCGCCGAGGTCTGGTGTTCCGCCGCCGGCGCGATCTTGTCGGCGTACTTCACTTGGTATTCGGTCCTGCTGGTCTTCGAGTCGCTCCGCTACGGCGACGTCTCGCCGGGCATGCTCCCGGTTCCGCTATGGATTCCGCAAGCGGCGATGAGCGTCGGCCTCGTCATTCTGACGATCGCCTTCGTCGACCGCGGCGTTTCGCTGTTGGCCGGGGTATGGCCGGGTGATAGCGGCGACGATCCAACATCCCCGGCGGAGCGCTAGGCGCAAATGGATCCGCTCCTCGCCGGCGGCGTCCTGCTCGCGGCCCTGTTCGCGGTTCTCGCGACCGGGCTGTGGGTTGCCTTGGCGCTGCTCGGCGTCGGCCTGCTCGCCATGTTCGCCTTCACCTCCGCGCCGGCGGGCCAGATCCTGGCGACGACCAACTGGGGCGCGAGCAATTCGTGGGCGCTCGCGGCTCTGCCCATGTTTATCTGGATGGGCGAGATCCTGTTTCGCTCGCGCCTCTCGGAGGACATGTTCGCCGGGTTGGCGCCGTGGCTGAACCGGCTGCCCGGCCGGTTGCTTCATGTCAACATCCTCGGCTGCGGGATGTTCGCCGCGGTGTGCGGCTCCTCGGCCGCGACGGCGGCGACGATCGGGCGGATGTCGCTGCCGGAGCTCGAGCGCCGTGGCTACGATGCGCGCCTGAGCATCGGCACACTGGCGGGCTCGGGAACCCTTGGCCTGCTGATCCCGCCGTCGATTATCCTCATTGTCTATGGCGTCGCCGTCGATGAATCGATCGCCCGGCTGTTCGTCGCGGGCATCGTACCAGGCATCGTCCTGGTGGCGTTGTTCATGGCCTATGTTGTCGGCTGGGCCCTGTTCAACCCGGGGAAGGTGCCGCCGCCGGACCCGGCGATGGGCTGGCGCGAGCGCGTCTGGAACTCGCGCCGGCTCGCGCCGATCGTCGCCCTCGTCGCCGGGGTCATCGGCTCGATCTACTCAGGGATCGCCTCGCCGACCGACGCCGCCGCCGTCGGGGTCGTCCTGGCTTTGGTCTTTTCGGGGCTTTCGCGAACGCTGACATGGCGCACCTTCGTCGACGGCCTGATGGGCGCGACCAGGACCTCTTGCATGATCGCGTTCATCCTCGCCGGAGCGGCGTTCCTCACCGTCGCCATGGGCTTTACCGGCATCCCCCGCCTGCTCGCCGCGTGGATCGCCTCGTTGCACCTGTCGCCGCATGTCCTGCTCGCCGCCTTGACGGTGTTCTTCGTGCTGATGGGCTGCGTTCTCGACGGCATTTCCATCGTCGTTCTGACGACCGCGGTGGTCCAGCCGATGATCGAGGCCGCCGGCATCGACCGGCTGTGGTTCGGCATCTACATCGTCCTGGTCGTCGAGATGGCGCAGATCACCCCGCCGGTCGGCTTCAACCTGTTCGTCCTGCAAGGCTTGACCGGGCGGGGGTTGTTCTTCATCGCTCGCGCCGCATTCCCCTTCTTCTTCATTCTGCTCTTCGCCATCGGCCTGGTGACCGCGTTCCCGGGACTGGTCACGTATCTCCCGGCGCGCATGGTCGGATAGGCCGCGCGGGCGAGCGAATGTGTCGCACCTCGTCATGAGCCTTGCGAAAACAGGCGCGGCTCTGTCGGGCGTCGCCCGCCACGCCGGCGTCATCCTCGCCGCCGGCGTTTTCGCCGGGCTGGCCGCGCCGGCCGCGGCGGCGGCGTTTCGGCCCGCGCTGACGCCCGCGGTGTGGGCGCTTCTGGCGCTGAGCGCGGTCCGCGTCGATTGGGCCGGCGCCGCGCGTGAAGTCCGCCGGCCGATCAGCCTTGCTGCGGTGGTGGCGCTGCTCGTTGTCGCCTCGCCGGTCGTCATGGCCGTCGTGACGCGCGCCATGGCCTTGCCTGACGGGCTCGCCGGCGCGCTCGTTTTGATGGCCGCATCGTCGCCGATCATGTCGTCGCCTGCGCTCGCCCTGCTGCTGGGTCTCGACGCCGCACTCAGCATGGTCGTTATGCTCGCGGCGACGCTGGTGGTGCCGCTGGTGGTGCCGCTGGCCGCCGTCGGCCTGCTCGACATGGCTCTCGACGGCGGCGCCGGCGCCCTGATGGCCCGGCTGGGCCTGTTTGTCGCCTCGGCGCTCGTCTGCGGGATCGCGCTTCGCCGATTGGCCGGGCCTGCGCGGCTGGCCCGCGGGTCGGGCGCGATCGACGGCGGTGTCGTGGTCCTGCTGGTGGTGTTCGCCGTCGCCATCATGGACGGTGTCGCCGCGCGGCTGATCGCCGATCCGGCGCGGGTGGGGGGCTTCGTCGCAGCCGCGTTCGCGGCCAACCTGGGCCTTCAGGCCGCGGCCACCCTCGTCTGCCTCGGGCTCGGCCGGCGGCGCGCGCTCAGCGTCGGCCTGTCCGCCGGCAACCGCAACATGGCCCTGCTGATGGCTGTCCTGCCGGCAACGAGCGACGGCGACATCTTTTTGTTCTTCGCCCTGGCGCAGTTGCCGATCTACATCTTGCCGGCGGCGCTGTCGCCGCTTTACCGCCGTCTGCTCGGACCGCAACGGCGGACGTGACGATGCGCCGTCAAGCGGGCGGGCCTTGTCACGTCATCGGTTCGGGTTATGGTGGCGGCCCTTGCGGAGCGAGCCGGAGTGGCGGAGTAAGCGGGATAATGTGGGGCAAGCTTTTCGGCGTCATGGCCGGTTTTGCCCTGGGCGGACCGCTTGGGGCGCTGGTCGGAGCGTTCGCCGGTCATGGCGTGGACAAATTACGCGAGGACGGCGAGCCCCCACTCGGCCCGCCGCCGGGCCAGGCCGCGCGGCAGGCCGCCTTCGCCGTCGCCGTGATCGTCCTCGGCGCGAAGATCGCCAAGGTCGACGGCCGGGTCAGCCGCGCCGAGGTGGCGGCCTTCAAGCAGGTTTTCCGCGTCTCGCCCAGCGACAAGGCGAAGGTCGGGCGGATTTTCAACCTCGCCAAGCGTGACGCCGGCGGCTTCGAGCCCTACGCCCGCCAGATCGCGGCATTGTTTCGCGACCAGCCGGAGGTTCTCGAGGAGCTTCTCGCCGGGCTGTTTTACATCGCCCGGGCCGACGGCGACATCGGCCCGGCGAAGCTTGCCTTCCTGCGCGAGGTCGCAGCGATCTTCGGCCTCGCGCCGGCCGCGTTCGAGCGGGTCAACGCGGGCTTCGGCCCGCAAGCCGAAGGCGATCCGTATACGGTCCTCGGCGTCCGCGGCAACGCCACCAGCGACGAGATCAAGGCGGCCTACCGCAAGCTGATCCGCGAGCACCATCCGGACGTACTGGTCGCCAAGGGCATGCCGGCCGAATTCATCCAGGTCGCCAACCAGCGCATGGCCGCGATCAACGCCGCCTATGACCGGATAGAGAAAATGCGCGGGATGAGGTAGCGCCCGCGTGCGGCTTCTTGTCGCCGGACCGAACCGCGTGTCCGCGCCATGAGCGCGGGCGATTACGCGGGCGCGTTGCTGGTCGTGCTCATCTGGGCATTCAACTTCATCGCCGCCAAGATCGGCCTCAACCAGCTCTCGCCGCTTTTGATGCTGGGCCTGCGCTTCAGCCTGGTCGCGCTCCTGCTGGCACCTTTTCTCCGTTCGCCGCCGCGCGGGACATGGCCGCTGGTCGTGGCCCTGTCGTTCATTCTCGGCGGGCTGCATTTCGGCTTGCTGTTCGTCGGCCTGCGCCATGTCAACGCCGGTCCGGCGGCGATCGCCATTCAGCTGACGGTGCCGTTCAGCGCCATTCTCGCCTGGATGTTCTTTGGCGAGCGGATGGGCCGGCTCCAGCTCGCCGGCATGGCCGTCGCCTTCGCCGGCGTCTATATCCTGGCCGGCGACCCGAGCCAGAGCCCCGATCCGTTGTACTTCTCCATCGTCGTGATCGGCGCGTTTGCCTGGGCCGTCGCCAACATCGTGATCAAGTGGATCGGGCCGATCAACCCGTTCGTCCTCAACGCCTGGATCGCGCTGCTCGCCGCTCCGCAGCTGTTTCTCGCCAGCGCGCTCACCGAGGACGGCCAGCTTGCGGCGATCGCCGCCGCCGATTGGCGGGCGTGGGGTGCCGTCGCCTACATGGCCGTCGGCGCGTCGATTACTGCCTACGGGTTGTGGTACTATCTCATCGGCAAACACGAAATGAACAAGGTGGTGCCGCTGACCCTGCTCTCGCCCGTTCTCGCGGTCGGCCTCGCCGTGCTCATCCTCGATGAGCCGGTGACGGCGCGGGTGATCGCCGGCGGCCTGATCACCATCGCCGGGGTGGCGATGATTCAGTTCCTCCAACCGGCGCCGAAAACGCGGACATGACGGCGCGGACATGATGGACCGCCAGCACCATCTTCACCGGCCCTCGGCGAGCTTCGACACCAGACCGGCCGGCACGACAATTGACATCCTGGTCATCCACTATACCGGCATGACCAGCGCCGAGGCCGCGCTGGAGCGGCTGTGCGATCCAGCCGTCGACGTCAGCGCCCATTACCTGGTCGACGAGGATGGGCGGATCGTCCGCCTGGTCGAGGAACACCACCGGGCCTGGCACGCCGGCGTCGCCAGCTGGCGCGGCGCCAGCGACGTCAACGCCCGGTCCATCGGCATCGAGCTGGTCAACCCCGGCCACGAGTTCGGCTACCGCGCGTTCCACCCGGCGCAGACCGCGGCGCTGATCGAACTCGCCGGCGATATCCTCGCCCGCCACGCCATCCCCGCGCGTAATGTCGTCGGCCACTCGGATGTCGCGCCGAGCCGCAAGATGGACCCGGGCGAACTGTTCGACTGGCGGGCCTTGGCCGCCGCCGGCATCGGCCTGTGGCCCGAGGAGTCCGACAGCTGCATCCGCGATCCCGACGCCGTCGCCGAGATGCTTACGGCGTTCGGCTATTCGACCGCCGACCGGTTCGCCGCGATCAAGGCCTTTCAGCGCCACTTCCGCCCCGAGCGCGTCAACGGCCGCATCGACTTCGCGACCGCGCGCAGGCTCGCCGGCCTCCTCGCCCTATGCGAGGACTAGCGGTCGGCGCCCGAGGCAGCTAAAGAGGGCGCCGTGCCCTTGGCCGCAAAGGAGTCCCGCCATGACCGCCCCCGCCGCGATGGACATCAAGGATCACATCCGCACCATTCCCGATTTCCCCAAGCCTGGGGTCCTGTTCTACGATATCTCGACCCTGCTCGGCCATGCCGACGCCTGGTCGGTGGCGATGGGCCGGATGGCCAAGATCGTCAGCCGCCACCAGCCCGACCTGCTCGCCGGGATCGAGTCGCGCGGGTTCCTGGTCGCGGCCCCCCTGGCGCTCAAGCTCGGCCTCGGCTTCATCATGGTGCGAAAGCGCGGCAAGCTGCCGGGACCGACCGTGCCGCACGAATACGCCCTCGAATACGGCTCCGACGTGATCGAGGTCCAGGGCGACGCCTGCCTGCCGGGCCAGCGGGTTATGGTTCTCGACGATCTGCTGGCGACCGGGGGAACCATGGCCGCGGCGATCGACCTGCTGCGCCGCGTCGGCGCCGATGTGGTCGGCTGCGCCTCGATCGTCGAGCTCACTTTCCTCGGCGGCCGCGCCCGCCTCGACGTCCCCTTCGACTCCCTCGTCGCCTACGACGCTTAGCCGGCGATTACGTGCCCAGCGATTACGTGCCCGGCTTGACGGCGAAGTCGGTCAACGCGTCCACCGTGGTGGTGAATTTCGCCATTTCCTCGGGCGTGTACTCGAAGCCGTGGCGCGCGAGGATCGTGCCGTAGAAGTACGCGGCGCTGTTGTATTCGATCCAGACTTGCCCGTCCGCCGCCTGGTAGACGGCAACCTTTGGCGGGAAATCGATGGCGGCCGACGGCCGCTTCTCCATGAGCGGCGTGCCGTACTTGGGGTTGCCGAACGGAACGACCACGGTGGGCCGCATCTCCAGCCCGGCCTCCCGCGCCGCCGCCGCGTGGTCGATCGGCGGAAAGACCTTCATGCCCTTGTCGCGCACGGCGGTTTCAAAGCGCTCGACGGTCACTGCGACCGAATGCGGGCTCTGCTTGCGCAACAGCCCCGGCTCTTCGGCCGCCCCGGCGGACGACACGTCGGCGGACAACACGTCGGCGGACACTGGCCCGGCAAGAAGCGGAAGCAGCAGGACGAACGGCGTGATCTTCATCGCGGTCTCCTTGCGTTCGGTTGGCGCGGCCGGCCGAGCGCGAGCAGCTACAACGGGCGCGGGCGGCGCGGTTCGCCGCGCGGACACTCGAGTGCCGCCCGGTCCCAGCGCCCGAGGGTGGCGGCCGCCGCGTAGGTGCTTTCCAGGAATAACAGCAATGTCTGCTCCGGTCGCGGCGAATTTCGCACGCTATCGTAGGGGAGAATGAACTCGCCGGCGCCTGCGTCCCAAGACGCCGCCGCCGGCTCGATCCTGGCATCGGCGAAGCCGGCGGGCGCCGGGTAGCCGTAGGAATAGAAAGCCGGCGCGTCGATCGGTCCGCCGCCGGGCCAGAAGCCGGCGGACGAGACCTCGTGGCTGTAGGCTTCGCGGGTCACCTCGTCGGGGAGCGCCGGGATGCCGCCCGGGTGAACCGGCGCCGGCCGGCCGGAAAACCGCGTCACCGCCAGATCGAAGCTGCCCCAGAACAGGTGCACGGGGCTGACCTTGCCGATAAACCCCGTCCGGAAGTCTTGAAGGACACGCTGGACCGATACCAGCGCCGCGTGAAAATTGCGCACCGCGCGCGCGTCGTAGGGACGGACCTCGATGTCGTCGGTAAAGGCCACCGGCTCGGCCACCTCGTTCGGTCGGCCGTGAAACTCCGGCGTGCCGCCGACAGCGCGGATCAGGCGGACGAAGCGGGCGTGGAACTCGGCGACCGACATCGGCTCCAGCGGGAAGCGCGCGACCGCACCATCGGAGGCTTGCGCGATGACGCGTTGATCGATGAAATCGAAGAGCACCTCGATGTCACCCGCCTTGTCCGGGACGAGCGAACTCGACAGTCCCCGAGCGGTGACATAGAGCGTCGCGTGCCAGGAGTGATTGAGCCAAGGCGTGCGCGCCAGCCGGTACTTGCCGACGACTTGCGTGAAAAGATGCAGCGCGACGCAGGTCTCGCGCCAGGGTTCGTACGCGATGTCAGGCCAGGCTGCCGGCCGGGCCGCCCTCTCGGAAGTCGCTGGCGCCATCGCATCGGCCCTCCGTTCCCTTGATTGGCACATCAAAGAGCTTGGGCCGGACCATTTGCTCTTCAAGTCATGCGCTTGCGGCACGCCGCTTTCAGCCCTGATATCCCCCGATGAGGTGCCGGACAGGTGGCGCCGGGGAGGCCGGGATCTTGCTTGCGGCTTTTTGCCGTTGCGATTATTTCGTTTGTTGCGTATTTTTCGTTTTTGGCCTATATTCGATCCCATACGAACGCGCGGATACGCGCCAGCGCTCCGTGAATGAGGATCAGAAATATGTCACCCATGTCTTTGCAGAGGCTCAGTGATCCGGTCGAGGTTTCGCCCGAGGATGCGAAAACAGCGCGCGAAAGCGGCCGCGTACTCGCGGCTCACCTGCGTCCGGGCTGCCGGTTGCACCTCAAGGTCATGGACGACGAACGCGAGGCCAGAACGATCGTCCTGCCGGAGCGGGCGTATCGCCTGCTTCTGGATGTGCTATCGCACATGGCGGAAGGTAACACCGTGACGTTGGTGCCGGCGCACGCCGAGCTGACGACGCAGCAGGCGGCGGATCTTTTGAACGTGTCGCGGCCGTTCCTGGTTCAGCGCCTGGAGAACGGTGACATTCCGCACCACAAGGTCGGCAAGCATCGTCGCATCCGCTCCAAGGACATCATCTCCTACAAGCACAAGATCGACGCGAACCGGCATAAGGTGCTTGACGATTTGGCCGCGGAGGCGCAGGAACTCGGCCTCGGCTATGATTAGAGGCCGCCGCAGTGTCGCATTTCACGGCATTGTTCGACGCCTGCGTTTTCTACCCGGCTCCACTTCGTGACCTGCTCATGCAGCTCGCCCTGACCGACTTGTTTCGGGCAAGATGGTCGTCTGCGATTTATGACGAGTGGACGGCCGCTCTTGCCCGCGACCGGCCTGATATACCCGCCGAGCGGCTCCAGAGAATGAGGGAGAAGATCGGCACTCCGTGCGGGGACTTCGGCTTCGCACAGCGCCAGGATGTCCTGCGTGCGCGTTCGGCTCCGTCTCGGCCTGCTCCGCGAGCCGATCCCCAGGCTCGGAAGCCCTGTCAGCGACCCGCCGCGCCGCCGGAGCCGTTGAGGAACGGCTGGATCAAGAGCCGGTGCAGGGCGCGCTCGCCGCGCTCGCGGAACTCATCGAGACCGATCCGCATCCGTAGGTGGCCGTCGCGCGGCTGGGCGCGGTAGGTCGCGAACAGATGGTCCCAGACCGACAAATTGAAGCCGAAATTGCTGTCGGTCTCGTCGCGATAAACCGAGTGGTGGACCCGGTGCATGTCGGGCGTCACGATCAGCCGCCGCAAGATCCGGTCGAGCCCGCGCGGCAGATCGATGTTGGCGTGGTTGAACATCGACGTCGCGTTGAGCACGACCTCGAAGGCGATCACCGCCAGCACCGGCGCGCCGAGGGCTACGACCAGCCCGGCCTTGAACGCCATGGACAGGACAATTTCGATCGGGTGAAAGCGCAAACCGGTGGTGACGTCGAGATCGACGTCCGAGTGGTGCACCCGGTGCAGCCGCCACAGCAACGGGATTTTGTGGAAGGCGACGTGCTGGGCGTAGATGGCGAGATCGAGGGCGATGACCGAGGCCGCGATCGCCAGCCACGGCGGAACGGCCACGACATTGAACAGCCCCCAGCCGCGCCCGGCCGCGAAGGCCGCCGCGCCGACGGCGGCCAGCGGAAAGAGCAGTCGCAGCAGAATTGCGTCAAAAGCGATCAGACCGAAGTTCGCGCTCCAGCGACGGCCGCGGCGGGCCGAAAGGCCCTCGCGGCGGGGCGACCATGCCTCCCACGCCATCATTCCGGCGAGGACGATGGCGAAGCAGCTCAGCCGCACGGCGGTTTCGTTGCCGAGGACAATCGTTTCCATCAATGCCGTCGCGCTTTACAAGCCATGGCCTCGAAACCTAACGTAGCGCGCAACCGCGAAATTTTCCACAACCGCGACGTAGCTCCCGACGATGCCCCACCAAGGACCCCTCGCGCAGTACCGGGCCCGGCTCAAGGCCGGCGACATCCGACCCGACACCGCGCAGGAGCTGGCCGCCGAGAAGCTCGAAAGCCTGTACCTTGCGTTGGCCGGCTACCGTCCCGAGGCCGGCGCCGCCGGGCGCAGCGGCTGGAAGGAGCGCTTCGGCCTTGCCCGGCGCCGCGCCGAGCCGCCGCAGGGGCTGTACATCTACGGCGGCGTCGGCCGCGGCAAGTCGATGCTGATGGACCTGTTCTTTCGTACCGCCAAGGTCGAGCACAAGCGTCGGGTCCATTTCCATGCGTTCATGCAAGAGGTTCACGCCGGCTTCAAGCAGCTGCGCATTCTCCAGCGCGAGGCCAAGGCGAAGGGCCGCGCGCCCGCCCGGGGATCGTCACGGGGCCGTCGTCCCGCCGATGCTGACCTGGTCGGCGAGGTTGCGGCGCGGATCGCCGCCGAGGCTCACCTTCTGTGCTTCGACGAGCTTCAGGTGCTCGACATCGCCGATGCGATGATCCTGGGGCGGCTGTTCAGCGCGCTGTTCGAGGCCGGCGTCGTCATCGTCGCCACCTCCAACCGGCCGCCGCGCGATCTCTACAAGGACGGCCTCCAGCGCGAGCTGTTCGTGCCGTTCATCGAGCTGATCGAAGAGCGCCTCGACGTGCTCCACCTCAACTCGGCCACCGACTACCGGCTGCGAACCATGCGCTCGATGGCGGTCTACCTGACGCCGCTCGACCAGAGCAGCGAGGCGCGGCTGCGCGCCTACTTCGCCCGGCTGACCCACGGCGCCGAGGTCGGCGCCGACACGCTTAGCGTCAACGGCCGCCGGCTCGAAATCCCGATGGCGTCCGACGACATCGCCTACATCAGCTTCGCCGAACTATGCGACCGGGCTTTGGGCGCGGCCGACTATCTCGCCATCGCCGGGCGCTACGACGTCGTGTTTCTCGCCCGCGTCCCGCGGATGACCAGGGAGATGCGCAACCAGGCCAAGCGCTTCGTCACCCTGATCGACGCGCTCTACGAGCACAAGGTCAAGCTGATCTGTTCGGCCGAAAGCCCCGTCGAGGAGCTCTACGCCGAGGGCGAGGGCGCGTTCGAGTTCGAACGGACCATCTCGCGCCTGCACGAAATGCAAAGCGAGGCCTACCTCGGCGCCGCCCACCTCTCCTGAACGCGCGCGGGCATCCCCATATCTTCGAAAGCGGCCAGGAGGAGGAATGGCGATGAACTGGACCCACTCGAGGATCATGAGCACGGCGGAGGACGGCACGGCGGTGGTTGTCGACGGCGACAACGGCTGGGAGGCCCTGCCGTTCGGCATGGACGGCGGCAGCTGCGGCGCTTTCGAGAGCCGCGAAGACGCGATCCTCACCGTCGAAAGCGTCCTCGGCGACATGGTCTGCTGCGTCGGCCACCTCGCCGCGGACTCCGACGGCTGAGCCGCTAGCGCACCGCCGGCCCGGATGCGTCGATATCCGCCGCGTCGGTGTAGAGCCAGCGCTGGAAACCGATGAACGCGCGGCGAACCTCCCGCGCCGTGCCGAGGTCGGCGATGGCGTCGGCGATGGTGTTGTATTTCAGCCGAAGCAGCGGCGTCAGTTTGTCCTGTTCAGTTCCTCGACGCCGACGCTGACATAGTGCGCCAGCACGAAGTCGAGGAAGGCCTGCTGCTTGCCGTTGAAGTGCGTGTTGATCGCGGCCTTTGCCCGTCGCCGCCCGCTCCTCGCGCGTCACCGGGGCAGCGCGTAGGCGACGTAGGCGAGCACGTCGAACAGGTCGCTGTTCTCGGCGTCGATGATCCGCTGCATCTCGGCCATTTGCTCGCGGCCGAATCCCTTCTCGGCCAGGCCGGCCAGCAGCTTCGCGCGCGTGTCCGGCGCGCTCCAGAGGGCGCGCAGTTCGGCTTCGTCCTTGAAGAACTCGGGCAGCTTGCCGAACAGCACTTCCATGAACTGCTGCGCCGACATCGGCGTGCCGTCGGGATGCCAGAAGCTGGTCGCACATCATGTGCTGGATCGTCCGCTCTTTGCCGTCGGCGAGCTTGACCTTGGCCTGGCCTTCTTCCGGCATACGCACGGCCGTTCGCCGACAGTTCCCGCACGGTTGCCTTCGGACAGACGCATGGGCTCTGGCCGCACTCGGGCAGGGCTCGGGCGCCGCGGCGTCGCAGACGCAAGGGTACGCCGCATTTCGGCACGGTTCCGGCTCCAGCGGCTCGCCGTCCCATTCCGGGTCGTTGAAGTGGTGGTGGGCCTTCACGAAGTCGTAGATCGTGAAGTAGTCCTTGCCGTCGTAGAGCCGCGTGCCGCGCCCGATGATCTGCTTGAACTCGATCATCGAGTTGATCGGGCGCATCAGCACGATGTTGCGGATGTTGCGGGCGTCCACGCCGGTCGAGAGCTTCTGCGAGGTGGTCAGGATCGTCGGGATGGTCTTCTCGTTGTCCTGGAAGTCGCGCAGGTGCTGCTCGCCCAGCGCGCCGTCGTTCGCCGTCACCCGCTGGCAGTAGTTCGGGTCCGTGCTGGTCTTCATCTGGTTGATCAGGTCGCGCACGGCCAGCGCGTGGTCCTGCGTCGCGCAGAACACCAGCGTCTTTTCGCTCTGGTCGATCTGCTCCATGAACAGCTTGACCCGGTGCGCCTCGCGCTCCTTGATCTCGATGATCCTGTTGAAGTCGCGTTTCGTTGTAGCGCTTGCCGGCCTCGATCTCGCCCTCGACGAGCGTGTCGTCGGGCGTGTAGACGTACTCGTCCAGCGTCGTCGAGATCTGCTTCACCTTGAACGGCGTCAGGAAGCCGTCGTTGATGCCGTCCTTGAGCGAGTAGATGTAGACCGGCTCGCCGAAGTAGGCGTAGGTGTCGACGTTGTCCTTGCGCTTCGGCGTGGCGGTCAGGCCGAGCTGCACCGCCGGCGCGAAGTATTCCAGGATGCCGCGCCAGTTGCTTTCGTCGTTCGCGCCGCCGCGGTGGCACTCGTCGATGACGATGAAGTCGAAGAAGTCCGGCGGATACTCGCCGAAGTAGGGCGACGGCTCGCCGTCCCTGTCGCGGCCCGCTCATGAACGTCTGGAAGATGGTGAAGAACAGGCTGCCGTTCTTCGGCACGCTTGCCCTTCTTGCGGATGTCGTCGGGCTCGATGCGCACCAGCGCGTCCTCGGGGAAGGCGCGAGAAGGCGTTGTAGGCCTGGTCGGCGAGGATGTTGCGGTCGGCGAGGAACAGGATGCGCGGCCGCGCGCGTCGGCTCGCGCGCTCAGGTTCCAGCGGCTGTGGAACAGCTTCCAGGCGATCTGGAAGGCGATGAAGGTCTTGCCGGTGCCGGTGGCCAGCGTGAGCAGGATGCGCTGCTTGCCGTCGGCGATGGCCTCCAGCACCCGCTCGATGGCGATGTCCTGGTAGTAGCGGCTCGCCGGAAGTGACCCGCCCTTGTCCTCGAAAGGCACGGCGGCGAAGCGGTCGCGCCAGGCGTTCTGCCTCGGCAAAGGTCGCGTTCCACAGTTCGTCGGGCGTCGGGATAGCGCGCGACCTCGCCCTCGGCGCCGGTCTCCATGTCGATGCCGTAGATGCCTTGGCCGTTGGTCGCGTAGGTGAAGCGGATGGCCAGCTTGCCGGCGTAGTTCTTGGCCTGCGCCACGCCCTCGGTCAGCGGCTTGTCCCACGCCTTGGCCTCGACGACCGCCAGCTTGGTGTTGCGGTAGATCAGCACGTAGTCGGCGGTGAGCGGCTTGCCGCGCTCGCCCGGGCCTTCGATGCGGCCCGGCGTGATCGGATACTCGCGCCGGATGCGGCTGCCCTCGACCACGCCCCAGCCCGCCGCCTGCAGCGCGGGGTCGATGTGCTCGGCGCGGGTTTCGGCTTCGTTCATGGCGCGTGTCCTAGTCAGAGTTGGCCGGTAAAGGCGTGGTGCAGCAGCGACTTCTTCAACGCCTCGAGCGCGGCGAGCTTGCGCTCGTAGATGGCTTCGAGACGTTGGGTTTCGCCTTCCGAGAGCATCAAGCTGCTTGACGATTGCGCTTGTTCGTGCAAGCGGAGGCAACGGGAACTGAAACCTTTGCAACTCGTTCCGAGATGTTAGGCTGTGCAGCGCCGTTGCTGAAGTCTGTCGACCATTTCAGCACATACGGATGACTGCAGAAGATAGCTCAGAAGAATGCGACAGTGTACATCGCGCTGTTTGAAGTCGCATGATTACACTGCAGGAAGCTACGCGTTCGACAGGTCGACGATGCTGGCGACATTCGCCATGGTCGCTCCAAGTCAGCAACGAGAATATCGCCTCTGGCCGAATCTTGCCTTGCTGCAGTACGAGCTGAAATCGTCTGGTCTGCGATGTAATTCGTCGTGATCGCAGTGAACGGCTCCATTCAGATGTCGCTGCGTTGATGAACGGGACTCCATTTGCAGTATCGTGCTGACTTTGCGGACAATGCTCGGTCCACCGTTCTCGAAGCTGCACAGATCTCGCCGAGTTTCTTCTCCACCCACCCCTCGCCGCGCTGGGTGAAGATGGAGTGGAGGTGGCTTTCGAAGAGGGCGCGGGCGTTTTGGAGGTTCCGTTCGGCGTTGGCCTTGGCGGTGGCGATGCCGGCGAACGCTTCGTCAAGAATGCCAACAATCCGCCGTTGTTCCGGCGAGCGGGGGAACGGTAACCGGCTGCGCCCTGAACTTCGCCGTCGTAATGGCCGGGTAACTCGCGCCTGTTGGACGCTCTCCATCGGCCTATCAATAATTCTGTAAAAAGTAATAGTAAATAAGCGATAATCTAGGCCTGGCTTTGGGCGAAGATACGAAGTACCCCGATGCTACAGACCTGTTGATCTAGTTCCTCGGCACAATTGCTATCGTTGTAGCGTTGGCCGTACCGTCGCGAATAATAACGTCATGGCTCGGATGAGCAGTCGTGCGCGGCTGGGTCCGTTATTTCCCGTCAACGTTGCGTCTGTCCGATCGAAACGATTTGTCTGGATACGCTGATACCATCGACGTAGTCGAACTCACGCTGAAGGCCGATCGAGCGGATTTCAGTCTCGTTCGATCTGCAAATCTCACCGAGCCTCTTCGTCTGCCACCCTGCCTTCATATCAGCGCCCTGATGTTCGCCAGCACCTCCGCGCTCTCGGCGTCCAGCGCGGCGATTTCGTCCATGATCTCCCGCGGGCTGCGGTGCGCGGCGTCCTCGCCGCCGTTGGGGTTCTTCACCGAGAGATCGAAGGTCGTCTGGGTCGATGGTCTCGGCGTCGACGCTCCAGCTCTTCGGCGAGTCGGCGAAGGTCGTTGCAGGTCGACGAATTCTGCGAGGTCGTCGTCGTTGAGCGGGTTGGTCTTGCCGAGGTTGCGGCCGGGGTCGAGCTGGTAGTACCAGATCTTGCGCGTCGGCGCGCCCTTCTCGAAGAACAGCACCACGGTCTTCACGCCGGCGCCCTGGAACGTGCCGCCGGGGCAGTCGAGCACGGTGTGCAGGTTGCAGCTTTCCAGCAGCAGCTTGCGCAGGCTGACGGACGCGTTGTCGGTGTTCGACAGGAACGTGTTCTTGATGACCACGCCGCCCCGGCCGCCGGCCTTGAGGATCTTGATGAAGTGCTGGAGGAAGAGGAACGCGGTCTCGCCGGTGCGGATCGGGAAGTTGTGCTGGACCTCCTTGCGCTCCTTGCCGCCGAACGGCGGATTGGCGAGCACCACGTCGTAGCGGTCGCTCTCCTGGATGTCGGCGAGGTTCTCGGCCAGCGTGTTGGTATGGATGATGTTCGGCGCCTCGATGCCGTGCAGGATCATGTTCATGATCGCGATGACGTAGGCGAGCGACTTCTTCTCCTTGCCGTAGAAGGTGCGCTCCTGGAGGGTCTTGAGGTCGCTGTCGTCAGGGTCTTGCTGGCGCTCAGGTAGTCGAACGACTCGCAGAGGAAGCCGGCCGAGCCGCAGGCGCCGTCGTAGATCCGCTCGCCGATCCTGGGCTTGACCACCCGGACGATGGCGCGGATGAGCGGGCGCGGAGTGTAGTATTCGCCGCCGTTGCGCCCGGCGTTGCCCATGTTCCTGATCTTGGCTTCGTAGAGATGCGACAGCTCGTGCTTCTCGCTCTGCGAGCGGAAGCGCAGCTCGTCGATGTGGTCGATGATCTCGCGCAGATTGTAGCCGCTGCGGATCTTGTTTTTGATCTCGCCGAAGATCTCGCCGATCTTGTACTCGATGGTGTTGGACCCGGTGGCACTCTGCTTGAAGCCGTGCAGGTAGGGGAAAAGCTTCCGGTCGACGAACTCGACCAGATCGTCGCCGGTCGCAGCCTTGTTGTGGTCGAGCATGCCGGCGGCGGTTCTCGGCGCGGCCCAGCGGTCCCAGCGGTACGCCTCATCGAGGATGAAGGAATAGGGCCGGCCCTCGAGCTCGGCCTCGGCCGCCTTTTCGCGTTCGAGGTCGTCGAGGTACTTGAGAAAAAGAAGCCATGACGACTGCTCGGTGTAGTCGAGCTCGGTCGTGCAGCCGCTCTCTTTCCATAGAACGTCGTCGATGTTCTTGAAGGCTTGCTCGAACATGGGAAAGGTGGTCTTCGCGAGAGGTTCGGAGTGGGATCGGCGCGGGCTCCCATCCTACCGCAAATGCGTTTACCAAGGGAAGCCGCCGGCGCGCGGGCGCCGGTTGGCACGCTCCTAACCCCTATAATAATTCGGGCTTTCGCTTGTGCCGGTGCGGAAAGCACGGTAGTAACACCGTCAAAATTCGCGGGTGCGGCGGCCTGTCGCTCGGGTCTGTCTCGCCGCAACATCTCCGAGGGACGGACACATGGCACGGAAGAAAATCGCACTCATCGGCGGCGGCAATATCGGCGGCACGCTGGCGCATCTCGTTGCACTCAAGGAACTCGGCGACGTCGTCTTGTTCGACATCGTCGACGGCCTGCCGCAAGGCAAATCGCTGGACTTGTGCCAGTCGACCCCGGTCGAGCGGATCAGCGTCTCGCTGCAAGGCACGAGCGACTACGCCGACCTCAAGGGCGCCGACGTGGTCATCGTCACCGCCGGCGTCGCGCGCAAGCCCGGCATGAGCCGCGACGATCTGATCGGCATCAACATCAAGGTGATGAAGGCCGTCGGCGAAGGCATCAGGACCCACTGTCCGAGCGCGTTCGTGATCTGTGTCACCAATCCGCTCGACGTCATGGTCTGGGCGCTGCGCGAGATCACCGGCCAGCCGCACGGCATGGTCGTCGGCATGGCCGGCGTGCTCGAACTCGGCGCGGTTCCGCTACTTCCTGGCCGAGGAGTTCAACGTCTCGGTCGAGGATGTCACCGCCTTCGTCCTCGGCGGTCACGGCGACACGATGGTGCCGCTCGCGCGCTACTCGGCGGTCGCCGGCATCCCGTTGCCGGACCTCGTCAAGATGGGCTGGACCAGCCAGGAAAAGCTCGACCGGATCATTCAGCGAACCCGCGACGGCGGCGCCGAGATCGTCGGCCTGCTCAAGACCGGCTCGGCGTTTTACGCGCCCGCGACATCGGCGATCGCGATGGCCGAAGCCTTCCTCAAGGACAAGAAGCGGCTGATGCCGGTCGCGGCGTACTGCGACGGCGTCTACGGCCTCACCGGAACCTACGTCGGCGTGCCGGTCATCCTCGGCGGCGGCGGCGTCGAGAGGGTTGTCGAGATCGAGCTCAGCGCCGACGAGAGGGTCATGTTCGATAAATCCGTCAACGCGGTGAACACCCTAATCGACGTCGCCAAGGGCCTGATGTAGCAGCCCGAACCTTGCGACAGGGCAAGCGCCGGCTGGCATGGGCGCCGGCGCGAGGGACGCAATAAAACAAGTGAGGACGGCATGAATATTCATGAATACCAAGCCAAGCAGCTGATGGCGAAGTACGGCGTCGCCGTGCCTCGTGGGGGCGTTGTCTACACGGCGACGGAAGCCCAGGACGTGGCCAAGCAGCTCGGCGGTCCGGTCTGGGTCGTCAAGGCGCAGATCCACGCCGGCGGCCGCGGCAAGGGCGGCGGCGTCAAGGTCGTCAAGTCGCTGGAGGATGTCCGCACGGCGGCCGAGAAGATGCTCGGCATGACCCTGGTCACCCACCAGACGGGGCCGGCCGGCAAGGAGGTCAAGCGGGTCTACATCGAGGAAGGCTGCGACATCAAACGCGAGCTCTACATGAGCATCCTGATCGACCGGGCGACCTCGCGGGTCACGCTGATGGTCTCGACCGAGGGCGGCATGGACATCGAGGAGGTCGCCGCCAAGACGCCCGAGAAGATCCACAAGATCACGGTCGACCCGGCCACCGGCATTCAGCCGTTCCACGCCCGCAAGGTCGCCTTCGCGCTTGGCCTCGAGGGCAAGCAGGTCGGCAGTTGCGTGAAGTTCGTGCTCGGCATGTACAACGCGTTCGTCGATCTCGACGCCAGCCTGGTCGAGATCAACCCGCTGGTGGTGACCGGCGCCGGCGAAGTCATCGCGCTCGACTCGAAGATGAACTTCGACGACAACGCGCTGTTCCGCCACAAGGAGATCCAGGAGCTCCGCGACGAGTCCGAGGAGGACCCGGCCGAGCTCGAAGCGGCGCGTCACGACCTCAACTACATCAAGCTCGACGGGCAGATCGGCTGCATGGTCAACGGCGCCGGCCTGGCCATGGCGACCATGGACATCATCAAGCTGTACGGCGGCGATCCGGCCAACTTCCTCGACGTCGGCGGCGGCGCGACGAAGGACCGGGTGACCGAGGCGTTCAAGCTCATTCTCCGCGATCCCAACGTCGAGGGCATTCTCGTCAACATCTTCGGCGGCATCATGCGCTGCGATGTGATCGCCGAGGGCGTTGTCGCCGCGGCCCGCGAGGTCAGCCTCAACGTGCCGCTGGTCGTTCGCCTCGAGGGCACCAACGTCGAGCTTGGCAAGCAGATCCTCACCAATTCCAATCTGCCGATCATTTCCGCCGACGATCTCGGCGATGCGGCCGAGAAAATCGTTAAAGCCGTGAAGGAGGCCGCGTGATGACTGTCCTGGTCAATTCCGAAACGAAGGTTATTTGCCAAGGCTTCACCGGCGCGCAGGGCACCTTCCATTCCGAGCAGGCGATCGCCTACGGGACCAAGATGGTCGGCGGCGTCACCCCTGGCAAGGGCGGCACCAGGCATCTCGACCTGCCGGTGTTCGACACGGTCGAGCAGGCGGTCAACGCGACCGGCGCCGACGCGACCGCGATCTACGTCCCGCCGCCGTTCGCGGCCGACGCCATTCTCGAGGCCATCGACGCCGAGATCGCCTTGATCGTGTGCATCACCGAAGGCATCCCGGTGATGGACATGCTTAAGGTCAAGCGGGCGCTGGCGCATTCCAAGAGCCGGCTGGTCGGGCCGAACTGCCCGGGCGTGATCACGCCTGACCAGTGCAAGATCGGCATCATGCCGGGGCACATCCATACGCCGGGCAACATCGGCGTCGTCTCGCGTTCCGGCACGTTGACCTATGAAGCCGTGGCCCAGACCACCGCGACCGGGATGGGCCAGACGACCTGCATCGGTATCGGCGGCGACCCGATCAACGGCACCAACTTCGTCGATTGCCTGGAGATGTTCCTCAACGACAAGGCGACTCAGGGCATCGTCATGATCGGCGAAATCGGCGGCTCGGCCGAGGAAGAGGCGGCCGATCTGATCAAGCAGTCGAAGACCAAGAAGCCGGTCGTCGGCTTCATCGCGGGGCTCACCGCGCCTCCGGGCCGGCGGATGGGACACGCCGGCGCCATTATTTCTGGCGGAAAGGGGACCGCGGGGGATAAGATCGAAGCGTTTAAGAGCGCCGGCATCCATGTCTCGCCGTCGCCGTCAGCTATCGGCAGCACGATGGTCACGGCAATGCGTGGATAGCCTACAAAAGTAAAAACCGGGAGGACGGGCGCGGCGCAAAAGCCGCGCCCCGACGAGGGACATGGCAAGTATTACGGAGTCTTTTCTGTCCGGGGCCAATGCGCCCTATCTCGTTGAGCTTTACCGCCGTTATGTCGAAGACCCCAGTTCGGTGGACGCCAGCTGGGGTTCGTTTTTTGCCGGTCTGGGCGACGACGGCGGGGTGATTGCCGGCGAGGCCCGCGGCGCCAGTTGGGCGGAGCGGGCCTCGCCGATCGACCCGGATCGCGGCAACGACGGCGCCGAGGCGCTGGCGACGATGCGCGATGGCGCCGAGGCGACGGTCAGCGCCGAGGAAATCCGCGCGGCGACGAGCGACTCGGTTCGCGCGCTGATGCTGATCAGGACCTACCGGGTTCGCGGCCATCTCATGGCCCGGTTCGATCCGCTCGGCCTCGAAGGCAAGAAGTATCACGCCGAACTGGACCCGAAGACGTACGGCTTCACCGACGCCGATCTCGACCGGCCGATTTTTCTCGACTACGTCCTCGGTCTCGAAACCGCGACCTTGCGCCAGATTATCGAGATCCTTAAGGAGACCTATTGCGGCTCGATCGGCGTCGAGTTCATGCACATCCAGCACCCGGCGGAGAAGGCCTGGATCCAGCAGCGCGTCGAGTCCATCCGCAACCATACGCAATTCACCGCCGAGGGCAAGAAGGCCATTCTCAGCCGGCTGACCGACGCCGGTGAGTTCGAGAAGTTCCTTCAGGTCAAGTTTACCGGCACCAAGCGGTTCGGGCTGGACGGCGGCGAATCGATGATCCCGGCGCTGGAGCAGATCCTCAAGCGCGGCAGCCAGCTCGGCATCGAGGAGATCGTCATCGGCATGGCCCACCGCGGCCGGCTCAACGTGCTCTCCAACATCGTCAACAAGCCGTACGTCGCGATCCTGTCGGAGTTCCAGGGAAACGCCAACCGTCCCGACGACGTGCAGGGCTCGGGCGACGTCAAGTACCACCTCGGCACCTCGGCCGATCGGGTGTTCGACGGCAAGCAGATCCACATCTCGCTCGTCGCCAATCCGTCGCACCTCGAGGCGGTTGATCCGGTCGTTGTCGGCAAGGTCCGGGCCAAGCAGGCTCAGTGCGGCGACAGCGAGCGACGCCGTGTCATTGGCGTGATGATTTACGGTGACGCCGCTATGTCCGGCCAGGGACTGGTGGCCGAAGTGTTCGGCCTGTCCGACCTCACGGGCTACAGCACCGGGGGGACCATTCACTTCATAGTCAACAACCAGATCGGCTTTACCACCAATCCGTCGTTTTCGCGCTCCTCGCCCTATCCATCCGATGTCGGCAAAATCGTCCAGGCGCCGATCTTCCACGTCAACGGCGACGATCCGGAAGCGGTGGTTCATATCACCCGGATCGCCACCGAATACTTGCAGGAATTCAAGCGCGACGTGGTCATCGACATGTTCTGCTACCGCCGCTTCGGCCACAACGAGGCTGACGAGCCGGCGTTCACCCAGCCGATCATGTACAAGGCGATCGCCAAGCACCCGACCACGCGGGAGGTCTACGCCAAGAAGTTGGTCAACGAGGGCGTGGTAAGCGCCGAGGAGGTGGAGCAGATCCGCGCCGACTTCCGCGCCCGGCTGGATGCGGCTTTCGAGGCCGCCCCGACCTACAAGCCGAACAAGGCCGATTGGCTGCAAGGCAAATGGGCCGGGCTGAAAACGCTGATCGGCGAAGAGGAGTTTCGCGACGATCCGACCTTTGCGTCGCTCGAGCTGTTGCGCGAGGTCGGCGCCGCGCTGTCGCGGCCGCCGGAGAACTTCAACGTCAACCGTAAGATCCTCCGCCTGTTCGACGCCAAAACGAAAATGATCGAGACGGGCGAAGGAGTTGACTGGGCCATGGGCGAGGCCCTCGCCTACGGCACCCTGCTCGCCGAAGGCGTTCCCGTCCGCCTGTCGGGCCAGGACTCCGGGCGCGGCACGTTCTCGCACCGCCACGCGGTGCTGGTCGATCAGGAAGACGAACGCCGCTACATCCCGCTGAACAACATCAGCGACGGCCAGGCGATGATCGAGGTCATCGACAGCCCGCTATCGGAAGCATCGTGCCTCGGCTTCGAGTATGGCTATTCGCTGGTCGAACCCGATGCGCTGGTGATCTGGGAAGCGCAGTTCGGCGATTTCGCCAATGGCGCGCAGGTCATCATCGACCAGTTCGTCGCCTCTGGCGAATCCAAGTGGCTGCGCCTGAGCGGGCTGGTCATGCTCCTGCCGCACGGCTACGAGGGGCAGGGACCCGAGCACTCGTCGGCGCGCCTCGAGCGGTATTTGCAGCTCTGCGCCGAAGACAACATGCAGGTGGTCAACTGCACCACGCCGGCCAACTTCTTCCACGCCTTGCGCCGGCAGATCTGCAGGAACTTCCGCAAGCCGCTGATCGTGATGTCGCCGAAGTCGCTGCTTCGCCACAAGCTGGTCGTTTCTCGTCTCGATGAGATGGGGCCGGGGACCCATTTCGCCCGGGTGCTGCCGGAGGTCGACGAGCTGGCGGCGGACGATAAGGTTCGCCGCGTCGTGTTGTGCACCGGCAAGGTCTATTACGACCTGCTGCAGGAGCGCCGCGCGCGCCAGATCAACGATGTCGCCCTGATCAGGGTCGAGCAGCTCTATCCATGGCCACGCCAGCTGATCATGGAGCAGATGGACAAATATCCGAACGCGCAGCTCGTCTGGTGTCAGGAAGAGCCGGCCAACGCCGGCGCCTGGACGTTCGTGCTGCCGCGTCTCATCAACCTCCTCGAAGAACTCGATCGGGACTACATCTTGCCGATCTATGTCGGCCGCAAGGCGGCGGCGTCCCCGGCCACCGGACTGTTCAAGGTTCACGAAAAAGAGCAGAGCGCGCTGTGCGAGCAGGCGCTGGTTGTCGATCTCGAAGCAATACCCCAGCCGTTCCGCCGCGTCGCGCGGTGAGCGGCTTCAACTCTATCCGGGCAGGACCATGACGACAGAAATAGTAGTGCCGACGCTTGGCGAATCGGTAACCGAAGCAACCGTGGCGAAATGGTTCAAGGCCGTCGGCGACCCGGTGGAGGTGGACGAACCTTTAGTCGAGCTGGAAACCGACAAGGTCACGGTCGAGGTCAACGCGCCAGCGTCCGGGACCCTGGAAGCCATCGCCGCAGAGGAGGGCAGCGAGGTCGAGGTCGGTGGCGCGCTCGGCTCGATCGCCGAGGGCGAGGGTGCCGGCAAGGCTTCCGCCAAGGCCGGAGCGCCGGCGAAAAAGCCCGAGCCGAAGACCGAACAGGCGCCGCCGCGCGCGGCCGCGCCCGAAGCGGCGACGCCGACGGCGAAGGCGCCGAGCCCGACGGATGACGCGGCCAGAGGCGCGCCCGCCGCGGCGCTGGCGCCGGCGGTCCGCAAGCTGGTCGAGGAACACGGCCTTGATCCGGCGCAAATCGCGGCCAGCGGCAAGGATGGCCGGCTGACCAAGGGCGACGTGCTCGCGTACATCGAGTCCGGCGCGAAACCCGCCCCGGCGGCGCAGTCGCCGAGCAAGCCGCCCGCTCCTTCGCCGGCCCCGGCGCCCGCCAGACCCGCGGGTGCGAATGAAGAACGGGTCAAGATGACGCGGCTGCGCAAGATGATCGCCGCCCGCCTAAAGGACGCGCAGAACACCGCCGCCATGCTGACGACCTTCAACGAGGTCGACATGACCGCGACAAACGCCTTGCGGAGCCAGTATCGCGAGGCCTTCGAGAAAAAGCACGGCGCGCGGCTCGGGGTCATGTCGATCTTCATCAAGGCATGCATTGTTGCCCTGCGCGAGTTTCCGGCGGTCAACGCCGAGATCGACGGCGAGGACATCGTTTACAAGAACCACTACGACATCGCCATCGCCGTATCCTCGCCGAACGGACTGGTCGTTCCGGTCGTGCGCGACGCCGACGTACTGTCCATGGCCGAGATCGAAAAGACGATCGCCGACTACGGCAAGCGCGCCCGCGACGGCAAGCTTGCCATCGATGAGATGCAGGGCGGCACGTTCACGCTCACCAACGGCGGCGTTTTTGGCTCGCTGATGTCGACGCCGATCCTCAACCCGCCGCAATCGGGCATCCTCGGGATGCACAAGATTCAGCAGCGGCCGATGGTCATGGCGGACGGATCCATCCAGGCGCGGCCGATGATGTATCTGGCGCTCAGCTACGATCATCGCCTCGTCGACGGCCGCGAGGCGGTGTCCTTCCTGGTCCGGGTCAAGGAGTGCGTCGAGGATCCGCAGCGTATTCTGCTCGGCACTTAAATCCGCGATCTTACCCCCCGCGGCGCGCACGACAGCGGAAATGGAAGAAAAGAAATGAGCGACGACAGCTACGACCTCGTTGTCATCGGCGCCGGACCGGGCGGCTATGTCGCCGCGATCCGAGCCGCCCAGCTGGGGCTGCGAACGGCCTGTGTCGAGAAGCGCGCGTCCCTCGGCGGCACCTGCCTCAATGTCGGCTGCATTCCGTCCAAGGCGTTGCTGCAATCGTCGCACCATTACGACTTCGCCTCGCATGATTTCGACCGGCACGGCATCAAGGTCGACGGCCTCGCGGTCGACCTGCCCGCGATGCTCGAGCGCAAGAACCAGGTCGTTCACGACCTGACTCAGGGCGTCGCTTTCCTGTTCAAGAAGAACAAGGTTGACCATGTCCTCGGCCACGGCGTGATCACGTCGGCCGATACGATCACGGTCACGCCGGAGGACGGCGGCGAGCCGCGCGTTCTCAAGAGCGAGAACATCCTGATCGCGACCGGCTCCGAGATCGTCCGTCTGCCGGGTGTCGAGATCGACGAGAAGCGCGTCGTCAGTTCCACCGGCGCGCTCGATCTGCAAAGCGTGCCGGAAACAATGATCGTCGTCGGCGGCGGCTACATCGGCATCGAGCTTGGCTCGGTGTGGCGCCGCTTGGGCGCCAAGGTCACGGTGGTCGAATTCCTTGATCAGGTCCTTGCCGGGATGGACGGCGAGATCTCGAAACAGATGCAGCGGATCCTGCAAAAGCAGGGGTTGGCGTTCAAGCTCGGCAGCAAGGTGACCGGCGCCAGGCTCACCGACAGCGGTGTCGCGCTGAGCATCGAGCCGCGCGACGGCGGCGACGCGGAGACGCTGGAAGCCGATGTGGTTCTCGTTTCGATCGGCCGGCGTCCATTCGTCGACGGCCTCGGCCTGGACAAGATCGGCGTCGAATTGACCGAGCGCGGCTTCATCAAGGTCGACCACGACTTCCAGACCAACGTTGCCGGCATCTTCGCCATCGGCGATGTCATCGGCGGCAAGATGCTCGCCCACAAGGCCGAGGAGGAAGGCGTGGCGGTCGTCGAGCTGATCGCGGGCCAGGCCGGTCACGTGAACTACGAGGCCATCCCGTCGGTTGTCTACACCTGGCCGGAAGTGGCGTCCGTCGGCCAGACCGAGGAACAGCTGAAGGGTGACGGGGTCGAGTACCGCATCGGCAAGTTTCCGTTCACCGCGAACTCGCGGGCGCGCTGCAACGCCGATACCGACGGCTTCGTCAAAATCCTCGCCGACGCCAAGACCGACCGCATTCTCGGCGCCCACATCATCGGCCCGCAGGCGGGCGACCTGATCCAGGAGGTCGTGGTCGCCATGGAATTCGCCGGCTCGGCCGAGGACCTCGCGCGCAGCAGCCACGGCCACCCCGGTCTCAGCGAGGCCGTCAAGGAAGCGGCGCTTGCGGTCGCCGACCGGGCGATCCACATCTGAGCGCGTTGGCATCCGAAGCCGCCATCATTTCGAGGGCCTTGCGATGAAGCGCGTCTTGAAGTTGACGCTTGGTTGGATCTTCATCGTGCTTGGCGTCGCCGGCCTGTTCCTGCCGTTTCTTCAGGGGATCTTGTTTCTCGCGATCGGCGCCACTCTTCTCGCCCAGGAATCGCCGTGGGCGCATGACAAGCTGCAGAAGCTGCGCCGGCGCTATCCGCGGGCCTCGGCGACGCTTGATCGGGCGCAGGAGCGGGCCGAGGCCATGATGGCGCGGCTCAGGCCCGGCCGCGCCGAGTGAGGCGCCCCTCCGGCCGCGGCTCGCGCGCCGGAACAACCCAACTGCTCTTGGCGCTGTGCACGGCGGAGGTGCTGACCATGATCGGCGTCTTCGCCTTCCCGGCGCTGCTGCCCATGTTCATGGCGGAATGGAGCTTGTCGAACACGCAAGCCGGGTGGATCGCCGGGATCTACTTCGCCGCGTACGCCGCGAGCGTACCGCTGCTCATGGCCGCGACCGACCGGATCGACGCGCGCTGGATCTACATCGGGGGCGCGCTGCTCGCGAGCGCGGCGTCGGCGGGGTTCGCCCTTCTCGCCCAGGGCTTTTGGAGCGGGCTGGCCTTGCGCGCCTGCGCCGGCGCCGCTCTGGCCGCCACCTACATGCCCGGCCTCAAGGTCTTGGTCGACCGCCACCACGGACCACGGCAATCGCGCGCGATCTCGTTCTACACGTCCTGTTTCTCGCTCGGCACGGCGGCTTCGTTTCTTGCCGCCGGCGAGATTTCGCACGCCTTCGGCTGGCGCGCGGTGTTTGCCGTCGCGGCCGTATCCGCGATGGTCGCGGCCGCCATTGTCGCGCTCCTTCATCGAGTCCGGCCGGAGCCCGCGGAGCCGCACCGCCGGCTGCTCGACTTCCGCCCGGTTGTGGCCAATCGCGCCGCGATGGGCTACGTCCTCGGCTACGGCGTACACTGCTGGGAGTTGTTCGCCCTGCGCTCGTGGCTGATTGCCTTTCTTACCTTCAGCTTGGGGCTCGGCGGCCTCGGCGGTCCGCTCGGCCCTCCGTTCGACACCGGAGGCTGGCCGGCGCCGGCGAACGTCGGCATGCTAGCGGGACTGGTCGCGGTCGCCGCCAGCATCGGCGGCAACGAACTCTGCGTGCGCTTCGGCCGGCCACGAACCATCGCCTGGGTCATGCTCGCCTCGGTGGCCATGGCCGCCGGATTCGGCTTCGCCGCGCCGCTGTCCTACGGCATGGTCGTCGTCCTCGCGCTCATCTACAACGCCATCGTTCAGCTCGATTCGGCCGCGCTCACCGCCGGCGCGTTCGCCGCCGCCCACCAAGGCCGGCAGGGCGCGACCATGGCCGTGCATACCCTGGTCGGCTTCGGCGCTGCGGGGATCGGCCCGATCATTTTCGGCGCGGTCCTCGACGCCACCGGCGGCGGCGCGACATCCGCGTCATGGGCCGCGGCCTTCATCTCGGTCGGAGCCGTCGGCCTCCTCGGCCCCCTGGTGATACGCCTCTCCGCCGCCGCACGCTCGGCCGTCGTAGGGCGTGCTTAAGGCGCGCTCGCAGCTAGCCCTTCGCGCGCGGGTGGGCGCGGCGGTGGACGGCGGCGAGGCGGGCGGTGTCGACCTCGGTGTAGCGCTGGGTCGTTGACAGCGAGGCGTGGCCGAGCAGTTCCTGGATGGTCCTGAGATCGCCGCCGTCGGCGAGCAGGTGGGTGGCGAAGCTGTGGCGCAGCGCGTGCGGCGTCGCCGTCTCGGGCAAGCCGAGGACGGCGCGAAGCCGGCGCATCTGGCGTTGGACCACCGCCGGATCGAGCCGGCCGCCGCGCACGCCGACGAACAGCGGCCCCGTCGGCTCGGCCGCGTATGGGCATGCCGCGAGGTAAGCCGCGACCGCGTCTCGGACGATCGGCAGGATCGGCACCAGCCGCTGCTTGCCGCCCTTGCCGGTGACAACCATGGCGTCGTCCATGGTATCGGCGCGCGGGGCATCGCGGCGGTCGAGCGCCAGCGCCTCGCCGATCCGCAAGCCGCAGCCGTAAAGCATGAGGAGCAGGGCCTGGTCGCGGCGCGCGACCCACGGCTCGTCACTAAGATCGGCGACGGTATCGACCGAGGCGAGGGCATCGCCGACGCCGAGCGCCCTGGGCAGGCTTTTTGCGAGCTTCGGCGTACGCACGAGGCGGATGGCGGTGTTGGCGGCGAGCCCCTGGCGCTCGAGAAAGCGGAAAAAGCCGCGCACGGTGGCCAAGACCCGCGCCCTTGAACTCGCCGCCAATCCGGCGTTCGCACGATCGGCGAGGAACGCGCGGAAGTCACCGAGCGAGAGCGCCGCCAGGTCGTTCAATCCCGGCTCGGCGCCGAGATGGCCGCAGAGGAAGGAGAAAAACTGGCGCAGGTCACGGCTATAGGCGTCGACGGTATGCGCCGAGGCGCGCCGTTCGCTGACAAGCCACTCGCGCCACCGGGCGATTGCCGCGGCGGCCGCGCCATCGGCGATGACGTCGTTCAGACCTGTTTCGGCAGCAGGCGTTGTAGGCAAACCTCGACCATTTGCGCCAGGAACAACACGAGGTCGCAACCCTGACCGGGACGAAAAAATCCCTCGCGCTGCGCTCCAAGAGCCATCAGGCCGTGGACTTGCGGATCGCTCAGCGTCAAGCGGACCAGGGCCGCGGAGTGAACGGCCGGTTCGGTATCCGCAAACAGCAGGCCGTCGTCGGTCAGATTCGCGATCAAGCGCACATCGCGGCCCCTTCCCAGGATCGCGTCGACGTCGCCGGCGGAGAGCTTGGCGATCATGGTCATAATGGCGTCATCGAGCGCGGCCAGAGGCTCCAGCGCCAGGATCGCGGTTTCAATGCCGAGCACGGCGGGCAGGTCCTCGGCGACGACGCGGACAAGCTCGTCCAGGTCAGGCGCGCCGACAATCGACAACGCCGCCGCGTGGGTTTGCGCCTGGATGCCGAGGTTGGAGCGGCTGGTTTCGATGACGGCGCTGGCGCAATCGCGCAGGCCCGCGATCTCGCCGCGCAGCACATCGACCATGTGGCGCTGGAAATCGACCACCGTATCGCCGGTCCATCGCGGCGGCGGCGCCAGTTGTGTCAGGATCTGCGGCTGAACGAGCAGAAAATCAGGGTTCTCGCGCAGGTACCGCGTCACCTGATCGGCGGTCGGCGTGTCCATGCTGTACTCCGTGTTGCCGGCGGAGGGCTCGATCCGAGAGGTATCGACTGTCTGGCTCATGCAACCGGCTATACCAGAGCCGATTGCGGACTGTTAATGTGAATTATGAGCATAGTGTAAGAGAGCAACTGAATTGTGGCCAATACATCACGCCGCTTCGGGCCCGGCGAGCGGGTTGCGGTGCTCCTTCCGCTCGCCTTCGCCGATGCCTACGACTATCGGATTCCCAAGGGTTTGCGCCTCGATGAGGGCGACTTTGTCGAGGTGCCGTTAGGCCCCCGCCGAGTCTCGGGCGTGATCTGGGGGCCGGGCGCAGGTGATGTCGACGAGGCTCGGCTGCGGGCGATAACGGAGCATCTTCCGGTCCCGCCGCTGACCGCCGAGAGCCGCCGAATTCGTCGACTGGGTCGCGGACTACACGGTTCATTCGCGCGGCGCGGTCCTCAGAATGGTGATGAGCATCGCCGAGGCCCTGCGCCCGACGCGGCCGGCGAAGGTGTTTTCGCTCGCCGCGGCCTTGCCGGACGCGGCGCGGCCGCAAGAAGCGCGAATGACGCCGGCGCGCCGGCGCGTGTTGGCTGTGCTCGCCGACGGCCGCCTCCGTGGCGCGGCGGCGCTGGCGCGTGATGCCGGTGTCGGGGCCGGCGTCATCAAGGCGTTGGCGGACGCCGGGCTTATCGCGGCCGGCATGATGGATGACGTCGGGGAAACCTTGCCGCGGCCCGATCCTGGCTTGCCGGGGCCGGAGTTGTCACCCGACCAGTCGGCGGCGGCGAGCGAAGCGCGCGCGGCCGTCGGCGCCGGCTTCTCGGTTACCCTCATCGACGGCGTTCCCGGTTCGGGCAAGACCGAGATCTACTTCGAGGCGATCGCCGCCACCCTGGCCGCCGGCCGCCAGGCGCTCGTGCTCCTGCCGGAGATCGCGCTCGGGACGCAGTGGCTTGCGCGCTTCCGCGCCCGCTTCGGCGCCGATCCGGCTGTGTGGCACTCCGATCTTGGCCGCGCCGAGCGTCGGCGGACCTGGCGCGCCGTTGCCGAGGGCCGCGCCGGCATCGTTGTCGGCGCGCGCTCGGCGCTGTTCCTGCCGTTTGCCGATCTTGCCCTTGTCGTTGTCGACGAGGAGCACGACCCGTCGTTCAAGCAGGAGGATGGGGTGAGCTACAACGCCCGCGACATGGCCGTCGTTCGCGGCCGGATCGGCGGGTTCCCGGTCCTTCTCGCCTCGGCCACGCCGTCGCTCGAGACCCTGGTCAACGTCCGCGCCGGCCGCTACGCCATGGTTCATCTGCCCGCGCGCCATGGCGACGCCGCGATGGCGGCGGTCGAACTCATCGATTTGCGCCGCGACCGGCCGCCGCGCGGCTGTTGGCTGTCGCCGGCGTTGCGCGACGCCATCGCCGCGGCCCTGGACGAGGGTGGGCAAACGCTGCTGTTCTTGAACCGCCGCGGTTATGCCCCGTTGACGGTGTGCCGGGCCTGCGGCCATCGCTTCCGGTGCGGCTCTTGCAGCGCCTGGCTGGTCGAGCACCGGTTCACCGGGCGTCTGTTGTGTCATCACTGCGGCTACGCCGCGCCGCTGCCGGAGGCCTGCCCGGCTTGTGGCGCGAGCGATGCCTTGGCCGCCTGCGGACCGGGCGTGGAGCGTCTCGGCGAAGAGGTCGCCCATGTTTTTCCGCAAGCGCGCGCGGTGCTCGCGACCAGCGACACTCTGCCCGGCCCGGCCGCGACGGCGGAGTTGGTCCGGCGCATCGAGGCCCGCGCCATCGACATCGTCATCGGCACCCAGATCATGGCCAAGGGCTACCACTTTCCGCACCTCACCCTGGTCGGCGTGATCGATGCCGACCTTGGTCTCGCCGGCGGCGACCTGCGCGCCGCGGAACGGACTTTTCAGCTCCTCTATCAGGCCTCCGGCCGAGCCGGACGGGGAGAGCGCGCCGGCCGTTCCCTCATCCAGACGACGATGCCCGAGCATCCGGTCATGGCCGCGCTGGCGTCGGGCGAGCGCGCGCGCTTTCTCGCGGCCGAAGAGGATGCGAGGCGCGAGGCCTCGATGCCGCCGTTCGGCCGTCTCGCCGCGCTGATCGTCTCTGGTCCGGATCAGGGCGCGGTCGAGGCGGCGGCGCGGGCGCTCGCGCAAACCGCGCCGAACCGCGACGGTCTGCGCGTGTTCGGCCCCGCGCCGGCGCCGCTGGCCCTGTTGCGCGCCCGCCACCGCTATCGGCTGTTGCTCCACGCCGGGCGCGGGATCGCGGTCTCGGCGGTCGTTCGCAACTGGCTCGGATCGACGCCTCTGCCGAACTCCGTTCGTGTTCAGGTCGATATCGACCCGTACAGCTTCCTCTGACCGGGTGGCGTCAACCCCCGGACAATTAGGGTTATTCCGACCCCGGGCGGCGCCAAACGTCTGTTGCGGATGCGAAATAAGCGCGGCGCGCGGCCGCCTTCGCCGGCGTAGAGGCGCGGAATCGTGAGGGTTTTTCGGCGCTTCACGATGGGCAAGTCGGGTTGCAAGGCCAAAATAGGTGTGTTACAGAACACTCCGCGCCGGGGTTAAACGCTCCGAGCGAAGCCATGGCGGGCCGATGCAAAAATCGGCCCGACAATAAAACAAGAACGAGGGCGCTCCCGGGTGACAACCACGACCAAAGGCTCCTCCGGCCTTGCCCAACGCTATGCGGCCGCGCTGTTTGAGTTGGCCGAGGGGGAAAAATCGCTCGACCCGGTCGCGGCCGAGCTGCGGCTCCTGGCGGGAATGATTGACAAGAGCGATGATCTCAAGCGACTGATCCGCTCTCCCGTAATCTCTCGTCACGATCAGCAACGCGGCGTGTCCGCGGTCCTGGAAGCCGCCGGCATCGGTCCGCTGGTTCAGAAATTCACCGGCCTCGTCTCCAGGAACCGCCGGCTGTTTGCCTTGCCGGGCATGATCGCCGCCTATCAGCAGATGATGGCCGATCGCCGCGGCGAGACGACCGCCGAGGTCGTTGCCGCCAAGGCGCTGTCGGCGGAACAGGTGAGCGCGGTCAAGGCAATATTGAAAAAGGCGGTCGGAACCGAGGTCGCCTTGAGCAGCCGGGTCGACCCTGAGCTTCTCGGCGGATTGATTGTCAAGGTCGGCTCGCGGATGGTCGACTTTTCACTGAGCACAAAATTGAAACGTTTAAGCCTTGCCATGAAGGGGATCGGGTAAATGGAGATCCGGGCCGCTGAAATTTCTGCGATCTTGAAGCAGCAAATCGCCACGTTCGGCACCGAAGCGGAGGTCGCCGAGGTCGGCACGGTTCTCTCCGTCGGCGACGGCATTGCCCGCGTCCATGGTCTGGACAAGGTGCAGGCCGGCGAGATGGTCGAGTTTCCCGACGGCACCAAGGGCATGGCGTTGAACCTCGAAGAGGACAACGTCGGCGTCGTGCTGTTCGGCGATGACCGAATGATCCGCGAAGGGGATGTCGTCAAGCGGACCGGCGATATTGTTGATATTCCGATCGGCAAGGGCCTGTTGGGGCGCGTCGTCAACGCCGTCGGTGATCCGATCGACGGCAAGGGCGCCATCAATGCGACCGAGCGCGCCGTTGCCGACGTCAAGGCGCCGGGCATCATTCCCCGCCAATCGGTGCACGAGCCGATGCAGACCGGGGTCAAGGCGATCGACAGCCTGATCCCGATCGGCCGGGGTCAGCGCGAGCTCATCATCGGCGACCGCCAGACCGGCAAGACCGCCATCATCATCGACACGATCCTCAATCAGAAGAAGATCAACGACGCTGCCGAGGACAACTCGGGCAAGCTCTTCTGCATCTATGTCGCCATCGGCCAGAAGCGGTCTTCCGTGGCGCAGTTCGTCAAGGTGCTTCAGGAGTACGATGCGCTCGACTACACCGTGGTGGTCGCCGCGACCGCTTCGGAGGCGGCGCCGCTGCAATATCTCGGCGCCCTACGCCGGCTGCACGATCGGCGAATACTTCCGCGACAACGGCATGCACGCCGTCATCTTTTACGACGACTTGTCGAAGCAGGCGGTGGCTTACCGCCAGATGTCGTTGCTGCTGCGCCGGCCGCCGGGCCGCGAAGCCTATCCGGGCGACGTTTTCTACCTGCACTCACGCCTGCTCGAGCGCGCCGCCAAGCTGAGCAAGGATCACGGCTCCGGCTCGCTGACCGCCTTGCCGGTTATCGAGACGCAGTCGGGCGACGTTTCGGCCTATATCCCGACCAACGTCATCTCGATCACCGACGGCCAGATCTTCCTTGAGACCGAGCTGTTCTACAGAGGCATCCGCCCGGCGGTTAACGTCGGCATTTCCGTCAGCCGGGTGGGATCGGCGGCGCAGATCAAGGCGATGAAGAAGGTTGCCGGCAGCATCAAGCTCGAACTGGCTCAGTATCGCGAAATGGCGGCGTTCGCGCAATTTGCGTCGGACCTCGACGCCTCGACCAAGCGGTTGCTGAGCCGCGGCGAGCGGTTGACCGAGCTGTTGAAGCAGCCGCAGTTCAAGCCCTACCCGATCGAAGAGCAGGTCGTGGTTATCTTCTGCGGCGTGCGCGGATATCTCGACAAGATCTCCGTATTCGATGTCGGCCGCTTCGAGTCCTCGCTGCTGGATAACATCCGCGCCAACGGCGCCGACATTCTCGATGCCATTCGCACCGAGAAGGATCTCACGGCGGACATCGACAAGAAGCTCACCGCGTTCATCGACCGGTTCGCCAAAAGCTTCTCGTAGGTGCCGGACGCTGTCGTGGACGGCAAGTAGGAGAACAGCGTCGAATGCCGAGCCTTAAGGATTTAAGAAACCGGATCGCCAGCGTCCAGTCGACGCAGAAGATCACCTCGGCCATGAAGATGGTCGCGGCGTCCAAGCTGAAGCGTGCCCAGGCCTCCGCCGAGGAAGGACGGCCCTATGGCGAGCGGATGGAGCGGATGCTGGCGCAGTTGGTCGCCAGCATGTCCAGCCTGGAATCGGCGCCGAAGCTTTTGTCGGGTCATGGCACGGCGAACCGCTACCTGCTGGTGGTCGTCACCGGCGACCGCGGGCTGTGCGGCGGGTTCAACAGCAATGTCGCGCGCGAAGCCAAACGGCGCGTCGCCGCGCTAAGCGCCGAGGGCAAGCAGGTCAAGATCCTGTGCGTCGGCCGCAAGGGCCGCGACGTTCTGCGCCGCGATCATGCCGGCCTAATCGTCGAGACCATGGAGAACGTGACCCGCAACGGCGCCCACTTCGCTCCGGCGCGCGATATCGCCAAGCGCTTGCGCAACATGTTCCAGGCGGGCGAGTTCGACACGTGCTTGCTGCTGTACACCACCTTCAAGTCGGCCATCAGCCAGGCCGTCACCGCCAAGCAGATCATCCCCTTCCCGGTCGAGGAGTTCGAGGACAAGGCCGCCGCCAAGCCGGTGGGCGGCGACGCCGGTTATGAGCTTGAGCCGGCGGAAGACCAGCTGCTCGGCGCGCTGTTGCCGGCCAACCTCTCGATGCAGATTTTCCGCTCGCTGTTGGAAAGCTATGCCTCCGAGCAGGGGGCGCGGATGACGGCGATGGAGAATGCGACGAACAACGCCGCCGACATGATCGACAAGCTGACGCTGAAGTACAACCGGACCCGCCAGGCCGCGATCACCACGGAACTGATTGAAATCATTTCCGGCGCTGAAGCGCTGTGAGCACGCAACGGCCTGAACAAAGGCAGCGATCGCCAGAGGAGCATTGGCAATGAGCAAGAACGCCATCGGCACGATCACCCAGGTGTTGGGGGCGGTGGTCGACGTCCGTTTCGAAGGGGAGCTCCCGTTCATCCTGAACGCCTTGCATCTTCAGCATCAGGGCAAGACTTTGGTTCTCGAAGTGGCGCAGCAGCTCGGCGAGTCGACCGTACGCACGGTCGCGATGGACTCCACCGATGGCCTCGTGCGCGGCCAGGAAGTCACCGATACCGGTCAGGCGATTTCGGTTCCGGTCGGCCCGGAGACCCTGGGCCGGATCGTCAACGTCGTCGGCGAGCCGGTGGACGAACGCGGTCCCGTCGAGACCAAAATGAGGTATCCGATCCACCGGCCGGCGCCGAGCTTTCTCGACCAGTCGACGGAGACGGAAATTCTCGTCACCGGGATCAAGGTCATTGACTTGATCGAGCCGTATCCGAAAGGCGGCAAGGTCGGCCTGTTCGGCGGCGCCGGCGTCGGCAAGACCGTCATCATCATGGAGCTGATCAACAACATCGCCAAAGCCCACGGCGGCTACTCGGTGTTCGCCGGCGTCGGCGAGCGGACCCGCGAGGGCAACGATCTCTATCACGAGATGATGGAGTCGGGTGTTATCCAGATCAACGGGTCCGGATCGAAGGCGGCTCTCGTCTATGGGCAGATGAACGAGCCTCCGGGCGCGCGCGCCCGCGTCGGCCTGACCGGCCTGACGCTCGCCGAGTACTTCCGCGACGAGGAAGGCCAGGACGTGTTGTTCTTCGTCGATAACATCTTCCGCTTTACCCAGGCGGGTTCCGAGGTGTCGGCGCTGCTCGGCCGCATTCCGTCGGCGGTGGGTTATCAGCCGACGCTATCAACCGACATGGGTGCGCTGCAGGAACGGATCACCTCGACCAAGAAGGGCTCCATTACCTCGGTGCAGGCCATCTATGTCCCGGCCGACGACTTGACCGATCCGGCGCCGGCGACGGCGTTCGCTCACCTTGACGCGACCTCGGTGCTCAGTCGCTCGATCGCCGAGCTCGGCATCTATCCGGCGGTCGATCCGCTCGAACTCGACGTCGCGGGTGCTCGACCCGCGGATCGTCGGCGAGGAACACTACACCTGCGCCCGCGAGGTTCAGAGGATCTTGCAAACCTACAAGTCGTTGCAGGACATCATCGCCATCCTTGGCATGGACGAGCTTTCCGAAGAGGACAAGCTGACGGTGTCGCGGGCGCGGAAGCTGCAACGCTTCCTCAGCCAGCCGTTCCACGTCGCCGAAGTCTTCACCGGTACGCCGGGCGTGTTCGTCAATCTCGAGGATACCATCAAGGGCTTCAAGGCGATCTGCGCCGGCGAGTACGACCACCTGCCGGAAGCCGCGTTCTACATGGTCGGCACGATTGACGAAGCCGTCGCCAAGGCCAAGCGCATGGCGGAAGAAGCGGCTTAATTTCCGGACCCCAAGGCGAGGCGCGGCATGGCGGACACCTTTGTCTTTGAAATCGTAACGCCGGGGCGGATGATGCTGTCCCGGGAGGCCGAGCTGGTGATCGTTCCGGGCGGGGCCGGCAACTTCGGCGTCCTTCCGGGGCACGCGCCCATGCTGTCGACGCTGCGGCCGGGAACGGTTGAGGTGCGTGAGCAGAACCTGAAGATCCTCGAGCGGATATTCGTCGAGCAGGGTTTCGCCGAAGTGACCACGGATCGCTGCACCGTGCTCGCCGAAGAGGCCATTCCCGTCAAGGACATCACCCGCGATTATGCCGAGGAACGGTTGAAGCGCGCCCACGATTCCTTGATGGTCGCCGATACCTTCGGCATTCGCCTCGGCGCCGAGCGCGAACTGCGTGCCGCCGAGGCGATGATCGAGGCGCTCGACGCCTTCGAGAAGGCGCAAGGACACCGCGCGGCTTAACACCTCGTCGGCGCGGCCGGCTTGGGCAAGGATCCGCTGCACGACTGGGCGATGACCCCGCGCGAAGCCATCGCCTTGCAGCGGCGGTTAGCGGGGCGCGTCGTTCGCGAGGATCGGCTCGGACCGGTGCGCTGGGTCGCGGGCGTCGATGTCGCGTATGACCGGCGCGGCCGCAGCGGCATCGCCCGCGCCGCCGCGGTCGTTTTCACCTTTCCCGACCTTAGCGTCGTCGACAGCGCCGCGTTGAGCCTCGCCGTCGATTTCCCGTATGTGCCGGGGCTGTTGACCTTCCGCGAGGCGCCGCCGGCGCTGGCGGTTCTCGAAAAGCTCTCCGTTCGCCCCGACGTGCTGCTCTGCGATGGTCATGGTTTGGCCCACGCGCGCCGCTTTGGCTTCGCCAGCCATCTCGGCCTGTTTCTCGACATCCCCTCGGTCGGTGTCGCCAAATCGGTGCTCGTCGGCCACTACGACGAGCCGGGTCCGGACAAGGGCGACTGGACGCCGCTCATCGACAAGGACGAGGTCATCGGCGCCGCGCTGCGAACGCGAAAGGGCGCGCGGCCGATCTTCGTGTCCATCGGTCATCGGGTCGGCCTGGCCACGGCGGTCGACCTGGTGCTGCGCTGCACCACCCGCTTCCGCTTACCGGAAACGACCCGCGCCGCCGACCGTCTCTCAAAGGCCACGGATCACCCGGACCGTTAGTCTCCCGCGCTTTTTCCGGTCTGTGGCGCGGGACCGCAACACAAAGATGAAATTTACGAAACCGAAATACCTGGGCTTGTATCGTTGTGCAGTGCAATACAGGTTGCCTTTATGACGCATCCAATTCGTATCCTGGCGCCGGCCGAGATCGGCCTGTATCGCGCCCACCTTCTCCGGCTGAGCGCGGAGGATCGGCGCCTGCGCTTCGGCTATGCGATTGAGGATCGCGCGGTGCGCCACTACGTCGACGGGCTGGCGCCGCGCCGCGACGCCGTGCTCGCCTACTTCGGCGATGATCTTGCCGTGGTCGGCGCGGTTCATGTTGCCATGTGCGGTGGCGGCGTCGCCGAATTCGCCTTCAGCGTCGAGGCGCCGTTATCGCGGTTACGGGATCGGGACCGTCGCTGTTCGAGCGGGCCATTATTTTCGCGCGCAACCGCCGGGCGCGCGCGGCCCACGTCTTTTGCCTGGCCGAGAACCGCGCCATGCGCCGGCTCGCGCGCCACGTCGAGATGGAGCTGGCCACCCGGTGCGGCGAGAGCGAAGGGGAGTTGGCCCTGTCCTTGCCGACGCCGCTGACGCTCGCGAGAGAGGCGATTTCGGAGCACGCCGGCCTCTACAACTACACCCTGAAGGCCAACCGCCGCGCCGTCCGCGCCTTGCGCGAAGGCCTGGGAGCGGCGGCCTTCAGTGGGCGCTTGAGTCCTCAAGCGTCAGGTGATTCAGCAGACCGGATCAATCGGTTGGTGGTTCGATTCAGCCAACGGATGGGGACCATCCGCCAGCATCGAACCCCGAGCGCAGGGCCGGGGCTTTCGCTCCGGTGGACATCTCATCGCCGTTGCGGAATGATCGGCTGATGGCGGCGACCGGGTACGCCGCCCGGCGATCACATCGGGGATAAGCATGGCTGCGGTCCGAGCGGTATGGCTGGCGATCGCGGCGCTTGGCGCTTTGCTGGTGTTCGCCGCGGATCATGGCGCGGGCGTGCAAGCGGCCGGCGAGACGACAGCGACGGCCAGGAGAGCCGTCGTGCTCAACATCGATGGGCCGATCGGGCCGGCGACCAGCGATTATGTCGTTCGCGGACTTGCCCGGGCGGCCGAGCGGGGCGCGAGCGTCGTTGTTCTGCGGATGGACACGCCGGGTGGGCTGGACACCTCGATGCGCGATATCGTCCGCGCCGTTCTTGCCTCGCCGGTCCCCGTGGCGGCTTTCGTCGCGCCTTCCGGCGCCCGCGCGGCAAGCGCCGGGACGTACATCACCTACGCCAGCCACATCGCGGCCATGGCGCCGGGCACGAATCTGGGCGCGGCGACGCCGGTTCAGATCGGCGGCGGGTCCGGCGAGGAGCCTCGGCGCGACGCGGACAAATCCTCCGACAAGGCTGACGGATCGGCGAAACCGGCGACTAAGCCGGGGCTTGCCGACAAGGCGAGAAACGACGCCAGCGCCTACATCCGCGGGCTGGCGCAACTACGCGGGCGCAATGTCGAGTGGGCCGAGAAGGCGGTCGGCGAGGCGGCAAGTCTTTCGGCCGAGGAGGCGCTGGCGCAAAACGTCGTCGATCTGATCGCGAGCGATGTCGCGGACCTGTTGGCGAAGATCGACGGCCGCGAGGTCGTGGCCGATGGCCAAACAGTGCGTCTGTCAACCAAGGGCGCCGAGATCGTCGATATCGCGCCCGACTGGCGGACCGAGCTGCTTTCGGTCATCACCAATCCCAATGTCGCCTACATCCTGATGCTCATTGGCTTCTACGGGATATTGTTCGAATTCTTCAGCCCCGGACTGGTTGGGCCGGGCGTGGTCGGCGCGATCAGCTTGCTGCTCGCGCTCTACGCGTTCCAGGCCCTGCCGGTGAACTACGCCGGCGTCGCGCTTATTGTCTTCGGTGTCGCGCTGATGGTCGCCGAGGCGTTCGTACCCAGCTTCGGCATCCTCGGGCTCGGCGGGATCGCCTCTCTCGTCATCGGCTCGATCATGCTGATGGAAGAAGACGTGCCGGGCTTCAAGATCGCCTGGGAACTGATCGGTCTGATTGCCCTGATCAGCGGCGGTCTGTTTACCGTCCTGCTGGCGCTCGCGGTGCGCGCGCGCCGGCGCGCCGTCGTGTCCGGAAAGGAAGCCATGATCGGCGTGAGCGGTCCGGTGCTGAGCTGGGCCGGTCACGAAGGCACGGTCCGCGTCCACGGCGAGGTGTGGAGCGCCCGCGCCCAGCGTACACTCACCCCTGGTCACCGCATCCGGGTGGTCGATCTCGACGGCCTGACCGTGGTGGTCGAACCCGACGGGAAACGGCCCGAGGGAATTAAGAAGGATGCTTGAGTAATGTCGACTGTTCTGAGCCAGGCCTGGATCATCCCGGTCCTCATTGTCGTTTTCGTGCTGATCAGTTCGATCAAGATTATGCGCGAGTACGAACGCGCCGTCGTCTTCATGCTTGGCCGCTTCTGGAAGGTAAAGGGACCGGGGCTGATCCTCATCTTGCCGGTCGTTCAGCAGATGGTGCGGATGGACCTGCGGACCCGCGTCCTCGACGTGCCGCAGCAGGACGTGATCTCCCGCGACAACGTCTCGGTGAAGGTCAACGCGGTGGTCTACTTTCGGGTCATTGGCCCCGAGAAAGCGGTTATCCAGGTCGAGGATTACGAAGCCGCCACCAGTCAGCTCGCCCAGACCACATTGCGCTCGGTCCTTGGCCAGCACGATCTCGACGCAATGCTGGCCGAGCGCGAAAAGCTGAACACCGACATCGCCCGGATCCTCGACGTTCAGACCGAGGCCTGGGGCATCAAGGTCGCCAATGTCGAGCTGAAGCGGGTCGATCTCGACGAAAGCATGATTCGCGCGATCGCCCGCCAGGCCGAGGCCGAGCGCAGCCGGCGGGCCAAGATCATCGACGCCGAGGGCGAGCTACAGGCCTCGCAACGCTTCCACGACGCGGCCAAGATCCTGTCCGCGCAGCCGCAAGCCATCCAGTTGCGCTACCTCACGACGATGCAGAGCCTGGCGAGCGACCGCACGTCGCTGATCTTGTTCCCTCTGCCGCTCGAATTTCTCCGCGCCTTCGCCCGCACCGAAGGCCCGGCGAAGGAAAACGAAGACGCGCCGGCGAAAGACGTGCCGACGGAAGAAGACGGGGCCGAGCAGGCCCGATAGATCGGCTCAAATCGCGGCGAGAAGTCCGTCCAAGGCGGCGCACAGGCGGTCGAGGTCGGCGGGTTCGGACAGGCGGTGCTCGCCGGTCTTGATCAGGGTGATCTCGACGTCGCCGCTCCGCAGCCGCTCGGCGAGGCGGAGCGAGGTTTGCCACGGCACGTCCGGATCCTTCATCCCGTGGATCAGGCGGACCGGGCAGTCGAGCGGAATGTCGCCCCGCAAGACCAGATGATCGCGGCCGTCCTCGATGATCAGTTGCGTGACCGGCGTCGGCTCCGGGTCATACGGGCTGAAGATCGGAACGACGCCGTCACGCTCGAGTGCTTCGCGCTGCGCCGGCGTCAGTGACGGCTCGATCAGATCGGCGGTAAAGTCGGGCGCCGCGGCGATCCCGAGCAGTCCGGCGATGCGTTCCGGCCGGCGCAGCGCGGCCAGCAGCATGATCCAGCCGCCGAGGCTCGAGCCGACCAGAACCTGCGGGCCCTCCGTTAGTGCGTCAAGAACCTCGACCGTGTCGTCGGCCCAGCGGCCGATGGTGCCGTCGGTGAACTTCCCCGACGACGCGCCATGGCCGAAGTAGTCGAAGCGGACGAAGGCGCGGCCGCGGGCGCGGCAGTGGGCTTCGAGGCGCAGCGCCTTGCCGCCGGTCATATCGGACATGTAGCCGGTAAGGAATACCACCCCCGGCCCGATGCCTCGGCCGCGATGGTAGGCAATGGTTGCGCCATCTTCGCAACGCAGCCGCGCCGGCGCGCCCGATCCGTCCTCGTTCATTGTCCTGCTTCTCAGCCGCTGTTCCGGCCGCGAGGGTAGCATCGCAGGCCGCGCGCGCGCCACCGAGATGCGCCGGGATGCGCCGCGCGCGCGAGCAAAAAAGTGATAAAATACTTTTAAGAGAAAAAACTAAACATCAATAACACTTTTAGCTTCACAGCGGACTGGACGCACGGCGCTTTCACGCGTAGGTTAAAAGAAATGGATGCCCCGCGGGTTTGTACCCACAGAGGGAACACAGGGGCGATAAGCGATTGCGCAGGGGAGCTTGTGCCGGCATAGCGCTGGCCTTGGCTGTCGCCGTATCGACAACGGCGCGCAGCCAGTCGTTTTGCGTCGAGGATCTCGATGTCGCGGCGCCCAGATTTGAGCCGGGCGTCCGGCTCGGCGACAGGAACGGCCGCCGCCGCGATGGCGAGGGCGGCGCGAACAAGATAACCATCGACCGGTCGGTTGGCGCGCTTTCACTCAACGGGCGCAATCCAACGGTCCATGGCGGCTATAACGGCTGCGGCGAGCGCGTCGGTCTTGCGAGCGGCCGGACACGCCTGTCCTACGCCCGCTCGGAAGACTGGAACCCGTGGCGGCGGCTGGGCGGGGATGACTTTGCCACCGAGCATTTTCTCGATGCCACGGTGAATGGCCCGCAAGACGGACCCGTCAAAGCCGGCTACGCGTTGAACATATACGCGGCCGAAGAGCGGGCCTCGCCGTTCGGGGCCCGCGGATCGACGCGCAATGTGACCGGGAGCGAGTTCTGGCTGAGCGGGCTGGACGACCGGATCAAGTTGCGATCCGCGCTGGGCGCCGATGCGCCGACGCCCGATGGGCAGCTGCCGTTGGCCCACCATCACGAGCTGGAAGTCGTGCCGCTGCGCTTCGGCGACGGGGGCGATGGGGGCGAGGTGTTCGCGAGCCTCGGCTACGACCAGGCCGACGTGAACTTCGAGGCCGGCCATGGCGCCTACCTCGCGCCCGACGAGCGCACGGTCCACGCGGCCACCGGCTATCGATCCGATATCGCCACCGTGCGGCTCGACTATCGCCAGGGCCGCGACAATTTGAGTGACGACTGGGATCTTGCCACCAACGCCTATCAGGAGGTGGTCGGCCGGGTCGCGTTCGACACATTGATCGGCGGTCTGCTGCTTCCCGACCGGATCAGCCTGCGCGGCAGTTTCCGCGACGAGACCGAGGATTACGCCGACAGCGCGACCGCCGCTCTGCGCCACGCCACCGCCGGCTGGGGCGTCAACATGTTGTGGCGCGACGACGTAACCTACGGCGGTCTCGACATCAGCGGGAACGCCGCCGATAGCAGCGCGCTTGCCCGTGCCGGGGTCCTGCCGTCGCGACGCGTGGGCGTCGAGCTCGGAACCGGCTACGACGATGTGCTGCTGTCGGGACGGCTGTTTTCCGAATGGCAGGACGTCAGCCCCGACCAGGGCGCCCGCGCCGCGATGGACTATGGCGGCACCCTGAGCGCCGCCGCGTTCGGCCAAAAACTGGAAGGTTCGCTCGCCTACGGCCGCACGATCGAGCATGCTTTCGATCCGGCCCTGCGCTGGGGACTGGCCGCCGAATTCAATGCACTCGAGCTGTTCAACCGCGCCCCCGGCGACAGCCGCCTCTTCGCTCTCGGTAGGCTGGAAAGCCAGTTCGCCGAGGACGTCACCGGCTGGCAATCCGAATACACCGCCAAGGTTGTCGCGGGTTTTCGGTTTTAGCGGCAGGCCAAGGCGGCTCATCCTCGGCGCAGGCTCGGCGGCGCAGGCTCGGCGGCGGGTTTGCGGACGTCGGGGACCGGCAGCAGCAAGATCATGCCGACGACGAAGAAACCGAGGATCGTCGCCAGACCGGCCCGCTGGCTGTTGGCGAGGTCGGTGACCAGGCCAAACAGAAGCGGGCCCAAGAACGCCGTCGCCTTGCCCGAAAGCGCGAACAGGCCGAACATCTCGCCGTAAAGACCGGGCGGCGCCAGCCGCGCCATCAGCGAGCGGCTGGCCGACTGGGCCGGGCCGAAGAAGATCCCGAGCGGCACGCCAAAAACCCAGAACATGGTTTTCGTCTCGACGACAAGCAGGATCGCGCCGAGAATCGTCAAGGCGCCGACGGAAACGAGGATCGTGGTTTTCGGCCCGATCCAGTCGTCGATCCAGCCGAAAACGAAGGCGCCGAGCCCCGCGGTGACATTCATGGCGATGCCGAACAGCAACAGTTCATTGAAGTCCATGCCGAAGGTCACCGCCGCATAGATGCCGCCGACGGTGAACAGCGTGTTCAGGCCATCGGTATAGATCATGTGCGCAATCAGGAAGATCACGATCGGCCGATACTCGCGAACGCGGCGGAAGGTTCCTGCGATCGAGGCCAGTCCCTGGCGAACCGCTTCGAGCGGCGCGATACCCGTGGAGCGCGCGTCGGGGGTGAATACGAAAAACGGCAGCGAGAACACCGCGAACCAGAGGGCGACCAGCAAGGCGGTGGCGCGAACCGGTTCGGCGGCGTCCTTGTCGAGGCCGAACAGCGGTGGCTGCGGCTGGACCAGGACGAACAACGCGACGACAAGACAGACCAGGCCGCCGGCATAGCCCAGGCCCCACCCCCAGCCGGAGATGCGGCCAAGAATGGCGGGCGGAGCCAGCGCCGGCAGCATGGCGTTGTAGAACACACCGGCCATTTCGAAGGCGTAGTTGGCAATGGCCGCGAAGACCAAGGCCCAGATGACGAAGGCGGGCTCCGGCCTGGCGAACCACAGCATCGCGGTCGCGGCGATCGCGATGAGCGTGAAGGCCGCGACCCACGGCTTGCGCCGCCCGGCGCTGTCGGCAATGGCTCCCAACACCGGGCTGGACACGGCGAGCGCAAGCGCCGAGCCGCTCATGGCGTAGGCCCATTGGCTGGTTCCGGTGACGTCGTCGACGGCAATAGCCTTGGTGAAGTAGGCCGCGAAAACAAAGGTGGTGATGACCGTTGGGAAGCCCGAGTTGGCCCAGTCATAGCCGCACCACGCGGCGAGCCCGGCGCGGCTGGCCGGGACGACCGGCGCTGGTTCGCTTTCGTCCGGAGCGCCGGCCTCGACCGCCATCGTTTCAGACCTCCGCGAGGGTACGAAGCTGACGGCTGGCGACCGTCATCATCGACAGGTCGACATTTTTCGCGGCCTCCAGCTCGGCGATCAGCGAGCGGGTCCGCTCGACGACCGGCCCCCGCGCGGCGCTCCACGCCCCGATCGCGCCGTCCCCGGCGCCGCCGCTGTCGAACACCCGCATCGTGATGTCGCGCTGGTGGCCGTAGAATTCCTCGATGACCGCGGCAATGGCGAGGCGCTCCCAAAGGCTGCTGACCGCGAGCTTCTCGGCCTGATAGCGCAGCCAGCCGATACCGAGAGCTTCGCCCACCGCGAAGTAGAGCCGGGCCACGTCCTCCGCCGGCACCCCGCGCGCGGCGGAGATGCGGACGATGTCGCAGGTCGATGGCATGACGATGAGGTAGGCCACCCGCCGGGCGACATCCTCGGGCACGCCGTCGTCCTCGTAGCGCCGGGCGCGGTAAACGATCCGGCCATTCACGTCCTCGGGCAGCACGGTGTCTATTCTCGCCGCCAAACCGGCGACGGCGGTGTCGAACGCCGCGATATTGACGGTGATGTCGATCGGCGAGCCGCCGTTGCGCAGGAACCACATGGTCGCGCGCTCGACAAGCCGCTGCACGTCGCGGTGCAGCGTCACCTGAACCGCTGCCGGCACGATATTATCCAATCGTTCGATCCGCTCCCAAACCTCGCGGACGGAAAAGACGTCGCGCGCGACAATGTAGGCCCGGGCGATATCGACCACCGGCATTCCCGATTTCTCGAAGATCTCGGTGACGAACGTGCCGCCGACCCGGTTGATCAGGCTGTTGGTGATCGAGGTCGCGATAATCTCGCGGCCCAGACGGTGATCCGCGATCCGCTGCTTGAAGCCGCCCTGGATCTGCGTCGGGAAGTAGCGCGTGACGTCTTCGGCGAGATGCCGGTCGTCGGGTAGGTCGGAGGCGATGACCTGCTCGTAAAGCCAGATCTTGCAGTGCGAGAATAAAACCGCGATCTCCGGCCGGGTCAGTCCCAGGCGGGCGGCTCCGCGCTCGGCGAGCGCTTCGTCGTCGGGCAGGAACTCGACCGTGCGGTTGAGGTGGCCCTGGCGTTCGAGGGTGCGCATCAGGCGGATCTGGTTATCGAGCGAGGCGGCGCCGTCGGCGGCGATCAGCGAAATTGCCTGGGTCTGGAGGTAGTTGTCGCGCAGGACCAGTTCGCCGACTTCCTCGGTCATGTCGACCAGAAGCTTGTTGCGCTGCTTGGCGGTCAGATCGCCGTCGGCCACGGCCGTGTCGAGCAGGATCTTGATGTTGACCTCGTGGTCGGAGCAGTCAACGCCGGCGGAATTGTCGATGAAGTCGGCATTGATCCGGCCGCCGGCGCGCGCGAACGCGATCCGGCCATATTGGGTGATGCCGAGGTTGGCGCCCTCGCCGATGACCTTGCTGCGCAACTCGCTGCCGTTGACGCGGACGGCGTCGTTGGCGCGGTCGCCGACATCGGCGTTGGCTTCGTCATCGCCCTTGACGAACGTGCCGATACCGCCGAACCAAAGGAGATCGACCTCGGCCTTCAACAGCACACCGATCAGCTCCGTGGGCGTAATGCGGGCGGCCTCGATGGCGAAGCGTTCGCGGATTTGCGGGGTCAGGGTAATGGTCTTGGCCCGGCGATCGAAAATCCCGCCGCCTTCCGAAAGGGCCGCCGGGGCGTAGTCGGCCCAGGTCGAACGAGGCAGGTCGAACAGCCGCCGCCGTTCGCTGAAGCTGACCCCGGGGTCGGGATCGGGATCGATGAAAATGTGCAGGTGGTTGAACGCCGCCACCAGCTTGATGTGCTCGGACAGCAGCATGCCGTTGCCGAAGACATCGCCGGCCATATCGCCGATGCCGACGACGGTGAAGTCCTGGGTTTGGGTGTCGATACCCATCTCGCGGAAATGGCGCTTGACCGACTCCCAGGCGCCGCGGGCGGTAATGCCCATCTTCTTGTGGTCGTAGCCCTGGCTGCCGCCCGAGGCAAAGGCATCGCCGAGCCAGAAGCCATGGTCGAGCGAGAGGCCATTGGCGATGTCCGAGAACGTCGCGGTCCCCTTGTCGGCGGCGACGACCAGATAGGGATCGTCCGCATCGCGTCGGACCACCGCCGGCGGCGGTACCACGGCGCCGGCGGCGAGATTGTCGGTGATGTCGAGCAGGCCGCGAATGAGGGTCTTGTAGCAGGCAACGCCCTCGGCCATGAACGCCTCGCGGTCGCTTGCGTCCGGGGCCCGCTTGAGGACGAATCCGCCCTTGGCGCCGACCGGCACGATCACCGCGTTCTTGACCATCTGCGCCTTCATCAGGCCGAGGATCTCGGTGCGGAAATCCTCTCGCCGGTCGGACCAGCGAATGCCGCCGCGCGCGACCTTGCCGCCGCGCAGGTGGATGCCCTCCATCCGCGGCGAGTAGACGAAAATCTCGAACATCGGCCGGGGCAGCGGCAGCTCGTCGACCGCGCGGCTGTCCAGCTTGAACGAGAGGTAGGCCTTCGCGTCGCCGTCCTCGCCGGGTTGGAAATAGTTGGTCCTGAGCGTCGCCTCGATGAGATTGAAGAACCGGCGCAAGATCCGATCCTGGTCGGCGCTGACGACCTGATCGAGGCCCGCGGCGATCTCTTTGCGGATGGCTTCGGCGCGGCTCTCCGCGTCGCCGCCGCCGGCCGGATCGAACAGCGCCGTGAACAGCGCCACGATCTGGCGGGCGAGCGACGGGTTGCCGACGAGCGTCTGCTCCATGTAGGCCTGAGAAAAGGCGATCCCGACCTGGCGGAGGTAGCGGCAGTACGCCCGCACGATCACGACCTCGCGCCATGACAGTCCCGCGAGCAGCACCAGGGCGTTGAACAGATCGCTCTCGGCGCGGCCTTCCCACACGGCCGCGAAGGTCTGCTGGAAGTTCTCCCGGACCGCGCCGAGATCGACCGGCGCCATCGAGCGGGTCTGCAGGCCAAAATCGTGAATCATGACCGGCAACGAGCCATCGGCGTCGACGCGAACCTTGTGCGGCACCTCGTCGATGACCCGCAGGCCCAGATGTTCGAGCATCGGCAGAACCTGCGACAGCACGATCGGATCGCCGGGATGGAACACCTTGAAGCGCAGCTCGTGATCGGCGGTGCCGAACGGACGATAGAGCGTCATGCCGAGCGAGCCGGTACGCAAAACCTGCTCGACCACGTCGGCGTCGGCGACCGCCTGCGCGGCGTTGAAGCGTTCGCGATAGCCGGGCGGGAAGGCATCCTTGTAGCGCTGATGCAGGACTTGGCCGCTTTCCTCGCCGTGGGCCGCGTGAAGCGCGTCCTGGAGATGATCGGACCAGGTCCGGGTCGCGTCGACGATGGCGGCCTCGATCTCGTCGACGTTGTATTCCGGGATCTGGCCCGGCGTGGTCCTGACGACAATCTGCAACCGAGCCATCGGCGAATCGCCGACTTGGCTGTAATGAGCCGAAATCTCTCCGGCGAACGCCTTGGCCACAATGGATTGAATGACCAGACGCCGCTCCGTGGTGTAGCGATCGAGCGGCAGGTAAACCAGGCACGAAACGAAACGCTCGAAGTCGTCGCGGCGCAGGAACAGTCGCACGCGCTTGCGTTGCTGCAAGTCGAGGATGCCGAGCGCGGTGGTCAGCAGGTGATCCTCGGAGATCTGGAACAGCTCGTCGCGCGGGTAGGTCTCGACGATGTTGATGAGCGCCCGGCCGTCGTGCTCGCGCGGATCGAAGCCGGCCCGAGCGATGATGTTGTTCAGCTTTCGCTTGAGCAGCGGGATATTGCGCGCGCTGCGGTTGTAGGCAACCGCGGTGAACAGGCCGATGAACATGTGCTCGCCGATCATTTGTCCCTGTGCATTGGCGCGCTTGAGCGCGATCACGTCCATGTGGGCGGCGCGGTGGATCGTCGACAATCGGTTCGATTTGGTCACCATCAACAGATCGGAACGCGCGGCGAAGGCGCGGACCGCCGGCGGCAGGGGCGCCTGGTCGCGGAACTCGTCGAACACCAGGAACTCGGAGTCGCGAAGGAGGCCGAGGCCCGAGCCGGGAACCACCGCGGCGATCGGCTCGCCATTTGCATCGCCCCCTTTCGCAACGAAGTCGTAGGCACGATAGCCGAGCAGGGTGAAATTGTTTTCGTAGATCCAGTTCAGGAAATCACGGTCTTCGGCGATCTCCTCGGCCGATGATTCGAGCGGCGGCGCGGCAAGCTCGTCGACGACCGCCTTGAGCTTGTCGCGCATCGCCTGCCAATCGTCGACGGCGCGGCGAACGTCACCGAGCACGCTCGTGATCGCCGCCGTAATGTCCCCTCGCCGCGCTGTCCGGCTGACGCACGATCTCGAAGTGCATGAACGACTCCGCCGTGACGACATCGTCGCTCGAAGCCCCTTCGTCGCCCTTGAGCCCGAGCAGCTCGCCGTGCCGATCGCGCCGGACCTTGATGACCGGATGAATGACCAGCTGGACGGAGAGATCGCGCCGGTTGAGCTCCGCCGTCACCGAGTTGACGAGGAATGGCATGTCGTCGGTGACAACCTGGACCACCGAATGGTCGCACCGCCAGCCGTCCTCCTCCAGCTTCGCATTATAAACCCGCACGCACGGCGTATCCGCCGGCCGCTTGCCGGCCAGGCGCCAATGGGCATAGGCGGCGCCGAACAGGTTGTCCGGCGTTATCCGATAGATCTCTTCCCCGGGAACGCGGGCGAAGTAGCCGTGAATGAATCGCTCGAACACGTGCGCGTTGTCGTCGCCAAGCCGCCAGCGCGCGGTCTCGACCACCTTGTTCAGGAGTTCGGCCTTCAGATTCTCGGTAAAACGGGGCATTACTGTTCATTCTCCCAGTCGCCGCATCAAGGTGTCGATGCGGCTTTCACGTTCCGGGAAGATAAATCAGAAGGCCGATCAACGGCGCTTACAGCCTGGTGGCCGGCCGACGTGAGACTTCCGAGCCGAGAAGCCGCTTGGAGCGGGCGAAGGGATTCGAACCCTCGACTTCAACCTTGGCAAGGTTGCGCTCTACCCCTGAGCTACGCCCGCGCCGGCACCGTGACGGCGTGTTGGCCGCGATTTTAAGAGATGGGCGGCGCTTTGCAAGGATCATTCTCGCTCGCATCGGCTGACGCCGGGGCCCGCGCCAGCGATTGTTCAACGCCCGCGCCTCACTCGCGTTCGTGTCCAATCGCCTTGGCGAGAATGGGACCCAGCAGCGCGCGCGACGCGGTTGCCGTCAGATGATCGCGATCTCTGTAGATCGGCTTGCCCGCGTAGGTCATCTTGCAATTCGGCGTGCACATGACGTCGATGAGGGAAATAAAGCGGACGCCCGGGTTTCGCGCCGCGATCTCGAATGCTCTGTGCGCGTTGGCGTTGCGCTCGAGCGCGTCGCTCTTGTCCAGCTTCGGGATCGGCAAATGCCACCGCGCGGCGGCGATAAGTTTCTTCGGCACGTCCCATTCGAATTCCGGAACATCGCCAAGGATGACGACGTCGCGGCCGGTTGCGCGGATGGCCTTGACCGTTTGCAAGAAGGTGCGCTGAAACATCGAGACGGAACCGGGAGGCGCCGGCCCGCCGTCGTCGGCCTTGTTCCGCGCGTAGGCACCCCATCGCGCGGTGAGGATGACGGTCTTGATGGTGTCGCGCTTTTGCAATTCGGCAATGACGGCGTCGTTGAACCGCAGGCAGCGATCGACATGATCGACGCTCGGAACCCTGAAGCCGACGACGGGGGGACATCCGCCCTGACCCGCGAACAGGCCCGTCCGACCGGTCTCGGCGGCGGCCTCTTCCATGCCTGGCATAGCCGCCTCGGCATGCGAATCGCCCCAGAGCACGAAACTCGGCGGAGCGTCACCACCGGCGCCGAGCCTGCACAACCCTTGATCGGGAAAGACGTTAAAGCACTCCTCCTGCCGGGGATTGGCGTCGTCCATCGCCGCCGCGATGGTGGCGATGGTGTCCGGCATCTTGTGCGTGGGCAGGACACCGGCCGACACCCCCGCGGCCAGCACGATGATTGCCGCCGAGGCCGCGACCCACCCGGTGAAGACGCCCGTTCGCCCCGTTCGCGCACGATCGCGAAACGGCCGTTCGACCAACGCCCACGACAGGGCGGCCGCTACGAACGCCGCGGCGATGGCCGGGAGCGCGTATGACATCGGTAGCCTGATCGCGCCGAAAATCTGGCGCAGAAACGCCAGCATCGGCCAATGCCAGAGATAGAGGGAGTAGGAAATGAGCCCGACGAACACGACCGGGCGCAGCGACAGCAGCCGGCCGACGCATGTCCGCCGCACGGCGCCGGATGCCGCGCCGGTGTAAATGATTGCCGCCGCGCCGAGGCATGGCGCCAGCGCGGCCATGCCCGGAAACGGCGTCGCGTGCCGGAACACGATGCCGGCCGCCACGATCGCGGCGAGGCCGGCCGCGGCGATCGCCTCGCGCAGCCACGGCGCCCGGATCGGCGGCACCGCGCCGAGCGCCAGCAGCGCGCCGAGGCCCAGTTCCCACGCCCTGCTGGTCGCGAGAAAGAAGGCCGCCGACGGCGTGTGCGCGACGGCGTAGGCCGAGTAGGCGAAGGAAAGCGCGCAGATCCCGGCAATGACGATGACGGTGGCGCGTGCCCGGCGGAGGCGCGCCAGCGCGATCAGCAGGATCGGGAAGACGATGTAGAACTGTTCCTCGACCGCCAGCGACCACGTGTGGAGAAGCGGCGCGTATTCCGATTGATGCGCGAAGTAGTTCTCGGTCTCCCGCCAGAACCAGATGTTCGAGATGAATTTGGCGGTGGCGGCCGCCGAGTTGGTCAGGTCGCTGAGATCGCTCGGCAGCAGGATGAACCAGCCGGCGATGACGGAGACGAAGATCACCAGGAACAGCGCCGGAATGATTCGCCGTATGCGCCGCTCGTAGAAACGGACGAACGAGAACTCGCCGGCGACGATTTCCTTGTGGATCAGGCCGGTGATGAGAAAGCCCGAGATCACGAAAAAGACATCGACGCCGATGTAGCCCCCGGTGAAGCCGTCGACGCCGGCATGAAACAGGATCACCAGGACGACGGCCACAGCGCGAAGCCCGTCGATGTCGGGGCGATATCCCTTCGCCGCGCGCGCCGGGGCGGAACTGAGCCCTACGGCCACCATCGATTGCGTCCGATGAGCATGCAAACCATCGGGGCTCGCTGCGCGCCGCATTGCATCGACGTCACTCATCGCGGCGCTCGATCGACGTCATTCATCGGCGTTGCCATGCTGTTGGCCGCACGAACGTTCGCTTCAAGCGCGAAGATGTGCCGAGGCAGTTTAGAAGGATAAAAGCACCGGAACGGTGGTGCGGGCAAGGACGCCGGTGGCGAGGCTGTTGCGCTCGCCCGCGCGTGGCCAGGCGCCCATCACCAGCAGGTCGGCGCCGAAGTCGGCGAGATGCGAGAGCAGGCGCTCGGCGGCGACGATCTTGGCCGCCTCGAAGGCCAGCCGGTCAGCCGCGGCGGCAACGCCGTGTTCGGCCAGATGACGGACGATTCGCGCCGAGGTTTCCTGCGGCCGGTCGCGCGGCCGGCCCGTCGGGGCGAGAGCGAGCACGGCGACTTCCTCCGCGCCCGCCAGCAGCGGCAGGGCGTCGTTGACCGCTCGCGCCGCCTCGCGGCTGCCATTCCAGGCCACGATCGCGCGCCGGCCGACCGTGGGAAAGGCGCCGGCGAAGGGAATGACGAGCACCGGCCGGCCCGAGCGCATGACCGTCTGCTCGACGAGCGTCGGGGGAATGCCGCCGTCGGCGCTGTTCGGATCGAATTGGCCGAGAATGGCCATGTCGACCACGCGGACCGCGTGGATCACCTCGCTCGCGACCGCGGTGTCGTCGCCGGGAACCACCGAGCGCCAACCGGCCTCGACGCCGACGTCCGCCGCGCGCTCGCGGAAAGCCGGCTCGGCGCCGGCGGTCCGACGTTTCAAGAGCTCACCGCGAGCCTGCGACGAGAGACCCTGGACATGGCTGTCGGCGAGGGCGAACAAGCCGATCAGCCTGGCGCCGAGACGCGCCGCCAGAGCGAGCGCGACGTCAAGGCGCTGGGCCGAAGCCGGCGTCGTATCGAGATGAACGAGCAACTCGCGCACGCGCATACCTTTCCCCTCTCAACGGCGGCCCGCGATGAATGTCATGCGCCCGCGATCACGCTAGTCCTTTACACTCTCCAGGAAAGCTCGCCGGGCGCGGGTCTCGAACGCATTGACCATCGATTTGGCCGTTTCCGGCAGGACCACATCGATTGCGCGCTGCATCAGCCAGGAGCGAACCTGCCACGTCAAGTTGATGCGGATCGCGCAGCCGACGGGCGCCTCGGCGAACTCCCAGTAGATGCTGAAATTGCGGAAGGCTCGATCCGTCGACGTGATGTCGATGTGCGATGGCCTGGCCAAAATCGTGCGGGTTTGGAAGCGCTGGCGGATCGGCCCGAGCCCCACCTCCTGCTCGGTGTCATAGGTCGCGCCGCGGCGGCGATAGATCTTAGCCTCGCTCCATAGCGGCAGGAATTGTGGATAGCGCTCGACGTCGGCGACCAGATCGAAGACCGTTTCGCGCGGCGCGGCTATCATTCGGGTTTCGCTATAGGTCGTCATCCTGCTCATCTAAGCGGCGCCATCCTGGCGCGTCACGTTCAAGCCGCGGATTTTGGCCCGGAAATGTTACGCCGCCGGCGACGCGCCGTCCACGCGCGGCTTGGTCCAGCGCTCCTTGAGCTGTGGCAGGGTTTTCTCGTCGGTGAACAGAACAACCTCGTCGCCGCCGGCGATCGCCGCATCGGGCCCCGCGTCCATCAGCTTGTCGTTGCGATAGACGCACATCAGGTGGCAGCGCTTGGGCAGGGCCAGATCGCTGGCGGGACCGGCATCGCCGTCGCCGGCGACGAACGAGAACAGCCGCGCTTCGTCCCTGAAGTAGCGCGAAACCTCCTCGGAAAGGGTGCCGGTGGCGAGGTCGGCGAGCCGCCGGGCGGCGTCGCGGCTGGGAATGATGATGTCGGAAAGGCCGAGTTCGACGCAGATGTGTTCAAACTCGGGCTCCTCGATTTTGGTCACGATCCGGCGAAAGCCGAGCGAGCGGCCGACCAGGGTCGCTAAGATGTTGGTCTCGTCGTTGTCGGTGAGACAGATCAGCAGATCCGTATCCGCCGGCCCGACCTCGCGCAGCACCGCCGGTTTTGAGCCGTCGCCTTCGACCAGGCCGCAGTCCAGTTCGCCGGCCAAAGCCTCGGTCCTCTCGCCGGCTTTATCGACGAAAATGACCTCGTGGCCGCGCTTGACCAGGATCTTCGCCGCGCCGACGGCGGTCGTACTGGCGCCGACGAAGACCACTCTCATGACACTGCTCTCAAGGCGATCTTACTCATGACCGATGAGCTTTCCTCGCAAACCACGTCCTCGGGTAGACAAGCACCAGGATGGCGATGATTTCAAGCCTGCCCATCAGCATGTCGACGCAGAGCAGCCCCTTGAGCGCGGCCGGTAGCCCCGGCGAGGCCAGGCCCGCCGACAGCCCCGCGGTCGCCACCGCCGAGACCACCTCGAACAGGGCGTCGAGGGGGTCGTAAGCGAAGGCGACGAAAACGAACCAGGAGACGGCCACGACACACGCGTAGGCCGCAACGACGCCGCAGGCGATGCGCAGTTCCACGTCATCGATGATCCGCCCGGCGATCCGCGGCGTCATCACCGCGTGGCTGGCCACGCAGGTCCGGGCGAGCAGCAGTTGCAGCAGACGGCCGACGACGAGCAGGCGGAAAATCTTGATGCCGCCGGCGGTCGATCCCATGTCGCCGCCGATCGCCATCGACACGATCAAGATGAGCTTGGCCGCCGCCGACAGATCGCCGACCGGCACCGTCGCAAACCCAGTCGTCGTCTGCGCCGAAATCGCCAGGAACGCGGCATCGCCGGCAAGCGCCGGCCCCGGCGCGCCGCCGGCGGCGAGCATGCAGCCGCTCAGCGCCAAGGAGGTCAGGACAACGAGGGTGATCAGCGCCCTGACCTCGCCGTCTTCCCATAGCGTCCGCGGACCCGAGCGCAGCGCCCGGAAGTGAAGGGAGAACGAGATCGCGCCGAACAGCGACAGCAGCGAGATCCCGGCGGCGGCGAGGGTGGGCAGAGGAGCGACGCCGCCATCGTGGCTCGAAAAGCCGCCCGTCGAGACCGCGGCGAAGGTGTGGACAATGGCGTCGAACGGCGACGCCCCGGCAATCCACAGGAGAACCACGCCCGCGATCGTCAGCCCGACATAGACCTTGAGGACGCCGCGCGCGCGCACCCGCGCCGATGCCACCACTTCGGCGCCGCCGCCTTCGTCCACGGACAATCGCTTGGCGTTGGCGCTGGGGCCGATAATGACGGCCAGGGCGACGACGATAATCGCCAGGCCGCCGTACCATTGCAGCCAAGCCCTCGTGAACAGGAACGAGACCGGCTTGTCCTCGACGCTCGCCAGGGTCGACAGGCCCGTGGTCGTCAAGCCGGAGACGGCCTCGAAAAAAGCATCGACGAACGACAGCCCGGCGGCCATGAACGGCCAACTCATCGCCAGCGCGCCGACGATGAAGGTCAACGCGACGGTAACGAGGCCTTCGTTGATCTGGATGCCGTCGTCGGCCGGCACGCGCGATAGCACGACGCCGCCCGCAAGCAGCGCGGCGCAAACGATGGCGTAATGTTCGGCGGCCATGGTTTCGCCGAAACCCAGGGCGACGCCGGCTGGGACAGCGGCCATCGCCGCCAGGGATAGCGACAAGTACCCGAAATATCTGGCGACGACGCGGATATCGACCGCGTAACTCAGGCTCCTGAGGCTGGCGTCCGTCACCGCAAGGTCATTTCGCCGCGGGCCGGCCCGCGCTACTCCGCGGCCTTTTTGACCGTGGCCGGCCGCCAGCGCAACACGGGCTGACGCGCCGCGGCGGTCTCGTCGAGCCGCCGGCGCGGCGTCAGACGCGGCGCCTGATGGAACGCTTCGACGTCGCCGGCCTTGGCCCGGGCCGCCAGCGAGCGCACGGTGTCGATGAACAGATCGAGTGTCTCCTTGCTCTCGGTCTCGGTCGGCTCGACCAGCATGGCGCCGCGCACAACCAGCGGGAAATACACCGTCATCGGGTGAAAGCCCTCGTCGATCAAGGCCTTGGCGAAGTCCAGCGTGCTGACCCCGGTATCCTTGAGCGCGGAGTCGTCGAACAGCGACTTCGTGCATGCACGGGCCGGCGAAGGCCGGATGGAGGGTGTCGCGCAGCCGGGCCATGATGTAGTTGGCGTTGAGCACGGCGTCGCCCGACGCCTGGCGCAGGCCGTCGGCGCCCATCGCCATCATGTACGCCAGCGCCCGGGTGAACATGCCGAACTGGCCATGGAAGCCCTTGATCCGGCCGATCGGCTTGGCCTCGCCGGCATCCTCGCCATTCTCGCCCGCGTGCTCGACCAGATGGTAGCGCTCGCCGTCGTGAACGACGTACGGCAGCGGCGCGTAGCGCGCGAGCGCCTGGGACATGACAACCGGCCCGCTGCCCGGACCGCCGCCGCCGTGCGGGGTCGAGAACGTCTTGTGCAGGTTGATGTGCATGCAGTCGATGCCGAGATCCGCCGGCCGGACCCGACCGACGATGGCGTTGAAGTTGGCGCCGTCGCAGTAGAAGAACGCGCCGACGGCATGAGCGGCCTCGGCGATTTCGACGATATCGGTTTCGAACAGGCCGCAGGTGTTGGGGTTGGTCACCATGATCGCGGCGACATCGCGGCCAAGCTTGCCGCGCAGGGCGGCGAGATCGACCCGGCCCCGATCGTCGGCGGGTATCGCTTCGACCACGTAGCCGCACGCATGGGCGCTCGCCGGATTGGTGCCGTGCGCGGACTCCGGAACCAGGATCCGGACGCGGCGCTCGCCGCGGTCCTCGATGGCGGCGCGGATGGTCATCAGTCCGACCAGCTCACCGTGGGCGCCGGCGCCGGGCGACATCGCCACCGCCGGCATCCCGCTCAGCGTCTTCAGCCAATGGGCGCAGGTGTGGATCACCGCCAACGCGCCCTGCACGGTGGAGACGGGCTGCAGCGGATGGAGATCGCCCAGTCCGGGCAAGCGCGCGACTTTCTCGTTGAGGCGCGGGTTGTGCTTCATCGTGCACGAGCCGAGCGGATAGAAGCCGCTGTCGATGCAGTAGTTTTTCTGGCTGAGGCGGGTGTAATGGCGCACCACTTCCGGTTCCGACAATCCGGGCAAGCCGATCGGCGCGCGTCGGCGCAGTCGGCCGAGACGATCGGCGTGCGGGCGCGGCTCGGGCAGGTCGACCGCGGTCTTGTTCGAATGCACCCTGCTCGAAGATCAACGCCTCTTCGAATTGCAGGCCACGGTTGCCGGTGTAGGTAGCACCCGTATCGGCACCGCCGAATGCTGGTGTCGGGCGCGCTGCTCATTGCAAAGCTCTCCGCAAGCCGGTTGACAGCCGTTCCATGTCGCTATCGCTCGTGAGCTCGGTCGCGGCGACGATCATCACCGGGTCCAGCTCGGCCTCGCCCGGAAATAGGCGCGCGCCTGGAACACCGGCAAGGATGCCTTGGTCGGCCAAGGCCTCGACCACCGGCGCCGCCGGTTGCGGCAGGCGGACCGTGAACTCGTTAAAAAAGCTCTCGATTCCGACCTCGACGCCGGGAACGGCTCCGAGCTGCTCGGCGAGCGCCACCGCGCCCGCGTGGTTGAGCTCGGCCAGCCGGCGGAAGCCCTGCTCGCCCAGCAGCGTCAGGTGGATCGTGAAGGCGAGCGCGCATAAACCGGAGTTGGTGCAGATGTTGCTGGTCGCCCTTTCGCGGCGAATGTGCTGCTCGCGGGTCGACAACGTCAGCACGAATCCCCGCCGGCCATCGACATCAACGGTCTGTCCGGCGAGCCGCCCCGGCATTTGGCGGACATACCGCTCGCGGGTCGCGAACAGTCCGACCGTCGGGCCGCCGAACCCGGTGGGGTTGCCGAGCGACTGGCCGTCGCCGACGACGATGTCGGCGCCCATGTCTCCGGGCGGGGTGATCAGGCCGAGCGAAACCGCCTCGCAGACGACCACGACCAACAGCGCCCCGGCGTGGTGGCAGGCCTCGGAAAGAGCGGTGTAATCGTGAATGCGGCCGAAGATGTCCGGATTTTGCACCACGACGCACGCCGTGTCTTCGTCAAGTTCAGCGGCCGGATCGTCGTTGTGCGGCCAGGCCGGCGGCATGGCGACGACGTCGATGCCGGCGAACCGGCCGTAGGTCGCGGCGGTGTCGCGGTAGTGCGGATGAACGCCGCCGGCGATGACCGCGCGCCGGCGCTTCCTGGCGATTCGCGCCGCCATGAGCACCGCCTCGGCGCACGCGGTCGCGCCGTCGTACATCGAGGCGTTGGCGACGTCCATTCCGCTCAGCAGCGCGACCTGGGTCTGGAACTCGAACAGGTATTGCAAGGTGCCCTGGGCGACCTCGGGCTGGTATGGCGTGTACGCGGTCAGAAACTCGCCGCGCTGGATCAGGTGGTCGACGCTCGCGGGAATGTGATGGCGATAAAGACCGGCGCCGATAAAGCTCGGCGCATCGGCCGGGCTGATATTCTTCGCCGCGAACGCGCGGAAGGCGCGCTCGATCTCGATCTCGCTTTGATGCCGCGGAAGATCGACCGGCTCGGCAAGGAGCGCCGCGGGCGGAACGTCGCGAAATAGCGCGTCGATCGAGCCGGCGCCGATCGACGCCAGCATCTGGCGCCGGTCGTCGTCATTCAGGGGAAGATGCCGCATCAGCTCAGGCCCGCCACGTAGTCCTTGTAAGCGCCTTGATCCATCAACTCCTGAAGTTCGTTCGGATCGGTGAGTTGGATCTTGAAAAACCAGCCCCCGCCCATGGCGTCGGCGTTGACCTTGGCGGGTTCGCTCGCCAAGGCCTCGTTGACGTCGACCACCTCGCCGCCGGCCGGGGCATAGATCTCGCTCGCCGCCTTGACCGACTCGACGACCGCCGCCTCGCCCCCGCGCGCCAGCTTGGCGCCGACGTCGGGAAGTTCGACGAAAACGACGTCACCGAGCTGTCCTTGCGCGTAGTCGGTGATCCCAACGGTGCCCATGTCGCCTTCGACGCGGATCCATTCGTGTTCACGGGTGTAGCGAACGTTTGCCATGGCGGTGGTGCTCCGGATTACGCCGTCAATTTAAAATAGCGGTGCGGGACGAACGGCAGCTTGACGACGCGGCCGGGCTGGGGTTTGCCGCGGACGATCACGTCGACCTCGGTACCGGCGGCGGCGTAGTCGGTGTCGACGTAGCCCATGCCGATCGGGCCGCCGACGCTCGGTCCGTAGCCGCCGCTGGTCAGCACGCCTATTTTCCAACGCTTGTCGGTTATCTCGGCGCCCTCCCGGGCGGGAACTTTGCCGTCGAGCTTGATGCCGACCCGGCGCCGCGGCGGACCTTCGGCGATCTGGCGGAGAATGGCTTCGGCGCCGGGAAAGCCGCCTTCCTGGCGCCGGCGCTTGCCGATGGTCCAAGCCAGTCCGGCCTCGCCCGGCATCGTCGTCGCGTCGATATCATGGCCGTAGAGACATAAGCCCGCTTCGAGGCGCAACGAATCCCGCGCGCCGAGACCCGCCGGCGTCACCCGCGAGTCCTCGAGAAGGAGCGAGGCCAACGCCTCGGCGTCGGCGGCCGGCACCGTGATCTCGAAGCCATCCTCGCCGGTATAGCCGGACCGGGTGACGCCGCAGGGAATGTCGCCGATTTTCAGGTTTTCGGACGTCATGAACAGCATGTGCCGCGAGGCCGGGGCGAGCTCGGAGAAAACGCTCGCGGCCTCCGGTCCTTGCAGCGCGAGCAGCGCCCGGTCATCCCAGATCTCGATGCCGCAGCGCTCGCCGATCCGCTCTCGGATGTGGGCGAAATCGGCCTCCTTCCGCGCGGCATTGACGACAATGACCAGATAATAGCCGCCGTGGATCACCATCAGGTCGTCGATGATGCCGCCGTCGTCGTTGGTCAGTAGGGTATATTTGACCGTTCCCGCCAGCATGCCCTTGAGATCGGCAACGACCAGGCTTTCCAGCGCCTCGGCGGCATCGTCGCCGCGCAGGATGGCTTGGCCCATGTGCGACACATCGAACAGCACCGCGTGCGAGCGGGCCTGGCGGTGCTCGGCGATGATGCCGTGCTGGTAGTGCAGCGGCATCTCGTAACCGGAGAACGGCACCATCCGCGCGCCGAGCTTGCGATGCAGCGCGTTGAGCGGCGTTTTCTTGATCGGCGTGTTGTTTGGCGTTTCCGCGGCTTCGGTCAAACGGGCTCTCCCTCGGCAGCTTGGATAGACACGTCCGAATGCCTGATCCGGCCCTCGGCGCGTGCCCCCTCTGTCCTCGGACCTGAAAGATTCCCGTAGGCGCTAAACGCCGCGGTTTCTTCTTCGGTGAGGCGGCCCAGCTAGGCTGGCCCGCCTGCTCTCCAGAGCCTCATCTCGACCGCGGTCCCATATGCCTGAGAGTTTCCGGGGCGGTTGCTCCTTCGGCGCCGGCACAAGGCCGGTCTCTCCCGCGGCGATCGCTTGAGCGAGATGCTGGTTAGCACATTATTGCCGCCGTGTACCCTGCTAAGTCGGCGGAACCACTAGCGCAGGCCGCGCGACCGGCGATTGTAGTCCAGTTCGTCCCGGCTCAGCTGGAAGCCCATGATGATTTCGTAGCGCTCCGTCTGCTCGTCGCGCAACGGAATGTCGATGCTGACGGGCGGGTCGTCCTGGCGAACCTCGACGCGGGTGCGGTTGCCGGGAAACGCGATCGATACCGGAAACCGCTGCTGATTGAGGATCTCCTTGCCGGCGCCGACGACGCTGACGAAATATTCGAAGTCCGCCTTGCCGCTCTCGTTGGCGGGGCCGCGGGTCGCAACGAACGTCGGGGCCACGGCGATCACGAGTTTATCCATCTGCTTTTTTTCTTCGGTGGCGAAGCGGCATCCGCTGCGAACGTCGCTGATCTCGGCGCGATAATCGACATCGACCAAGTCGCGCCCCGGCCCCGGGGCGAGACGGGTCAACGTCGAGGCGTCGTTCAGCACGGAGACGCGCGGACAGTCCGGCGGGGCCGGGGTGCTGCCGCAACTCCACGCGGCGAGGCAAGCCAACGCGACCGCGGTTGCCGCCGCCGGCCGCCGCCGATTTGGTGAAAGCCCCCGCATTATAGCGCCGAATGCGAGCCGTCGCGGCAAGGCCGGCGCGCCGTTTGCTTGCACCCGCAAAGGTAGTGCGTCTTTGCCTCCTCGGCGCTAAAGATGACCGAGCCGAGCCCGATGCCCTTATGGCTTCCGTCGCACAGAGGCTGCCCGGCACTGCGTCCGCAGGCGCACCAGGCGTATTTCTTGCCGGCCTCGATCTCGACCGCGTAGGGGGACTTCTGGGCGCAAACCGGTTCGGACATCAGGGCCTCATCGTTGTGAGTGCGGCGTTGTGAGGCGGCGGGAGGCGGGGTTATGAGCGCGGCGTGTGAGCGCGCCCGGCGGCGACCAGCCGTCCTGGCGGAAGATCGTTGCCGGCGAAGCCTCCATTGCTCCGCCTCGCGGCAATTCGCTGGAGACTATCCCCGGCCCAACGCCCATGACAAGATAACGCATGGCTGTTTATACCGAAATCGCCGACGAGGAGGTCGCCGAATTCGCCGCGCAGTATGACATCGGCGACGTCGTCGCGTGCAAAGGTATCGCCGAGGGCATTGAGAACACCAACTATCTTCTGGTCACCGAGCGCGGCAGCTTCATCCTTACCCTGTACGAAAAGCGGGTTAGGAAGGACGATCTGCCGTTCTTCCTTGGCCTGATGGAGCATCTCGCCGCCCGCGACTTTCCGTGTCCGACTCCCGTCGCCGGGCGCGATGGCCGGGTTCTGCGCGCGGTCGCCGGCCGGGCCGCGGCCATCGTTACGTTTCTCACCGGAATGTGGCCGCGCCGGCCGACCGCAACCCACTGCGCCGCGCTCGGGGCGGCGATGGCGCGGATGCATCTGGCGGCGGGCGATTTCGCCGGAACCCGGGCGAACGACCTGTCGGTCGCGGGCTGGCGGCCGCTGTACGAAGCGACCGCGAGCCGCGGCCACGCCATGGCCCGCGACCTGAAAAGCGAACTCGACCGAGAACTTGACACACTCGAGCGGACGTGGCCGAGCGGGCTCCCCGAAGGGATCATTCACGCCGATCTGTTCCCCGACAACGTCTTCTTCGCCGGCGAACGGCTGTCGGGGATCATCGATTTCTATTTCGCCTGCACCGATTTTCTCGCCTATGACCTGGCCGTCTGCCTCAACGCGTGGTGCTTCGAGCCGGACGGCGCGTTCAACGTGACCAAGGCCCGGCGCCTGGTTCAAGCCTATCGCTCGGTCCGCGAGCTGTCCGCCGAGGAACTCGATTCCCTTCCCGTGCTTGCGCGCGGCGCGGCGATGCGCTTCCTTCTGACCCGGCTGTACGACTGGCTGAACACCCCGAAGGATGCCCTGGTCACGCCGAAGAACCCGATGGAGTATCTGCAGAAAATGCGCTTCCATCGGGGCATCCGCGGGTTCGGCGGCTACGGTCTCGATGGAACGCCATGAGCGGAAGCGACGATCCGGTCGAGATGTTCACCGACGGCGCCTGCCTCGGCAACCCTGGCCCCGGCGGTTGGGGCGTGCTGCTGCGCTGGCGGCAGCGTGAGCGCGAGCTTTCCGGCGGCGAGCCGGAGACGACCAACAACCGGATGGAACTGACGGCGGCGATCGAAGGCCTCGAGGCCCTGAAGCGGGGCGCGCAAGTCCGCCTTCATACCGACAGCATTTACGTCCGCGACGGCATCACCCGGTGGATCCACGCATGGAAGCGCAACGGCTGGCGAACCGCCGCGCGCAAGCCGGTCAAGAACGAGGACCTGTGGCGCCGGCTCGATGCCGCCATCGCCGGTCACGACATCGAATGGCACTGGGTCCGCGGCCACAGCGGCCACCCTGAAAACGAGCGGGTCGACGCTCTCGCCGGCGCCGCGGCCCGCATTGCGCAAAACAACAATTAAAGGCGCGCCGCGCCTTGGCTTTGTATCTGACGGCGTTACCAGATCGTGCCATGACGCCGGCCTTGCCCGCCCGGCCCGCCGGCCTTGAAGGTGTCCAATATACATCGCGGTCCAGCCGGCTTGCTTGCCCGCGCCGCCCGCCCCGTGGCATATACTGCGCCGCTTCGCAATCGGCTCAGGGAATTTGGTAATGGCGCAAGGCAGGAAGGTCAACAAGGTCGTGCTCGCCTACTCGGGGGGGCTCGATACGTCCGTCATCCTGCGCTGGCTGCGCGACGCCTACGACTGCGAGGTGATCACCTTTACCGCCGACGTCGGCCAGGGCGCCGAGCTCGAGCCGGCGCGGCGCAAGGCCGAGCTGTTCGGGGTCAAACAGATCTTCGTCGAGGACCTGCGCGAGGATTTCGTCCGCGATTACGTCTTTCCGATGATCCGCGCCAACGCGCTTTACGAGGGGACCTATCTGCTCGGCACCTCGATCGCCCGCCCGCTGATCGCCAAGCGCCAGATCGAGATCGCCGAGGCGGTCGGCGCCGACGCGGTGGCCCACGGCTCAACCGGCAAGGGTAACGACCAGGTCCGCTTCGAGCTGACCTATTACGCGCTCAAACCCGACATCCGCGTCATCGCGCCGTGGCGCGAGTGGGATCTTGGCTCCCGCGCCAAGCTGGTTGCCTACGCCCAGGCCCATCAGATCCCGGTGCCGACCGACAAGCAGGGCGAGGCGCCGTATTCGATGGACGCGAACCTGTTGCACATCTCCTACGAGGGCAAGGCGCTCGAGGACCCGTGGGTCGAACCGAGCGAGGAGATGTTCCAGCTCACCGTCTCGCCCGAGGCGGCGCCGGACAAGCCTACCGTGGTCGAGGTCGGCTTCGAGGCCGGCGATGCCGTCTCGCTCGACGGCGAGGCGCTGTCTCCGGCGACGCTGCTCGGCCGGCTCAACGACGTCGCCGGGGCCAACGGCGTCGGCCGGGTCGACATGGTCGAGAACCGCTTCGTCGGAATGAAGTCGCGCGGCGTCTACGAAACCCCCGGCGGCACCGTGCTGCTGCACGCCCACCGGGCGATCGAAAGCATCACGCTCGACCGCGAGGCGGCGCACCTGAAGGACGAGATGATGCCGCGCTACGCTGAGCTGATCTACAACGGCTTCTGGTTCTCGCCCGAGCGCGAGGCGTTGCAGGCCCTGATCGACCACACCCAGCGCCGGGTGAGCGGCACGGTCCGGCTTAAGCTGTACAAGGGCAACGTTATCGTCAGCGGCCGGCGCTCGCCCAACAGCCTGTACGACCAGAGCATCGCCACCTTCGAGGCCGACACCGTCTACGACCAGCGCGACGCCGCCGGATTCATCAAGCTGAACGCGCTCCGCCTTCGCCTCGCCAACCTCCGCCCGTCGTAGCATCGGCGTTCCGTAACGTCCGCGGGAACCCCCCGCCGCGGCGCTATTCCACGGCCTCCGCCGCGTCCGACAGCAGGAGCCTTTCCGCGGGAGCCTCCAAGTGCGTCAGCGCCGCCGGCGGCTCGCCTGGAGCGGATACCGCCGATTGGCCAGCGTGAACGAACATGTGGGCGAACACCGCCTCGCCGTGGCGATCCGCACCTTGCCGGCGGTCCACGAACGAGCGGAAATGATAGGCCTTTGGCCCGGCGCAACCGCCGGCCCGGCCGAGGCCGCGACGCCGCTCGGATTGGTGCCGCCAACCCTCGACTTGATGCTGAACCACCTTCCGATCTCCTCGGTTCCTGACGCGGCGACACCTCATGGCGGCGCCTCGTTCGCGCGATTTGCTACCATTAGTATATCAATAAAGATCGACACGGTGAAGTTGAATTTTGCGCCCTATGCGACCTGGGCGAGCAAGCCCTCGACATAGCGCGGCACCGAAACCGTCGCCGGCCCATAGATGGCTTCGTCGAACAGGCTGGCGCCGGTGGAGGGCTCGAGGTTGAGCTCGGCGGCATGCGCCTCGCCATAGGTTTTGACGTGACGGACGAAGCCGGCCGCCGGGTAGACGTTGCCCGATGTTCCGATCGAGATGAACAGGCCGCAGTCCTCGAGGGCTTGGTAGATGCGCTCCATCTCCAACGGCAACTCGCCGAACCAGACCACATGCGGGCGCAGTTGACCCTTACGGCCGCATCTGGGGCAGTCGTGGTCGGCCGTGAGATCGTCGCGCCAATCCATGAGAACGTTGCACCGCTGGCAGAAGACCTTATTAAGTTCGCCATGCATGTGAATGAGATTGCGGCTGCCGGCCCGCTCGTGCAGGTCGTCGATGTTCTGGGTCACGACGACGACTTCGCCCGGCCATTCGCGCTCGAGTTGGGCCAGGGCAAGGTGGGCGGCGTTGGGGACGATGCTCGGGTCGGCCAGAGCGCCGCGCCTGGTGTTGTAGAACTGGTGAACCAGGTTGGGGTCGCGGACGAAGGCTTCCGGCGTGGCGACGTCCTCGAGGCGGACGCGCGCCCAGATCCCGTCGGCGCAGCGAAAGGTGTCGAGCCCGGACTCCTTCGAAATGCCGGCGCCGGTGAGGACGACGATGTTGCGATCGGCGGGGTGTTTGTTTGCAGGGCGGAGAAGGTTCATGGTCAGTGCGCCGCGATGGAAGTGAATTCGATGACGCCCATTAGCGTAAGACGGCGGCGGCGATGATCAAGGTGTTATTCGTCTGCCTGGGTAACATCTGCCGTTCGCCGGCGGCCGAGGCCGTTTTTCGCGATCTCCTCGGCCGTCATGGCCTTGCCGGCAAGGTGGTTGTCGACAGCGCCGCGACCAGCAACTTCCAGATTGGCCGAGCGCCGGACCCGCGCGCGCAAGCCGCCGGCGAGCGGCGTGGCTATGAGCTCGCGGCGCTGCGCGCGCGCCAGGTCCAAGGGCACGATTTCGACGCGTTCGACCACATCTTCGCCATGGATCGCGCCAATCGCGACGACCTGCTCGCGCTTTGCCCGCCGGCCAGGGCCGGGCGCATCGAGCTGTTTCTCGCGGCCGGGTCGCATCATCGCGGCCGCGACGTGCCCGATCCGTATCTTGCGACCCGCGTGGAGGCCTTCGACGAGATGTTCGCCATGATCGAGGACGGCGGCGCGGCCTTGCTGCGGCGCTACCACGACCAGTGGGCCGGCGGCCCGGGCAACCAGTGGGCCGGCGGCCCGGGCACATGACGAGGCCCACATGACGGGGCCATTGCGTAAGCCGCCTCCCGAGCTCGTCATTTTCGACTGCGACGGCGTGCTTGTCGACAGCGAGCCGATCGCGGCGGCGACGCTCGCGGCCGAACTGACCCGGCTTGGCTTCGCCACGACCGCCGAGACGTGTCTCGACCTCTACACCGGCCTGTCCATGGCCAGCATGATGCGGCGCATCGAGGACGCCTGGGGCCGCCGGTTGCCCGGCGATTTCCGCGAGCGCCTGGAGCAGTTGGACTTTGCCGCGTTCAGGAGGGAGCTCAGGCCGGTCGCGGGCATCGAGGCCGTTCTCGCGGCGCTCGATGCGCGCGGCGTGGACAGGTGCGTCGCCTCTTCGGGGTCGCTGGAGAAGCTCCATCTGACACTATCGGTAACCGGGCTGATGGCTTATTTCGCGCCGAACGTGTTCTCGGCCGAGCAGGTCGCCCGCGGCAAGCCGGCGCCGGATCTGTTCTTGTTCGCCGCCGAGCGCATGGGCGCGCGCGCCGAGCGCTGCGTGGTCGTTGAAGATAGCGTTGCCGGGATCGCGGCGGCGCTCGCCGCGGGAATGCGGGTCGTGGGCTTCTCTGGCGGCGGCCACGCCCGCGACGGCTATCGGCGGCGGCTTGAGCAGGCCGGCGCGCCCGTCGTCGTCGCCGGCGCGGGCGAACTGATGGATGCCCTGACCGGCGCCTGACGCAACGCCTGACGCGGCGGCGCGATCCCAGCGCTTGGCCTCACGCTCTCCCGTTGGTTCAGCGGCGGCGCGTTCGAGACAACAAGCACGGTTGCGGGTTTGTCTGTCAGAAGCTCCCGACTCAGTCACGCTCTCGCCTTCCGCCGGACATGGCTCCGGCAACGCGAACAGGCGGAAGTTTCCATCCCGCTGCGGGCGGCGCGGGGAGCACAAGCAACGCGGGATCGTGATCCCCAAGCGGGGTATTTTCGCTGACTTCCATGTAGGTTCCGGTCGAAACATGACCCAAGCGCTCGGTAAGTCTGTTACCCAAGTCCAGGTTCACCTGCAAAGAATAAGTATACGCTGAGGCACCGCTGGAGCCTATTTAAGTTCGCCTTGTGATGGATTCGGGCCCACTTTGTGGTATGATCATGAAGTTGTTCCGGAAGGGAGAATTCCTGAGAGGCCGGAGCCATTCGTTCCGTTGCTCTGCGGCACCACACGGCTTCGAGTGGGCGCGAAGATTACTGGTTTGCGTCGCGCCGGTTCTCGGGATCCGGAAGCAGACGCCGGGGGCGTCGCCGTGTTTCAATGGGGGGAAAGGCGGCGCCCCTCTGCGTCTTCGGCAGGCAGGGCGTAATTCGCGAGGTGCTCGTAGTAGGCGGCCTCGCCGCCAAGGTGGCTGCGAAACAGAGTGAAGTGGTTGACCGGCACCGGATCAATTGTAAGGCCGTTGTTGCGCTCCAGGTAGTGGCCGATCCGGTCGGAAACCCCGTTCTTGAAGTTCGCCAGGGTGATGTGCGGCTTGAACTTACGCCGCTCGGCCGGCGCCCCGGCCCGGTTGATCGCGACGTCGACCTTGTCGCGAAGCCGCACGAGAAGCTCCTGGCGCTGCACCCCCGCCCACAGCGTGCGCACCTTTTTCCGGCTCTCGAAGCAGCCGACGCCGGCGATGCGCAGGTCGAAACGCGGCACCGCGACCCGGCAAAGCGCCTCGTGGATATCCTCGGCGATCGCGCCATCGACCTCGCCGATGAAGCGCAAGGTCAGATGCAGGCTGGCCGGGTCGACCCAGCGCGCGCCCGGCAGTCCGGAGCACGCCCGCTGGAGCCGGGCCGTTACCTCTTCGGAAAAAGGAATACCGACGAACAGCCGAACCACGATGACCCTCTCGGCATACCAATTGGTCGGGAGCGCATCCCATCGCCTCGGCTCGGCGTTGAGACTCGATCGCCCTGATCCACGCGATCGATCGCAATCTAGCCCGTTGGCCGCCCAATGCAAACCGATCCGGGTAAGCGTTATGAACGGCTTGGGGAATACCGGACCGGTGAGGTCTTGAAGCGGCCTTGCCGGCGGCCATATATTCCGCAGGTTATCCAACCTGAAGATGAGAGGCGAGAGATGGCATTAGGACCTGAGAGAAGGTTCGGAGTTGGCGCCGGTACGATGACCGGGACGCAGGCTGACGCGGCACAGATCGATGTCGGTCTGCGTCAATACATGCTCCGGGTCTACAATTACATGGCGCTCGGTGTGGCCTTCACCGGCGTCATCTCGATGCTTGTGGCCGCCAATCCGGCGGTAATGCAGGCGATTGTCGGCGGGCCGTTCGTCTGGGTGTTGTTCGCGGGCATCCTGGGTTTGGGGTTCTTCGCGCCGCGCATCATGACGACCAAGAGCGTCGGCGCGGCCCAGGCGTGCTTCTGGGGATACGCGGCGATGTGGGGTGCGCTGATCGCGCCCTACTTCTACCTCTACACCCAGAGCAGCATCGCGCGCGCGTTCTTCATTACCGCGGCCGCCTTCGCCGGGACGAGCCTTTACGGCTACACGACGAAAAGAGACCTGACGGCGATGGGCCGGTTCCTGGTGATGGCCAGCATCGGCATCCTGGTCGCCCTGGTCGTCAACATCTTCGTCCAGTCGAGCGGTCTGCATCTGCTGATGTCGATCATTGTTCCGGTCGTGTTCGCCGGACTGACCGCCTACGAGACGCAGCAGATCAAGGGCTGGTACTACGAAAGCGACGTGGGCGACGTGGCGCACAAGAAGGCGATCTTCGGCGCCTTCCTGCTCTACGGCAGCTTCGTCACCATGTTCATCTGGATCCTCCAGCTGTTCGGCGTGCGGAACAACTAGCGCCGCCCGATCACCGTCAACCACCGACCAAAGCCCCCGGTAAACCACCGGGGGCTTTTCGTTATGTGCGCCGTCATGGCGCGTAGCGCCATGACGGCGCTGGTTGGCTCGCTGTGGTTGCGAGTTCCTGCCCTTGCGTTAGCGATTGAAGCCGTATGGCGGAAACGCGCTGGAGGCGTGGTTCCGGCGCGGCCGAAAGCGCGGCCCGACGGGCAACGCCCATCCTTCATTACTTCACATCGTATTGACACTGTAGATACGTGGGACCATATTTCCGGCCATGGCAAAAGCTCGCACCATCCCTCCCGGATCTCCACGCCCCGAAACGATCGCCGTCGCGGCGCGCGGCTCTGCGACTGCTGCGAAGGGCAGCATCAATCTGCGGATCGAGACCGGCACCCGCCAGCTCATCGACGACGCCGCGGCGGTCCTGGGCAAGACGCGCACGGAGTTCATGGTCGAGAGCGCCCGGAGGCAAGCGGTTGATGTGCTGCTCGACCAGCGCCTGTTCCTGCTCGATCCCGAGCGGTACGACGCCTTCATGCAGGCGCTCGACAATCCGCCCGCACCGGGACCGAAGCTCAAGTCGCTGCTGCGCCGGACCCCGGCATGGCAGGGATAGACGACGCGTCGGACCCTTCCCAATCGCGGCTGTCGGCTCCCGTTCCCCTGACGGCCGAGCATGACCTTTCGGATTTCGACTGCGGCGTGCCCGTGCTGAACGATTGGCTGCGCCATCGGGCCTTGAAGAATGAAAGCCGGTTTTCTCGCACCTATGTCGTGTGTGCGGGCAACCGGGTCGTGGGCTATTTCTGCATTTCGGCCGGGGCGGTGGAACGCGCCGCCGCGCCGGGCAAGGTGCGGCGCAACGCGCCCGACACGATCCCTGTTTCGGTGATTGGGCGGCTGGCGGTCAGCCGCGATCAAGCCGGCAAGGGCATCGGGGCGGACCTGCTTTCGGACGCGCTGCGCCGCATCGCACTGGCTTCGCAAAGCATCGGCATCGGGGCGGTTCTGGTCCACGCCAAGGACGATGCGGCCAAGCGCTTCTATCTGCGCTGCGCGGAGTTCATTGAGTATCCAGAGGACAGCCGCACCCTATTCCTCCCAATCGAAACGGTGGTCGCGGCCTTCAGCTAGGATTTAAAGGAGACGCGAACCATTGCCGACTACGCGAGTGATCTTGCGCGCGTTCAGAGCGGTCGTCGGCGAGCGGGCCTTCCACGTCGGATTCTGCCTCGGCTCGCTGTGGTGGCGAGTTGGCCGACCTGAAGGTGGAAGTCCTTCAGGTCGCGCTGAACTCGTCGAAGGCGTCGACGGCGTAGGCGCCGTAGACCGTCGATGGGCCGCCGCCCATCATCACCGCGACGCCGATCATGTCCATGAACTCGGGCCGGCCCGCGCCCGCCTTGACGGCGCCGCGGGTGTGGAAGCCGATGCAGCCGTCGCAGCGCAGCGCGATCGAAATGGCGCAGGCGATCAGCTCCTTGGTTTTAGCGTCCAGCGCGCCGTCGGCCTTGGCGCTGTCGGCGAGGTTGGCGAAACCGCGCATGGGCCCCGGGATGTCCTTGTGCATCCCGCGCATCGTCGCGCTCAGGTGGGCCACGATCTCGTGATAATTCTTCTCGCTCATCGAAACTCTCCATTCTGGCCCGGGCCGATCGTCCGGTGGTGTAGGAAAAGAAGCAATGAACGACCGCGAAACCATGGAACAAGGCGTGCCCCGGAAATGAACGTCAACGACTGGCTAACCATCGCCGCTATTGTGCTTGGCCCCATTTTCGGAGCGTCGCTGGCCGTCTGGTTAGAGGCAAGGCGTGCTAAGCGGGGGAGGCAACTCGACATATTCCGCACTCTGATGCGTACCCGCCGAACCCCCATGTGGCCGGATCACGTCGGAGCTCTGAATTTGGTGGAGATTGATTTCAGGACCATCCCAAGGTAATCGAGAATTGGAAGGCTTTATTTCAGCACCTTGGCGCGGAACATTCGCGGCGACGAGATGAGCAAACCGGCACAGATATGTCTCAACATGAACAAAATGAACGGAATAACCGTTACTGCCTACGTCTTTTACAAGAACGGCAGGAAATTCTCACACGGCTTTTGCACGCCATAAGCAAGGTTGTCGGATTTAACAAAATGGAGCAACTAGAGATGTTAAAAGGAGGGTATACACCGCAAGGATGGAATGACATTGATCTAGAAAATACAAACGTACGACGGCTATTCTCAGATATCTATCTTGGACGGCGGATATTTCCGATCGGAGTTTTTCATTTTCCGGGCCAGCAAGAGCAGGAACCGCCGAAAGCTGATGTTCCTGATCCCAACGCGCCAACCAACATCTAGAGATAGCTGCAGGCAGGGCAGAAGAACCCTCACACCGAGCATGCTGAGACGCTATCAGTAATTCTGTTCCAGGCACGCGCCTGGAGGCGTTCTTATTATTCTATGAAAATCAACGCTTAAGCGAGAAACCAGATCTCGACACGGCCATTGGTTCCGCATAACAAATAATCAACCCACCACCGCCACTATGCCGATGCGTGAAAGCAGGGGGGTAGCTCATCCATCCCCTCATTTAAGTTATGTTCGCCATTGGTGTGGTGAGGGGCCTGTTTTGGAGCATTTCCAGGAACTTTTCGATCAGTGGCCGGAGGCGGGGTTCGGGCATGGCCGGGATGAGGTCGTAGAGCATGCAGCCCTGGCGGAACAGGGAATGGGTTCTACGCTTGGCGGTGTTGACCTTGAGGTGGCGGTCCATGCCGAGCGCTTCGCCGGCCTCGCCGAGCAGGGTGAGGAACAGCACGGCGAAGGCGTTGAGCAGGAGCAACCGGTCGCGGCGCTCAGGATCGCCGATGCGCACGGCGCCGAGCCCCATGCCGAAGCGTAGATCCTTGGTGTCGCGGAAACTGGGCTCGATGGTCCAGCGTCTGGCGTAGAGGTTGACGATTTCGCGCGCCGTTGCCTCCGCCTTGCTCGTTGCCAGACACCAGGGCTCCTTCATGGCCTTGGCGTGGATACAGACGACGGCGCCAACCGGTTGCGCGGCGGCGGTGATCGATGCCCCGCGCAGATGGCGCGCCCGGCCGCCCTTGCCGACCCACTCGGCCGCCGCACGGCTTTCTCCGTCCGCGGCTTCGACGCGGATATCGCCGCGAAAGCGGATGACATACGCGAAGCCCAATTTCGTCAAATAATCGAACAGCTTGCGGTCGCCAAAGCCGCGGTCGGCGAGGATCGTCGTCTTCATCCCCGCCGGCAAGACTTGGGCAAGCCGGGCCAGACACGCGTCCTCGATGTCGTTGCGGCGGCCCGCCAGTTCCTCCTTCAGCATCGTCAGCCACAGAAGCGGCGTCGCCCGGCCGTGCCCGGTCACCAGGTTGAGCGCCAGCGTCGCCTGCCCGTCGGCGTCGAAATCGGTCCAGTCCATGGCGACGACGATCTCCTTGCGGCTGGCAACCGCCTCAGGAACCCATTGCGTGAACATCTCCCAGGCAGAGACGCCGGCGTTGCTCAGCAGCCTGTCGACCTGTTTGACCGCATGCTTGGTCAGCAATCCCCGCGCCTGCGCCAACGCATGGCCGATCATCGAAACCGCCAGCGACGCCCCGGTCATTACCCCCAGCGTACCGTTGGCCAGCGACGCGATCCGCTTGGCATGGACATGCCCCGCGAAAACCCCGTCAAGAAACCGCCGAACATCGGCCAAACGAAACTCAGGACGCGCCACCCTGTTCACTTCCCCAACCCAACCTTCGAAAGCTTCCTCTCATCATCCATAACCTACTCATAACCCCACCGCCGCCAAGGCCACCCGCAGCAACCCATTGACCCGTATGGAAAATCATAATGAGGGGATTCCTGAGACCTTATCCAGATCAGTCGGCTAGACGTTTTGCCCCTGTTACGAGCGATCCCCAATGCGATACTCCGCAAATAATTAACCAATTGAATTTATTAGCTTATTGACCGGACAGCATTGGGCTGGGTTAATAGTATAGACCCCTCAATAATTAACCTTGAACGTCGGGCTGTCCTCGGGCCGCGACTTGCGGCGAACGTAGAGCCGGGTCGTGGCGATGTTGGCGTGGCCGAACCACTCCTGGACCTTGGCGATGGCGGCGTTGTTGGCAAGCGCATTGGTGCCGGCGGTGGCTCTGAGCGCATGCGCGCCCATGCCCTCGATATCGCCGAGCCCGATCTGGCGCATATAGAAAGCCACGGCCTTGTAGACGCCGTCATCGCCTTGTCGATGCCGCCGGCGCGGTTGTTGCGCACCGGCTTGAACAGGGGAGAGCCGGGCACACCGCCGTCGCCGAGGGCCTCGACGTACTCGGCAAGCAGTTTGGCCGTGCCGGGGTGGAGGGGAATGGAGCGGATCTTGTCGCGGCAGGCGTCTGCGACGGTCATGCAGGGCACTACCGCCAAGCGCGCATGAAGCCGACGGCTGAATGCGCGCTCGTTATCGGCGCGACGCCCGAGGGCAAGAAGGGACTCATCGGCTTTTACCGAGCCGTGCCGATAAGTCCGACAGGCTGCTGGGCCGCCGCGCCCACCAAAACGCGATCACGTGGCTGGCGCGGCGATCGACCTCGAGAACGGCGAGAGCGCGCTCGACCACCCCGTCTGAACCGACTTGCCGACCCATCGCGCAGCGGATCGATCCCCGAACACTCGCATCGTGACGATGGAGGACACTCGCAAGCTCTCCCTGACAGCCCGCGGATAAGGTAAGCCCGCGCCCGACCGTCTCGAGGACCGACACCACCCGTCTAGCCATGCGAGTCCACCATATACAGCGGGCCAAGCCGCGCGCTGATCCCAAAAAATTTGCTTCATATGACGACGCGGGCAACCCGAAAAGGTCGGTCAGGAAGATCCTTGCGGTACGGATCATTACCGAATGGCTTGAAAAGACGCATTTTATGCTCGTCGACGATGACGATTTCTCCCGGTTCTACCTCCCGCGTAACCTCACCATTAATTGCTTCCAGGGCGCTAGTTCTAGAAGTGAAGATGTAGGCATCGCCGAGGCGTCCAAGGTAAACTCGGGGACCACCTGTGACACCGCGAATGCCGATCAGCTTGTTACGCGTAATTGCCATCAGCGAGAACATGCCATTAATCGAACGCAGTGCGTCAATCAGCCGGTCCCCCACGGTAACATAGTGGCTCTTTTCAAACAGCTTCATGACTATTTCTGCAACGTTAGTCGAATGAAAGCTGCAGCCCTTCTTGACTAGCTTACTGCGCAGTTGCGAATCATTAATAATAATGCCGCTGAACGCTATGGCCATTCCACCGAACTTGAATTCAGCGAACAAAGGTTGAATATTGCTCTCTTTAGAATTTTTATTCGTACCATAAGAAAGGTGGCCCAGCGCTATCGATCCGGGCAAGGATCCTATCATACTTTCGCAGAGTTTCTCTCTGACTAAGCCGGTGGCTCTTTGGATGTTAAACTTGTCGATTTCGAGGCCCGTGGACGGTCCGCAGGTATAATTCTGACTTTGGTCGCTGGCAATTCCAACCTCTCCCGTGCGAACGCCTTGCATTACGCTGAGACCAAGAGCCGCAACTTCCGAAGCATTCCTATGTCCCCAGATACCAAAGGAATAGGCCTCGTCTCCTCCAACCCACTCGTCCCGGAAGGACGGGATGCTCCGTCCGCGGGAGCCTCTTCGCGAAACTGTGCTTCCACCACCTCGTCCTGTTGGTTTCCGGTTAATCTTTCCTAGGGCTTCTGCGTAATTCCTCTCTGCAGGCGATGGCAAGCGGTAGCAGAGACCCGTCTGATCAGCCAACCAATCGGCATAAGCCTGCGCGCCGACTGGGCTGATTGCAATTGCCCCCTGTTGAATATTACTCAGCGTATCGGGTTGAAGGAGTCCGAGTTCGTTGAGTGCCTTTGCACACCCTGAACTCATCAAGATCGTCTCCGTCCGTGGGGTAACGCCCCAGACAGAAACGCTGATTGATCTGCGAGCCAGCAGGAAAAATGACTAGTTCGGGGCCTGCACCATTTTGCAAACGATCTCGGAACACGGCGAAGTCAGGCAAGTGTGCGGCATGAAGCCCAAGCAGCAACTGGCATTCCCGGATCAGCGTTGCGAAAACGTCGCGGTCCAAGCGCTCTAACTCCGTCCGAACCTCATCCATTTCCAAGAGTGAAAGCGGGTGGCCGGAAATTATGCGTCGCAATCTCCTAAGCGCCGCACAGGCTTCATGTCTATCACCTTCAGAAAGCGGCGGCCCTGGCTTAGCAAGAAGTGTAAGACGTCCTTTAATTTTATCTAGAAGTCCTGGAATTTCTTTGGCATGCGATAATTTTTCGTTTACGTCCCAGTCATTAGAGACAAGATGAGTGCTGTCAACTGACGTCCGCCTCAGTGTTCCAACAAGCCTTTCAAGCATAGGAATAATTGGCCCAAAAACAAATCTAGGCATATCATCGACTAAACCCGCCCATTTTGCTTCTTCCCACCGCTCATGTATACCGGTCAACTCTTCAGAGGCCTCCGCGCAAGTCTCTGGCCGGCTGATCGTTTCCTCAAGCCCGTCGATATGAATGTTCAAAGCTTGTGGTAATCGCGGCATGTTACACTTAAGGTTGGCCACCGCTTCCCGCGCGGCGGCGAACAGGGCAGCGAGCTTTGTGGAAGGATCGTCGTCGACGCCAGCGTCCCACGCGGATAGAAAGACTTCGTAAACAACTTCTCCGAGAATAAGGCGCCCGACCTGCTTTTTTTGTTCCGTCTGGTACCCGCGTAATAGGCCGAGGACCCGCATACTGCGAGGATCGTACACAGGCGCGCCGCTGCAACCTTTTTCTACCTCAAGGCCGCTATCAACATTGCGACGAAATAGCGAAGCCTCGGGAAAAATAATCGCATTGCTCGGGATGCGCGCTTCTGCCGTATTACCGCTAGAACCAAAGGATACCCCAAAGCCAAAGCAGTCTACATCGAGCTGCTCTTCGTTCGTCGGAGTTTTAGAGATATTCCATCCCGCTTGATAAGGTGCCTCACTTTCAATCTTGAGAACCGCTACATCAACATCGGGTCTCCAACCCCGATCCGCCACACGGGCAATTAGCGGCTTATCTCGGCCGGCACCCGCGTGAGGAAACTGCAAGTGGATGCTCCCGCCGCTAGGCAACTCATCGACTAGCAAGCCGACAGCCCTCCGTACAACATGAGCGCAGGTCACAACAAAACCGCCGAGCAACAGTAAGCCGGTTCCAGCTGTACGATCACTCTCATCGACGAGGATACGAGCTGTTGCGGCCTTCAGGTTCGGCGCATGCGGCGACTGCCTAGTGGTGAAAATCATTCAGGAGAGTCCGGCCGGAATCTGTCTGAAACACCGAGGGCCTCCCGCGCGGAACCCGAAAACCAATGTCTAATTCCATCTACTAGCAGCTGTCATTGACTTTCGTACTGTTGACGCGCAGTGCTACGTACTGCCACGCGTGCCCGCGTCGCAGTTGGCCGTTCGGGTCAGGTGGAGGGCTGATATGGAGCAGAATGTAGAGCTAGAACTCCCGTCAGATGGTGGCAGCGTGTTTGCTGTCGCGGAAGGCGATGTTGGCTTTCGGGAACTAGCTACTGTTGATGGGGTCAAGAGAAAGCTAACGGATTTTGCGGATGATATTCGGCAAGCCTTAAGCGTGTTTGCTTCAAGCTTGGCAGATTTAGGGCAAGACGAAGCCGAGTTGGAGATCAACTTCGCTGTGGGTAGCGGTGGAGCGGTCAAGATCCTGGGGGCAGATGTCAAGGGCGGAATTAAGGTTACGTTGAAGTGGCATAAGTCGAAGTAAATATTTCTTGATGCCAGTGGAGATCACTTGGCTTGCCCATCTCACCAGACATCTCGGGGTCGAGCGGAAAGTCCTTTACCCGCCGACCTGTGGGTCTTATGGCGTTTGGGCTCAGATTTGAACATGCCTCAGCTAACGAGTTATGCTTCATTGGTCCGCAGCGTAAGATGCCGAGCGCGAGTGACGCGATGACGATTGCTCCCCGCGCACCTCACGCTCAATAGTGCACCCTAAACGTCGGGCTGTCCTCCGGCCGCGACTTTCGCCGATCGTAGAGCCTGGTCGTGGCGATATTGGCGTGGCCGAACCACTCCTGGACCTTGGCGATGTCGGCGTTGTTGGCAAGCGCATTGGTGCCGGCGGTGGCGCGGAGCGCATGCGCGCCCATGCCCTCGATATCGCCGAGCCCGATCTGGCGCATATAGAAAGCCACGGCCTTGTAGACGCCGTCATCGCCTTGTCGATGCCGCCGGCGCGGTTGTTGCGCACCGGCTTGAACAGGGGAGAGCCGGGCACACCGCCGTCGCCGAGGGCCTCGACGTACTCGGCAAGCAGTTTGGCCGTGCCGGGGTGGAGGCGAATGGAGCGGATCTTGTCGCGGCAAGCGTCTGCGACGGTCATGCAGGGCACTATCGCCAAGCGCGCATGGAGCCGACGGCTGAATGCGTGCTCGTTATCGGCGCGACGCCCGAGGGCAAGAAGGGACTACGGTCCCGATAAGTCCGACAGGCTGCTGGGCCGCCGCGCCCACCAAAACGCGATCACGTGGCTGGCGCGGCGATCGACCTCGAGAACGGCGTGCCCGTCTGGTCATGCTCTCTCCTGATCCGCGGCGATCCTCGCCGCCCTCAGGCAGAAAACCCACTTATCCTCCTGCCCGGATTCCCCAGGCCACCTCTCTGACAACATAGCGCCCCATCGCATCAAGCCGATGCAAACTTCCGACGCCGCTGGTTACCAGCGGCGGCCGGACAGCACGCCGAGCACTAGGCCAACGACGAAGGTGATGATCAGGCTGGTGAACGGGCGCTCCTCGATCTTGTGCCCGACTACTTGTACAGTATCCTCGGTACGCTTGCGCACTTTGCTGGTGTTGTCGCGCAGCCGTTCATACGCTTCGTCGCCAAGCCCGCCCGCGCCCTCCTTGAACCTATCGACGAGCAAATCGACCTCGTGGCGCAGGCGCTCAATTTCCTCGCGCAACGGATTGGCGCCTTCCGCTTCCGCCTTGCCGATGGCCATTTCCCTATTTCCTTCTCTGTCTGGTTCCCGACAAGCGGTGTCGCCGGCTAGTTGCTTATCGCGTGACTTTCTACCATAGCATTCGATTCTACGGGCTGCTCGCGTCGCGATCCTGCGAAAATGCCGTTTAGGACCGCGGCAAGGATTCGCGCCAAATCCTCATAGGCACGAAATCAACATCGTGGACTCGCGTTGCGACAGAAGCTCCGCCTGCTTAATAATGACCGTCTGCCCATTCTGTTTAGGTTTACTCGCCAACCATCCTCCCACACCGTGGTTCACTATGTGTGGTCTTTCTAACGTGCCCTCTTCTTCGACCGCTTCGGCGTAACGGCATCTAGCCAGGCACTTGTCCAGAGGCGGGTCGCTTGCTTTGTTATCGCAGTCTGTTGCCTCTTCGCTTCCGCCGCCGCGTAGCCCCGTGCACGGCTGGTCGCCGCGTTGGCGCCGCTCAACCACATGCTCATGAAGGGGTTCTTCTTCGTCCACGGGTTCGCCATTTGCGAGGTCTCCTACGATCACGCGGCGGGAAATGCCAACAGCCGCGGCCGCGTTTAGTCAGCGCACCGCCGCGGCCATCCGCGTCAGGAAGGGCGCACACCGCTACTAGATCTTGCGCTCCCACTCGGAGATCTGCTTCTCGGCCTCTTCCTTGCCGATGCCGTAGCGTTCCTGAACCTTGCCGACGAGGTTATCGCGATGGCCCTTAGCCTGCTCAAGGTCGTCGTCGGTGAGCTTGCCCCACTGCGTTCGCATGGTGCCCTTGAATTGCTTCCAGTTGCCGCTGATCTGATCCCAGTTCATCGCTGTAACTCCATGTGGCCATCGAGTGTACGCCAACCGTATCGACTCGCGGTAAGGGCCATTTGATTGATAGCGTACCCGTTTTCGCCGGCCGAGACGACCTTATTCCCCTTCATTCTCATGTCGAGCACGGTAGGCGCGCCGCAGGGCACTACCGCCAGGCGCGCATGGAGCCGACGGCTGAATGCGCGCTCGTTATCGGCGCGACGCCCGAGGGCAAGAACGGACCATCGGCTTTCACCGAGCCGTCCCGATAAGTCCGACAGGCTGCTGGGCCGCCGCGCCCGCCAAAACGCGATCACGAACCGCCGAAGGCCGACGGCGGTTCGCTGATCACGTGGCTGCCGCGCCGGTCGACCTCGAGAACGGCGAGACCGCGTTCGGCTACTCCGTCGCTGCCAAAGCGAAAAATGCCGTCGCGGCCGAGGAAGCCCTTGGGATCGGAAATCGCCTGGTCGTTGAACCGGTCGATGTCGGGGCTGCGTCCGAGCACGGCGGCGAGCGCGGCGGCGTCATAGGCAAGCGTCGCCAGGCGCGGAGGCCGCTCGCCGAAGGCTTGGCTGTACTGGGTCTCGAACGCTTCGCGATAGCTCGGCGCCGGCGCGGCGAACCAGCCCCCGACCAGCGCCGGCTCGCTGCCGACGTTCGGGTCGTCCCAGGCACCTGTGCCGAGGATCCGCACGTTCGGCGGCTGAAGACCGTGCACCGGCAATTGCGCGCCGATCGCGCGAAGGCGATCGCCGCCGTCGGCGACCAACAAGGCGTCGAACGGCGGACCGCCCGCCTGGGCGCGGCCGACGATTCCGCCCTGGGACAGGAGCGAGCCGCCACCTCCCCGTGTCACGCCCTCGACCGCCGGGCCAAAGTCGCGCGCTCCCGGATCATAGAACTGGATCCGGGCAAGCGAGACGCCGAGCGCCGGGGCGGCTTCCTTCGCCGCGCCGACGACGGCGTTGCCGTAGGCGTCCTGGGGACCGAGAACGGCGACGCGCCTTAAGCCATTGTTGGCGGCATAGCCGAGCACGCGCCGGACTTCGGCTTCGGGCGTGAACCCGAGCACGTAAACATCAGGCCCGGCGACCGTCCGATCGCTCGAAAAAGCGATTACGGGCACGCGCGCGCCGCCGGCTATTGGCGTAACCGCGCGCACCGAGGCCGCGAGCAGCGGGCCGAGAAAGAGGGTAACGCCGTCGGCGAGCGCGGTCTGCGCGGCGGCGGCGGCTCCCTCCGGCGTGCCGGCGGTGTCATAGGGCAGCAGCTCGAATTGGCGGTCGCCGAGATCGAAGACCGCAAGTTCGGCGGCGTTTAACATCGCCTTGGCGAGGTTCGCTTGCGGGCCGCTCAACGGCAGGAGGATACCCACCCGGACCGCGTCGGGCGACGGCGGCGGCGGCCCGCCGAGGCGGGCGCCCACCGGAACCGGATAGATCAGCCCCGAGTCGCCCTGCCCCATTCCCGAGCCGATTGTCGAATTGCCCACCGAGCGTGGTTGCTTCCCCTCGCCGAATTCCAAATGATTGCAGCCGGCCACGAGGAGGGCGAGGACCAGCCATGGCGCGAAAAAGAACGAGCGGAAACAGCGATACGCGGAAGCCATGGCGCGCGAGCGATCCCTCAAGCAGCAAAAAAACTCATCAACATACGCAGCCTACCGATAGGGCCGGCGCGAGTAAACGGCCAGAACAAAGCCTAGAGAAAAGCAATTCGGAGGCGCGCCCGCCAGCCGGGCTTTACCTCGTCGCGACGCCGATCGGCAATGCCGCGGACATCACGCTACGGGCTCTCAATGTGCTTCGCGGCGCGGCGGTGATCGCCTGCGAGGATACCCGGACGACGGCGAAGCTGCTCGCGATCCACGCCATCACGACGCCGCTTACCGCCTATCACGACCATAACGCCCGAAGCGCCGGGCCCGCGCTGATCGAGCGCGTGCGCCGGGGCGATGCCGTTGCCTTGGTCAGCGACGCCGGAACGCCGCTGGTATCCGATCCCGGATATCGGCTGGTGCGCGCGTGCATCGACGATGGGCTCGACGTTGTGCCCATTCCCGGTCCGTCCTCGGTGCTGGCGGCGCTGTCGGTGTCGGGGCTGCCGAGCGATCGTTTCCTGTTTGCCGGGTTCGCGCCGCCGCGCCATGCCGCGCGAACCCGCTTTTTCGCCGGGCTCGCCGGCATCGAGGCGAGCCTGGTGATCATGGAATCGCCGCGCCGCTTGGCCGATGCGTTAGCCGACATGGTGGAAGCCTTCGGGCCGCGGGAGGCCGCCGTCTGCCGCGAGCTGACGAAGCTGTTCGAGGAAACCCGGCGCGGCCCGCTGCCGTCCTTGGCCGAGTTCTATCGAGAGACGGGGCCGCCCAAGGGCGAAGTGACGGTCGTCATTGCCCCGCCGGCGAAAAAAGCGGCGATGTCCGACGGCGAGCTGGACGCGTGTCTTGACGCCGCCTTGGACGGAGGCGAGAGCATCCGTTCCGCGGTCGCGCGTGTTGCCGCGCAAAGCGGCCGGTCCCGGTGGGACGTCTATGACCGGGCGCTGCAACGGCGCGGCGACAATCGGGGCACGAAAGATCCATGAACAAGCCATCGTCTAAATACCGCGCCTGGCGCTACGGCCAGACGGCGGAAACGCTGTGCGCGTGGTGGCTGCGCGTTCGCGGATATACGATCGTCGCGCGGCAGTTCCGTGTGCCCGCGGGCGAAATCGATATCGTCGCCCGGCGCGGCCGGGTGATCGCGTTCGTCGAGGTCAAGGCCCGCGACCAGGGCGCGGCGCTGGAGGCGCTGCGGCCGCGCCAGCGCCGGCGGATCGTCCGCGCGGCCGAGGCTTTCCTTCAGCGCAACCCGGCGCTCGCCCGGCTCGACGCGCGCTTCGATGTGATGTCGGTGGAACGCTGGCGGCCGCCGCGTCATCTTGCCAATGCTTGGCGTGTCGACGACGAGCCCGTTACCGGCATGCGGGCCGGCGTTCCGCGATGGTCGCGGCATTGATTTTGGGGGCGGTGTGGCGTTAATGGCGCGGCGGGCCGGCGCCCGCGCGGTTGAGGCAAATCGGAGGAAGCGGCAATGAGCCTGACGGTGGCGATCCAGATGGATCCGATCGAGTCCATCAACATCGATACCGACTCGACGTTCGTCCTCGCCCTCGAGGCGCAGCGCCGCGGCCACCGGCTTTACCATTACCTGCCGCAGGACCTCTCGTTCGCCGCAGGCAAGGTGGTCGCGCTGATCCGCCCGCTCGAGGTTCGCCGCGAGCGTGGCGCGCATTACACCTTGGGAAGCGCCGAGATGGCCGACCTCGGGGGCTTCGATATGGTGCTGATGCGCCAGGACCCGCCATTCGACATGGCCTACATTACCGCGACCCACCTCCTCGAGCACATCCACCCGAAAACATATGTCGTTAACGACCCGGTCTCGGTGCGCAACGCGCCGGAAAAGCTGTTCGTCGCCAATTTCCCCGAGCTCATGCCGCCGACCCTGATCAGCAGCGACCGCGCCCAAATCAAGTCATTCCGCGCCGAGCACAAGGACATCATCATCAAACCGTTGTTCGGGAGCGGCGGCGCCGGCGTCTTCCACGTCGGTCCCGAGGACGACAATCTCAACGCGCTGCTCGAAATCTTCACCCAGCTCTACCGCGAGCCGGTGGTCGTCCAGCGCTACCTGCCCGAGATCCGCCAGGGCGACAAACGCATCATCCTCGTCGACGGCAAGGCCGCGGGCGGGGTGACCCGGGTGCCGCAGGCGGGCGAGGCGCGGGCCAATCTCCATGCCGGCGCACGCGGCGAAAAGACCACGCTGACGCGCCGCGACCGCGAGATCTGCGAGGCCATAGGCCCGGAGCTGAGGGCGCGCGGGCTGATCTTTACCGGCATTGACGTCATCGGCGACTACCTCACCGAGATCAATGTGACCTCGCCCACCGGCGTCCAGGAGATCAACGCCTTCGATGCGACCGTCATCGAGGCCGACCTGTGGGACGCCTTCGAATCGCGCTACCACGCGGGCCGATAAAGGGCCGCCGTACGGTTGCGGTCTTCGGAATTCTGATCGTCTTAGTTGTATTTGACGCCGCCGTCGGGTAGGATGGTCCCGTAATTTTGGACGGGAGGCGGGATGACCGCGCGCGTGGCGACCGTGGCGTATGCCGGCATCGATGTTCTCGATATCGATGTCCAGGTGCAGATGGCACACGGGCTGCCGTCGTTCGCCATCGTCGGCCTGCCCGACAAGGCGGTGGCGGAAAGCCGCGAACGCGTCCGCGCGGCGCTGTTCGCCATGGGCCTGGCCCTGCCGCCGAAGCGGATCACCGTCAACCTTGCGCCCGCCGATCTGGCCAAGGAAGGCAGCCATTTCGACCTGCCGATCGCGCTTGGCCTTTTGACGGTCATGGGCGCGATGGCGGAGGACGCGATCTCCGGCTGCCTCGCGCTGGGTGAACTCGGGCTCGACGGCGCGCTCGCCGCGGTTGCCGGCGTGCTGCCGGCCGCCGTCCACGCCAGCGCCAAGGGTCTCACCCTGATCTGCCCGGCGGCCCAGGGCGGCGAGGCGGCGTGGGCCGCGGGCATCGATGTTCTCGCCCCGCCCTCGCTGCTGGCCCTGGTCAACCACATGAAGGGCACTCAGGTTCTCGTTCCTCCGGCCCCGCGGCTGGAAGAAGCCGCGGTGCCGTTCCTCGATCTGGCCGACGTCAAGGGTCAGGAAACGGCCAGGAGGGCACTCGAGATCGCCGCCGCCGGCGGCCACAATCTGCTCATGAGCGGGCCGCCGGGGGCCGGAAAATCCATGCTGGCGGCGCGCCTTGCGGGCATCCTGCCGCCGCTCGATCCCGCCGAGGCGCTTGAAGTCAGCATGATCCACAGCGTCGCCGGCGCGCTCAAGACCGGCGGGCTGATCCGCCAGCGGCCGTTCCGCGACCCGCATCATTCGGCGTCGGTCGCCTCGCTGGTCGGCGGTGGCCTGCGGGCGCGGCCGGGTGAGGTCTCGCTGGCGCACCTGGGTGTTCTCTTTCTCGACGAACTGCCGGAGTTTCAGCGGATCGCGCTCGAAGCCCTGCGCCAGCCGCTCGAAAGCGGCCGGGCCACCATCGCGCGGGCCAACAGCCACGTCACCTACCCGGCGCGGGTCCAGCTTATCGCCGCGATGAACCCGTGCCGCTGCGGCCACCTCGACGATCCGGAGCGGGCCTGCGGCCGCGCGCCGCGGTGCGCGCTCGATTACCAGGCTCGCATCTCGGGGCCGCTGTTCGACCGGATCGATCTGCATGTCGACGTCGCCGCCCTATCGGCGGGCGAACTCGGCCTGCCGCAACGCGGCGAGCGTTCGGCCGACGTCGCGGCGCGCGTCGCCGCCGCCCGGGCGGTTCAGCGCCGGCGCTATGGCGCGGCCGGCCACGGCACCGCGGTGCGGACGAACGCGGTGGCCAACGGCGAAGTGCTCGATGCCGTGGCAAGCCCCGACCAGGCCGGCCGGCGGCTACTCCACGAGGCGGTCGGGCGGCTGGGGCTGACGGCGCGCGGCTATCATCGGATTCTCAAGGTCGCGCGCACGCTGGCCGATCTCGACGGCGCCGACGCCGTCCGCCGCATTCATATCGCCGAAGCACTATCCTATCGCCGCGTCATCCCCGGCCGCGCCCCCGCTCCAGCGTAAGCGCGGCGGGTCCGGCGGGCTGTCGGGTACCCGGACTCTTTGCCCGTCAAAGACGCGCGGCCGCGGACGCCCGCGCCGCGCATTTCCGGCTAACTCAGGCTCACTATTAATTGAGCGCGGTGCGGGAACGCTCGAGCAAGGCCTGGGCGACCATCGCGCCCTGGCGCCACGCTTCGAACAGGCGAATGGCTTCACCGTCGACCTGGTCGTCGCGGAGCAGTTCGGCCAGGCGGTTCATCGCCGCCATGTCGGAAATGTGGCGGAAACCCATGGCGTAGGTTTCCTCGACGGTCAATCTCTTGGCGGCATCGGCTTTCATGGCAGAGACCAGCGTAGAGAAGAAAGATGAACGTTTTGTTGCAGCGCAAGACATGCTAAATCCTGCGCGCGGACATGTGGCGGCCGCGAAGGTCGCACGATCGGGCGTAATGCCATGAGCGGCGGTCAGCGGGGTGCGGCCGACGCTCCCGACATGGGGAGAACGGCGCATGCAAACGCGAGTGTTGATGTCAACCGTCATGCGCGGTCGCCGCGCCCAGTGCACCACGGTCGCGAAGTCCACGAACGAGTCCGGCATGGTGGTATCGCCATGGGCCGCGAGACCCGATCCGCAATCCTTGCCGGGCGAGCCGGCCGCCGCCGGCTGTCCCGCCGTGGCGCCGCAAAAAGTAACCGCGGCAGCATAGGCTAGACGACGTGTCCGCCTGAGGACGGGGTGACCCGTCTCGGAGTATGCAGGTATCGAGGGTTGCGCCGGATGGACCGGCACCGAGCCTCATGCATAGGAGATGGGTCATGGACAAAGGTAGCATTTTTGTGGGTCTGAAAGCTCACAACCAGTCACAACGCAACTGCCCCTGAGGCAACCACGAGAGAGGCAACCACGAGAGGGCTCGATATGAAATTGGACAGCGATCAAGTGGGCACGATCCGTCACGGCGTCGGCGCCGATCCTATTCCGAATGCGCACGCGGTCATGGCGGACCTGGTCTCGGCATTCGGCGAGCACACCTTCTACCTCGACCAAGCCGGGCTCGTCGTTTGGGAGTGGCTCTACGGGCCGGAAGCCGATAACCAGCCGGTTGTCGCGGTCAAGCTCGCGGGCTGGGCCGACGAGAACAAGACGACTCTGGAGCCGCACGACCCGGAAGTCACCGACACGGTCGTAGAGCTCGCCGGCGGTGGCGCCGGTCGAGTCGTCGTCAGCTGACGGATTCAGCTGACGGCCGGGGTGGGAGCGTTAGCGGGGGTTGAGCGTTAGTGTTGTGCGCGTATCGACGATCACGTACGCGGCATTGGACTCCGCCCGTTGTCCTCTCTGCGCGGAGGGCTGCGGCGAGTGGTCATGGGCAAACGGAGGCGACCTTGAAAACAAATGCTGATCTTGCGGCGCGACTTTTGCGCGAGGCGGCCTTCATCTACCGCACGCTTGGGCAGGGGGACAATGCCGACCGGAGGCGAATGATGGAGTTCGCGGATCTTTACGAGAAAGTGGCGGATCAGTTGGAGCGCAATCCGAACGCCTCGTTCGTGGGCGCCGTCGAGCGGGCGGACGTGGACGACTAGCACCGCTCGGCTCCGGAGGCCGCGAGCCAGCGAGCCCGCGGAGCGGTATTAATCGTTTATTGAGCGATGGGCGTCAGAATCCCTTGGATCGGACTTTCTCCGGACACAGGGCGAGGACGCTGACGTTGCGTATCCTGCAAGTCGAAGGCAACCGGGACTTGGCGCTAGCCGGGGAGCGGCTTTTCACGTCCGCCGGGTCCTCGTGCAAAACCGTTGGCAGCGGTCGTGAATGCATTGAGCACGCGCGGGTCGAGGACTTCGACATGATCCTTCTCGCGTTCGCGCTGCCGGACATGAATGGGAGTGACGTGCTTGTGAAGCTCGATGCCATGGGCATCGGCGCGCCCGCGATTGTGCGGATGCGGCACCAGACCCTCAACGAGGTCTACGCCGAGACCGTGAAGCTCATCGCGGCCGCCGCGGGCCAGATCGAGACCCGGCCGGCGAAGGTCGCCGAGGGCGACGGCAACACTCAGCGCGACAGCCAGCGCCACAAGCTCCTCAAGGCCGGCCAGATCGTTTATCGCGACGCTCGCTGCGTCATGGATTGCACCATCGTCAATGTGTCGGCGAGCGGTGCCTGTATCCAGCCCGCGGGCGCGTTCGACGACCGCGGCCCATTCACGTTGAAGATCACCCATGGACCAACGCGCCACTGCGAAGTCCGCTGGCGCCGCGGCGGGAAACTCGGCGTGCGGTTTATTCAGCAGACGTAGGCCAGAGTCCGCTAGCTAGCGAAGGGCGACAAGCAGAATCAGCATCAGCGTGCCGATCACGATGCGGTACCAGCCGAACACGGCGAAGCCGTGACGACCGACGAAGCCGACGAAGGTGCGAACAACGACTAGAGCGGAGAAGAACGCGGCGACGAAGCCGATCGCAATGAGCTGGGCGTCGTCCATGGTGAGCAAAGCGCGGTTCTTGTACAGGTCCAGCGCCGAGGCGCCGAGCATTGTCGGGATCGCCAGGAAAAACGAAAATTCAGCGGCGGCGCGCCGGTCGACGCCAAGCAGGAGCGCGCCGACGATGGTCGCGCCGGCCCGCGAAACGCCGGGAATCATCGAGAGAACCTGGAAGAAGCCGATCTTTACCGCGAGCGCGGACGAGAAGTCCTCGACCTCGAAGGTACGCGGTTTGCCGACGCGCGGTTCGACCCACAGCAGGATGACGCCGCCGACGATCAGCGCGACGCTGACGACCCACGGCGAAAACAACACGGCCTTGATGAAGTCATGGGCAAACAGGCCGATGACCGCGGCGGGCAGGACCGCCAGGACCACCGCGGCGGCAAACCGCCGGGAGGCCGGGTCTTCATGCAGTGTCAACAACACGCGGGCGAGCCGGGGGAAAAACCCGACAACGACGGCGAGGATTGCGCCGAGCTGAATGACCACCTCGAAAACCGAACTGCTTGGCCCCTCGAAACCAAGCAGGTCGCCGACAAGAATCAGGTGGCCGGTCGAAGAAACCGGCAGAAACTCTGTCAGCCCCTCGATGATGCCCAGGAAAATGGCCTGGAGTGCAAGCGTGGTATCCATGGGCGCGGACGGTTAAAGGGGTTGCTTCGCAGGTGCAAGGTAAATCAGAAGTGACACAATTAAGGGGCGCACTCAAGGAGGGCTTAAGGGCCGAGCTTGCACGGCGGTTTCGAGGGCATGAGGGTCGCCGGCATTGCCCGGCATCATAGAGTGGTTGAAATGCAACAAACGCTCAACTAAATTGTTAGGCATGGGCGAGCTCGGCTGTTTCGCGTCACGCGTTGGACAGACTGTGTTCGAATCGCCGAATTGACGTTCGCTAGGTAAGGACCAGGGCCAACCAGGATGGCAACCGCAGCAGCAGCCGTCGCCATATCAGCCATCACGATGAGCATTGCTGCGAGCATTGTGTTGGCGCTCGCCTCGCGCCGCCGCTCCTGCCAGCCTTTATCGCCCGCACGGGTCGTCCTCGTTGCATCGGGCACGACTTACCTCCAGCCGTCGGATCTAGTACGGCATTCCGGCGGCTGTTTTTCGTGCCCGAGCACTTCTTGTCAAGATCAAAACGGGGCGTGCGGTTTCGCCGCCCGGAGACGACCGGATCCAAGGATACCCGACCATGTTTTTGAATGCCGCGAGTAAGTACCGCGCGGTCGAGCCTGTCCGCTTCACCGATCGGACGTGGCCCGACGCCGTCATTTCCAAGGCGCCAATCTGGTGCAGCGTCGATCTGCGCGACGGCAACCAGGCCCTCATCGAGCCGATGGGCCAGGACCGCAAGAAGCGCCTGTTCGACAAGCTCGTCGCCATGGGCTTCAAGGAGATCGAAGTCGGCTTTCCCGCGGCCTCGCAAACGGACTTCGACTTTCTGCGATTCCTCATCGACACCAAGGCCATTCCCGATGACGTCACGATCCAGGTTCTGACGCAGGCGCGCGACGACCTGATCGATCGGACCTTCGATGCGATCACCGGCTGCCGGCGGGCCATCGTCCATTTATACAATTCAACGTCGGAGCTGCAACGGCGCGTGGTTTTTGGCCTCGACCGGCCGGGAATCATCGCCATCGCCAGGAAGGGCGCGCAGCGGATCGTCGACAACGCGCGCCGCTGCGACGGAACCGAAATCGTCCATCAGTACTCCCCGGAAAGCTTCACCGGCACCGAGCTCGACTTCGCCAAGGAGATTTGCGAAGTGGTGATGGATGTCTACCAGCCGACACCGGCCCATCGCCTGATCGTCAACCTGCCGGCGACCGTCGAGATGGCGACACCAAACATTTACGCCGATCAGATCGAATGGTTCTGCCGCAATGTCCGCGACCGTGAATCCTTGATCGTCTCGGTGCATCCTCATAACGATCGCGGCAGCGCCGTCGCCGCCGCCGAATTGGCGGTCATGGCCGGCGCCGATCGGATCGAGGGCACGCTGTTCGGCAACGGCGAGAGAACCGGCAACGTCGATGTCGTGACGCTCGCTTTGAATCTGTATTCGCAAGGCGTCGATCCCGGCCTGGACCTGGCGGATATCGAGGACCTGGTGCGCACCGCCGAGTACTGCAATCAGCTGCCGGTCCACCCGCGTCATCCCTACGCCGGCGAGCTTGTCTTCACCGCCTTCTCCGGATCGCACCAAGATGCCATCAACAAGGGCTTCAAGGCGATGCGGCAGAGCAACTCCGGCGTCTGGGAGGTGCCGTATCTGCCGATCGATCCGCAGGACATCGGCCGGGCCTATGAGGAGGTCATCCGCCTCAACAGCCAGTCGGGCAAGGGCGGCATCGCCTTCGTTCTCGAAAAGGACTACGGCCTGACCCTGCCCCGCCACCTGCAGATCGAGTTCAGCAAGGTGGTCCAGTCCATCGCCGATCGCGAAGGCAAGGAAGTCTCCTCCGATCGGTTGTGGCAATGCTTCAGCGAGGAATACCTCCAGAACCAGGATGCGCTGGCTTTTGTCGAGCACGAGACCTGGCCGGATACCCGCGCCGGCAGGGGGCGCGCGCTGCGCTCGCGAGTGCGCGCCGGCGCCATCGAAAAGGTCATTGAAGGTCATGGCACCGGCCCGATCGATGCGTTTGTCGATGCCCTGAAGCGGGCGTTCGACATCGATATCGAGGTCGTCGACTACAGCGAGCATGCGATCGGCAAGGGCGCCGACGCCGCGGCGGTCGCCTATGTCGAGGGCCGCACTCCGGACGGGGCAACCATGTTCGGTGTCGGCATCGACAAGAACATCGTCGCCGCTTCGTTGCAGGCCGTTGTCAGCGCCGTCAATCGGGCGCAACGCCGCGGTCTGATCGACTTCAAGCCATAGCGAACACGGGGTATGCTCCGTCATGGCCGACCATGCGGTATACGTTTTCGACGCCTACGGAACGCTGTTCGATGTTCACTCGGCGGTCTTCCGGCTGCGCGAGCGGATCGGGCCAGGCGCCGAGCCGTTATCCGAGCTGTGGCGGTTGAAGCAGCTCGAGTACTCCTGGGTCCGCAGCCTGATGCGCCGCCATGCCGATTTCTGGCGCGTGACCGAGGACGCGCTCGACTTCGCCCTCGCCCAGGTCGGCGGCATCGATCCGTCTCTACGCCGGCCGCTGCTCGACGCCTACCGTGAACTCGATGCCTATCGCGAAGTCGTTGCGGTGTTGTCGGCGCTCAAGGCCAGGGGTGCGCCGCTTGGCGATCCTGTCGAATGGCAGTCCCGAGATGCTCGCCGCGGCAACCCGTTCCGCCGGCCTCGACGATCTGCTCGACGCCGTGCTCTCGGTCGAACCGGTCGGGCATCTTCAAGCCCGACCGCCGCGTCTACCAGATCGTGCTCGATCGTTTCGGCGTCGCCGCCGGCGAGGTCTCGTTCCAGTCATCGAATTGCTGGGATGCCGCCGGCGCGGCCGCCTTCGGCTTCGCCGTCGTCTGGATCAACCGCAAGGCCCAGCCCCGCGAATACACCGACGCCGGCCCCATGCGCGAGGCCCACGACTTGACGGCGTTGCTTGACGGCTGACAAGCGCCGACGGCCACGCGGCATCTAATTGCGTATCGATTCGCGAAGACGTTTAAAGCGATCGTCACGTTCCAAAGCTGGTTGTGCGGTCCCAATGGCCTCGAGGCAATCGTTTAGTTCCTTAGGTGGCCAAGGCGCGCCGGTTTGTATCACTGCGTCGAGGAAGGTGAGTGAGTGTTCGGCAAAGCGTTCGCAGAGCTTCGCTTCATGAAGCTTATGAACCACCAAGCCTGGATTCGCGAGCGGGGTAAGCCACGCTCCTAATTGCCGGAGAGCATCCGGAAAATTCTCGCGCGCCGCAACGCAAATCCTCGCGCAACTCTCGGATATCTCCGGTGTCAAAACGTCCCGCGTCTTCGGCCAAACGTACTTGAAGTAGGGAAGGACACGATTGAGAAAAAACTCCTCACCTCGATCTCCCGCGCCTTCCAACGTACGTACCACTGCTCTAATCGCATGTTGCCGCCCCTTCTCGGGCAGCGCGTGCGTTGCATCCTTCAATTCTTGCCGAGAGAATGAATTGTTCGATTCCTGGGCGGCGAAGGCAAGCAGCGCCGCGTAATTTTCTCCGGAACTCGCGAGCTCTCCGGTAATGTCGCGCCGTGCATAGGAATTGCGGAGGTCCTGAAGCTGTGCATCGCGGCGGGAGTGGTTCGCCTCGGCGTGGTGGCCCTGGACGGGACCAAGGTCAAGGCGAACGCATCTCTGGCGGCGAACCGGACGACCAAGTCTCTGGAAGCGGAAGTGGCGGCGATGGTGTCGGAGGCGGAGGAAACCGACGCCACCGAAGACGCGATGTTCGGGGACCAACGGGGTGACGAGATGCCCGCCGGTCTGCGGGAGCCCTGCGGCCGTCTTGCCCGGCTGCGCTCGTGCCTGGATCGTCTTCGTGCCGACGCCGCGGAGAAGGCGGATGCCCAGCAGGAGAAAATCCAGCCCGCGCGGCGGCGGAGAAGGCGACCGGCAAGGCCAAGCGCGGCCGCAAGCCGAAGCCGGCCGAGGCGGCGATCGACGAGGACGCCAAGGCCAACGTGACCGACCCGGCGAGCCGCATCATGAAGGGGCGCAAGGGCTACCTCCAGGGCTACAATGCCCAGGCTGTGGTGACCGCCGGCCAGATCATCCTCGCCGCCGACGTGACGAACCAGGCCAACGACGTCCACCAGTTGGTGCCGATGATCGCCAAGACCCTGGCCATGATGGAGGCGGTGAGCGGCGAGGAGGTCGGGCTCGGCGCCGGGCTGTTCGACGCCGGGTACTGGTCCGAGGACAACGCCGCCACCGAGACGGCGGAATGCGAATACCTGATCGCGACCACCAAGGACTGGAAACAGCGCAAGGCGATGCGCGACGCCCCGCCGCCACGGGGCCGGATGCCCAAGGGCATGAGTGCCCGTGAGCGAATGGAACGCAGGCTGTTGACCAAGCGGGGCCGGACTTCTACCGCCTGCGCGGCCAGACCGTGGAACCGGTGTTCGGCCAGATGAAGGAAAACCAGGGCGCCGACCGCTTCATGATGCGGGGCGAGCAGGAGACCCGGGGCGAATGGAGCCTGCACTGCGCCGCCCACAACCTCAGAAAACTGCACTCGGAGTGCGTGCGCAGTGGAAACAAAGGGGGAAAGGCTCTTGATGGCTTCCATTAACGGCCAGTAGAGACGCGCGGTCCAAAGGTAACCGCACCACGCGGCGCGCGCCTCATCCGTGGAGCGGTCCCAATCGAAAAGCGGCAAAAGGTGCTTCTTTGTCCACTCGGGGTCCACTCTAAACAGGGCTATGACGCTCTGTGCCAGTAGGGTGCGACCATGCCTGAAGCTCGCGACCCTCGTGTCGCAGAGATCGGTAAAGATGGAGTTGATTTCGGCAGGCAAGCCCTGGTGGTCCTCCAAATTTTGCCGAGACCACCACCGCAAGGCGGCCTCGGTTACTTTGCCGACGGGATGATTGAGCGCCAATGATACCGGGTCATCGTGTTCTTTCACGGGCTCGTTGCGGTAGAGCGCCAGAATTCTGTTGATGAGCGACAAGACATCGCGGTCGTTACCGGTGTCGGATGCGGCTACGGTCTTGAGCCACCCGCCTAGCGAGTCAGCAAGCTCCTTCACAACATTATCTGGCGCGCTTGCTAGAAGGTTACCGAGACAACGCCAAGCCCGCGCTGCTGCCTCTTCATCAGACCAAGCTTGCAGCGCCTCGCGCCAGCGCCCGGTCGGCCACTTGCCGCCAAGAGCTAAACTCGCTAGGGCCGATAATGTTCGACGAACGTCCCTTTCGCAGCGTTCGCGGAAATCATCATCCTGCCGGAAATCTTCCTTCGGCGTTGGGTGCTCGACCAGCCACTTCGCCAGATCGCGCGCAAGCTTAGGCGTGGCCAGGAAAGTCCGCCATTCATCATCGTCGCTCATCCACCACGAGAACTCGTCGCTCTCATCTGCGGCTAGCTGCCATTCGGGGTTGTGGCGCGACAAGCTTTGAAAGCTCGCCTCGGCATCCGCTGCGAGCGCCGCTCCGGAGGAGCGGTACTTGGCCAATCGAAACCAGACATCCTTTCGGTCTACTTTGGCTGAAAACGCGGGCGGCGGCGGTCCTTCCAAAATCGCCTGTTGCAGCGCGGCGCCGTCGTCAATCGATAGCCTCGGTGCAAGCGCAACCAGAAGCCGCAGCGCCTCGCGCTGCGTCTCGCTTGACCACAGCCACCGGCAGTCATCAATCAGCAGCCATCGAAGCGCTTCGTCCGGCGCGAACAACTTGCCATGCGCCGCCGCAAAGAACGCCAACCGTTTGAACGTCGGGTACGGAATGCCCAGCCAGCGCTCGACCTCCAGCCGCGCCCGCTTTGGCGACGTTTTGGCGGTGGCGAGCCAAGAGTCGCGCGTGAGCTCGATCAAGAATGTCCAGTCGCGGTATCGTTCGTTTTGCGGATGGTCCCCGATCGACGGCTGCCACACGCATGAATGATCTTCCATGTCCGTCGCGCCATCCAGCTCGCGCATCAGATCGAGCGCATCGCGCAGCAGGCATGTGGCCTCGGCCAACAGTGCGGGCAGGCCGTCGCGCCAAGCTTGAGTTTCGATTAGGTCTTGCAGCGATGATTGAACGTGATCGGCGCCGAGTACAATTTCCCAGTCGACCAGATCTTTGAGCCGCGGCGACGCGGCGGCGGCGGCCTCCTCGTGTGTGTTGCTGACGCGCACGCACGGCTTGAGTAAATCCCGCAACGCCAGTCTTGACGGGGCCGTAAGTCCCTCCTGTTGAAAGCACTTGCGCCAGGAACAAGACCAGAACGTATCCGGACGTCTCTGATTATAAAGACGATGATTATGAAGACGATCGAGCAGCATCAGCCGCCACAGTTTCAACAGCGGAGAAATGGGCGGATTGTCGTTGAGATTGACAGCCACCTGAGCGGCGAAATGAGGCTGAAAAGGCTCGCCTCGCTCAGCTACCCAAATTAGAAGTTCCGGATTATCGAGATGCTTGGAGAGCCAGCGGGCAAGGTGAGGCGGAAGACCTCGTCAGACCAGTTGCTCTTAATCAGTTTCTCTAGCCACTCAAACTCCCGCGGTTGGTCGAGTTCAGCGAAAAGCTTGGCGGGCTTGCCGCTCGGATCGCCGAGCGCCCAAAGGACCCGCCCGACATAGTCATCCTGCTTCGTGCTGCCTATTGGCGTAGATATGGCATGCTTGAGGACGATCTGTTCCTTGCCCTGTACGCCATCGCGATAGATTTCCGCCCACTCGCGCAGGGTTTGGTGCAGATAGAAGTGACGACGGTACTCCCGGTAGAGAATGGGAGTGACGTTCTTCGCTTTCCAATCGTCAGACGTGTGTTCTTCTCGCCCTTTCGAATAGCTGCCGAAGGCGAAGTGTTCGAGTGGCTTTTCACCCAAGAGCCGGTCCGCGGCCAGCGCGTCCATCATGTATCGGAGCACCGGATCGCTGATGCTGTAGCCGACAAAGCAAACGGTATAGCTGCGAAACAGCTCGCCGACAAAGCGAGCAGCCCATCCGTCGAGCAAATACGCGAGGCTAAAGTCGCCGCTCGACAGCACCAGACGATTGAGTTCGTCGTCGCTTGGTTCGGCGGCCAATAGCCCGTGAAGATATACGAGGCCGCTCCAGCGGTTCTTTGGCGCGGGAAGATATGGCGCCTGAAACGTCGCCACCGTGCGGTCCCTTACCTCCTCGAACAACCGGTCGAAATTGGAAGTGACGATCCGATAACGGCTCTCCGAACCCCTGGTGCGACCCAAAGTGAGCAGCGCCTTATGCGTCTCCTTGGCGCGCGGCAGCATTAGGTCGGGGGTGAGGATGCTGGTTAGTTCTTTTCGAACGCCAGCGCGGCCGCCGACGATGCGCTCTTCCAAGAGCTTGATGGCGGTGTCGTATTGGTTGTTTGTAATCGCCAATTTCTCAAGCTTGCACGGCTGCACTCCCGCCGTGGCATAGAGCTTGTCCACCAAGCCCTTGAAGCCCGGCAGCCCAGCGGGATAAGAAATCCCGGCGCCGCAGAAGAAAACGACACGGCCATCCTCGTGCGCCTGCAATAGACGCTCGGGAACATCTGGTCCGTTTCTTATAAACTGCATGTGTAGGAGGCCTGCGCGATGGAATGCTTTAATCGCATCCCCACCCGATCGAGCACGGAAGCAAGAAGTGCCGGCGGCGGGTCAGGCTTCGGATGGTTGGCGCCGCTCAGGCCGCGGCGCGGGCCTCGGCGGTGGCGAGGCGTTCGAGCTCGCAGATCTCGTCGTCGCTGAGTTCTGCAAGGCGGCTCAGGCAATCAACCCAGCGTTCGACGCTTGGCCAATCGTGGCGATAGAGAATTCGGCTCAGTTCTTGCATTTCGGACATTATGCCCTCCGATGACCAGCGGAAGCCTTCGTTGTCCAGCGACTGCGTGCGTCAATGCGGGTCGCAGTCGACATCACACCGCCGCATGCGGTGTTCACCTTCCCACCCTCTTTTTCGTCTGTGTCGCGCGGGAGGTTGCGAAACCAAGCCCCTGATAGGGGGGACGAAAGAATGTTTCTTGTCAACACTCCCAGCGCCGCGACTGATTACAGTTTTGTCACGACACACGCGGATGTCAAGGACACTCGCACTTCCTCGCGCAAAATGTTGGCTCGCTGTCACCTCCGCCCACTAGATATGGGAAAGCGTAGGCTGACTCGCGCTTTCTGCAGGCGATTGTTGCGAATGCGCACCACCCTACGATCAGAACGGGAGCGCCGCGTCGCGGGATTTCGCCGGCGCGGGCCAAGCCCATCCCCCAAACAGCTGCGATCGGCCGCGAATCGGCTGCGAATCGATTGGCGAATGGACTGCGGCGGCAACTCCGCGCGACGAAACCGTCTACCTCTGCATGCGCCGGCGCGTCATCGGCGCGTCTTCCGCGCGCCCGCGAGACTTTGCGCGAGACCTTGCATGGCGCCGGTATTCATGGTTTAAGCACGTCCTCTCGTATCCTTGCCGGACGCGCGCCGGCTATGCCGTGGCGACTTCAGCTCCACGGTTGAGAAAATCCGAAAGGAGGAAGTTTTGTCGCTGTACGAATGCGTGCTGATCGCGCGCCAGGATATTTCCGCGCCACAGGTTGAAGCCCTCGCCGATACCTTCACTCACGTCATCGATGAACATCACGGCAAGGTCACCAAGCGTGAGCATTGGGGACTACGCTCGCTGGCGTTCCGGATCAAGAAGAACCGCAAGGGCCACTACGTTCTGTTGAACATCGACGCGCCGGCCCCGGCGGTCCATGAGATGGAGCGTCAAATGCGGCTGAATGAAGACATCCTTCGCCACATGGTGGTCCGCGTCGAGGCGCTGGAAGAAGGCCCCTCGGCGATGTTGCAAAGCCGGGCCGGACGGGACGATCGCGGCCCGCGCAGAGATGGCAGAGATGGAGGACGCGATGACCGCGGCGGACGCGATGGAGGTCGCGAAGACCGCCCTCGCCGTGACGATCGCGGCCGCGAGGATCGGCCCAGGTTCAGCGGCGACAGGCCGCCGCGCAGCGCCGAGGCCCGCGACGGGGAGGCGAACTGATGGCCACGACCAGGAGACCTTTCTTCCGTCGCCGCAAGAGCTGTCCGTTCTCCGGGACCAGTGCTCCGGCGATCGACTACAAGGACACCCGGCTACTGCAACGGTTCGTCTCGGAACGTGGCAAAATGGTTCCGAGTCGCATCACCGCCGTTTCCGCCAAGAAACAGCGCGAGCTGGCCCGCGCCATCAAGCGCGCCCGGTTTCTCGCGCTGCTGCCCTATGCTCTGAAATAGGCGTTCGCTATTTCGGGTGAGGCCGGTTCGCCGGTGCTTGTTCGCCAGGCGGCGAGGGGTCGTTCGCGTGACCGGCGCCGCAATCGGAGGAGCCACGCACGCATGAGCAAATCCGTGCTCATTGCGCTTGGCGGCGGCGGATTGAGTGCCGTCGCCTCCCTGGCGGCGCAGCTTGGGCTGCCCGGAGCCTTTGTGCTCGCCTGCTTCGCGCCGCTGCCGTTGTTCACCGTCGGCCTGGCTCTCGGACCGAAGGCCGCGGCAATCGCGGCCGTCGCCGGAATCGCCGTGGCGATGGCGATCGCGGGCGCGGCGGCGGGCGGGGTTTTCGCCGGGTTGCACGCCGTGCCCGCATGGCTGGTGGTGCGCCAAGCGCTCCTGGTGAGCGGGTCGAGCGGTGGCGCCGCGCATGGCGCATCAGCCGCGAGCACGACCGCGCCTTTCAGCGGACCGGCCGCCGATCCCGCGGGGGGCGGTCGGGCCATTGGGGTGATTCTGGCTTCGCTGGCGGTCATGGCGGCGGCGCTCGGCTGCGTTGTCGCCATAACCAGCAGCGGGGAAGGCGGGATCGAAGCGTCCATCCGCGATGTCCTCGGCGCGGCGGTGACGGCGACGATGACGAGCCTGCCGGCCGAGACCCGCGACGGTTTCGTTCAGTCGGCGGCGCCCTATTTCGTCGGCCTGTTCGGCATCACCTGGCAGCTTCTGATCGCCGGCAACGGGGTTTTGGCGCAAAAAATCGTCAGCGGCCGAGGTTTGAACGCGCGGCCCACGCCCGCCTACTCGGCCCTGAGCCTGCCCGACTGGTTGGCCTGGCCGCTGGTCGGCGCGGCGGCGATCGCGCTGGTCGGTAGCGGCGATATCCAGTATCTGGCCCGCAACGTCGCGCTGATCCTGGCCGCGCCTTATTTCTTCCTCGGTCTTGCGGTCGTCCATGCCGTGGCCCGACAAAGCCGTGCGCCGGGGCTGTTCCTGGCGGCGTTCTACGTAACCTTTCTTGTGTTCATGGTCGTCGCGGGCGTGATCGTGGCCGGCGTCGGCATGATCGAGCAATGGGCGGGACTGCGCCATCGCATCGCGCCGCCACCGGTTCCAAAGGAGTAAGAGCATGCAAGTGATTTTGCTGGAGCGCGTTGAGAAGCTTGGGCAAATGGGTGAGGTCGTCCGGGTCAAGCCGGGTTACGCCCGCAACTACTTAATTCCCCAGCGCAAGGCGGCGCCGTCAACCGAGGAGAACAAGAAGCGGTTCGATGCTCAGCGGGCGCAGCTTGAGGCCAAGAACCTGGAGCGGCGCGGCGAGGCCGAAGCGGTCGCTGCGAAGCTCGAGGGATTGAGCGTGATGTTGATCCGCCAAGCCGGCGATAGCGGCCAGCTCTACGGCTCGGCCAACGCCGCCGATATCGCGGCGGCGGTAACCGCCGCCGGCTTCACCGTGGGCCGTTCGCAGATCCGGCTCAATCAACCGATCAAATCACTTGGGCTGCACACCGTCTCCATTTCTCTGCACCCGGAAGTGGCCGTCGCGGTTCAGGTCAACGTCGCGCGCACGCTCGAGGAGGCGGAGATCCAGGCGGGCGGTGGCGATGCAACGGCCCTTGTCCGCGATGTCGAAGACAGCGAGGCCTTTCGCGGGACCTTCGGCCGTGACGAGGAGTTCGGCCCAGGAGAGGATGGCGCAGAAGAGGATTACGCCGGCGAGGCGGACGCACGCCGAGAGACGCCGAGTTAGGCGAGCGCAAGGTCGAGAAAAGGGGGCGCCTTACGGTTACGCCCCGGCCGCGGCCGAGACGCCCATCTTGCCTAATCGAATTCGATGACAGTTCGATGACGGACAGGCTGGGAACCGAAGCGCGCCGCTGTCGTTAGTTAAGGAGAGACTTCTGGGAGTGGAGGGCTGAAATGTTGCTCGCTCGGTTCCTCAAGCGGTTCATCCAGGTCGGCCGGCTAACGGTCATTGACGCCAACGAGACACGACACGTCTTCCGGGGTCACGATGGTCCGTCCGTCACCATCCGCCTCCACAACCGGGCGCTGCATTGGAAGTTATTCATTCGCCCGGACGTCTACGCCGGCGAAGCGTACATGGACGGACTGCTCACGGTCGAGGACGCCAGCCTCTACGATTTCCTCGATCTGGTCGGCCGCAACGTGACCGCCGCCAACAGGGACCCTTTCGACGGCTGGATGCGACGGCTCGATGTCGCTCTGCGGCGGGCGCAGCAATTCAATCCGATCCGGCGCGCCCGGCGCAACGTCGCCCATCATTACGACCTATCGGGAGCGCTCTACCGCCTGTTCCTCGACGTCGACCAGCAATACTCGTGCGCTTATTTCGTCGATGGCGATGAATCGATCGACCAGGCCCAGGCGCAGAAGCGCCGACACATCGCGGCGAAGCTGCTGCTCGAGCCGGGACAAACGGTCCTCGACATCGGCTCGGGCTGGGGCGGCCTCGGCTTGTATCTGGCCCAGCAGGCGGATGCGCGGGTTACCGGCATCACCCTTTCAAACGAGCAGCTGACGACCGCCCAGGCTCGGGCGGAGCAAGCCCGCCTCGGTGATCGGGTGGAGTTCGCCCTGCGCGACTACCGCGAGCAGGAGGGTATCTTCGACCGGATCGTTTCGGTCGGGATGTTCGAGCATGTCGGCGTCAACCATTATGGCGCGTTCTTCTCGGTTCTCCGCGACCGGCTGGCCGACGACGGCGTCGCCCTGCTCCACACAATCGGGAAGATGGATGTCCCGGGCAGCACCAACCCGTGGATTCGCAAGTACATCTTCCCTGGTGGCTACACGCCCGCGTTGTCCGAGGTGATGACCGCCGCCGAGCGCGCCGGCCTGTGGGTCACCGACATCGAGATCCTCCGCCTGCACTATGCCTATACGTTGCGCCACTGGCGTGAGCGTTTCGAGGCCAACCGGGCGGCGGCGGCGGAGCTTTACGATGAGCGGTTCTGCCGGATGTGGGAATTCTATCTCGCCGCCAGCGAGATCTCGTTTCGCTATCTGCGCTGTGTGGTGTTCCAGATACAGTTGGCCAAACGCGTGGACGTCGTGCCGGTGACGCGCGATTACATCGCCAAGGCCGAGCGCGCGCTGGCTGCTGCCGAGAGCCGGAGCCGCGAGGAAGCCGCCTGAGCCGGTCCCGGTTCAGGTTCGTCGCCGCACCGGCCGGCCGGCCGGGCAGTTATCCACAGGGTTATCCCAGGTTATTCAGGTTTATGCCCGCAACCTTCGCCGCAGGGCCGGGTGGGGCGAAACTATACCCGCTGGTTTAGTTTTCCACAATTTGTCGGCGGTTCCGCATGGCGTATTGTCACGCGATGACCAGTCAGCTCACCGCGCCCCGCCCCGACGATATCGACGATTTCGCTTCCGGGCTGCCGGCCTTCCGCCGCGTTCCGCACAACATCGAAGCCGAAATGGCGCTGCTCGGCGCCATTCTGGTGTCCCCGCGCGCCTATGAGCGGGTCGCCGATTTTCTCCGCCAGGACCATTTCGCGCTGGCCGAGCACCGCCAGATCTTCGAGGCCTGTTCGCGCCTTGTCGAACGCGGCCAGCTCGCCGATCCGGTCACGCTGAAGTCGCATCTCGATCAGGCCGGGGGCCTCGCCGAAGTCGGCGGTCCGGCCTACCTCAACCGGCTGGTCGACTGCGCCGTCACCGTCATCAACGCCGGCGAGTATGGCCGGCTGGTCTATGATCTTTACCTGCGCCGCGAGCTGATCGGAATCGGCGAGGATGTGGTCAATCGGGCCTACGGCGGCGATCTCGATGAGCAGGCCACCACCCAGATCGAAATCGCCGAACAGAGCCTCTACGATCTGGCGAGCCGGGGCAGTTACGACGGCGGCTTCGAGGCCTTTGCGGCAACCATGACCGCCGCGATCAAGATGGCCGAGGTCGCGCACAAGCGTCAGGGCCAGGTCAGCGGCGTTTCGACCGGGCTGCGCGACCTGGACGCCAAGCTGGGCGGACTGCACCCGTCCGATATGGTGATCCTTGCCGGCCGGCCGTCGATGGGCAAGACCGCGCTGGCCACCAACATCGCCTTCAGCGCGGCGCGGCGCTACAGCGTCGAACGCGGCGAGGACGGCAAGGGGGAGGCCGTTGACGGCGCCGTCGTCGGCTTTTTCTCGCTGGAAATGTCGGCCGAGCAGTTGGCCACCCGGGTGCTCGCCGAACAGACTAAGATCCCGTCGGACAAGATCCGCCGCGGCATGGTCGCCAACGACAAGTTTACCGATCTGGTGCTGGCCAGCCGCGAGCTTCAGCGCCTGCCCATCTTCATCGACGACACCCCGGCCCTGTCGATCAGCGCGATGCGGACCCGCGCTCGGCGGCTGCAGCGCCAGCATGGGCTCGGCCTGATCGTTATCGACTATTTGCAGCTCATCGCGCCTTCGGGCGGGTCGCGCCATGAAAATAGGGTCCAGGAGCTGTCGGAAATCACGCGTGGCCTCAAGGCGATGGCCAAGGACCTCAACGTCCCGGTTCTGGCGCTGTCGCAGCTTTCGCGCGCGGTCGAGCAACGCGAGGACAAGCGGCCGCAACTGGCGGACCTGCGCGAATCCGGAACGATCGAGCAGGACTTCGACGTGGTCATGTTCATTTTCCGCGAACAGTATTATCTTGAACGCGCCGAGCCCGTGCAGAAAGCCGATGAATCCCAGCAGAAGTTCAACGAACGCTACGCCGCCTGGACCGAGCGGTGCCATGACGCCGCCAACAAGGCGGAAGTCATGATCGCCAAGCAGCGGCACGGCCCCATCGGCAATGTCAAACTGTTCTTCGAAGGCGAATTCACCCGCTTCGGCGATCTCGAAACGCGCAACCTGCCGGGTGCTTGATCATTGAGCTCCGCGGCCGCGCGCGCCGGCGCCATTCTGACCATCGACCTCGACGCCATCGTCGCCAACTGGCGCCGGCTCTGTCGCCGCGCGGCCCCGGCCGAGTGCGCCGCCGTGGTCAAGGCCGATGCCTATGGCCTGGGTGTCGCGCCGGTCGCCGCGGCGCTGGCCGCGGCGGGGTGCCGGACCTTCTTCGTCGCCTGCATCAACGAGGGAATCGCCTTGCGCCCGATCGTGGGCGGCGCCGACATCTACGTGTTGGCCGGCGCGCCTCGGGGGGCGGAGCTGGACTGTGTCCGTCATCGCCTGCGCCCGGTGCTCAACGGCCTCGCCGACATCGAGGCCTGGAGCGCGGCTGTGCGCGGCGCCGGCGATGGACCGGGCGCGGCCTTGCACCTCGATACCGGCATGTCCCGGCTGGGCCTGAGCGCCGAGGAGCAGGCCCGGCTTGCGGCGCAACCGGAGCGGCTCGCGGGGGTCGATATCGCCTGCGTCATGAGCCACCTCGCTTGCGCCGATCAGCCGGATCATCCGACAAACGCCGCCCAGCGCGAGGCGTTTGCGCGCATTCGCCGAAGCTGGCCGGCAACGCCGACGTCCTTCGCGGCCTCGTCCGGACTCTTCCTTGATGCGCGGTATCACGGCGATTTGTGTCGTCCAGGCGCCGCGCTCTACGGCCTTGCGCCGATTGCGAACCATCCTAATCCGATGGCGCAAGTGGTTCAACTGCAAGGCAGAATCCTTCAGGTCCGCGAGATTGACAGTGGCATGAGCGTTGGCTATGGTTCGACCCATCGCGCCGGACAACGCGAACGTATCGTCACGGTTGCGGTCGGCTACGCGGACGGCTACCTCCGTTCCCTCGGCAACCGAGGCCATGCCTTTATCGGCGATTTCCGCATACCCCTGGTCGGACGGGTGTCGATGGACCTGATCACTTTCGACGCGACCGCGGTGCCCGACGCGCTGGTTCAGCCCGGCGGCATGGTCGAACTGATCGGTCCGCGCCAGTCGGTTGGAGACGTTGCCGCCGATGCCGGCACCATCGGCTATGAAATCCTGACCAGCCTCGGCGCGCGCTACCACCGCGTTTATCTTGGCGGTGGCGCCGAGCGCGCCTCGACCGGCGGATGAGAGCACGATGAAAGCCCTCCGGCTCATCGGCCACGTCGTGATCGAGCTCCTCGCAACCATCGGCCGCATCGTCATTTTCGCCGGCGCCGGCGTGAGCCATTGCATCCGCCCGCCGTTCTACTGGCGCAGCCTTGGCCGCCAACTTGTCGAGATCGGCTACTACTCGCTCCCGGTGGTCGGCCTGACGGCGATCTTCACCGGCATGGTCCTGGCACTGCAAAGCTACACCGGCTTTTCGCGTTTTTCGGCCGAGGGCGCGGTCGCGAACGTCGTCGTCATCTCGATCACCCGCGAGCTCGGGCCGGTCCTGGCGGGACTGATGGTCGCCGGCCGCATCGGCGCGTCGATGGCCGCCGAGATCGGAACCATGCGCGTCACCGAGCAGATCGACGCTCTGACCACGCTGTCAACCAACCCGATGAAGTACATGGTCGCCCCACGGCTTCTTGCCGGGGTCATGATGCTGCCGCTGCTGGTCATCATCGCCGACATCATCGGGGTCTTCGGCGGCTACCTGGTCGCGGTCTACAAACTGGGCTTCAATCCGGCCAACTACCTGCAAAACACATGGGACGCGATGCAGGCCCAAGATGTCGTCTCGGGTCTGGTTAAGGCCTCTGTGTTCGGCTTCATCATCACCCTGATGGGCTGCTACCACGGCTATACCTCTCGCGGCGGCGCGCAAGGTGTCGGCGCGGCAACGACCAATGCGGTGGTCTCCTCGGCAATCCTGATCTTGTGCTTCGACTATATTCTCACCGAATTGTTTTTCTCGCGATGACCGCGACGCAGACCCCGAAGCTGCCGAAAATCCGGATCCGGGACCTGCGCAAGTCGTTCGGCCCCAAGGTCGTCCTCGACGGTGTCGATCTCGATGTCGGCGCCGGCGAATCGGTGGTGGTGATCGGCGGCTCGGGCAGCGGGAAGTCGGTCCTGCTGAAGTGCGTCCTCGGCCTGCTGCGCGCCAATTCCGGCAGCATCATCATCGACGGCGAGGAAGTCGTCGGCGTTAGACCCTCGGTGCGCGAGTCGATCAACCGCAAGTTCGGTATGCTGTTTCAGGGCGGAGCGTTGTTCGACAGCCTGCCGGTTTGGGAAAACGTCGCCTTCGGACTGCTCGCGACCAAGCGCGCGGACCGCGATCAGGCGCGCGAGCTGGCCGTGGCCAAACTGGCCCAGGTCGGCCTCGACGCCGACGTGGCGGCGCTGTTTCCGGCCGAACTTTCCGGCGGCATGCAAAAGCGTGTCGCTTTGGCCCGCGCCATCGCCGCCGATCCCGAAATCATCTTCTTCGACGAGCCGACCACCGGCCTCGATCCGATCATGGCCGACGTCATCAACGATCTCATCGTCAACATCACCCGCGACGCCGGGGTCAGCGCGCTGTCGATCACCCACGACATGGCCAGCGCCCGCAAGATCGCCAACCGCGTCGCCATGCTGTATCAAGGCAGAATCATCTGGGCCGGGCCGGTCGCCGACATCGACAGCTCCGGAGACGAGCGTGTCGATCAGTTCATTCACGGACGCGCCGAAGGTCCAATAAAGATGGCGATCCGGGCGTAGCCCCGCGACGACGCGGCCGCGCCGGGGCTATGTACTGGATCAAGTTTTCCGCCTTTGCCTAACACCATCCAAGGCGAGTTGATCTGGCCAGTTGGTCTGGCCGGGCGATGACGAGGACCTAGAGTGGCGCGGAGCGCGGCGACGTACGTTTGCCAGGAATGTGGTACCGCTCAACCCAAGTGGAGCGGCCAGTGCGACGGCTGCGGCGCATGGAACACCCTGATCGAGGAGGGCGCCGCCGACAGCGTGCCGAAGGGGCTTGGCGGCAAGCGCGGACGCAGGCTCGCCTTCTCCTCGCTCGCCGGTGATATCGTCGCCGTCGCGCGGCGGATCAGCGGTATCGGCGAGTTTGATCGCGTCACCGGCGGCGGGCTGGTTCCGGGCTCGGTATTGCTGATCGCCGGCGACCCGGGCATCGGCAAATCGACGCTGCTGCTTCAGGTCGCCGCCGCCTTGGCCGGCTCGGCGCGGTGCGCCTACATTTCCGGTGAGGAAGCCATCGATCAGCTCAAGCTCCGCGCCGACCGTCTGGCGCTGCGCGAAGCCCCCGTCGAGCTTGCCACCGCGACGTCGGTGCGCGATATCGCGGCCAGCCTTGACTCGGCCCACGCCCCCGATGTGGTGATCGTCGATTCCATCCAAACGCTCTACATCGATTCGCTGGAGTCCGCGCCTGGCACCGTCGCCCAGGTTCGCGCGTCGGCTCAGGAACTGATCCGGCTGGCGAAGCGCCGCGGCTTCATTCTCCTGCTTGTCGGCCACGTCACCAAGGAAGGCCTGATCGCCGGCCCGCGCGTCCTCGAGCACATGGTCGACACGGTGCTCTACTTCGAAGGCGAGCGCGGCCATCAATTCCGGATTCTCCGCGCCGTCAAGAACCGGTTCGGCGCGACCGACGAAATCGGCGTCTTCGAGATGACCGACGCCGGGCTCAAGGAAGTCGCAAACCCATCGGCCCTGTTTCTCGCCGAACGCGAGCGCGATGTCTCCGGCGCCTGCGTTTTCGCCGGCATGGAAGGGACGCGGCCCGGTCCTGGTCGAGATCCAGGCCCTCAGTGCGCCGACGTCCCTGGGAACGCCGCGCCGCGCGGTGGTCGGCTGGGACGCGGGGCGGCTGGCCATGATCATGGCGGTACTCGAGGCGCGCTGCGGGCTGGCGTTCGGCGCCGCCGACGTCTATCTCAACGTCGCCGGAGGCTTGAGGATCGGCGAGCCCGCGGCCGATCTGGCCGTTGCCGCGGCGTTGGCGTCGGCGCATTCGGGCCGCCCGCTACCATCGGATACCGTGGTGTTCGGCGAAGTCGGCCTCGCCGGCGAGGTTCGCGCCGTCGCGCGGGGGGATGCCAGGCTGAAGGAAGCCGCCAAGCTTGGTTTCGCGCGCGCCCTTGTGCCGCGGCGCAGCGGCAAGGGCGGGGTCGCGGGAATCAAGGTCGTTGAAATCGCTCACGTGATGGAGATGCTGGCGATGGTGCGCGGTCGGGCGAAGGAGAAGGCCGATCATGAATGAGTTTCCGTTTACGGTTTTGGACCTGGTTGTCCTCGCGGTGCTGGCGATTTCCGCGCTGCTCGCGTTCCTGCGCGGCTTTGTCCACGAGGTTCTCGCGGTCGTGGCCTGGATCGGCGCCATCTTCGCGGTTTTCTACGGCCTGCCTTACGTCCGTCCCTATGCCCAGGACGTGATCACCAATCCGCTGATCGCCGATATCGCCGCCGGTGCGTTCATCTTCGTTGCCGCGCTCATCGTGCTGTCACTGCTGACCCGGCTCTTGACCAATCGGGTCAAGGGCAGCGCACTGAACGCGCTTGACCGCTCTCTCGGCTTCATCTTTGGCCTGGCCCGCGGCGCGGTACTCGTCTGTCTCGCCTATATTGCGCTGCAATGGATGATGCCGCCCGGCCGTCAGCCGGCGTGGCTCGCCGAGGCCCGCACTCAGCCGTTGTTGGCCAGCGGCGCCGATGCCCTGCGTGGGTTAGTGCCGAGCGAAACGCGCGAACGGACCGGCAACGCAGCCGATGATGTGCGTAATCGCGCGCGCGACGCGCTTGAATCACAGCGGATGATGCGCGACATCTTGAATCCACAGCCCAAGGGACCTCCGGTCGGGTCCCAACCGCCCGCCGAGGGTTATGGCGATGGGGAGCGTCGGGAACTAGAGCGTCTGCTCCAATCCAACCGCTGACGGGACATATTGACCATGGCAAGCGCCACGTCGCGCAACACGGCTCAACAGACGGAACAACGGGCGGGTGAAGCCCGGTTTGCCGGCGAGGCGTTTGACGACGATCATTTCCACGACGAATGCGGCGTCTTCGGTATCTGGGGTCATGGCGACGCCGCGGCGGCAACCGCGCTCGGCCTTCACGCCCTCCAGCACCGCGGCCAGGAAGCGGCCGGCATCGTCAGCTACGACGGCGAGCACTTTCATAGCCACAAGGCGCTCGGTCTGGTCGGCGACAATTTCGGCAACGGCAACGTCATCAAGACGCTGCCCGGCTCGGTCGCGGTCGGCCACGTCCGCTACTCGACGACCGGCGGCACGGTGGTACGCAACATCCAACCGCTGTTCGCCGATTTCGAGTTCGGCGGCATGACCATCGCCCACAACGGCAATCTCACCAACGCGCTGGCGATCCGCAAGGATCTGGTCCGCAACGGCGCTATTTTTCACTCAACCACCGATACGGAGTCGATCATCCATCTCGTCGCGACCAGCCACTACTCGACCGTAGTCGACCGGCTGATCGACGCCATGCGCCAGCTTGACGGAACCTATTCGCTGGTCGCGATCACTAGGCGCAAGCTGATCGGCATGCGCGATCCGTACGGCGTCCGGCCACTGGTCCTCGGCCGCCTCGGCTGCGCCCATATTTTGGCCTCGGAAAGTTGCGCCCTGGACATCATCGGGGCGCAGTTCGTGCGCGACGTCGAGCCGGGCGAGATCGTCGTCATCGACGGCCAGGGCCTGCGCAGTGTCAGGCCGTTCGCCAAGGTCGCGCGCCGTTTCTGCATCTTCGAGTACATCTATTTCGCCCGCCCCGACAGCACCATCGACGGGCGTAACGTCTACGAAGCCCGCCGACGGATCGGCGCGGAATTGGCCCGCGAGAACGGCGTGGAAGCCGATATTGTCGTCCCGGTGCCCGACTCCGGCGTGCCCGCCGCGATCGGCTATTCTCAGGAGTCGGGGATCCCGTTCGAGCACGGGATCATCCGTAATCATTACGTCGGGCGGACCTTCATCGAGCCGTCGCAGAAAATCCGTCTTCTCGGAGTCCGCCTCAAGCACAACGCCAACGCCGCCTTGCTCAAGGACAAGCGCGTCATACTTGTCGATGATTCGATCGTGCGCGGAACGACATCCGTCAAGATCGTCGAGATGGTTCGCAACGCCGGCGCGAAGGAGGTCCACCTGCGGATATCGAGCCCGCCGACGACGCACTCGTGCTTCTACGGGATCGACACGCCTGATCGCGAGGAGTTGCTCGCCGCGACCCGCACCATCGAACAGATGACAAGTTTTATCGGCGCCGACAGCCTCGCCTACATCTCGATCGACGGTCTTTATCGCGCCGTCGGCGAGGCCGGACGCGACCCGATCCAGCCCCAATTCTGCGACGCCTGTTTTACCGGCGATTATGCGATCCGGCTGACCGACCGGATCGATGCCGAGCCGGCGGAGCGGCAATTGTCGTTGCTGGAGGAGTAGGCCATGACCGTCTCGTCCGGCCCGCTCGCCGGAAAGGTCGCCTTGATCACCGGCGCCGGCCGGGGCATCGGCCGCGCGGTCGCCGAGCGGTTCGCCGGCGAAGGCGCCGAGCTGATCCTCGTCGGCCGCACGCAAGGAGCGCTCGAGGAGGTCGACGACGTGATCCGCGCCGGCGGCGGCACGGCCAGCCTGGTGCCCGCCGATCTCACGGACGCGGCGGTGATCGACCGGATGGGCGCCGCGGTTTACAAGCGCTGGGGCCGGCTGGATATCCTGGTCGGCAACGCCGGGGTTCTTGGCACGTTGACCCCGGTGGCGCATATCGATCCGGCGACTTGGGACCAGGTCATCGCCGTGAACCTCACCGCCAACTTTCGCCTCATTCGCTCGTTTGACCCTTTGCTGCGCGCGTCGGACGCGGGCCGTGCGATTTTTGTGACTTCGGGAGTGAGCGCTGGGCGCGCGTATTGGGGAACCTACGCCGTCAGCAAGGGCGCGCTGGAAACGTTGGTGCGAACTTACGCCGCGGAGGTCGCCAAGACGCGCGTTCGCGTCAACCTGATCAATCCGGGCGCAACCCGAACACGAATGCGCGCCGCGGCCTACCCGGGCGAGGACCCCCAGTCGGTGAAACCGCCGGAAGCCCTGACCGACGCTTTTCTGGAGCTCGCGCTCGGCAATTGCCAAAAGAACGGCGAGACTGTCGCGGGATAAACAAAGCGCGCGTCATACCCGTAATTGTCCCGGCGCAAGCGCGGCTGTCAACCACTGGTGTGCGGCAAAAAAGCCGTGGCCGCATGCGCAATTTACCGTCGCCAGTCGTGAAAATTCGCTTATAATTATTGCAGTGCAGCAAAAAGGGGCGCTTTTTGCGCCGCGGGAAACAAGATTATGCCGTTTTTGAGCGAGCTCGGCGAAGTGATCCACGAAGAGCATTTTCGGATGCTCGTTATGATTTGCGAGGTCGAGAATCGCGTGAAATGCTTAGGCGCGGGTCAACCGATCAATCCCAATGACCCCGACGATCGGGCACTGCTCGAGAAGGTCATCTCCGGCCTCGACGAGGTTATCGGCCACAACTCTTTCGAAGAGGCCGTCCTGTTTCCGGCGCTGGCGCCGCATGCCTACGGCGAATTAACGGACCATCTTGCCCAGGAGCACTTGGTCATCGGTCCCATGGCCGCGCGCCTGCGATCGATCGCCGCCGATACTCTAGCGCGGGGAACGTCGTTTTCACGCTGGGCCGCGTTCCGTGAGGCCGCCATCGAGTTGGCCGCCAACTTGATGCTACACCTCGAAACCGAGGAAGTCGCAATTGTCCAGAAGCTGCAATTTCTGATCGAGCCCGAGGTCGATCACGCTTTGGCGCGGCGCTATGTCCGCGAGCGCTGCCGCGCGAACAAGCCGGCGCTCCGAGAGGAACGGTGCCAAGCCGTCGGCTGATCAGTCTCGAGCCTGCGCCGCGCCGATTTCGACCGGGTCGACCTTGATGGCGTCAACCTTGTCTGGATAGAACGCCAGATATCTCTTGATGCCGGCGGCCGCTGGATACGGCTCTTCGTAGCTCCACGCCGCATTCACCGTCGTCTTGCCGCCCGCTGAAAGCGTGAAATAGGCGGCGTCGCCCTTAAACGGGCAATGACTGCGGTGGTCGGTGGGCTCGAGCGTGGCGGCATCGGCGTCCTGGCGGGGGATGTAATAGACCGGCGGTAACGAGCCCTCCCTCAACTCGATTGCACCGACGGTGTCAGCGACCGTGACGCCGGCATAAATGACCCGCACGCGATCCTGAACGGGGGTGAGCGTTATCTCGTGGGCTGTTCCCGGCTTCTTCATCGCAAGCTCCTTATTCTCCTTATTTAATCGCAAACACGTCACGTGTCCTGATATGGCGAGCCGCGAAGCCGTTGCGCCCCATTTTCGCGAACCCCCATTTCCGCGACCCCCATTTTCCGCGAACAGAGCAACCGGCGCGCCGACGCTTAACACAGCGCTTAACATAGGTCGTGGCCGGTCTTACGGCGGAATGCGATGTTTGTGGTTCATTGGCTGGGCTGGCGGCGATAATCCGTCCATTTGGCCCGCCACGTTTCCTCCTAGACCAGACACCTCGATGCAAACCTCGTGCGCACGAGGCCAAACGGAGTTTTAGCGATGAACTGGGATCAGATCAGCGGCAACTGGAAGCAATTCAAGGGCACCATGCGGACGCAGTGGGGCAAGCTCACCGACGACGATCTTGAGCAGGCCAAGGGTCACCGCGATAAGCTCGTGGGCAAGGTTCAGGAACGGTATGGCATCGGCAAAGAAGAGGCCGAAAAGCAGGTTTCCGAGTGGGAGAGCAAGGCTTAACGGCGGCGCGACCACTCACCACGCGCCGATGGTCGCCAAGCATGTTCAGCAATTGCCGCCGGCGGCCCTCGGCGTCTCCGCCGCATAATCGACGCAGCCGGCGGGCTCGATCTGCACCGTCGTATGGGTGATACCGAAGCTTTCGCGGATATAATCGCGCGCGGCGACGAGCGTGCGCGGATGGTCCGCGTCCGGGCCGACCTCCACGTGCAGTGTCATCATCGGCCGTTCGGCTGTGATCATCCAGGTATGGACATGATGAACGTCGATCACGTCCGGTACCGCCGCGATCATTCCCTCTCGCAAGGCTTTGACATCTATCCCTTCCGGGGAGCCCTCGAGCAGGATGTGGCTCGATGTTCGCACCAATCCCCATGCGCTCCGCAGGACAAGGCAGGCAACCAACAGCGACAATAGCGGGTCGATCGGCATCCAGCCGGTGAGCGCGATGACGATCGCGGCGATAATGGCCGCGACGGAGCCAAGCAGGTCGCCGAGAACATGCAGCGCGGCGCCGCGGATATTGATGTTTGCCCGGTCCCCGCTGTGAAGGATCGCGAACGAGGCAATGTTCACGACGAGGCCCGCGATCGCGACGGCCAGCATCAGCCCGCTCACCACCTCGACCGGAGCCAACAGGCGCGAAACGGCCTCGAAGGCGATCCAGCAGACGATTGCGATCAGCGCCAACCCGTTGACGAAGGCGGCGAGGACCTGGAAGCGCTGATAGCCATACGTCCGCCTGGTGTCGTTGGCGCGACGGCCGATCCGGAAGGCGGCTAGGGCCAGCGCCAGCGAGGCGAAATCGGTGACCATGTGGCCGGCATCGGCGAGCAGTGCCAGCGATCCCGACATGATGCCGCCGGCGACCTCGACCACCATGAAGCCGCCGGTGAGCACCATCGCCCACAGAACGCGGCGTTCGTTGTCCCCTTGCCCATGACCGAGCGCGCCATGGCCGTGCCCGGGGTGCTCGTGCGTCTGGGAGTGGCCGTGATCGTGGTGGTCATGAACGCTCATGGCCGGCCTCCTAAGGTTCCACTCATTGTCTCGCCGATCGAGCGCCTGAAAACAAGCCAAGCAGGTTGCTTGAGTGCGATGTGAGCGCGATGGCTTGCGCGGACCGGGGTCGAGGCGCTACATTACATATGTCGGTAATACGACTATGGCGATAAACGCTTCACGGAATAGGCGTTGCGGACCCGGGGGCAGTGCCCGGCGCCTCCACCATTTCTCGGCGTTCCTTGGAGCGCCGATCATGGGGGCGAAACAGGATCGACGTGCGTAGTAAAGGTGTAGTCTTTGCCCGGCATTGTACCGCCGTTATCGGGCTAAACCTACAGATGCCAATGATAATGAGGCATTTGCTCTGGCCGCTTAAGGCCTAGCGGGGTTCGGGAGGCACCTGGCACCAGAAGCCTCCCACTCACCTCCATTGCGTGCACCCATGCGCCGCGGGTTCAACCATGACGGACGATGAAACGAATTCCCTGCCTTACGGCCTCTGGGTCGAGGATGCGCTGCGCGGCGTCGTCCGCCGGGCGCTTGAACACAGCGCGCGGTTCGGCCTCATCGGCGATCACCACTATTATGTCTCGTTTCGCACCGGCGATGACGGTGTCGATATTCCCGGTCACCTGCGGGCGCGCTATCCCGAGGAAATGACCATCGTCCTGCAGCATCAGTTCTGGGATCTCGAGATCGGCACCGAAGCGTTCTCGGTCAGCCTGCGCTTCGCAGGCCGGCTATCGCCGCTGCGCATCCCCTTCGGCGCGATCACCGCGTTCGGCGACCCGTCGGTCAATTTCGGATTGCAGTTCACCGGCCCCGGCGCGGCGGCGCGCGACCTCGGTCATGTCCCGGAGACGAGCCCGCCTCCTGCCGCCGACGAGCCAAAGGGCGGGAAGGCAACGGCGGCAAGGCAACCGGCGGTAAGGCAACCGGCGGCGGCGAGACCGGGCGGGTCATCGCCATCGACACCTTTCGCAATAAGTAGGCTGGCCGCTCGCAAAAAGCACGGCCGGGGAAACGCCAACGTCTCGCGACGACCACGCGGCGGCCCCGCAATGGCACGAACTGCCTTTTGAGATGATGGCGCGGGCGGCTCGGAGCGCGAAGCGCGCCATAGCCATGGCTCATGGCTTGGTCTAATCTTTTCTTATAGCGGGTATCTCACCGCGCGGGAGCGCCCGGGATCTTACTTTGCGTAAGGGGGAAGTATCGGAAATGAAGATAACAAACATATGCGCCCTCTCCGCGAGCGCGGTTATCGCGTTCGGCCTCTGTCTGACGTCCGCCGCCGCCGTTCGGGCGGCCGAGGAGGTGAGCTACCTGCTTGACGTCAAGCCGATCCTGGATAGCCGCTGTGTCTCGTGTCACATGCCGGGTGGCGAGGGCTACAAGGCCAGCGGGCTCGACTTGAGCACCTACGAGGGGCTGATGACCGGCACCAAGCACGGCCCGATCATCGTTCCTGGTGAGCCAATGGTCAGCAATCTCAACGTCCTGGTTGAGGGTCGCGCCCAGGTCAGGATGCCCCATGACCAGCGCCCGCTGTTGAGCGAGCAAATCCAGATCTTGAGCAAATGGGTAAGGCAGGGCGCGCGGAACAACTGAAACCGACCCTCCGCTTCGTCCGCCGCGGCTCGTCTCGTCTCGTCGGAGGTGGTTAGCGGCGGCGGGTGGATGACCGGGCGATGAATGCGTGAAAGGTGAAGCGGCTCGCCGAGCGATCAACGGGCGAAGCGAGAGCGGTATCGCGCTGGTCGCCGTCCTTTGGGTGATGGTCGTTCTTGCCGCCCTCGCCGCTAGCTTCAGCACCAGCACCCGGACCCAGGTCAATCTCGCGCGCAATCTGGTCGAGGCCGCGAGGGCCGAGGCGATTGCCGACGCCGGCGTGGCGCGTGCCGCCGCAGGCTTGGTCGCGCCGCTCGATCAGGGCGGGATGCGGGCCGACGGCACGGTGTATGCGTGGCAGTTCGCCGGCGGTGAAGCACGTTTCTCGATGACCGACGAGGGCGGCAAGATCGATCTGAACATGGCGTCACGAACGCTTCTTCGCGATCTGCTCTCTGTCATCGGGGTCGACCGCCGTCAGGCCGAGACGTTGGCCGGCGCCATCCTCGCCTATCGCGGCGGCGCGGACGGCGACGAACAGTTCGACGCCAACGCGGATGTGGCGAACGGTGCCGCCGAGTTCCCCGACGAGAGCCGAATGACACCCTTCGCGCTTGTCGACGAACTGCAACAAGTCCCCGGCATGACCGGCGACATCTATCAGCGGCTTGCGCCGGCGTTGACGATCTACAGCGGACAACCGAGCCCGGACGACAACGCCGCCCTGCCGGAGGTGCGCGCCGCCTTGGCGGCTTCGCGTGGCCGGCGCGAGGTTCCGGCCAATGAGCCAAGGGCCGACGAAGCTCCGCCCTTGCCGGCGGACGGTCCGCTTTCGATCGTCAGCGAAGGCAGCCTCGCCGCCCGTTCAGCGGTCGGTGTTTTCACGGTCCACTGCGAGGGCCGCGGTCCGGGCGACGGACTCTTCGCGCGAGACGCAGTCATCGCCATTGAATACGGCGACGGCAAACCCTATTCGATCCGTTTGTGGCGACAGGGACGCCGCCAGCTCTATGCACGACGGGGCGAAGAGCGGCAATTGCAATGAAAAGAGAAAATGTGCCGCCTCAAGAGGTTGTCCCGGTGCAAGCCGAGGCGACTGTTTGGCGTGTGGTTTATTGTGCGTAAACCGCCGTACGCTGCGGAGCTCAGCCACCGGTCCTCTTGACCCATCATTTCGCAACGTTTCGTTGCGGAACTCGCTATACATCATGTTTGGCGCCGTCGCCGCGACCGCCGCGGCCGAGCAAATTTCGGCTTTGCGATTTCGCGTTTGCAAACTAGCGTAGGCTGAAATCGCCAAATAACGAGGATAGAGAGAGATGAGGATTGCGCAGGTAGCACCGCTTACGGAAAGCGTACCGCCAAGACTGTACGGCGGGACCGAGCGGGTCGTTTCTTGGCTTACCGAGGAGCTCGTTCGTTTGGGCCATGATGTAACCCTGTTCGCCAGCGGCGACTCCCAAACCGACGCCAAGTTGGTCGCGGTCAGCGAGCGCGCGCTCCGCCTGGACCCGAGCGTTAAGGACCCGTTCCCTTACAATGTTCTTCTCCTGGAGGCCATTCGCAAACGCGTCAAAGACTTCGACATCCTCCATTTTCATGTCGACTATTCGTATTTTCCGCTATTCCGCTACATGGCCAACCGGACCGTGTCCACCCTGCACGGGCGCCTGGATCTGTCCGACATCCAGCCGCTGTACCGGGAGTTTTCCGACATGCCGCTGGTCTCGATCTCGAACAACCAACGGCTGCCGATGCCACCGGTCAACTGGCAGGCCACCATCTATCATGGCCAGCCCATCGACCTGCTGCCGTACGAGGAGAACCCGACCGCCGACTACCTCGCGTTCCTGGGCAGGGTCTCGCCGGAAAAGCGGCCCGACCGGGCGATCGACATCGCGGTGCGCACCGGCGTGCCGCTGCACATGGCCTCCAAGATCGATGCGGTCGATCGGAAGTACTTCGAAGAAAGCATCAGGCCGCTGATTGACGCCAACAAGAACCTGGTCGACTTCGCCGGCGAGTTCGAAGACGACGAGAAGCACAAGTTTCTCCGCAACGCCAAGGCGGTGTTGTTCCCGATCGACTGGCCCGAACCTTTCGGCCTGGTCATGATCGAAGCCATGTCGTGCGGCGTACCGGTCATCGCGTTCCGTTGCGGCTCGGTGCCGGAAGTCATCGACGAGGGCGTCACCGGCTTCATTGTCGACACCATGGACGAGGCGGTCGAAGCCGTCGGCAAGGTCGACCGGCTCGATCGCCGCAAGGTGCGCCAGCGGTTCGAGGAGCGTTTCACCGACAGGCGCATGGCCGCCGATTATGTCACCTTGTACAAGGCGATGCTGGCGAAGGCGGGAGCGCCCGTCGACGCCTGAGGGTGCTGCCGGCGGGTCTCGATGACGGAGCCCGCCGGGTCCTGCTCGCGTTTCGCCCGCGTCGGGGCTCGCGTCGTGGCCCGCGTCGGGGATTGATATCGGCTCGCAACCAGCGTAGGAAGTAGCGCGAGCGTTGCGCGCGCGGTGAAGCTTGCGCGGATCGGCCCGATGAGACATCACCCGCCACGAGGTTGCCGATGCCCAGCCGACAGGACCCAGCCCAGTGACGTCACCCGAGTCCGCCGCGGACCGCGGCCCGCGCCGGCCCGCGGTCATCTTCGACGTTGATGGCGTGCTCGTCGCCTCGCCGCACGAGCGGGCGTGGCAGGAGGCTCTCGATGCCCTTATGGCGGGCGAGTGGCGCGCCATTGCCCCGCAAACCTCCTACCTGCCGGACCGTTTCACGGCGGAAGTTTACCAGACCCGGCTGTCGGGCAAGCCGCGGATGAGCGGCGCGAGCTCCGCTCTGGAGTATTTTGGCGTTCCCGACATCGACCGGCGGGCGCGCGAATACGCCGATTTCAAGCAACAGCGGATCGAGGTCCTGATCGACGCCGGCGAGTTCGTCGCCTACCCGGACGCGCTTCGCTTTGTCGCCAGGCTTAAGGCGAGTGGCGTTCGCCTCGCCGCGGCGTCGTCGTCCAAGAACGCCAACCGGTTCATGCGCGCGATTCGGCTCGATGACGGCAGCGGCCTGCTCGAGGCGTTCGACGCCAACGTCTGCGGCCGCGACCTCAAGCACGGCAAGCCGCATCCGGAAATATTCCTGCTCGCCGCGCGGGAGCTCGGCGCCGCGCCGACGGACAGCATCGTCGTCGAGGACGCCGCCTCCGGAATCGCCGCGGCCAAGGCCGGCGGGATGCTCGGGCTCGGCATCGCCCGCTTCGACGACGCGGCCCTGCTCGCCGCCGAGCACGCCGATCTGGTGGTAACCTCGCTCGACGACGTTTCGCTCCCGGGGCTGCTCGCCGGCCGGCTCGAACCCGCGGCCGGCGGCGGCGCCTGAGCGTCTAGCTGCCTGACCGTCTAGCGAAAAGACGCCTGGACAAGGACCGACAATGGAACACAAAGCGCACGCGTGGTTGGAGCGTCGGCTGGACCCGCCGGATACGCCCGACTGGACGTTTATCGAGCACCGCTACAATCCCAGCCGCGAGAGCGGGATCGAGTCGCGCTTCGCGATCGGCAACGGCTTTCTCGGCGTTCGCGCCGCGCGGGCGATCAGCCGGGGACCGATGTGGGTGTCATGGATGCATACTCTCAACTGGGCGTCGAGCCCGAGAACCTACATCGCCGGGCTGTTCGACACCCCGAACACCGAGCCGCCGGTGCCGGCGCTGGTGCCGGCGCCCGACTGGCTTCGCATCCGCCTCCTCGTCAATGGCGAGCCGCTGCTCATCCGGTCGGGCAAACTGTTGGGCCATAAGCGCATCCTCGATGTCCGCCGCGGCCTGCTGCTGACCGCGTGGACTCAGCGGACCGAAGACGGCCACACCGTCCGCGTTCGATCCTTGCGCCTTGTCTCGATGGCGGAACGGGCGTTGGGTCTTCAGGTCATCGAAATGGCCCTCGACGGCGAGCCCGTCGAGATGACGCTCGAAGCGTCGCTGGAATCGACCGGCTCGGCCCTTGAGGTCGAGCGGCTCGATCCGGATCTGGCGATCTGGCGCACGGCGTCGGGAAAATGGCTTTCGGTCGCCGGGGACGCCTCGCTGGCGGTCAACGGTGAACAACTCGAAGCGCTCATCCACGATTCGCTGCGCCGGTCGTGGACCTGGCAAACCGCTCCCGGCGACAACGCCGTGTTCTCGCGGATGGTCGCTTTCGCGCGCGGCGACGAGGGCGCGCGCGAACCCGCGGTCCATGTTCAGGTCGCCCTCGAGCGGGCGCGGGCCGCCGACTGGCCCGGGGTGCTCGCCGATCACGAGGCCGCCTGGGCCAAGCGCTGGACCAACAGCGATGTCGAGGTCGCGGGCGACGAGGAGGCGCAAAAAGCCCTCCGCTTCGCGATCTACCACTTGGTCTCCGCGGCCAATCCGGAAGACGAGCGCGTCTCGATCGGGGCGCGCGCGCTCACCGGCGACTCCTATCTCGGCCACGTCTTCTGGGACACCGAGATCTATCTGCTGCCGTTCTATACCTTCACCTGGCCCGAGGCGGCCCGCGCGCTTTTGATGTATCGCTATCACACGATCGCCGGCGCGCGGGCCAAGGCCGAGCGGCTCGGCTATCGCGGCGCGCTCTACGCCTGGGAATTGGCCGATACCGGCGAGGAAACGACTCCCGAGCAGGTGCTCGACCTCAACGGCAACGTCATCGACGTCCTCTGCGGCACCCAGGAACATCACATCAGCGCCGATATCGCCTACGCCGTCTGGCAGTACTGGAAGGCGACCGGCGACGACCAGTTCCTGATCGACGGCGGCTGCGAGATCATGCTCGACACCGCCCGGTTCTGGGCGAGCCGCGGCGCGCTCGAGGACGATGGCCGCTACCATATTCGCGGCGTTATCGGCCCGGACGAGTACCACGAGACCATCGACGACAACGCCTACACCAACTACCTGGCGCGCTGGAACATCGAGCGCGGATTGGAGATGGCGGCGCTGTTCGCCGAGCGCTGGCCCGACGCGTGGCGGGAGCTCGGCGGCAAACTCGGGCTCGACGCCAAGGAGATGGACCAGTGGCGCGACGTCGCCGCCAAGCTGGTCACCGGGTTCGACCCGGAGAGCGGGCTGTTCGAGCAGTTCGAGGGCTTTTACGGCCTGAATGAGATCGATCTCAACGCCTACGCCGGCCGTACGGTGCCCATGGACGTCATTCTCGGGCGTCAACGCACGCAGGCGTCGCAGGTGGTCAAGCAGGCCGACGTCGTCGCCCTCCTCGGGCTGTTGCCGGAAGCATTCGAGCCGGCGGTTCACCACGCCAACTTCGACTACTACGAACAGCGCTGCGGTCACGGCAGCTCGCTCAGCCGCGGCATGCACGCGCTCGTCGCGGCGCGGCTCAACCGGCTCGACATGGCCATGAGCCACTTCAAGGAGACCGCGGCGACCGATCTGACCGACACCACGCTCGGCAGCGCCGGCGGCATTCACATCGCCAGCATGGGCGCGTTATGGCAGGCCGCCGTCCTCGGCTTCGCCGGCCTGACCATGCGCGACGACGGCCTCGAGTTCGAGCCGCACATGCCGGAGGCCTGGAGCTCGATTGCGTTCCGGATCCAATGGCGCGGCCGGCGGGTGCGCGTGCACATCGGCGCCGACGGCTTGAGCGCGACGCTGGAACGCGGCGAGGCGCTCGATCTGTTCATCGGCGGCGAGAAGCACGCGCTCGCCGGCGAACAAACGAAAACCATCGCCCTGGCGTGATGCCAATTATCATCAAGAAAGGCCCGATCCGGACAAAGAAAGATTGGATCTGGTAAAGAGATGTGCCAGCTATAGAAGCCGATGCTTCGATTTGAACGATTGGCTTGTGGTTACGCGAATATTGTGATAGAATGCGCTGATCTGGAGATAGTTGAGAAATACTCGACCAAACAAAGTGCTATTTTGGAGTGTGGCTCATTCCTTGATACTTACGTCGGCACCAAGTCGCTGGGATACATGTACAGGGTATCGATCTTGATCCCGGCCGTTTTTCATCCGCGATCTCGCTAATCTGGCGTGAAAGTTGACGCCTGCAACATTGAAACAGAGCGGCGCCTCTGGAAGATGGAAGTTTTGATGTCGTCATATTCAATGAGTTGTTCGAGCACCTTCGCATAAACCCGATCACGACCATGGGTGAAGTGCGCGGATATTAAAGAAAAATGGCACGCTTCTTTTGTTGACCCCGAATTTACGGTCTTACAACGGGCTCGAGAATTTCATTTTCAAGAACTTATGTTATTCGTGCGCCACAAATATTTACGATGAATATAGCAAGTTGAGCAGTCTGGGGCACATGGGCCACGTTCGCGAGTACACGACTCGGGAGGTCTCTGAATTCCTGCTGCGGACGGGCTTCGAGGTGCAGGCTCTCATGTTCCGCGGAACCTACCACGAAAAGCTCGGGGATTTAGTAGCCCAATTGTTACCCAGCCTCCGGCCTTTTGTAACGTATGTCGCTCGCGCGGCTTAGGGCTTCAGCGACAGCGCCCGCCGGGCCTCCTCGGCTAGAACAGCGCGCGGATGCGCTCGACGACGCGGGGCAGGTCGTCGGGGGGCTTTTGCCGGAGGTGGGGAACGGCTCGCCGAGACGCACCGCGAGGCCGCTTTCGATCAGCTTGTCGTGGAGCGCGCCGAGCTCGCGCGCGTAGCCGATGAGATCGAGCGCGTAGAGCCGCTGGCCGAGCCAGGCGCCGATCCCGCCGGCCTCCGGCTGCAGCCGCGCGGCGAGAAAACGGCGGACCGCGTCGATCCGGCCGGGCCCGACCGGCAGCGGAAAGATCGCGAGCGGCCGGCCGAGCCCGGCGACTTCGACCATCATCGAGATGCTGTCGCCGGTGACGACGAACCGCTCGGCGAGGCCGAGCAGGGCAAGGTACGGGTTTTCGCTCGCCCCCGCGCTCCACTCGAACAGCCGCGCCGCCGCCGGCAGGCCCTCGCGCAACGCGGCGACGACCGCCGGCGGCGTCCGCCGGCTGGTGGTGACGAACATGGTGCCCGGGGTTGCCTTTGCCGAGCGCAAGGTGAGATCGATCAGCGTTTGGGCGACGGTTGCGTCGAACACGTAAGGTTTGGTCGGCCCGCCGACGAGCACGGCGGTGATGGGGCGCGGCAATTCCGCCAGCCGCGCCCGCCAAGCCTCGGCCTCGGCGGCGATGCGGCCCGCGTCGGCGCGCATCAACGGCAAGTCCAGGTGGACGACGTTGGCGCGCGCGGGCATTTTGTATTGCGGCGTGGCGATGACCAGGGCGAAGTCGTCGATGCCGCGCTTCGGCCGGCCGATCAGGACCACCTTGGTCGGCCCGCCCGCCCGTCCGCCCGCTTGGCTCCGAGACTGTTCGCGGATCCACATCGCGACCATCGACGGCCGCCGGCCGATGGTCAGGATCAGCTCCGGCCACGGCGCGCGCAACGGGTCCGAGCGCTCAAGATCGACATGGTAGAGCGACGGCTTGAACGACGGCTTGCCGAAGACGAACTCCTCGCGAAAACGCAAATTGCGCCGCTCGCACGGCCACCCCAGCGCCGCGGCGATGATCTCGATCTGCGCGTTATCGCCGAGCTTATCGCCAAGCACGAGCCAGGTGCGGGGGGCGTCACGGGCGGAATCGCGTCGGCGGGCGCCGTCACGGCTTGACCCGATCGGCGAGCGAGCGCGCGCCGAGCGCGAACGCGTTGGCGGTGCGATAGGCGCGCAGCCGCAGCGAGGCGATCATGCGCGCGCGCCCGTCACTGACCGGCTCGTAGCCGAGCCGCTTCATCTGCTTTTTCGTCGAGCGCTCGACAATGGCGATGTCCGATGGCGAAAGGTCGCTGCGCCAGGAATCGATCTCGCCCCGGCGGAAGAAGGCGGCGGGCTCGGTCTTGAGATCCCACGGCGCATCGGCGGCGCCGGAACGAAGCTTGTCGATCGCGCACGCCGCGACATACTTTTCGGCCTCCGCCTGCTCGATCGGCTCGCCCAGCCACTCGAACAGCCGCATCAGCTCCCCCGGCCCGTCGGCATGCAATCGCTCATAGAACACTTCGGTGTATCGCGGGGTCAGCGAGGGAATGGCCTGCGCAAGTGTCACGCTGTCTTTCCAGATTACGCAAGCATCCTTAAGCCGCTGCGACGCCCAGCGCTTGCCCCATCCGGCGGATGCGTCTCGCAGCGAAGCGGCGACCGCGCGCGGATCGCGAATGACATGAATGAAGTAACAGTCCGGGAATATTTGCAAGATTCCGCAACACGGTTTACGTGCGCGGGCGTCTTCTCCAGAATGATATGCGCACTCGGCTTTTTCTCGGCGATCCGGTCGAGGCAGAACAGCGAGAAATTACCTATCCAGTTGAAGTACTCCTGTTCAGAGACAACGCTGGATAGGCCGACTCCACGGTTATCCGTGCTGAAGTTTTTCCACGAGATTCGAATGGCGAACGCAAGAAAGAACTGAACAGGTGCGTTTCCTGAGTGGTAGCCACCAGATCGGACTGGGACAGCATCAACTGCAGCCACGTCGTCCCACTCCGAGGAGATCCTAATAAAAATACAACTTTTTTATTATTTGCAATCAAATGCATTTATCCTAACCAATACATCATGATTATGTCATATATCAATTTTCGTGCTATTCGATAGCTCTTGCAACTTTCCCTCGTTTATTGCATGCCTGACGAAGGCTTTTGCCCATTTTTCGTCCTTACGCGCCAGTAAACGCAGTCGCCGTCGCGTCCTTTTGCATTTCCTTTTCAGGCTTTCGGCGGTTTCGCAGTGGAGATCGATTGTCCGCTGCCTCACCTGGCCGCGCCCTTGCCAAATGAAATACTCGCGGATGTACGCCAACGTCAGACGCTCCTTGGAGATCACATGTTCAACGCGAGCCGGACCCACCCAAATACCCTCCTCGCCGCGCGCCAAAAGATGCGCCATGAACTCCGTTTCCTCGCCGCCAAGGAGGTTCGTTCCGGTCCGGCCGAGGTCGGGAGAAAATACCTCATTCTTTAGAGCCTCCCGCCGGAACGCCATGTTCGCTCCGAACGGAAGATCTTCCGGCCGCTCGACGGCGTGGACGCCCGGCCCGAGATTGCGAAGGGCGTAGGCCGACGCGAAGCGGTCGAAATTGTTGGCGAGCCAGCGCGGTGGTTTGACGGCGAAGCGGGCGTCGATCGTGCCGCCGAAGAATGCGGCGTCGGGGTAGGCTTCAACCGCCGCCGCATACTCAATGAGCCAGTTCGGATCGGCGAGGACGTCATCGTCGGTGAAGACGACCAGCTCGCCGCGAGCCTCCCGCGAGGCGCGGTTGCGGGCGTGCGACAAGCCCTGGCGCGCCTCGAAACTGTAGCGGATCGGCAGCAGTGCGGAAAAGCGCTCGACGACGCGCGCCGTCTCATCCGTCGAGTTGTTGTCTACGACGAGGATTTCCCATTCCCATTGCGGGGGAATTCGAAGGCCTTTGAAGGATTCCAGCGCCCCGACAAGTAGGCCGACGCAATTCCAGGTGCACAGGGCGATCGTGAGCAACATACCGAGGCGTTGTTTCGAGCCGAAAGCTGGGGTAACCCATGGTTGATATGAGCTGTCCTAACCGAAAAGCCGCCCGGCGAATAGCAGTGTTTACGGTCATGAGATGTCGTGAGGACAACAAGCCTGAGAGCCGCCACGCCTGCGTCAAACAGGCGCGAAAAAGGGTTCTCCAAGTGGCGTCTTTCGGGCAACCTTGCGGCATCGCGAATTGGGGATCGGGAATCAGTAAATGGCGGGGCCACGTGCGATTTGCGTCTGCGCGTGCACCTACCAGCGGCCGGACGGGCTGGGGGCAATGCTGGACGGCCTGGGCCGGCAGACGTTCGCCGACATGGCGCGGCCGGCGCTTCACGTCGTCATTGCCGATAACGAGGGCAGCGACCAGGCGCGGCAAGTCTGCGCCGAATTCGAGCGGCGATCGGGCATTGCGCTGACTTACGTCCATGAGCCGGAGCGCGGGATCTCATTTGCCCGCAACGCCTGCCTGGATCACTCCCGGCGGCCTGCGATTTTTTCGCTTTCATCGACGACGACGAAGTGCCGGAGCCCGACTGGCTGGAACGGCTGATCGAGGCGCAAGCGGCAACGATGGCCGATGTGGTCCAGGGCGCGGTTTTTCCGGTTTTCGAGGCCGGGGCGCCGAAGTGGGCGACGAGGGCAATTTTTTCGGCTGGCCAAGACGAAATTGGCGAGGGACTTCGCCGATCTCGCAGAATTCCAAGAGCTCGACGAGGCGTACACCAACAACGTTCTTGTCCGCCTGAAGAGCGTCACGAAAATAAGCCTTCGCTTCGACCCAGGTTCGCCTTGAGCGGCGGCGAGGATGTAATGTTCTTCAAGGCCCTGAAGGCCGCCGGCAACCGGATCGTCTACGCGCCGAGAGCGCGCGTGGGCGAAACCGTGCCGCCGGAGCGCGCGACGCTGTGGTATCGTCTGTGCCTGGAATACCGGATCGCGAACAGTCCGTTGCCGAAGCGCGCGAAGCAGAAAAGGCGAACGATCTCGGCCGCGTGATCCGGGGATGGCGTGAGAGCGGCGGCGCCAAGATCGCGTCCGGCATCGGCTGCCTGTGTCGCTCGATCCTCGCCGGCAAACCGAGTATGGACCGGACCGTTGTCGCCGGCCTGCGGGTCGCGTACGGGATCGGCCAGACAGCCCGTTTTTTGGGGCTGACCTACCAGCCCTACCGTTGAGCGGGTTCCGCGATCATGTTGGCCCGTGTTGAGTTGCCGTGACCAGCCCGTCAATTGCCGTGTGCGCCTGCACCTACAAGCGCCCGGAGGGGTTGCGGGCTTTGCTGGACGGGCCTGGGCCGGCAGACTTTCGAGGGCATGCCGCGGCCGGGGCTTCACGTCGTAATTGCCGACAACGAGGGCAGCGAACAGGCGCGGCAAATATGCGAAGATTTCGAGCGGCGATCGGGCATTCCAGTCACCTACGTCCACGAGCCGGAGCGCGGTATCTCATTTGCGCGCAACGCCTGCCTCGATCACATCCCCCGGACTGCGATTTTTTCGCGTTCATGGATGACGAGGGATTCCCGAGGCGGACTGGTTGGAGCGGATGATCGAAACGCAAGCGGAAACGGGCGCGGATGTGATACAGGGTCGCGGTGTATCCATTTTTGAAAACGGGACGCCCAGCGGTTGATAAACGGTAATTTTTTGGCAGGCCAAGACGGGACTGGCGAGTGGAAACGAGCGAAGCTCAAGGAATTTTAGGAACTTAACGAGGCAGACACAAATAACGTGCTGATTCGCAGAGCGAAAACGTTGCGGCGACTCGGGTTACGATTCGATACGCCAATTGGCGCTTGACAGGTGGCGAAGACACCATCTTCTTTAAAGCCCTGAAGGCTGCTGATAATCGCATCGTTTATGCGCCAGGGCACAAGTAAGCAAGATGGTGCCAGCGGAAAAGAGCAACGCTTGTGGTACAGTATACATCCTGGAATATGGCATTGGCAACAATCAGTTTGCCGAACACCCGTGCAAAAAAACCCGTAGAAGCGGAACGTTTAGAAGGCGGATGCAGCCAACTCTGGACACGGTAGCGGCGTTGCAAAATCGCATCGGGTATCGGCTACCTTTGCACCGGTTCCATGCTGACGGGGAAACTGAGATATGGATCGGACCGTTGTCTGCGAGCTTACGCATTGCCTATGGGCTGGGGCAATGTACCGCGCGCACTCAAGGACTAAAGTACTATCATTACCGCTGAGGGCTGAAGACCGTTACCATTGTGCCACGAATACTCGTGATCATGACCATGGCCCATCTGTGCAATTTGCGCCTGCACCTACAAGCGAGGCCGGACGGGTTGCGGGCATTGCTGGACGGCCTGGGCCGACAGACGTTCACGGACATGCCACGGCCGGCGCTACACGTCGTCATTGCCGACAACGAGGGCAGCGAACAGGCGCGGCAAATCTGCGCCGATTTCGAGCGCCGTCGGGCATTCCACTGACTTACGTTCATGAGCCGCAGCGCGGGATCTCCTTCGCGCGCAACGCCTGCCTGGATCATATTCCCGCCGGATTGCGATTTTTTCGCCTTCATCGACGACGACGAGGTTCCCGATGCCGGACTGGTTGGAGCGGCTGATCGAAGCGCAAGCCGCGACGGGCGCCGATGTGGTCCAGGGTCCGGCAATTCCAGTTTTCGAGAAGGGCACGCCGCGATGGCTGGCGACCGGAAATTTCTTCGGCTAACCGAGGCGCGATTGGACGGGTAATCTTCCGCCCCTGAAAAGTTGCAGGAGCTGACCGAGCCTAGCACCAACAACGTACTTGTGCGCACGGCAAGCGTGGCGTCGGCAAAACTTCGGTTCGATCCTCGATTTGCGCTGACGGGCGGCGAGGACAATCATTTCTTCAGATCCCTGAAAGCCGCCGGAAATCGCATCGTTTATGCGCCCAAGGCGAGGGTGGTCGAGAAAGTTCCCCCCGAACGCGCTACACTTTGCTACATGATGCGCGTGGAATACCGGATCGCGAACAGTCCGCTGTCGATCCCTGTTCAGAAGAGACCGAAAAAGCGCAAGCTGAGGCGGCGTATCCAGTTGCTCTGGCGCGACAGCGGTATGCAGAAAATTACATCCGCTATCGGCTATTTCTCCGGTCGATGGTGAGCGGAGAATTGAATATGGACCGCGACGGCCGTCGCCGGCTTGCGCCTCGCGTACGGTCTCGGACAGTGCTCCCGCGCCCTTGGACTTCCAGTACCATCACTACCGCTGATACTCGTTCCCCGGCCCCGGTATACTGAACATCATGCCACCTTTGGTTACGATCTGCGCCTGCACCTACAGGCGTCCCGAAGGGTTGCGGGCGTTGCTGGAGGCCTGGGCCGGCAGACGTTCGCCGACATGCCGCGGCCCGCGCTGCACATCGTCATCGCCGACAACGAGGGCAGCGACCAGGCGCGGCAAATCTGCGCCGATTTCGAGCGGCGCATCGGGCATTCCACTGACCTATGTTCATGAGCCGGAGCGCGGGATCTCGTTTGCCCGCAATGCCTGCCTGAAGCAGCTCCCGGCGGATTGCGATTTTTTCGCCTTCATCGACGACGACGAGGTGCCCGCGCCCGATTGGGTCGATCAGTTGATCGGGCGCAGGCGGCGACGGGCGCCGATGTCGTGCCGGCCGGGTGGAGCCGGTGTTCGACGAGGGCGCGCCGGAGTGGATCGCTGACGGCCGGTTTTTTGGCTCGCCGCGACGATCGTACATCTCGACGCGCCAAAGCTCGCCGACCTTCAGGAGCTCGAGCGCGCGGCCACCAACAATGTGCTTGTCCGCGCCTCGGCGGTACGTAAACTCGGGCTCAATTCGACCCCGACTGGCCCTGTGCGGCGGTGGCGATTCGCTGTTTTTCGCCACGCTGCACAAGCAAGGGTGCCGTATCGTCTTCGCCGACCGGGCGGTCGTCAACGACGACATCCCGCGAGCCGGGCGAACTTCCGCTACGTTCTGTTCGAGCGGTTCCGCTGGGCCAACGTCAATGCCCTGATCGACGAAAAACTGGGCGTCCGACCGGTTCCGTCGGCCGCCGCGCGCGTCGGCAAGGCGCCAAGCATATCGGGCTCGGTTTCCGGCGGGTATGGAAGACGGCGCTGTCGAGCAAGCGAAGCACGCGACCAATTCGCCGTTGGCGCGTTCCAGGCCGCCCATGGTCTCGGCATCATCGCCGCCGCCTTCGGCTTTCGCTATCAGCACTACAAGTAGCGCCGCGCCGCCTCCGGCCGGGGGAAGCGGAGGGTGCCCGGCGATGGGCGGATGTGCTACCATGAAGATCGGTGGGGCGAAGCTGCCGGTGGTGTGCCGGTGGGGTGCCGGTGGGCGGCGCGCACGCGAATTTTTTTCGCGCACCCATATCGGTGAATGCAGCGATATCAATGGGTTGCGCGGAAACGCATAGGTCAAAATGACCTATAAAATAGGTCATTTTGACCTATATGAGGTGCCGAGACGTGCCCGTCCCGCTCGCCGTCCCGCCCCGCCCGGCGTGTTCCCGCCTGCCTATCACTTGGTCGCGGCGAGGGGTTTCGCCGCCGGGACTTCGACGTCGGTGACGAGGCCGTCCTCGAGCTTGTAGATCCGATCGGCGATGTCGAGGAAGGCCGGGCGGTGGGTGATGGCGATGATGGTGAGGCCGCCGGACAGCCCGCGCAGGCGCTCGCACATGTCGATTTCGGTGGCCGGGTCGAGCGCGCTCGAAACCTCGTCGAGGATGAGCAGCTTCGGCCGCCGGGCGAGCGCGCGGGCCAAGGCGATCCGCTGGCGCTGGCCACCGGAGAGTTTGCTGCCTTTCTCGCCGACGGTGCTGTTGACGCCGCCGTGCAGCGCCGAGACGAACTCCCAGGCGCCCGCCATCTCCAGTGCTTCGCGGACATCGGCCTCGCTCAGGCTTTCGTCGCCGACGGTGATGTTGGCGAGAACGGTATCGTGGAACAGGACGAACTCCTGCGGCACGTAGCCGACCATCTCGCGCCACTTTCTCAGGTCGATCTTCTCGAGCGGGGTGTCGTCGATCAAGACCTGGCCGCTCTTCGGCTGGTAGAGCCCGAGAATGAGATCGAGAATGGTGGTCTTGCCGCCGCCCGAGGGCCCGGTCATCACCGTGATGGCGTTGGCCGGGATCTCGATGTCGATACCCTTCAGCACCTGCTTCTGGCCGAAAGAGAAAACGACATCCCTGAGCCGCACGCCCCGCTCCAGCTTCGGCGGGGCGCCGCCGCCGAGCCGTTCGGCGTTGGCGCGCGCCTCGGCGAGCAGGTCGCGGATGGCCTTGTAGGGCGATTCCAGGGCGATCGCGCGCTGCAGATAGCTCTGGATCCGCCCGACGTTGCTGATTGTCTTCGACAACAGCAGCGCCATGACCAGGACCTCGGCGAACTGGTATTCGAGAACGGCGAACAGGATGTACAAGGCGACGCCGAGGCAGATCGCGACCAGGATCTCCTCGATCGCCTTGCGGGTCTCCTGGCTCATCAGTTCCTGGCGGCTGGACTTGCGCAGCGCGCGAATGCGGGCGTCGCACAGGTTGATGAAGTGCGACTCCTTGGCCATCGCCTTGAGCGGCTTGATGCTGTTCAGCGCGTCGGTCAGGAACACCATCAGGTCGCGCATCTGTGACGTCTGCTTGCGCCCGGCCTTGCGCGTGCGGCCGATGAAAAAGTTCAACGACCAGGCGATTCCGCCGCCGATGACAATGGCGACGATGGCGAGCTTCCACGAGACGGCAAAAGCCGCGCCGACGTAGACGACCGACAAGATGACGTTGGAAAAGAAGTTGGCCGCGAGCGAGTAGCCCATCGCCGCTCTTCCGGCGTCGCTGGCCACCGAGTTGACCAGCCTGCCGACCGGATGGGCGGTAAAGAAGCTCCAGCGAACTTGAAGCACTTCCTTGACCAGGCGCGCGCGCAGTTTGGTGATCACGTTCGACTGGGCGAAGCCGACGTGGCGCATGGCGAGCAGGATCAGCAGGCTTTTCAGCGCGGTGCCGCCGACCACCAGCAGCAGCAGGGGCAGCAGGTCCGGCTTGAGCCCGACCGAGGCGAGCCCGTTGATGACCGCGTCGTAGAGCGGCGAATGATTCCCGCCGCCGCTGCCGATGGCGACCGCGATCAGCGGCAACATGCTGGCGAAGCTGATGCCGTCGGCGATGCCGGCGAGGATCAGGCAGACGAGCACGCTCCACGGCCGCGCGCCTTCCGCCCGAAAAAACATGTGCAAGATTTCGCGCATGGGCTCCTTAAGCTTCCAGCGACGGCTTGTACGCCGTTCGCCCGACCCGAACAAGATGCAAGCCGGTTGTGGCGTGGTTGTGGCTTCGCCGCGCCCGGGAATCGCGCGAGCCATCGGCGCCGCGCTTTTGCCAGCGGCTCGCCGAGCCGGTATCGTGGCCTTGCCGCCAAGACGACACGGCACAATCGAGGAGAGATCCGATCCGGCCGACTTCCCCGACAGGTGGACCGCTGGCCCCGGCCCGACAAGGGGTCCTCCGATTTCCGCCGGGACCCGGCGCCGGGTGAGCACCGTCTGGCTCGCGCTCATCGTCGCGCCCATCGCGGGCAGCGTCCTGAGCGTCCTCATCGTTCGCCTTCCCGCCGGCGAGGGCGTCGTCGGCGGGCGTTCGCGCTGCCGGTCCTGCGGCAAGGTCCTCTCGCCCATGGACCTGATTCCGCTGCTGAGCTGGGCCTTGCTGCGCGGCCGCTGCCGCGCCTGCGGCGCGCCCATCGGGATCCTTTATCCCGCCATCGAGATCGCCGCCATCGTCGTCGTCGCCTGGGCGGCCGCTAGCGTACCGGAGGATCTGCTGTGGCCGACCGCCGGGCTCGGCTGGACCCTCCTCGCGCTCTCCGTCATCGACGCGCGCGCCCTGATCCTTCCCGACGCCCTCACGCTGCCGCTGATCGCCGGCGGCCTGATCGTCGCCTGGTTTGTCAACCCGAGCGCGCCGCTCGACCACGTCATTGGCGCCGCCGCCGGTGGGCTGACGTTTTGGCTCATCGCGCGGATCTATGAAGGCGTGCGCCATCGCCAGGGGCTCGGCCTCGGCGACGCCAAACTGTTCGCCGCCGCCGGCGCCTGGGTGGCGTGGCAGGGGCTTGCGAGCGTCGTTCTGATGGCCGCGCTCGGCGCCTTGGCGGCCGTCGCGCTCCTGGCCATCGCCGGCCGATCGCCCGGCGCGTCGGGCCGACTGCCGTTCGGTCCTTTCCTGGCGCTTGGGCTGTGGCTGACGTGGCTTTACGGGCCGATCACGTTGGCGCTTTAGCCGAGGGCCGCACCGGCTACGTCAGCGCGCCGCCATCCCGGCCTCGGTCAGCAGCAGCTTAGTGATCGCATGCGGGTATTCGCCGCTGTAAAGGCGCACCGCTTCGCGCCTTTTGATCATTTTCTTGAAATGCGGCATCGTTTCCCAGTCGCGCGGCCACTGCTTGATCGCGCTCGACAGCGGCTTGCGCGCCCACTTGAAGTGAAGAAACGCCGGACGGCGGATGGTGTAGCCGACATCAACGCCGCGGAGTTGCTGGGTCAGGCTGGCTTGGTCGTAATACGTCTCGTCGCTGACCCGGTAGACGCCGTCGGTCGGGCACTTCGGATCGCGGCAAACCCGGCGGAGGTCGTCGCTGACGATGTCGGTGCCGTGGAAGGTGATGCGCCCGGTACCGGAGGCGATGTAGCCACGGAGTCTCTCGCCCAGCCAGTCCATCGCAACCATGTCGCCATCCCACTTGCAGACGTGCGTGCGCGTCGTCTGGGACAGCGAATAATTATAGTAGTAGGCGCTCGAGTAAACCGAATCGTCAGGGCAGTAGTCGTGGCCGGGGCCCATCGGGTAGCTGTCGAAGGGGTACGGCCGGATCACGATTTTGGGACTGTCGAAAGAGCGGATCACCGCCTCGGTGTCATCGGAGCACGGCTGCAAGACGCAGACGATTTCGTCAAACCATGGCAGGATGGACTCAAGGCACGGACCGATCCACGTCTGTTCATCCTTAAGGCGGACCATGGCCGAGAGGCCGGGCCGTCGTCGCGCGACATGATCGGCGCGGATGTTCCAGGCTTCATGACCCTCGCGATTCGTCAACCGCATTCAAGCCCTCCTCGGCTGTGCACGCGTCTTCGATGTGTACACGCATCCGCTATGTCGAATCATGGCCTAATAAGAGTAATGGGCGGACCCGCCGAGCGCGCGGTACCCGAGCGGACAAGCGAAGTGTCGCGGAGACATCGATTCGAGGACCGCGGCGCTCGCCGGGGCTGCCGTAACACACGGTAACAAAGCGTGACTTGAGACAGAAGCCGATCGCTGCTAGCTCTACATTTAGAATTAGTTTAATTGGCGCTTCTTAAAAGCCAAATTGAGGACGGCCCATGCGCCGCCGCGGTTCCTGTTTCAATATGCGCCGCCGCAGCCGTGGGTGTAATCGGCCGAGTGCCTGCTTTTGCTCCGGGTTGGAGCGTGGCGTCAATGTTTGGGTCCCGTGGAGGTAGAGACGGTGGAGCTTACCGCGACGAGAAATTCGATGCTTCCGTTCCGCATCGCCGAGTTCGAGACCATCTGGGAAGGTCTCGACTACGCGGCGCGTGGCGAAACCGGCTGCAATTTCTTCTCAAGTCGTGGCGAGCCGGCTCAGTCGCTCCCCTATCGCGAGATCCGCGAACGGGCCATCGATTTGGCCATTCGCCTGTCGGCGCGCGGCCTCGAGCGCGGCAGCCGATTTGCCATCCTCGCCGAGACGACGCCTCACTTTCTGGTTTTCTTTTACGCTTGTCAGTACATCGGCCTGATTCCGGTCCCGTTGCCGCTGAGCATCAACCTCGGCGGGCACGATGCTCATGTCGCGCGGTTGCGCTCGATGCTCTCGGCCGCACGCCCGGCGGCCGCGGTTGCTTCGGCCGATCTTTTGCCGACGGTGAGCGAGGCGTGCGCGGGCCTCGGGGTCGACATGATCGGCACGGCGGAAGACTTCCACGCCCTGCCGTCGGCCGGCGGCCGGCTCGCGCCCTTCGACAAGGATGAGCCCTGCTACATCCAGTATTCGTCGGGCAGCACCATGGATCCGAAAGGTGTGCTGGTCACTCAGCGCGCCATCACCACCAATGGCCGCGCCATCGGCCGCGACGGCCTACGGCTCAGCGAGGGCGACCGGGCGGCGTCGTGGCTGCCGCTCTATCATGACATGGGCCTGGTCGGGTTCTGCCTCACGCCGATGCTGTCGCAGGTGTCGATCGACTATCTGGCGACGTCGACCTTCGCCGTCCGGCCGTTGACCTGGCTGAAGCTGATCTCGGAGCGCCGCTGCACCATCTCGTTCAGCCCGACATTCGGCTATGAGCTCTGTCTGCGTCGGGCGGCCAAGGCCAACGGTCTCGACCTCGACCTCTCGTCGTGGCGGGTGGCCGGGATCGGCGGCGAGATGATTCGCCCCGATGTGCTGCAGCAATTCGCCGATACCTTCGGCTCGGTGGGTTTCGATGCCCGCGCCTTCCTGCCGAGCTACGGCCTCGCCGAAGCAACCTTGGCGGTGAGCTTCGCGCGGCTCGGCGAGGGCGTCGTCGTCGATACCGTCGACCGCGACAACTACGAGTTCACCCGCCGCGCGGTCCCGGCGAAGACGGACGGCCTGTCCAGCCGGACCCGGTCGTTCGTCGCCTGCGGTTCGGTACTGCCGGGGTACGCCGCCGAGATCCGTGACGACAACAATCGGGTGCTCGCCGACCGCGCGATCGGGCGTATTTGCATCAAGGGCCCGAGCCTGATGGAGGGCTACTATCGCAACGCGGAAGCGACGCGGCAGATGAAGATGCCCGACGGCTGGCTCGATACCGGCGACATGGGCTACACCGTCGACGGCAAGCTGTTCGTCACCGGCCGGCGCAAGGACATGATTATCTGCAACGGCCGCAACATCTGGCCGCAGGACCTGGAATGGGCGGTCGAGACTCTCGCTAATGTCAAGACCGGTTCAGCGGCGGCGTTCTCGGTCGATGACGAGGACGGCGACGAGCGGGTCGTGATCGTGATCGAGTGCTACTTCACCGATGCGGCGCGCCAGCGGTCCCTAATTGGCGATATTTCCGCGATCATTCACAGGACCGCCGGCGTCCATTGCGACGTCGTGCTGGTTCCCGCCCGGACCCTGGTCTTCACCTCGTCGGGCAAGCTGAGCCGGGCGGCCGCGAAAGCCCGCTATCTCGACGACGGGTTGAGTGCCATTGATGTCGATCTTGACGCCGTCCCCGCCTTCTTCGAGCCCGAACATCGGATCGCCGCCGCCGGCTGAGCGACGGGCTGGCGAGGCCGCGGGCGGCGATGCGGCGTCAGGGTCGCTAATCGCGGTTACCGGAGCAACCGGCTTTGTCGGTCATGCGCTCGCCGAGACGCTTTCGGCGCAGCGCCGGCTGGTCCGCGCGCTGATCCGCCGGCCGTCGGTCACCGGGTTGCCGGACGGCGTCGAGCCGGTGCAAGGTTCGCTGTTCGATAACGAGAGCCTCGATCAACTGGTCGATGGCGCCGGAACGGTGGTTCATGTCGCGGGCATTGTCGGCGCGCGCCATGGCTGCGAGTTTCACCGCGTTAATAGCGAAGGCACGGCGCGCCTCGTCGACGCGATCCGCCGCGCGGCGCGGCCGCCGCGGCTGTTGCTGATATCGTCGCTCGCGGCCCGCCACCCGGAGCTGTCCGCCTATGCCGCGAGCAAGCATGGCGCGGAGGCGGCCGTCGCCAAAGCGGGGATCGAGCATCGGATCGTTCGTCCGCCGGCCGTCTATGGGCCCCGCGATCGCGCCACCCTGGAGATCTTCCGCCAGCTCTCGCGCGGACTGCTGATCGTTCCCCGGGTACCGCAAGCCTGGTTTTCCCTGATCTACGTCGCCGATCTTGCCGCCGCCATGGTCCACCTTATCGACCAGCCGGAGTGGGCCGGCGAGACAGTGGAGCCGGACGACGGCCGCGAGGGCGGCTACGGCTGGGCGGATCTTGCCAATCTTGCCGTCCGCGCCGGGGACAAGTGCAAACGGCGGGTGCGCGTCGTCGCCGTGCCCCGGCCCCTGGCGTGGTGCGCGGCGCTGGCCGACGAAGCGTCCGCAAAGGTTTTTGGACGATTGCCGAGGCTTTCACGCGGCAAGCTTCGCGAGCTATGCTATCCAGACTGGGTAAGCCACAACGCCGATCCGCGCGTTCTCGCCGGATGGCGGCCGCGGGTCACGTTCGACGAAGGCTTCGCGCTGACCTTGTCGTGGTATCGCCAACACGGCTGGTTGTGATTGGCGGCCCGAGACTTGGCGAGACCGGCGGCGGCAATGACAGTAGGGACGGGTATGGATACCGACGTCAAAAGCATCATAAACGAGCTGTGCTTGATGTTGCAGCGCTACAACAAAGACAAGATCGCGCTGAACGGCGAGACGAGCCTGGGCACCGAATTGAACATCGACTCGGTCGAGGTCATGGACCTGATTATGGAAATCGAGGATAAGTTCGACATCGATATCCCGATCAATCTGATCTCGGACGTTGAACGGGTCGAGGATTTGGCCAATCTCGTGCATGAGAGAATGAAGGGCCGCTGACGCCATGGACATCTTCGACAAGTACACGCTTCCGGCAATGCGCCACGAACGAGTGCTGGAGGTCGGGACTGACCCGTTTGGTGTGTGCATGGAGGAGCTGTACTCGGCAACGGAAGCCCGGGTGAACGGCCGGCGGACCATCCTCGTCGGCACCAACAACTACCTTGGCCTGACCTACGACCAGCGCTGTATGGATGCGGCGATCGGCGCCATTCGCAAGCATGGCACCGGCACGACCGGCTCCAGGATCGCCAACGGCACCTACGCTACCCACGTCGCGCTCGAGGCGGCGTTGGCGAAGTTCCTGAACCTGCGCGCGGCCATGGTCTTCCCGACCGGATACCAGGCCAACCTGGGGATTTTGTCGGGGCTCGCCGGTGCCAATGACGTCATCCTGCTCGACGCGGACTCCCATGCCAGCATCTACGACGGCTGCCGGCTAAGCGGCGCCACGGTGGTCCGTTTTCGCCACAACGACGCCGCCGACCTCGACAAGCGGCTGGCCCGCCTCGCCGATGACGGCCGCTGCAAGCTGATCGTCGTCGAGGGCATCTACAGTATGCTCGGCGATCGGGCGCCGCTGCGCGAATTCGCCGAGGTCAAGCGCAAGCACGCGGCGTTCCTGCTGGTCGACGAGGCGCATTCGCTCGGTGTTCTGGGCGACCACGGCCGCGGCGCCGCCGAGGAGCAGGGCATCGAGGACGACGTCGATTTTGTCGTCGGCACCTTCAGCAAGAGCCTCGGCGCGGTCGGCGGGTTCGGTGCATCCAACCATCCAATGTTCGATGTCCTGCGGTTCTGCAGCCGGCCGTACATGTTCACCGCTTCCGCGTCGCCGTCCAACGTCGCTTCGGTGGTCGAGGCGCTGAGCGCAATCGAGGAGCGCCCGGAGTTGCGCCATCGCCTGTGGGATAACGCCAAGGCCCTTTACGACGGCGTTGTCGCCGCCGGTTTCGAGGTCTGCGCGGCGATGAGCCCGATTATCGCGCTCCGGATGAAGGACGAAGAAACCGCGATCCACGCTTGGAACCGGCTGCTTGAGCGCGGGGTCTACGTCAACCTGGCGCTGCCGCCGGGCACTCCCAACGGGACCTGCCTGCTCCGCGCCAGCGTCTCGGCCGCCCACACGCCCGAGCAGATCGCCAAGGTCTGCGAGCGGTTCAAGGCCCTCGCCGGCGACGTCGCGGCCATCGAGAGCGCATCCGCCGATCGGGCGGCGGCGGGCGCCTGAGCCTCGGCGTCTCGCCGGCGGCCCCTCATCAGCGGATCGCGCCCTTGCGATAGAGGCGCCATGCCAGCCCGCCAGAGGCGAGAATGGGGTGGCGGCGCTGCCAGTCGGTCAACGACACCGCAACGCCCGAATGCTGCTCGATCTTGGACGCTAGGTAGGTGGCGCCGTCCTGGAACGTGAATGCCGCCTTCAGCAGCCGCAGCACCGAGAGAATTTTCCCGAAGGCGCGCCGGAGCGGCCAACGCCACTTCGCCGCGGCCGACGAAACCTGGTGTGTTCCATCATTTTCGGCGACGGCGTCCGCAATTGCGTCATAGCGGGCGGCATGGGTCCGGTAAAGCTCGCGAGCGCGCTCCGGGCCTTCGGAGCGCAGCTCGGTGCGGTAGGTTTCGACGAACGCGCGCACCCACCGCTCTTCCGCCGACGCCGCCCGCGGCGCGAGCGGCCAGGCCTCGCCGATGAGGGTCAGCACCGCCGTGGTGATGGCTTGGTGAACGCGCTCGGCGACCGTGGCCTCGCGGGCCCAGACCAGGGCCGTCGGCTGGGCGAACCGGGCCCAGAAGTACGGATGCAGGGTCGCCGGCGTGACCAACCGCTCGAACTGGTCGAGGCTCACGATCGCGTACTTGCTGCGAACCTTGTCTTCGCCGAACTCGACCTCAAGGTAGTAGACATTGGGTGGCAACACCGCGTTGGCGATGCGCAGTATGCGCCCTGGGTGGACCGCGCCGTAGTTGTCGACCAGCAGGTAGAGGTCGACCATCTTTGCTGTATCGGCGCGTTGACGCAGGGCGCTGCCATAGGCGAGGACCGCGCACACACCGGCGCCGTGGCGGGTCCGCGCCGCCTCGGCGATGGCCGTGACCCGGTCGGGCACGGCCGCCAGATTCTCCGCCCTGACCCGGTCGAGCACGCTCGCGCGGGCATCCACGGCTCAGAACTTCACGAACGCGACCCGGTCATCGGCGGTGATGACCAGGGGCGTGCGCCGGTCGGCCATGAAAAACTGGCCATCGAGGGTGAACGGCCCGTCCATGGCGATCGACAAGCGGCGAACGCCGCGGCTGTCGTAGCTTTCCTTGTCGAGGGTCCGCCGCCGGGAGCCGAACAGCACCCGCGGCGCGGCGAGCAGCAGCCGGCGCGGCGGGTAGGCGATGGCGGTGTAGCGCACCGAGCCGCCGTCGACGTCCCAGAACGGCCGAGAGCCGAGCACCAGACGGTCGAGCGTCGTCGCCAGAACGAGCAGGCGCTGACCGGAGGTCGGCGCCTCGTCGTTCAGCGCGATCGCCATGTCGGCGCCAAGCCTGCGGCGGTCGCGCTCGCTCGAGACCAGCCAGCCCCAGAGCATCCTTGCCAGCGTCGCGCCGTTGGCCCATTCGGCCGAGAGGCCGCGCGAATGCACCTCTGCCTTGCACAGCTTGATCGCCTCGACGATGCCGGCGGCGCCGAAGAACATCGCCCGTTGCGGCGCGTGATCGACGATATTCTCGACCCGGAGAATGTTCCGGCGGATGAGATTTTGCCCGATCGTACCGGCGCCGACGAGTTCGACCAGCCGCCGCAGGACCGCCGGCGGCGGGCCCTTCGGGCCTACGTCGGCGCCCGTCATGTTGGTCATCCCGCCGGCGAGGACCGCGACCGGCGGAACTGTCGCGAACGGACGGTCTTCGAGCAGCACGCTCAACAACGCCTGGATCGTGCCGTCGCCGCTGTTGACGGCGATAACCTCGATTTTCTCCTCGGCGAACGATCTCAGGATGACGCCGAGTCTGTCGACCGCGCAAATCTTCTCGTGACGGATCCCGCCGAGTTCGGCGGCCACCCGATCGACCTTGTTTATCCCGCGTTTGTTGCGCTCGCTGCCGACATTGCTGATCAGCCCGATTTTGAAGGTTTCGGCCATCAACCCGAGCCGGCTATTGTGAACCGGCCGATGACGCTGGCCAGGAGAACGTTCGGTCCCCAAGCGGCGATAACCGGCGGCAGCAATCCGGCTTCGCCCATCGACAGGCTCATTCCGGCGAAGATCATGAAGACGAAACCGATGCCGACGCTGGAGATCAGCAAGCGCGCGAAGGTTCCCGTCCGCTGAAACCTCTGGGCTAAAGAGACGACCAGAAACAGCAGCAGCAGCGGCCCTAGGGCCGAGGCTATGCGGTAGTGCAGCCACGTGCGGTAAAGCTCGGGCGAGCGCTGGCCGTAGCCGTCATGAACAACAAGCCGCCACAGCTGCTCGATACGGAGATCCTTAAGCAGCTTCGAGATCAGGGGAATGTGCTTGACCGCCTTCGGCGCATGCCAATCCATATACGGGATCGCCTCGATCGTCGGCGGGTTGATGGTTCTCCGCGTCACGTTGCTGAGCAGCCAATCGGCGCCGTCGCGGCGCGCGTTCTCGGCGTGCAGGTACGCCGAGAGCTGGCCGTTGGCATCCCGGCGGAAGATCTCGAGGTTCTCGAAGTGATTTTCCGTCGCGGCCGATGCCGGAATGTGAACGATGTCGTTATCGGCGGCGAGCAGCCAGACCGACCCCGAGCCGCTGGTGAGCATGCCCTCGCGTTGCGCGGCCTTACCGACGCCCCAGTCTTCCAGCGCGGCGCGAGTGACCGGCACGACGCGGTCCTGCACCACGAACTGGATCGCGACGAGGGCAAGGCCGATGGGCAGGATCGCGCGCATGATGCCGAGCGCGGAAATCCCGCTGTTCCAGATGGCCACGATCTCGCCGTGACGAAGCAGGAGCCCCAGCGCGATGATGGCGCCGATCAGGACCGCGAAGGGAAGCAGCTCGGAAGCGACCTCCGGTAAGCGCAAGACGACATAACGCGCGATGGCCGGGGCGACGTTGGTCGCGTGATTAGCGACGTTATCGCCTTGCTCCATCAATTCGAAGGTCAGCGACAAAGTGGTAATGACGATCAGAACGATGGCCAGGTTGGTTGCCAACCGCCGGCTGATGTAGCGCGTCAGGATCATGTCGGCGTCCGCCGGCGCGAGCCCATGAGGAAAACCGGCGCGAAGGTTCGCGCCAGCGTCCCGGCGAAGGTGAAGCGGCCGCTTGTCGGAACGCGCGCGGCGACCCGATAGAAAAGATACACGCTCAGCGCCGCGAAAAGGACGAACGGCAGCCAGATCCCGACGGCCGGTCCGACGACCCCGCTTTCGGTCAGGTTCTTGCCGAAGTCGATCACCCGGTCGTACCCGATCAGCAGCAGCAGCGCGACGACGATCCCGGTCGAACGGTCGGACCGCCGCCGGCCCAACGCCAGGGGAAACCCCAGGAACGGGAGAAAAAGGATCGAAACCGACCGTACCATTCGGCTGTGAAACTCCGCGACCATGTCCGAGTGTTTGACGTCCGGTGGTGGATCGTCTAGCCGTTGCCACAACTCGGTGCTGGTGAACTCGCGCTCGTCCTTGCCGCGCGGGCGAAACATCCGCAACTCGTCGGGCCCGAACCCGGTGCGCAGCTCCTCGAAGCGGACGATGTCGAGCGCGCCATCGTCCGAGGATTGCCCGGGCGTCGCCACTTGTCCCGCCGGAAGCGTCAACCTCACTCCGTCGAACAGCCGCAGGATCGGCGGGTGATCAACCGGTCCTTGGGCGAGGCGTCCTTCGCTCGCGGTAATGACGGTGTGATCGCCGTTGCCGCCCTCGAAGATGAACACCTTGCTGAAGGCGGCCTCGTCGGGCCGGATCTGCTCGACCAGCAAGGTGGTGTCGCCGAGCTCGGTGAATACGCCCGCGCGGACCAGCGACTGCAGGGACGCGTTGGTGATGGTGTTGATGATCGCTTCGAAGGCATAGCGACCGTAGGGCTTGAGATAGCCGAGAATGCCGGCGGCGATCACCGTCATCGCGACCGCCGCGAGCAGCGCCGCCCTGATTTGCCGCATCCGGCTGATGCCGGCGGCTTGCAGGGCGTCGAGCTCGCCGTCGCGGCTGAGCTGGTTGTAGCCGATTAAAAGCCCGATCAAAAAGCTGAGCGGCAGGGCGACGCTCATATAGTGGGGAACGAGATAGGCCATGATTTCGACCACGACCTTTAGCGGTCCGCTGGCGCCGAGAATAAGGTCGAACAATCGCAGCAGACGCTCGATCATGAACACCATCAAGGCGACGATAAGCGACGTCGCCAGCGGGCGCAGCAATCCGCGCAGAATATAATAGTCGAGCGTTCCCATGGATCCCGTTCGACGTCCGTGGCGGCATGATCAGAGCCTAGGGGGCGAGAACGATTAGCCGCCGACCGCGACGGCGCTCGCCATGTCCACGGGTAGCACTTGGTTCCCCATCAAGTCCAGCCGCCGCGTGCCGGCGTTCTCGAATCGGTTGAGCGCGGCAACGTAACGACGGATCCGCAGCTCGACCCGCCAGCCCCCCGCCGAGCCATTCGGCGCGGGCGAAATGTCATAAAGGTGATACTGCGCGGCCGGCTTGGTCCCGTACGCCAGCGCCGATGCCGAGGGCACGCCGACGACCGGAACGTGCCCCGAAGGTCCTTCGATCTTGCGGACACTGCAGCGATGGTCGTGGCCGTGGAGAATCAGCTCGGCGCCGTGGCGGAAGATGACGCGCCGGAAACCCTCCGCGTCGACCAGGCGCTTGCGCCGCGGATTGTCGCCTTCGACCGGCGGATGATGAATGAGCACGACGCGAAACAAGCCCTCGTCGCCAAAGCCGGCGAGATGCCTCCCCAGGCGATCGAGCTGTCCTTCGCCCAACCGGCCCGAAGCCCAACCAGGGGCCGTCGGGACCGCGCTCGACAGGCCGACCACGACGACGGGCCCACGACGGCGCACGAACGGAAAGTCGTTCGGACCGGACGGCGCCGCGCCTTCGCCGGCGTTGTCGTTGCCATCGTTGCCATCGTTGCCATCGCCGCCCCCGCCATCGCTCGACATGTACGCGCCCCACAGCGCGCAGGACCGGCTCCACGGGATCGCGACATAGGTATCGTGGTTGCCGGGAACGACGCTGACGTCATCCGCCGGGCCAAGCGTCGCGAGCCAGCGAGCCGCCGCGGGAAACTCGCTCGGAAGCGCGATGTTGACGAGATCGCCGGTAACGGCGATGTGCGTCGGCGCGACCTCGTCCAGGTCGCGCGCCAGGGCCTCGAGAACCTCCGCGCGATGGATCGATATCCGCCGCCGCCGCCACGACAGGTAGCCGAACAGGCGCTTGGTCGTCAGGGTCGCGAAACCGCCGCTCAGCGGCGACGGCACGTGCGGATCGGACAGATGGGCGAGGGTGAACATCAGGTCGGTTCGGGCTTCATGCGCTTGTCCGCGAGGATCCGCTCGACCAGCAAGCGGTCGGCTTCCTTGTCGACATCGACGGCCGCCTCGGGCCACCGCAACACCACCGCGCGGACATCCGCGCCGAGCCCGCGCGACGCACGCTTCATCGCCTGGGCCAAGGTCAACATGCCGCAGACGTATGCGAGCAGGGCGCCGATGCCGAAGGCCCGGACGATGCGCAAGGGCCGCTTGCGCTCGTTCTCGACCGTGCGCCAGAAGTCGAGAACGCGCTGGCTCTCTTCGGTCATGAACGCGAACAGGTTGCAGCCGGTATATCGATCGTCGCGAAAGCGCAACCAGGTCCGCCGGGCATCCGGATAGGCCTCGAGCACGCTTCCGGCCGAGGCCAGTCCGACCGCCACGTCGCCGCCGGACAGCGCCGCCTCGGCGGTGAAATAATCGATCAGTTCGGCGCACAGCAGCGGATGATCCGCCGTCGTCACCAGCAGCGGCGGCGGCTGGTCTAGATCCTCGATCGCGGCGGCGACACTGAGACTCGGCGTTGCCGCGCTCGGGATGATCCGGATCCGTCCGACCTCATCCGCGTCCAACAGATCAATCGCGGTGGCGGCAACGGCGGCGTCATCGACCGACACCCCGATAAGCCCGATGACGCTGCTTTCCAGGAGCGCCGCCAACACCCGCGTGAGCATCGGCGTGCCGGCAATCGGGATCAGGCATTTGTGGCTCACCCCCGCGGCCTGGGCCAGCGGGTCTTCCGGGCCGCGCCGGCCGGCGAGAACAAGGGCGGTGAACTTGCCTGGCTTGTCGATTGAGTCCGGGGCGTTCATCCCAGGTCCTTGGTGAAAAGCCTGTATGTCTTATAAGGCTTCGCACCATACATTTCGATGAGTCGCCGCGTCGGCAAGTTGTCTTCCAGGACCCAGGACAGTTCTCCGCCCCGCGTGCCGCGACGCAGGTGCGCCGACCTGAGCGTATCGATGACGCCCAGCGCCAGCGCCGCGCCCCGCGTGGTACCGTGGAACTCGCGGCGCACCCCCATCAACGCCAGGCGCGCCGTTTTCGTTCCGCGAACCTTGAGACGCCAGAGCAGCTTGGCCCAGCCGAACGGAAGAAGCCGGCCACGAAGATCGGCGATCGCCTCGTTGATGTTGGAGAAGCTCACCGCCATTGCCACCGCTTCGCCGTCGATTTCCGCGATGGCGACATCATCGGCGCGCAGGATCGGCTTCAGCGTCGCCGCGACATGATCAAGCTCCTTGGCCGAAAACGGAACAAAGCCCCAGTTGCCGTCCCAGGCGTCGTTGAAGATGTCGAAAATGGTCGTGACTTCGCTTGCGAAACGCTTCATGTCCGCTGGGCGAAAGCGGATATCGTGCTTTCGCGTCGCGCGAGCGAGGGACGCGGCCAGCGTGGGTGCCGGCTCGACCGAGGTGTCGTAGGCGTAGGCGATCAGATCCTTGGCCTTGACGTAGCCCGCCGCGGCCAGCCGCTCGGCATAGTAGGGCCGGGCATGTCCCATCATGACCAACGGCGGAGTGTCGAAGCCGGCGATCAGCAATCCGCTCTCTTCGTTGATCGACAGGCTGAAGGGTCCGACGACGTGCTTCATGCCACGGTCGCGGAGCCACGCTTCGGCGGTGCCGAGGAGTGCGTCGAAAATTTCCTGGTCATCGTCGGCTTCGAGAAATCCGAAGTGCCCGGTCGCGTCGTTGTGCCGGGCGAGGTGGGCGCGGTTGACCTGGGCGCTGATACGCCCGACCGCCAAGCCGTCGCGCCGGGCGATCCAGCACGCGACCTCGGCATGGTCGAAAAACGGGTTCTTGCGGGCGTCGAGATTATCGAGGCGTTCGAACACCAGCGGCGGTACCCAATGTGGGTCGCTGGCGTAGATCCGCCGCGCCATCTCGATGAACTCGCGCAGCCGCCGCCGGCCGCTGACCGGCTCTACGCGCAGCGGAGCAGCGGAACTCGCCGACGAGGCGGCTCCGCGCGAGTTCAAGCCGCCAGCCGCTCCAGCGGCGCCGCGCGGTCGAGGACGTCGAAGGCATCCTTGCGGACATGGTTCAGACGCATTTCCTCGCGAACCTCGTCCTCGGTGACCGAACCGTTATCCAGACACTCGCGCAACAGGGCGAAGAACAGCCGCTCCTGGTTCGCATCCGGATGGCGGCGGTAGCGGCCGAGGAGCGCGTGATCGCCGAAGGCGCGCCGCCGCCAGCGCATGACCCAACCCACCGGCGGAAACAGCGGAAAGGTGTCGGCCGGCGTGAAATCGATCGGCAGTCCGGTTTTCCAGGGCTGGGTCAGCCGGCCGGTGTTGTGCAGCATCCTCGTTCGCGGGCTCAGTCGGTCAAAATCGTTCCACTCGTTTTCGAACAGGGCGATGCTCTCGCGCGGCTCGAGCTTGAGCGAGATCCACGCCATGTAGTCGCGCTTGAACTCGAACATCTCGTTGAACTGCTCTTCGCACCGCCAATGGGTCAGCTTGGCGCAATCGAGCAGCATGGCGCTGCTGGCGTAGCAACCGAGCAGGCGCTTAACGCCCGAGCGCATCCGGCACATAATCGCGGCCCCGCGCATGTCCCGGCTCAGCAACTCCCAGACATCCGCGACGGCGAAGATGTCGGGATCGATGACGATGGCCCGGCCCTGGTATCCCATCAGTTCCGGCGGCATGAAACGCAGCGGCGTGAACGACTGAAGATCCTCGATTCGCCAATGCCGTTTGACGCCGTCGCGGAGGAATTGCCGGCCCTCTTTCGCGCGCAGGAAAGGATAATCATCAATGTGGATGATCCTGACCTCGAAGTCGTCCGGGTGCGCCGAATTGCGCTTAAGCGCGTGGGCGGCGACTTTCGCGCCGAGCATCTGCAAATGGTTGGTATGGATGAACACGCATGGCTTCGCCGGCTGGCGCGCGGGCATCATTGTTGCGTCATTGGGCATCGCGTAAGGAGCCTCTTGCTGGTCATTCGTTTCGGTCTCGGCCGAAGCGGTTCGGAATCGGCAATTCATGCCGTCGCCTCATGCCGTGGCCGCTTTCGCCGCCACCGCGGCCTTGCCGTAGCCGAAGACCGGATCGAGCTCGGTTCTGATCATGGTATCAATGCGTTGCGTCTGCTCGTCGGTGAAATCGTCAAGGTAGCCGCCGACCTTGGCCCGGCGAACCTTGTAGGTGTTGGGGTCCTTGCGGTCCTTCGGCACCATCCGCCCGCCGCTGAGCCAGAATACCCGCTTCTGTTCGAGCGCGCGCATGTTCTCGATCGAGGCGAACCGCACCGCTTCGGCGATCTGCGCCTCCGTTCCCGGCGTACCGATGAATTCGACGATCCTGCGCAGCGTCTCGTCCGGCTGCACCCGCATGTCTTCGTAGCGCACGACCAACACATGCTTGAGCCGGGGCAACTCGCGCGCCCAGCCATTCATGAACTCGATAACCTTCGGCAAGCCGGCGTTCGGCCGCATGACAAAATCGAACAGCGGCATGTCGGCGTCCGGGTAGGCGTTGATCATCTTTTTGCTTGGCCGCATCCGGTACTTCCACTGGAAAAACTGCGACACCGCCACGTCCGCGGGGTTGCGCACGAGCAGCACGACTTTTTTGTCGTAGTAGTCCTCCTTGGTGGCGGCGTGCCCGGTGAAATCCTTCAGGTAATTGTCATGGGTGAAGAAAATCCGCGGAATGGCGTTGTTCTTGGCGTGGAGGTTGTCGAAGCCGATGAGGTGGCGCGCCGCCAGACCGTGCTTCACTTGATAAAAGCGCGAGATCATGACCCGTAGCCACGTCCGCCCGCTCTTGCCGAAAGACACGATAACGGCATCGGCCAATCCGAGCTTCCGCCCTTCTTCGCGGCCCCTAAGCCTGCGGTCGAGGCGAACTTTGCGTTCGGCTGGCAGAAAAAACAACGCGGACATCAAGCCGTGACGTAAGGCGCTGCGATAGGCAATGGGCATGAGGCTGATCCCGATCGAATAAGCGGCGCCGAAGCGCTCTTGTATCGTCTATAGATGCGCAACCGGAGCGGATGAAGTCAAGCACCCGCGAAAGGAGCGCGGGAAGATCCGGGGAAGCGAAACCTGGACGCGCTGTATCCAAGGCCGAGCGAATGCTTGCGATTTTGCCATCTGTAATCAGCGCGATCGTGGTGTCTGAGAATGATAGTAACAAACCGTAACAAAGATTGATTTGAGAGGCGGCCGCGGCACCGCCATTGGTAAAATATGAATTTTGTACCGACGCGTCACCGCGCGGCTATGCAGGCAAGTAGGCTGGTGACGATACAGGCTGGTGCGACAATCGAAAGCAGGTTCGGAAGGACGAAGACCTTGCCACACGAAATGGCACCGCACTCCTCAGCAATGGTCCGGGTGCCCCGAGTTTGGGCGCTGCTCGCACACAAGGCCGGCGACAACTCCCAGGTTACCGCCTTGGCGGAAGCGCTGGGCTGGCCGGTCGAGGAAAAACGATTCGTATACAAGCCCTACGAGTTGGCGACCAACTTGGTCCTCGGCATCACCATGGCCGGCGTCGAGCGGAAACAGTCGAGCACTCTCGAAGCGCCGTGGCCGGATCTGATCATCTCGGCGGGTCGGCGCAATGAGCCCATTTGCCGCTGGATCCAAAAGCAGGCGGCGCCGCACCGCGTGCGTCTGGTCCATATCGGCCGCCCGTGGGCCAGGATCGAAAACTTCGACCTGATCGTGACCACACCGCAATACCGTCTGCCAGTGCGGCCGAACGTGTTGCACAACAAGACGCCGCTGCATCGCATCAACACCGATCGTCTTCGCGGCGATGCCGAGGCATGGGCGCCGCGCCTGAGCGATCTGCCCAAACCGTACATCGCTGTGATGATCGGCGGCAACAGCGGCCCGTTCAGCTTCGATCGCGCCGCCGCCGAGCAGCTGGCCCGCCAGGCGAGCGAGATGGCGCGCGCCTGTGGCGGCTCGCTGCTCGTCTCGACCAGCGCGCGGACGCCACAACCGGCGATCGACGCGTTTGTCGACACCGTCTCGTGCCCGGCGCATATCTACCGCTGGTCGCGCGGGGCGACGGACAATCCGTACTTCGCCTTCCTCGGCCTGGCCGAATCGATCATCGTTACCGGCGACAGCATGTCGATGCTGGCCGAGGCGTGCGCGACGCACAAACGCGTCTATATCTTCGACCTGGGCGAGGGCCGTTACGCCATGCGCGAATCGGTGGCCGCGGCGTCCCGACGCACGCCACGGCTTCGGCCCTGGTGGAAGGGCTGGGAAAAGGCGCGCTGGAACGCGTTCTGGTATCGCCAAATGATGCGGTTCGGCCCGCAGCGGCTATCGCGCGACATCCGGATCGTTCACCGTCACCTGGTCGACTCCGGCTTGGCGGTGTGGCTCGGTGATGATTTCCCGCTCGAAAAGCCCTTGCCTGCTCTGCAATGCGTCTCGCGGGCGGCGGCTCGGGTTCGCGCGCTGTTCGACGACGACGCACTCGCTCCGGCGCCTGCGGTGGCCGATGCTTTTGAGGCCGACATCTGGGGCGAGGATGAGATCTCGTGGCGGCGCTCGGCCTGATTCTCATGGACTTGAAATTGGCATAGCCGGGAAGAGGCGGGCTGGTGAATCAGCCCGCCTTTTCGGCTTCCAGCATGCGGGCGTTCAAGCCGCGAGCGGCGGCGTTCGCTCGATCACCGCGAGGGCATCGTGGCGGACGTGGTTCTCGCGCATTTCCGCGCGCAGCATCTCCGCGCTCACCAGACCCTTGTCGAAGCACTCGCGGAGCAGGCCGAAAAAGAACCGCTCCTGTTTCGGGTCGGGGTGGCGCTTGTAGTGACCGAGCAAACCGTAGTCGCCAAACAGCCGCCGCCGCATCCTGTTCATGGCCCCGAGCATTAGCCAGCCCGAAGGCTTTTCGGGCGGCATGAAGTCAACCGGGAGTCCCGTTTTCCATGGCTGGGTTTTGCGCTTGGTGTTGTGCAGCATCTTCGTTTGCGGTGTCAGCCGGTCGAAGTCGTTCCATTCGTTTTCCAGCAGCGCGATCGACTTGGGATCTTCGTACAGCAGGCCAATCCACTTCATGTAGTCGCGCTTGAACTCGAACATCTCGTCGAACTGGGCCTCGCAGCGCCAGTGCGTCAGCTTGGCGCAATCGAGCAGCATCACGCTGGTCGCCATCATGCCGCGCTTTTCCTTCGAGCCCGAGCGCGGCCGGCACATGATCGCCGCCCCGGCCATGTCGCGATCGAGCAGCTCCCAGACATCACCGACGGCGAAGACATCCGGATCGACGACAACGGCGCGGCCGGCATAGTCCATCAGTTCCGGCGGCATGAAGCGCAGCGGCGTGAACGATTGCAGATCGCTGTTGCGCCAGATTCGGGTGACGCCGTCGCGGAGGTAGCCCTGGCCCTCGCGCCGCCGCAGGAAGGGATGATCGTCGGTGTTGATGATGCGGATATCGAAGTCGTCCGGACGCTTCGAATTGCGCCGCATCGAGTACTCCGAAACAATCGCGCCGACGATCTGCTTCGCGTTGGTATGAATAAAAACCGTAGGTTTCACGACATTCTCCCGTCTCTTATTGCGTCTTCCGTCGCGGCCTACCCATCGGCCCTCTTCGCCCAAGATCGGACGCGTCTGCTTGAACGCCCACTTTCACCAGCTCACGGCATGAAATGATAGCAAATGACCGCCGGCAAGTCTGCGTTCAGCGATAGTGCTCATAGCGAAATCCCAATAGGGCGGACAGCCGGCCGGCGGCATTCGCTATCTCGAAGATGTGAAAGTAAACCCGCGCCCGCGCGCGGCCGCTGACAACCGCCTGCGTCAACAAGGTCGCGTGGACCACCGTCTTGCGCCCGATCTTCTTGAGCGTCGATGCGCCGAAACCCAACGAGGCGGCGGTACCCGGCGTGGCTCGGCTGTCGAGCGCGTCGATGGCGGTCCTCACGCTGCCGCAGCGGAAGTACTCGCGCGCCAGATAGGCGAACCGGGCGCGCGCGGACGGGATGTGCTCGACAACCTCGGCGCCGGGCGACCAAACCATCTTCGCGCCGGCGGCGCGCAACTGCCGGAAGAACAAGGCGTCCTCGCCGCCGGTCATGCCGAACCTGTTGTCGAAGCGGAGCTCCAGGCGGCGTATCTCGGCCATACGGACAAGGGTATTGCCGGTGGCCGCATCGACAATAGGCGCGCCATCCGGCATGTCTTCTAGGCTGCCGTCGGCTCGCCGCGGTTGCTCAAAAAACCCGCCTTCGACGATCCACGCCGGCGGAATGGTCTCGAACCTTGCTCCCACCGGACCGCAGACGACCGCGGCCCGGGTTCTGGACTGGGTGGCCAGCAGAGTGCTCAACCAGCCCGGCCCGGGTGTTTCATCGTCGTCGATGAAGGCGACAAATTCGGCTGCCTCGGGCACTGCCTCCAGGCAGGCGTTGCGTGCCTGGGAAATGCCGCGGCGATGCTCGATGACGTAGGTCGTCGGCAAGTCGGTGCGCGCGGCGAAAGCCTCAACTTCGCGCTGGACGGTCGGATCGCCCTCGTTGTCGGCGACGATCACATGTAACGCCGGGCGGCGACCGGGCGGAAACGTCAACTCGGCGATGCCGTTCAGCGTTTTGGCCAGTAGGAGGGGGCGACGGTAGGTGCAGATCGCGATGGCGAGCACCGGATTTTTCGCCGCGGCGGAGCATCGGGCGGATGCGGTCCCATCCGCCACCTCGCCGCACTGCCGGCAGCAAGCGCGGCGCGTCCGCAAGCATCATTCGCGTTGGGTGCTCAGCATGTGTGTCCGTCACCTGTACAGCTCGTACTTTTGTCCAATCAAGCCATAGAGCCGGCCACTGAGATTCGCGACATCGAGCGTGGGTTTCACCTTCCGGTACGCATTGCCGCGAAGCACGGCGGACAGCGACGCCGGCACCCACAAGGCGATCTTCAACGACAGCTTGCCGATCACCTCGAGGGCATAGACCAAAAAGCGGCCATCGCCACGGGTCTCAACCCGCTTGAGAATGGCCGCGGCGCAACCCACGCCAAACTCGCGGCGCATGATATATTTAAATGTGAGACGGTCGACCGAAACGTGATGGTCAACGACCGCCTGGTCAGCCCATACAAATTCGCCGCCCTCGGCAAACATATCCATGTAGAACTTACGATCTTCTCCGCCGACCAGGCTGAATTTATCATCAAAACGGAAATGATTGCTCCGCAGGAAGGATGCCCTGAACACAATATTGCCCATGGTCCCGAATTTGACGTGGTCCTGATCGGTCGGCTGCTTTGCCCGCGGGCTCGCGAAGAATCGGCCTACTCGGATCCACTCCGGTGTATCCGCGTTATAAACCGGGGCATACGGCCCAGTGGCGGCCTCGGCGCCGGTCGCTTCGATAGCGAAAACCAGTTCCTCAAGCCATTCGGGGCGCGGGATCACGTCATCATCGAGACAAGCGACAAGATCGGCGTCGGCGGGAACGTGATCGAGACAGGCGTTGCGCGCCTGGGAAATACCTCGCCGCGGCTCGATGACGTAGGTCACCGGGATCTCGCCCGCCGCGAACGAGCGAACGATGGCGCGCGCGTCGCGGCTGCCCTCGTTGTCGACGACGACAACGGATAGGTCCGGGCGCTTCAGGATCCGAAAGCTCAGCTTGCCAATCCCGCGGAGCACCGCGGCAAGCCCGTCCGGCCGCCGAAACGTACAAATGCAAATGGTTATGCGCATCATCAATTCCGGGCTAGGCACGACTATCGCCCGCGACCCCGCGACAGGCTCGTCAGCGTTTACTTTCTTTCGCACGATTTTATCCGCACGTATACCATATCGCAACGCAGCAATCTTCCGTTAGGTTGACGGGAGGAGAAGCCGTTGCATCCTTGGCGGCTGGCCCGAGCAAGGATTATGCTCCGGAAGAAATACGGCGGGATTATCGTCAATGGCTACTTTGCTGGTCCTGGGCTCAAAACCCGCCCCGCTCATTCCGCCCGCAGCTGCGTTCGCCGCGGTAGCCTGCGCGAATGCCTCCGGTTTCTCGGCGCGGCGCCTAGGCTTGCCGGACCCCGAGTTCACCGTCATGTCAAGCTTCCTCACGTCCGGGAAGAACGAGTCGAACCGTCTCGCTCTTGCGGCATTGACGGGGCTGCGCACGAACGCCGTGTACTATTGTCCGCGCAAGTTGTATCGCAACGATCCGCTGAAGCGGCTGCTCAATGCGCACGAGGTACTGGCGACGGGGAAGCGCGCCTTTGAGCGGCGCCTGAGGCGCACCGGCTACCAATTCAGCTCCTTCGTCAACCGGCCACTGGACCACTACCTCGGCATCGTCAGAAGGCTGTGCGGCGCCGACGAAGCGGTAATGCGCCTTCTCGAGAAAAAGCATCCGTCGACCGGGGTCATGGCCGCTGCGCTCGGCTTTGGCGAGCGCGGCTATGATCGCATCATCCTCAGCGGATTTAGCTTTGAGATCACCCACGCGTACGCCGATAATCCTCTCATCCGCATACGCGGAACGGCGGTAAGCAAGCACGCCGACATCGACGTCGCGGTGCTGCGCTGCCTGTCGCGCGGGACGGGCGCGCTGTTCACGACGGAGCCCGTTGTTCACGAAACGTCCGAGTTGCCCCTGCTGGAGGGGTTCGCAGGGCTGTTCAGTTCTCCTGCTGTGAGGGGTGCGTTCTCGTAATACGAGTTTGCGCGGGATTGCCGGTTGGAAAACGAGTTTACCCCGGCGGCGAAAAGTCTGAATCCATGGTGGGCACCTTAGATGGAGGGTGCCATGGCTCCGTTTCCCAACCTTCTGGCGGCTTTAGGGGACGTTCCGGACCCCCGGCGGGCGCAAGGCAAGCGATATCCGCTGCCGTATCTGCTGATGTTCACGGTGTTGGCGCTGCTAAGCGGGGCCAGGTCCTACCGCGGCGTCATCACCTTCCTGGAGCAGCGGCGAGAGCACCTCAATCACCACTTCGGGGTGGATCTGCAGCGGGCGCCGGCGGTGAACACGCTGCGGACGATCCTGCAGTCGCTGTCGACCGAGGCCCTCGAAGACGCGTTCCGCCGCCATGCCAAAGCCCTGCTGCCCGCGGGTTGCTCCCCGGGGGGCGAGGCGGGCGAACAGCCGGTGATCGCCCTCGATGGCAAGACGCTGCGCGGCAGCTTCGATCACTTCAACGACCGCAAGGCAGCCCAGACCTTGACAGCATTCGCCTCGGCTTCGGCCATCGTCCTGGCGCATATCGAGATCGAAGACAAGTCGAACGAGATCCCCGCCGCCCAGCAGATGATCCGTGACCTCGGGCTGACCGGCGTCGTGTTCACCGCCGATGCCATGCACTGTCAAAAAAACATTTGAAACCGCCAGGGAGACCGGAAACTTTCTGGTCGCCCAGGTCAAAGCCAATCAGCAGACCCTGCACGACACGATCGAAGCGATCTGTGCCGCCGAGAAGCCCGTCGACAGCGCCGCGAGCGTCGACCGCAACCGCCACGCTCGCCAGGAGCATCGTCTGGTCGAAACGTTCGACGTCACCGGCCGTCTCGGCTCCGACTGGGACGGCCTGATTGTCGCCGCCGCCCGCGTCACCCGGCTCACCTGGCACAAGGACACCGCCTCCGGCCGCTGGCACACCACCGACGAGATATCCTTCTTCGCCTGTCAGATCAGGCTGTCCGCCAGCGCAACCGCCGCGGCGATCCGCCAGCATTGGGGCATCGAAAACCGCAGCCATTACGTCCGTGATGTCAGCTTCTTCGAAGACCACAGCCGCATTCGAACCAAACCCGGCCACTTCGCAAGGTTCCGCAGCTTCGCCCTCAACATCCTGCGCGCCAACGCCACCACCAACGTCAGCAGAGAACTCTACCTCAATGCCCTCAACCCAAATCACGCCCTGGGTTACCGCTCAGCGTAAAGGAGAACTGAACAGCCCTGGAGGGGTTCGCGACGCTGACGTGAGGAGCATCGGAGCTACTCCCAAACCGGACGAGAGCGCATTCACTCAAGTTCGGCCGAAAATCATATGATAGATCATGAACGTGTCTTGGCGATATCCTTGCGATCATACCTATTGCTTGGCTCGGCCGCGCATGAATATAAATCATCGAGCGGAAAGCGTAAGGCAAGAGGTCATGCGGGTTGTCGGCTTCGGCCGGAATAACAAAAATGGGCGAAGAGGGCGCGGCACATGTTCATCGATAAGCTCTCGGCTCACGCGACACGGAGCGTCCCGCGCAACATCCCCAACTCGGCCGCCCAGCCTTGCCGTATGGTTTTCGACCATCTTTCTTTTCGATATGAGCCATACCCTATAGGGGCCGCGCGGCCGGTATTGAGCGAAGGCGTTTATCGGGATTTGCTGGCGACCTACCCGCCGCCTGAGTTGTTCGCCTACATGCCCAAGTTCGGGCATAAATATACCTTGTCGGAAAAGTTCAACGCCGACGCCTATCATCGGTTTCTGCGCAACCAACCGCTGTGGCGCGAGTTTCACGATTGGGTTAAGAGTGAAGCGTTTATCGTCGAGGTCATGGACACCTTGCGGAGCCACGGGATCGATCTTGGCTTCGGGAAAGCGCCGCCGCCGGGCCGGCGGCTGATGAAATCGGCGAAGCGGCTGTTCAGGCGGAGCCAGAAGCCGCGGACGCTGCGCCTGAGCTCGCGGTTCGAGTTCTCAATGCTGCCGGCCGACGGCGGCTCCGTTGTGCCGCACACCGATCTGCCGTCCAAGATCGTCACGATCATCGTCTCGATGGTCGGCGACGGGGAATGGGATGCCTCCATCGGGGGCGGGACCGACGTCAACCGGCCGCAGGAATCGCGGCTGAACTTCAACAGGTTGAACGACCGTGGCCAGTTCGAGGATATGGACATCCTCGACACCTTTCAATTCCTCCCAAACCAGGCGGTTATATTCGTCAAGACCTTCAATTCCTGGCATTCCGTCCGGCCGATGACCGGCGTAGGCTCATCGGCAATGCGCCGGACGCTGACGATCAACATCGAGGCGCGCTGAGCCACTTCGTTATGTTTCTCAATCTCGAAAATCTGGACGTTCGCTATCGACCGTTCCCGATCGGCGTCGCGCGGCCGGTCATGGCCGAGGACCTCTACCGCCGCTGCGTCGAGGCCTTCCCGCCACCTGAGCTTTTCGACGACTACGACAAGATTCTCAGGCCGGGGAGGAAGTACACGCTGTCGGAAAAAGAAAATCCGAAGGCGTTGCAGAAATTCGTCTCAAGCAATGCGCTTTGGCGCGACATCTACAAGGACATCAAGAGCGACGCATTTCCTTACCTGATTACGCACCATCCTCAGCCAATTCCTGACGTCGAACAACTGTTTGAAATCAGTGTGTTGAGATTCTTGCGGGAGGATCACTTCGCCCGCAGTCCCTCTCCAAGTCGGATGCCCGAGTGGCCGACGCTCTCAAAGAGCATGCGTGCCGGACCTGAATTGCCGATTCACAAGCACTTGGGATCGTGACCATGGCTGAGGATGATGCGTAATCAGGTTTCCTTATGCCGTCCTCGACATACTGCGCGCCCGCGATATCGATCTCGGGCCACATTACACGCCGCCGGGCCGCCGGCTGTTCAAGCGGATCAAGGATTTGTCCAAGGGCCGGCTGACACCCGATGCCGCTCGGCTGAAGGCCCGCTTCGAGTTCTCCGCCCTGCCCGCCGATGGTGGCCACCTCAACCCGCACACCGACGCTCCGACCAAGATCGTTACGATCATCGTCTCGATGATGCGTCCAGGCGATTGGAACGCCGAGTTCGGCGGCGGCACCGATGTAAATGTTCCGAGGGACGACCGCTTTTCGTTCAACCAGATGAACGAATTGGCGCGTTTCGAGGACATGGACGTTGTCGCAACCTACGACTACGCGCCCAATCAGGCGGTATTGTTCGTCAAGACATTCAACTCCTGGCACTCTGTTCCGCCGATGACCGGGCGCGGCTCGACGACGTTGCGCAAGACCCTGACAATCAACATCGAGCGTCTGCTTTAGCCCGCCCGGCGGCGACGCTCGGCTTTTGGTGCCTGATCCCTGATGGCGGACGAAGATGTCTGACGAGAAGCCGCGCGGCGGCCGCAACGACCCCGGAGCGGGGCCGCGCGTCTGTCTGCTGTTCGGGAGTTTCCGTGGCGGCGGCGTCGGGCGGACGATGTTGCGCGCGGCGCAAGGCTTTCTCGCCCGCGGCTGCGCCGTCGATCTGGTCGTCGGCCGAAGGCGGGGAGATCTGCTCGGCGAGGTTCCGGCGGGCGCGCGGGTTGTCGTGCTCAAGCGCTCGGCGAAGCTGACCACCCCGGGCGTACGTCGCCGCGGCCGACCCCGGCGGCTTGAAGGCACTGGCGGCGCCCATCCTGCTCGCCCGCACGCCGCCGGCGAAGCTGCGCTACCTGCCCGCGCTCGTTCGCTACTTCCGCGATGACCGCCCGGACGCAGTGTTGGCCGCGACCGCGCCGTTCAACCTCATCGCCATATGGGGTCGCCGGCTTGCCCGGCTACCCTGTCGCGTCGTCGTCAGCGAGCATAATCAGCTGGCGACCGAGACCGTCGGCGGGCGGCGCTGGCGCTACGACATTCCACCGGCGGTGCTGCGTCATTGCTACCTGCAAGCCGACGGCATCGCCGCTGTATCCGACGGGGTCGCCGATGAACTGGCGTCGCATGCGGGGATCCCGCGCGAACGCGTAAGGACCATCTACAACCCCGTGGTCGGGCCGGACCTCTTCGGGCTCGCGGAGGAGCCGGCGGATCATCCCTGGTTTCGCGACGGCGGGTCCGCCTGTTCTGCTGGGCATCGGCATGCTCAAGCCGCAGAAGGACTTCGAGACCCTGCTCGCCGCGTTTGCGCAGGTCCGCGGCGCGCGTCCGGCCCGGCTGATGATCCTGGGCGACGTCCGCAAGGGTGAAAAAGATGCAGCGTACCGCCGCGGCCTCGAGGCGCTCGCGCGCGAGCTTGGCGTTGCCAGCGACGTTGCCTTTCCGGGGTTCGTGGTGAACCCGTTCGCGTTTCTCAGCCACGTCGCCCTGTTTGTATTGTCGTCGCGCTGGGAGGGTTTGGGAGTCGTGCTTATCGAGGCGCTGGCGTGCGGATGCCCGGTGGTCAGCACCGATTGCCCAAGCGGACCTTCGGAAATACTCGGCGGTGGCCGCTGGGGCCGGTTGGCGCCGGTGGGGGATGCCGCCGCGCTTGCCGAGGCCATCGTGCTGACGCTCGACCAGCCGCCCGATCGCGAGGCGCTGCGCGAGCGCGCCCAAACATTCAGTATCGATCGGGCCATTCAGAGGTACGCGGAGCTCTTGTTCGCATAAGCGATAGGCGAAAGACCGGTGCGGCGGCTGCTGCCGCACTCTTATTTCGATCGTGATCGACTTAGCGAAGTCCGCACGCCTCAAGAAAACATTCGCGCGCCGCGTCTACGCCGTCCGCGCAACCACGGTTTCCGACGTGAAGGATATATGGCACAATCGGCCCACTGTGTGACCCGTATAGTGGTGTGGGGGGCACGTAACCACGCGGATAGGCTAGCGCACGGAAGTGCGAGAATTTGTTGCAACGAGGATCAGGAGCCAGTCTGAATGGCAAGTGCGATGCAGGGCTTTTCGCTGCTGGAGAGAAGCCACGTCAACAAGATTATCGGTTTATTTTTCGCGGCGGATGTGTTGTTGGTTGCGATTTACTTAGGCTTGAGCGCTTGGGGTGGTCCCTATGGCATCCACAATTCGTCACTCTTCGCCCTTGACGGTGAAGGCAACATACCGGCGTGGTATTCGTCGTTTCAGCTGCTCCTGGTCGGGCTCGTCGCATTCGTCTACGGCCGGTTGGTCCTCCTCGACGACACGCTGGCCGGCATTCTGATCCTGCTCTTTGCCGTCGTGTTCGCCTACCTCGCGTTGGATGAGGGGGCGACGATTCACGAAAGAATTGGCGACCGGTTAGATACACTGTTCACGGGCGGCGGAACCACCTCGGACACCGCCTTCGAGACAACCGGCATGTGGATGGTCTATCTCGGCCCGCCCCTGTTCATCGCCCTGATCGCCGGCACGATTTTCATCCGCAAGCGGCTTGCCATACCGTTGAATGTGTTTGTCAAAGCGATTGCCGGCATCGTGATTTTCATCTCCGGCGCGACGCTGGGCGACATCGTCCTCAATTACGTCAGCGCGCTAAATAAGCCGTTCCAGGTCGCCCCCGAGGAATTCTGCGAGATGGTCGGCGTCACCTTGATCCTGTGGGCGGTGATGACCCTGCTCGCCGACAAGGAACCCAGAGTGTACGCGGCGGCGGACCAAGTCGAGCGGGTCGCCGCGCCACGCGCCCAGCGTGCTCGCGACGGCTCATCCGTGGCACCGGCCGAATGAGGCGGCGCAACCATGGTGAGCGGAGTGGGACCCGGCTGACCTAGACCGGGCTGACCTCGGGGCGCGCGGCGATTAACGAGAGCTTGTGCCGGGAGAGGCTGTCCGCGACATCCGGTCCCGCTCACCCGTCGATGTCAAGCCGCGTTCAAGCCGCCGCGCGCGCTCTTGCATTCGAAGGCTCGCGATCGTATAAGCCATGGCTCTCTCGGTCGCGAGCCGAGCGGTCCGGCGTGGGCATGCCCAGCCGCTCTCGCGCACCCTGCCTCACGATTGGCGCCATCGTCCGGCGCCAATCGCTTATCCCAAATGAAGGCCCCCGCAAGGCTCAATAAAGGACTCAAATCAAATGCCCAAGTTGAAGACCAAGTCGGCGGCGAAGAAACGCTTCCGTGCGACCGGGAGCGGAAAGATCCGCGCCAACTTCGCCTACAAGCAGCATAATCTTCGCAAGCGGTCGCAGAAGATGAAGCGCAAGGCCCGCGGCACCTTTATTCTGGTCAACGCGGACGCCCGCATCCTCAAGTCCTGCCTGCCCTATCTCTAAGGATCGCAAATCATGGCACGTGTCAAACGCGGCGTAACGGGCCACGCCCGCCACAAGAAGGTCCTGGAGCGGGCGAAGGGCTATCGCGGCCGCGGCAGCAAGGCGTTCCGTATTGCCGTCGAGAAGGTCGAGAAGGGGCTGCAGTATGCCTACCGCGATCGGCGCAACCGCAAGCGGTCGTTCCGCCGGTTGTGGATCCAGCGGATCAACGCCGGCGCCCGCGAACACGGCGTGACCTATTCGCAGTTCATGAACGGCTTGTCCAAGGCCGGCGTCGAACTCGACCGCAAGATCCTCGCCGATCTCGCGGTGCACGATCCCGCCGCCTTCAAGGCGCTAGTCGACCACGCGCGAGACACGCCGGCGGCCGCCTGATCACGGCCGGGCGATGCTGCGCGACAGGGATTAAAGCCACTTCTCACGCCGGGTGTCGGGCGCCGGCGCCATCAGCGTTGCGCGCACCTTGGCCATAGCGAACGACGGATCCATGCGACAGCTGCAAGGGCAAGATCTGGACGCGGTCCGCGATGGCTTGCTGTCGGCGGTCGCATCCGCCGCCGATGTCGAGGCGCTCGAGGCCGTGCGGATCGGCGAGCTCGGCAAGAAAGGCCGCATCACCCAGTTGATGCGCGGCCTCGGCGCGTTGGATCCCGAACAGCGGCGGACCGCCGGCGCGGCGCTGAACGCCGTCAAGGACGAGATCGCCGCGGCGATCGAGGCCCGCAAGTCCGCCCTTGTCGAGGCGGCGCTGGACGCCCGGCTGATGGACGAGCGTCTCGACGTTACCCTGCCGGTCCGCCCCGAGGCGCGCGGCGCGATCCATCCGATCAGCCAGACCATCGAGGAAGTCATAGCCATCCTCGGCGAGATGGGCTTCACCGTCGCCGAAGGCCCGGACATCGAGGACGACTGGCACAACTTCACCGCGCTGAACATCCCGCCCGAGCATCCGGCCCGCCAGGAGATGGACACGTTTTATCTTCCGGGCGACTATGCGACCGGCGGGCCGCGCCGGGTACTGCGAACCCACACCTCACCGGTGCAGATCCGCACCATGCTTTCGACCAAGCCGCCGCTGCGGATCATCGCTCCCGGGCGGACCTATCGCTGCGACTACGACGCCACCCACTCGCCGATGTTCCACCAGGTCGAGGGGCTGGTCGTCGATGAGAGCTCGCACATGGGCCACCTCAAGGGCTGCCTGATCGAGTTCTGCCGCGCCTATTTCGGGATCGACGATCTTCCGGTCCGCTTTCGCCCGAGCTATTTCCCGTTCACCGAACCGTCGGCCGAAGTCGACATCGGCTGCACCCGCGCCGGCGGAACCTTGCGCATTGGTCACGGCGACGACTGGCTCGAGATCCTCGGCTGCGGCATGGTCCATCCCCGGGTGCTGGAAAACTGCGGCATCGATGCGACCCGCTATCAGGGCTTTGCCTTCGGGATGGGGCTTGAACGCATCGCCATGCTCAAGTACGGCATCCCCGACCTCAGGACCTTCTTCGAGTCCGATCTGCGCTGGCTGCGCCACTACGGCTTCGCCGCGCTCGACGTGCCGTCGCTGGTCTCGGGAAGCACGCCGTGAAGTTCACCCTCGGCTGGCTGGAGATCACCTTGAAACCGAAGCCTCGGTGAGTGAAATCGCCGATCGCTTGACGATGATCGGCAATGAGGTCGAGGCGGTGGTCGATCGCGGTGCCGCGCTTGACGGCTTCGTCGTCGCCGAGGTGCTCGCCGCCGAACCTCACCCCAACGCCGACAAGCTCCGCGTCTGCACGGTCGATACCGGGTTCGGCGCGCGTTAAGGTCGTCTGCGGCGCGCCGAACGCCAGGACCGGTCTCAAGGGCGTTTTCGCCGCGCCCGGCGCATACATCCCTGGCCTCGACGTGACCCTCAAGGAGACCGCCATCCGCGGCGTCGACAGCGCCGGCATGCTGCTTTCGGAGCGCGAACTCGGCCTGTCCGACGAGCATACCGGCATCATCGAACTCGCGGCCGACGCCGAGGTCGGCGCCGCCGCCGCCGCGGCGCTGGGGCTCGCCGATCCGCTGATCGACGTCGCCGTCACGCCCAACCGCGGCGACTGCCTCGGCGTGCGTGGCATCGCGCGTGATCTCGCCGCCGCCGGCCTCGGCCGGCTCAAGCCGCTTGCGCGCGAGCCCGTGCCCGCTACCTTCGCGAGCCCGATCGGCGTGGCGCTGGAGATGCCGGCGGACGCGGCCGGGGCCTGTCCGTATTTCGTCGGCCGCTTCATCCGCGGCGTGCGCAACGCGGAAAGCCCGCGGTGGCTCCAGGACCGGCTGCGCGCGGTCGGCCTGCGGCCGATTTCCGCCCTGGTCGACATCACCAACTACATGACGCTCGATCTCTGCCGGCCGCTGCATGTCTTCGACGCCGATCTTGTCCATGGCAATCTGCGCGTGCGTCTGGCGCGACCGGGCGAAACCCTGGAGACGCTGAACGAGCGCACCGTCGAGCTCGACGAAGGCATGACCGTGATCGCCGACGATGCCGGCGCACAAGCCCTTGGCGGCGTCATGGGCGGCGCGCGAACCGGCTGCACGGCCGGGACGACCAACGTCTTTATCGAATCCGCGCTGTTCGACCCGGTGCGCACCGCCGCAACCGGTCGCAAGCTCAACCTGAACTCCGACGCGCGCTATCGCTTCGAGCGCGGCATCGACCCCGCGTTCCTGGTCGATGGCATGGAGATCGCCACACGCATGGTGATCGAGCTGTGCGGCGGCGACGCCTCGGAGCTCGTCATCGCCGGCGCCGAGCCGCCGGCGCAAGCATTGGTGGCGTTCCGTCCAGAGCGGGTCGCGGCACTCGCCGGCGTCGATGTCGAGCCCGATGAAAGCCGGCGCATTTTTTCACGGCTCGGCTTTTCCGTCGATGCCGGTGGAGCGGCGGAAGAGTGTTGGCGGGTTGCGGTACCGAGCTGGCGGGGCGATATCAACGGCGAGGCCTGCCTGGTTGAGGAGATCGTCCGGATCCATGGCTACGACCGAATCCCGACCCTGCCGCTTTCCCGCGAGACGGCCTTGCCGCGTTGCGCGCTTACGCTCGAACAGCGACGCCGCGGCCTGGCCCGCCGCCTGCTCGCCGGCCGGGGCCTGATCGAGGCCGTCACCTATTCGTTCCTGTCGGTCGAGCGCGCGGCGTTATTCGGCGGCGATGGCGAGGACATCCGGCTGGTCAACCCGATCAGCCTCGATCTTGCCGTCATGCGGCCGTCGCTGCTGGCCAACCTGATCGACGCGGCCAGGCGTAACGACGATCGCGGCCTGGCCGACGCCGCCTTATTCGAGGTCGGACCGCAATACTCCGGCGCCGCCCCGGAGGACCAGACGAGCATTGCCGCCGCCATTCGCTGGGGGTGGACGCACCCGCGGATCTGGGCGCAGCCGCGGCGCTCCGTTGATGTTTATGACGCCAAGGCCGATGCCTTGGCCGTTCTCGCCGCGCTCGGCGTCCCGATCGACAAGCTCACCATCGGCGACGACGCCGCAGCCTGGTATCACCCGGGCCGCTCGGGCGCGATCCGCCTCGGCCCGAAGACGACACTGGCGTATTTCGGCGAGGTTCATCCCAGAGTGCTCCGCCGTCTCGACGCGCCATCGCCGGTGGTCGCCTTCGAGGTGTTTTTCGCGGCGCTGCCGCGCCCGAAGGCGCAAGTAGGCAAGGCCAGGACGCCGCTTCGGCTGTCGGCGTTGCAGCCGGTCGAGCGCGATTTCGCCTTCGTGGTCGATGCCGGCGTTCCCGCCGATGCGGTGGTACGCGCCGCGCGCGGCGCCGACAAGGTGCTGATCAGCGACGTCGGCGTTTTCGACGTTTTCGTCGGCGGTAATCTTGGATCTGGCAAGAAATCGCTGGCCATTACCGTCGTTTTGCAGCCAAGCGACCAGACGTTGACCGACACCGAACTGGACACCGCCGGAGGAAAGGTCATCGCCGCGGTCGAAAAGGCGACCGGCGGCAAGCTGCGCGGCTAGCCGCCGATTCCGCCGTCTAAGTAAAAGCAAGATCATGGGAACTCCCTGATCCTCTCCTCGTTGGCTGAAGGAGCGCCTGATCGGCGCGCTAGGCATCGAGGAGGCGACATGGCGATCGCTAAACCGAGGAGTGGTACCGCCACGAGAGGCACCTCGTGGCGGTACGCCCTCGGATTGACCGCCGCCATGCCGCTGGCCGTGCTCGGGAGCGCGTTCGGCCTTGTCGTCGCCATAGTGGCGAGCGCGTACGTTGTTGGTCTTACCCGCGCCGCAACGTCACAGGGCGGTACGAAGACGGAGACGGGCGGGATAATATCAGCGATCATCGGCGACGGACTCGGTTCCGTCGCCGAACAGGTGGTGGGCAAATACACCGACCGGAAGTTCGCCATCCGCGGCGGTCTCAACGTCGATCTGGACTGGCCCGTCGTCACGGTTTCCGCCGACGATGTCCATTTCGCCAACGCCGCGTGGGCGGAGCGGCCGGAGATGCTGACGCTCAAGTCCATGCGCGTCGGCCTCGATGTCGCCGCGTTGTTGACCGGCGACATCGTTCTGCCCCTCATCGAGCTGACCAGGCCACGACTGTATCTCGCCACCAGCGAAGACGGCGAGAGCAATTTACCCTTCCTAACCCGGGAAAGCGATGAGGGCGGCGGCCTCAAGCCCGCGGGTTTGCCGCTCGTCCGCAAGCTCACCGTCGCGGACGCGACGCTGGCCTACCGCAACGGCAAGACCGGCGTCGACACGGATCTCCACCTTGACCAGGCTTCGTTCGCCGCCGCCGAAGGCGAGCCCATGCGCTTGAGCACCAACGGCGTCTACCAGGGCCAGCCGCTCAAGATCGACGCCGAGGGCGGCACCTGGGCGGCGTTGACCGGCAAGCCGGACAAGGCGTTCCCGCTCGACGCCAGCGCCACGCTCGGCGGCTTCTCGGCCAAGGTCTCGGGCACCATTGCCGAGCCGGCGGTGCTGAAGGGCATCGACCTGATCATTCGGATGGACGGCGATGCGATGCCCGCCGTTTATCCGTTCGCCGGCACCTTCGCAGCACCCACACCGGCGGTGCACCTCACTGGCCACCTGACCAGCGAGACCCGTGAGCGGGGGAAGCACTGGACCCTGTCCGACATCGATGCCCGCCTCGGCCGGAGCGAGATCACTGGCGGCGAACTGGCCTTGGTCATGGGCGGAGCGCGGCCGTTCGTCGAAGGAACCTTGCGCGCAAACAAGTTCTGGTTCGACGATGTGACGTCGTTCTTTTCCTCGCCGGACAAGGGGCCCCCGCCGAAGGAGCAGCACAGCGGCATCCTGCCGGAGAGCGCGTTCTGGCCGCTGGCGGCCTTCGACCTGGCCGACGTCGATGTCGATCTCAGGCTTGGCCAGTTTCACGGTTTCGGCCTCGCGTTCGACATGCTGGCCGGGAATGTGACAGTTGATGAGGGCGTACTCCGGTTCGAGCCGCTGCGTGCGTCGCGCGGCGAAGCGGAAGCCGTGGTCTACCTCTCGCTCTATTCCAACGCCACGCCGGTCAAGACCGACGTCAAGGTGGATCTGAACCGCCTGAACCTGGATCGGATCGTTGGCGACTTACCGCTCGCCTCAGTCCCGATCACCGGCCGGCTCGGCGGCAAGATCGGCCTCGGCATGCAGGGCAACTCCATTGCCCGGATGCTGGGCACCGCCAATGGCACCATGGTTTTCGCCATGGACCAGGGTCAGGCGAGCGGGCTACTCATCGAGCTGCTTGGCCTCGACATCGCCGAGTCGATCGGGCTGGTCGTGACCGAGGGCGACGAGGATACGCCAGTGCCGATCCGCTGCGCCGTGGCGGACATGAAATTCGAAGGTGGTACCATGGACGTCCGCCACTTCCTCATCGATACCGAGGACACGGTCATCACCGCCGAGGGGGCGGTGCGGATGGGGGCGGAAACCCTGAACCTGAGGGTTGTCCCCCATCCTAAAGGCTTTTCCCTGCTCAGCCTACGTTCGCCGATCGGCATCGAGGGCACCTTCGCCGAGCCCGAAATCTTTACTGATCCGGCTGGTATCGGCGTCGAAACGACGGCGGACAAGATCATCAATGCGATCCTGACGCCGATCGCCGGCCTGCTTTCGCCGATCGACGCGGGTTCGGACGAGGGGAGCGGCTGCCGCAAGCTCATCGAGGAGGCCGGGCTGAACACAAACGCCGGGCCAGTAGCCGCCGCCGGGCGCGAGCTTCTCGCCGCCGAGCGCCCCCGGACTATTCCGTCGTCTTACCGTCGAAATGCTCGTGCGCGCCCTTGGCCTCTTCGGACGTCTTGTGGATGGTGCCGTCGATGTGCTCTGGAGGCCCGTAGATAGTGTAGAGCCGAAGCGGCTTCTTGCCGGTACTCACGACATTGTGGCGCGCGCCTTGCGGGACGATGATTCCGTCATCGGCCCTAACCTTGTTGCGGGCGCCGTCAATCCAGATCTCGCCCTCACCGCCTTCGATGCGGAAGAACTGGTCGCCGTCGTCATGGACCTCCTCACCGATCTCGTCACCGGGCTGGATCGCCATCAGCACCAGCTGAAGATTGTGCCCAGTGTAAACGACCCGTCTGAAGTCGTTGTTCCGCTCGGTCATCTCTTCGATGTCACCGACAAACCCCTTCATCTTCTTTTTCCCCTCAAAAATCGATCTGGACTTCCACCGCAGATCCTTAAGACACACTAACCCTTGCACGGCAACGCGGGGGTGCGCAACGCGCTTGCGACCGCCAGTGCTGGGTTCCTCAGTCGGCCGCGGCTATTCGGCGCGCTCACGTTACCGCGCTTACGCGGCGGCGTGGGCGCGGCAGATGTCGACGATGGCCTGGCCGTAGCGCTCGAGCTTTGCCGCGCCGATGCCCGTAATTCCCTGCAGCCGCGTAAGATCGCCCGGCCTCGCGCGGGCGAGCTCGACCAAAGTCGCGTCGTGAAAAATGACGTAGGCCGGAACACCATGGGCCTTCGCCGTTTCCCCGCGCCATGCGCGCAGCCGCTCCCACAGATCCCTGGCGTCGGCGTCGAGTTCGGCTGCGGGTTTGGCGGCGGGGGCTCGCCGCGCCGCACGGGATTCGCCTTGCTTGCGCAAGGTAATGGTTCTTTCGCCTTTCAGCACCGGGCGGCTGGCCTCGCTCAGCACCAGCGCGCCGAAGCCGCCGTGATCAACCTCGAGCATCTGAAGGGCGACGAGCTGGCGGAAGACCGCGCGCCATTCCTTTTCGTCGAGATCCTTGCCGATGCCGTAGGTGCTCACCCGGTCGTGACCCCACTTGCGGATCTGATCGGTGTCGCGTCCCATGAGCACGGCGCACAGGTGGCTGGCGCCGAACCGCTGGCCGGTGCGGTAGACGCATGACAGCGCCTTGCGCGCGGCCTCGGTGCCGTCCCATGTCCGCGGCGGGCTGAGGCAGACATCACAGTTGCCGCATGGCGCGCTGGCCTCGCCGAAATAGGCGAGCAGGCGCTGGCGCCGGCAGGTCGCGCTTTCACAAAGCGCCAACAGCGAGTCCAGCTTGGCGTGCGCCAGACGCTTGAACGGCTCGTCGGCTTCCGACAGATCGATCATCCGGCGGTGCTGGACGGCGTCGGCAAGGCCATAGGCCATCCAGGCATCGGCCGGCAGCCCGTCACGGCCGGCGCGGCCCGTTTCCTGGTAGTAGCCCTCGACACTCTTGGGGATATCGAGATGGGCGACGAAGCGAACGTCTGGCTTGTCGATCCCCATGCCGAAGGCGATGGTCGCGACGACGACAACGCCGTCTTCACGCACGAACGCGTCCTGGTGGCGCCGGCGCGAGGCGGCCTCCATGCCCGCGTGGTATGGCAACGCGCGCACGCCGTGGTCGTTCAACCAGGCGGCGGTCTCACCAACCTTGCGCCGCGACAGGCAGTAGACAATGCCGGCGGAGCCGGAGTGCTCGGCGCGGATGAACTCGAGGAGCCTGGATCGGGCGTTATCTTTTTCGACAATGCGGTAGCGGATATTCGGCCGGTCGAAGCTGGAGACGAAGACGCGGGCGGTCTCGAGGCCCAACCGCTCGATGATCTCGCCGCGGGTCGCGGTGTCCGCGGTCGCCGTCAGGGCAATGCGCGGCACGGCGGGAAAACGCTGGCGAAGGACACCAAGCTGGATGTAGTCCGGCCGGAAGTCGTGGCCCCATTGGGCGACGCAATGGGCCTCGTCGATGGCGAACAGCGCGATGCCGGATTGCCTGGCGACGCCCTCCAACAGGCTCATGAAGCGGGGCGTCAGCAGCCGTTCCGGAGCGACGTAGAGAAGCTTGAAGGCGCCGTCGGCGAAGCCCCTTTCGACCGCGCAGGCCTGGTCGGGCGGCAGGGACGAGTTGAGGCACGCGGCCTCCACGCCGAGCTCGCGTAGCGCCGCGACCTGGTCATGCATCAGCGCAATAAGCGGCGAGACCACGATCCCGACGCCATCACGCGCCAGCGCCGGGAGCTGGTAGCACAACGACTTGCCGCTGGCCGTCGGCATCAGCACCAGCGCGTCGCCGCCGCCGGTCAGATGATCGACGATCTCGCGCTGGCCGCGGCGGAAGGCGGGAAAGCCAAAAACCGAATTGAGAAGTGCAAGCGTGTCTGGCATCGGCGCGAGTATAGCCGTTCGCTCGCCGCCGTCTCATCTTTCAACGGCGTTCGCGTCGGCAACGGCGCTTGCGCCGGGTCGCCGTCGCCAGCTGTCGCCAGCCATCACCCTCGGCTGGCTTTACTTGACGACGAACTCGGCGGTCGCGAGCACGGCGCCGTTCTCGTCGACGGCGGTGACGCGCCAGGACCCTGTCTGATCCGGCCGAATTCGCTTGGTCGAATACACGCGCCAGCGGTCGCCGCCGATCTTGAACGGAATTGTCGCGAGAACTTCTCCGTCATGCTCCCAACGGTGTACCACCGTATGGCCGCCGAGATCACGAAACTCAGTGAAGTAGTAGACATCGCGGCCGGATTGAGCATCGACCGGCGAGCGCAAGGTATCGATCGGCTCACGGCCGACTACCCGGGACGTCAACTGGGCACGGGCAACCGCGGCGCTCTGCTTACTGCCGGGGGCGGCTTTGCCTGTGCCTTTGCTAGAGCCTTTGCCAGAACCTTTGACCGCCGGCGCGGGCGTCGGCGCCATTGTCGATGTCTTTGACGATGACGCCGGTGTCTTTGGCGACGGAGCGGACGTCGAGGACGGCTTCGCCGGCGAAGCCGGGAAATCGGTCGGCGCCGGTTCATCGGCTCGCGGCGCGTCGCCGCTCCCCGTGGCCGCTGGCGCATGATCAGCGGCGGGAGCGGGTTTCTCGCGCGAATCGGCAGCGCCCGGCTTAGTGTCTTCATTCGCGGCAACCGGCGCGCGAGCCGCCGGCTGATCGGTCGAACTCGGGTCCGGTCCGGCCACTGGCGGCGCCTGGTTCGCCGCTACTCGGCCCCTCCGCGAGGGACGCGCCCAGGGGAGGATTATCTTGCCCGTCGGATGGGGCCGCGCTGGACGGGGCGGCGGCGCTGGAAGAGGCGGTCGTTGAGGAGGCGGTCGTTGAGGTTGAGGAAGCGGGGGGCGCCGATTGATCGGCGACGATCGGCGCCTCATCACCGCCGCCGAGGAAAAAGACCAGGGCGGCGATTAGACTGGCGGCGACAAGGCCGGACAGGGCGAGCAGTCCGTAACGTCGCCGCCGCACCCGCGCCTCGCGTTCGCGCTCGGCGTCCTGGGCGGCGCGGCGCGTTTCTTCCGGCTGCACCACGACCCGGATTTTCATCTTCTTGTCGTCCATTGTCTTTCGCTCGCTCGTGGTCTCGGTCTGATGTCGGCAAGCGCGGAATATAGCGGATTGGTTGTCCGCTCGCATAAACTTTTCACTTGAACGGCAATGGCCTTCATCATGTCGCGGGTAAGGGAGGCGGGCATGGCAACCGACAGAGCATGGCAGCGCATGTTGAGCGGACGCAGGCTGGACCTGCTCGATCCGTCGCCGCTCGACATCGAGATCGAGGACATTGCCCACGGCCTGTCGCGCGAGGCGCGCTGGAACGGCCAGACGTCCGGCGATTGGGCATTTTCCGTGGCCCAGCACTGTCTCGTGGTCGAGAATCTGGTAAACCGGCTGCGCTCCGACGCGGGCGCGAAATGGCAGCTGGCCGCTCTTCTCCACGACGCTCCCGAATACGTCATCGGCGATTTAATCACGCCGTTCAAGGCGGCGGTCGGGCTCGATTATCGCGACTTCGAAGCGAGGCTGCAGCGCGCGGTCCATATCCGCTTCGGTCTGCCCGCGGACCTGCCCAAGGTCCTCAAGTCGCTGATCAAACGCGCCGACCGCCTCGCCGCTTATTTCGAGGCGGTGGCTCTTGCCGGCTTCGCGACAGGGGAAGCGGAGCGGTTGTTCGGAAAACCGCGCGGCATCGAGACGCTGGCGATCAGTCCGTGGCCGCCGACCGTTGCCAAGTCAAAGTTCATCGAGCGCTTTCAGACGCTCCACGGCTGACACGCCAATGCCGGTCACTGTGCACGCGGCGGCTCTCGCTGGCGATACCGATTGTGAACGAAAGACGACACCGTTGTCGGCGCGGGCGCGACAAGACGTTGTCGGCGCGGGCGCGACAAGACATGATGCCGGGCGCGTTGCGGCTGTGTTCAGCCGCTAACGGATCGGATCATCGGGAGGTTAGGCATGGAAGATCAGGCGTCGCCCGAGATTGCAGCTGAAATGGATGCGGATGCGGTTGCGCCGGCGCCGGCGCTGGATGATCCGTCGCTTTATCTAAACCGCGAGCTCAGCCTGCTCGAGTTTCAGCGCCGCGTTCTCGAAGAAGCCATGGAAGATGATAAGCCGGTGCTGGAGCGGGTGAGCTTCATCGCCATCTTCGGCTCGAATATCGATGAACTCTACATGGTCCGCGTCGCGGCGCTGAAGCAGCAGGTGGCCGCCGGTTCGCCGAAACTGAGCCTCGATGGCCGCACCGCGACGGAGCAACTCCGGGCGATCCGCGAAAGCGTGATCGCCCTGACCGCGCAGGCGTACGACTGCTGGCACCGCCGGCTCGTGCCGGCGCTGGCGGCGGAAGGGATTCACATCGTCGGCTACAACTTCCTCAACGAAGACGAACGGGCCGCGCTCGACGATTATTTCATGCGGATGATCCATCCGGTACTGACGCCGCAAGGCGTCGATGCCGGGCGACCATTTCCGCATATCTCTGGCCTCAGCATGAGCGTGGTCGCGCTCGTCAAGGACATCCAACGCGACGTCAAACTGGCCCGGGTCAAGGTTCCCGACAGCCTGCCGCAGCTTTTGCCGGTGCCGGCGCGGAAACCGGCTCCGGCGCGCGGGCGGCTTGCAGGCGTCAAACCAAACCAGCGCTTTGTCTGGATCGAGGAGGTGGTCAAGGCCAACCTAAACGAACTTTTCCCCGGTCTTGAAATCGTCGAAGCCCACCCGGTGCGGGTGACCCGCGACGCCGAGGTCGCGATCAAGGAAGTCGAGAGCGCCGATCTGCTCGAAACGATCGAGGACGAAATCTGGAAGCGGCGATTTCGAGTTCCGGTACGTCTCCAAGTTTCCGAGGACTTGCCCGATCACATGCTCGACCTGCTCGCCGACCACCTGAGGTTGGACAAGGAAGACATCTACCGCTTCAAGTCGCCGATGGCGCTCAAGCGACTGTGGCAGATCGCCGGGCTCGATCGTCCGGATCTGAGATTTACGCCACTCGTTCCAGCCATCCCGAAACGGCTTAAGGGAGCCGGGACGCACGACATCTTTGCTGTCATCCGTGACGGCGACGTGCTTTTGCACCACCCGTATGAATCGTTTCAGCCGGTCGTAGACTTCCTTGAGGCCGCCGCCTTCGATCCGGACGTGCTGGCGATTAAGATGACCCTCTACCGGGCCGGGCGGAACTCTCCGATCGTCAAGGCGCTGTTCGACGCGGCCGAGGAGGGCAAGCAGGTTGTCGCGCTGGTCGAGCTTAAGGCCCGCTTCGACGAGGAGAGCAACATCGATTGGGCGCGGGCGCTGGAAGCGAAGGGCGTGCATGTCGTCTACGGCATCGTCGGGCTGAAGGTCCACTGCAAGACGGCGCTGGTCGTCCGCCGCGAAGGTGACGTGATGCGCAAATACGTTCACCTGGGCACCGGCAACTACAACGCCTCGACCGCGCGGCTCTATACCGATCTCGGCCTTCTCACCTGCGACGAGGAGATCGGCAACGACGTTGTTGCGCTGTTCGACAGGCTGACCGGATACGAGGGCGACACCCGGTATCGTCGCCTCCTCGTCGCCCCCCGCTATCTGCGGCCGCGTTTGGCCGAGCTGATCGAGCGAGAAATCGCCCACGCCAGGCACGGCCGGCCCGCCCGGATCATCGCCAAGGCCAACGGGCTCGATCACCCGGAGATGGTCGAACTGCTCTATCGGGCGTCACAGGCTGGGGTGACGGTCGACCTGCTCATCCGCGGCATCTGCAGCCTTCGTCCAGGACTGCCCGGTGTGAGCGAAAACATCACGGTAACGAGCGTCGTCGGGCGCTTTCTCGAGCACAGCCGCGTTTACTGGTTCGCCAACGACGGCAACGAGGAGGTCTATCTCGGCAGCGCCGATCTTCTGCCGCGTAATCTTGACCATCGCGTTGAGGTCGTCTTTCCCGTCCAGCAGCCAGGCCTCGTCCGGCGGCTGAAAGATGAGATTCTGGATGCCTACCAGAAGGATACAGTGAACGCGCGGCGCCTGTCGGCGGACGGCCGCTATCACCGGCGCGAGCCGGAGGGCGACTTGCCCGCATTCGACGCGCAAGCGCACTTCATCGACATCGCCGGGGCATGACGATAGCGAGCGGTTCGCCAAAACGGCCTCCTTCCTTCAGATTACGCAGAGACGGACGCCGCGCCTATCCGGGAAAACCCTCTATTGTCAGTGATTGACCTTGTGGCCGCCCGCGGCAATCACTGCCTTGAGCAGCTCCACGACGTTTCTGGCCTCAAGCTTGGACATGAGCCGCGCTCGGTGGGCCTCGACCGTTTTTTCGGCGATGCACAACTGGGCGGCGATGCGCTTGTTCGGCTCTCCGGCGAGAATGCCGTCGAGAACCTCGCGCTCGCGCGCTGTTAGCGTTGCCAGCAATATCCGCGTCTTCGCCGCGCGGATGTTCTCGCGTGCGGTCGTCAGACTCCGCTCGATCGCGGTTCGCACGCTGTCCAGCAAAACCTGATTGCTGAAAGGCTTCTGGATGAAGTCGACGGCGCCCGCCTTCATCGCCTTGACCGCGCAGTCGACGTCGCCGCAACCGGTGACCACGATCACCGGCAGCTCGACGGCTCGCTCGGCGAGCACGTCTTGCAGCTCCAGGCCGCTCATGCCCGGCATGCGCACGTCAACAACCACGCAGCCCGCTTCCCCCGGCCGGTAGCTTTCGAGAAACTGTGGTGCCGAGGCATAAGTCTCGGTTCGCAGTCCGGCCGAGCCGACAAGCATTGCGAGTGTCTCGCGGACCTTATCGTCGTCGTCGATGATGAATACGGTTGGCTCTGAGATTAGCCCTGAGATTGGCTCTGTGGTCGGCTCGGTATCGATCATGGCCCCCGGAGCTCAGTTTGGTGAACTGCCTCCCATGGATATTCTACCATTCGCCCACAGTGGTCCAAATTCGCTCGCGATCGCGAGTGCTCATCGCTCGGCCCCACCCCGCGGACAAGAGAAAGGCCGACGCCGGTTGCCCGAGCGTCGGCCCTCAACAACAGGCGGGCTTACACCCGCCGCCGATAAATTGCCGATCAACCGCCGTCGAGGCTGGCGCGGCCGGCGAGGATCTCGCCCTTGATCCAGTCAAAGGTCGGCTTCATGCCGTCCTCGAGACGGATCGACGGCGCCCAGCCGAGCCGCTCCTTGATCAGCGTATTGTCGCTGTTGCGGCCGCGCACGCCCTTCGGCGCGTCGAGCTTATACTTGCGCTCGAGCGTGATCTCGGCATGCTTTTCGACGATTTCCACCAGCTGATTGATCGTGACCATCTCGTCGCTGCCGAGGTTGATTGGCTCGGAGACCTCGCTCGCCATCAGCCGCAGCATGCCGTCCAGACAGTCGTCGATGTACATGAAACTGCGGGTTTGCAGGCCGTCGCCCCAGATCTCGATCTGGTGGTCGTTGGCCAGCCACGCCTTGATGACCTTGCGGCTGATCGCCGCCGGCGCTTTTTCCCTACCGCCGTCCCAGCAGCCGTTGGGACCGTAGACGTTATGAAAGCGCGCGACCCGCGTCTGCAGGCCGTAATCTTCCTGGAAATGGCGGCACATCCGCTCGCTGAACAGTTTCTCCCAGCCATAGCCGTCCTCGGGCATCGCCGGGTAGGCGTCTGATTCCTTCAGTCCCGGATTGTCGGCGTCGGTCTGCTTGTCGGACGCATAGGCGCACGCCGAGGAGGAATAGAAGTATCGCTGCACGCCGCTGTCGCGCGCCGCCATCAGCATGTGGGTGTTGATCAACACCGACAGCATGCAGGCGGCCTTGTGGGTCTCGATAAAGCCGATGCCGCCCATGTCGCAGGCGAGATTGAAGATGTACTGGGCACCCTCGCAGGCCTGCGCGCAGGCGGCCTTCTCAGTCAGGTCGAGTGAGAGATTGTCGACGTCTTCGAATTTCTGATTCCAGATGTCGAAGGGCTTGATGTCAACCGAGCGAAGATTAGTGAAGCCCATATCGCGCAGCCGCGCGACCATGTGGCCACCGATAAAGCCGCCGCCACCCGTAACGACAATCAGATCGCTCTTTTTCGCCAAGTTTTTCATCAAGCGGAAGTCCTTGTTGTGATCCCGGGCATGCGCGCGGAGCGGCAATCATGCCGCCGCGGCCGCGACCGGCGCGACCCTCTTTTTGCACCCGGCCCAACGGTGAGGCAAGTCCATGTCGGAACAAATTTCGCCGCGCTGACCGCGCGTGGCATTCACGCACGGCCGGCCGGCGCCGATTCGCGGGGCAGGAACTCTTGCACCCGGTGAATAGTGTGGCGCGGTTGCCGCACTTGCGGAAGCACCGCGTGATAGGATATGGCCCGCTTTGCCTCTTCATGCGGAAGGAGAATCAATGATGCGTCGGTCAGTCAAATCCGCATCCCGCGCAGCGCGCCACGGCGGCAAAACAACCTCGATGTTGGCGGAGATCCCCGCGGCCACGTTCATCACCCTGGCGCACCGCTTGCCGATGCTGTTCGCCGCTGCCGTCGAGCCGAAGGGGCGCGCCAATCCCGAACTGAAGCGGATGGTTGCGGAGAAAACCAAGGCGGGCGAGCAGTCGGCAAAAGCCGCCGGCAAGGGCGCGGCGACAGCCGCTTCCATGATCACCCGCTATTGGCAAACTCAGGCTCGCCTCGCCACCGCCATGACCTCGGGGCTGATGGGCGGTAATCCGGCCAAGGCGGTTAATCAAATGATGCGCCAGGGGCGGATGAGCGCCAATGCCTCGGCGGCGCTCGGGGCCAATCTTGCCCAGATCGCCGGCGGCACCGCCGCGCGCGCGCTGTCGCCGGCCCACAAGAAGGTGACGGCGAACGCAAAGCGCCTGTCCACGAAAACAACAACCGGCGTGAAGCGGACCACACGCAAGGGCCCCGCGAAAAAAGTCTAGACGCGCCGCACCGTGCCGGCCCGGTCAGAACCGCGGGCGGGACATGTACCGAGTGAACATGCGTTACCCGGCTCGCGATCTGCTCCGCGAGGAGTGGTGCGAACTCGTCACCGGATGGTCTGGCTGATGGCGTGCGCGTTCGGCATGACCGCCTGCTTCACCTTCGTCTGGATTAGACTACGCTCAGGACGACGGCCCAGACGAGCGCGATGATGCGCGTGGTGCTGGCCCAGCCGGACGATATGCTTTCGTGTCCGGCGCTGCGCCAGACGGCAACAAGCACCAGAATGTTCCACGGGATCGGGGCGAGGTGCGCGGCGACGGCAGCGAGGTTCGGCGCCTCGGCGACGACCAACGAAAGCGAGGCGAAAGACGCCGCCATGTTGATGATGAAGCCCCAGAAAATGGTGTAGGTCCAGAACGCATCGGCCAGCGGCACTCGGCCGGCCCACAGATCGGCAACCAGGCGAACCATCTCTCGTGCGCCTTTCCGCAGCCCGCTAGCGCTTGTTTTCGGGCGGACGCGGGGCGCGGAGGTGCGAGCGGATTTCGGCACGAACCTCGTTCGGCAGGGCCTCGACCGCGTCCTCGACCGTGCGCAAAAGCCGGCGTGCGGCGTAGAGCTGATCGAGCAGCGAGAGCACCAGGCCGAGCACGTCGTCGTCGCAAGAGAAATCCCGGCGCAGCTCGCTGATCAGGGAAATGCGCGCTTCGTCAACCTGATCGAAATCGTAGCCCTGCTCGGTGAGCCGGGGGCGGACCCAGCGCTGCTCGATCCAGCCGGTAAGCTCGATCCGCTCGACCCGATGAACCAGGAGGATTTCGTCAAAAGTCGCCATCGTTTACCTGCCACCGCGAACTTGGTAGGGATGCTTGGCCGACCACTCTTCGACCAGCCGGGTCAGTTCCGCGTCGGGGGTCGGCGGCAGGACGACCTTGAGCTCGACATAGTGATCGCCGCGTGGCGCACCGCCTGGCTGCGGCACGCCCTTGCCGCGGACCCTAAGCCGCGCGCCGGTGTTCGAGCCCTTCGGAATGGTCAAGTTGACACTGCCATCGACGGTCGGAACCTCGACCTTGCCGCCGAGCACGGCCTCTCCAAGCGTTATCGGCAGCGGGGCGTTGATGTCGCGGCCGTTGCGGGTGAACGTCGGGTGCGGCTTGACCCTGAGCTCGATCAGCAGATCGCCGGCCGAGCCGCCGCCGATGCCCGGCATGCCCTGGCTCTTGAGCCGGAGCACGTCGCCGTCATTCGAGCCGGCCGGTATCGTCACCCGCAGGCGCTTGCCGTCGGCCATGTGCACCGCGCGGCTGGCGCCGTTGACGGCGTCGAGAAAGTCGATGTCGACAGCGTGGCGGATGTCGGCGCCGGCCATCGCGGTGGTGCCGCGTCGTGCGCGGCCACGGCCGCCGAATAGCTCGGAAAACAGGTCCGTCCCGTCCATGTCGCGAAAGTATTCGCTTGGATCGCTGTAGCGGGTTCCCGGACCGCCCTCGGCGTAGTCGCGATAGAATGTGCGTTCCGCCCGCGGCGCGCCGCTGGCGTCGATCTCGCCACGGTCGAACTTCGCCTTCTTGTCGCTGTCGGACAGCAAATCGTAAGCCGCCGCGACCTCCTTGAAGCGATCCTCGGCCTTGCTATCGCCGGGGTGTAGGTCGGGGTGCAGATCGCGCGCGAGCTTGCGATAGGCTTTCTTGATGTCCTTGACTTCGGCGCCCTTGGCGACGCCGAGCACTTCGTATGGATCACGCATCCGTCTTAATCCTGCTGCCGCGGCTCGCTGGCCAGGGCTCGAGTTCCGACGGTAAGATAGGCGGTCCTGGGCATTTCGACAATTTTAACAAGGCGCCGATCCCGTGGCGCTTGGCTTAACTGCAGTTGGCATCCTTAAATGCGCTCAAGCGGAGCCGGACGCGACCCCGCCGCGCCACGGGGGCCGGCCCGCGCGGATGCTCGATGAGGGAGCGCATCATGACCGACGTCGATGATCCGATCGTTCGTTTCGAGGCCTGGTTGGCCGAGGCGGAAGAAACCGAGCCCAACGATCCGAACGCCATGACCTTGGCCACGGCGTCCGCGGACGGTATCCCGTCGGCGCGCATGGTCTTGCTCAAGGGCGTCGATGACGGCGGCTTCGCCTTCTACACCAACCTCGGCAGCCGCAAGGCCGCCGAGTTGGCGGCCAACCCGCGAGCGGCATTATGCTTGCACTGGAAGTCGCTGCGTCGTCAGGTCCGTGTCGAGGGCCGTGTCGAGACCGTTGCCGAGGCTCAGGCGGACGCGTATTTCGCGACGCGCGCGCGTGTCAGCCAGCTCGGCGCCTGGGCGTCGAGGCAATCGCGGCCGTTGCGCGGCCGCTTCGAACTCGAGGCAAGGCTGGCGAAGTATACCGCCAGGTTCGTCATCGGGACGGTGCCGAGGCCGCCGTTCTGGTCTGGCTTCCGGGTCGTTCCGGAGGCGATCGAGTTCTGGGAGGATCGGCCGTTCCGATTGCACATGCGCCACGTCTATCGTCGCAATCGCGACACCGCCGGCGGCTGGCGGGTCGAGGAGCTGTATCCGTGATGCCGGCGGTGAAACCCGAACAATCCCCGCCGAGCGCCACCCCAGCCGAGGAGGCGGAAGGGGGCGCGCCGTCCGCGCCCGCTGCCAACCGCGAGGCCAAGCGCAACGAGCAGCTCAGACGGTGGGCCTCGACCGCGGCCGTCTGCGTCGCCGCGATGCTGATCGCCGGCAAGACCGGCGCCTACCTTGCCTCCGGCGCGGTCAGCCTATTGTCATCGCTCATCGACTCGCTGCTCGATCTCGTGGCCTCCATCGTCAACTTCATCGCGATCCGCCACGCTCTCGTGCCGCCCGACCGCGAGCATCGCTTCGGCCACGGCAAGGCCGAGCCTCTCGCCGGCCTGGCCCAGGCGGCGTTTGTCGCCGGCTCGGCGGTACTGCTTCTGTTCGAGGCGGGCTCGCGGCTGTTCAGGCCGAACCCGATCGAGGACTCAACCATCGGCATCGCCGTGATGGTTCTGTCGATCGTGCTCACGCTCGGGTTGGTTCTGTTTCAGCATTTCGTCGTCCGGCGCACCGGATCGATGGCGATCGGCGCCGACGCCCTGCATTACCGCAGCGATCTGCTGATGAACGTCTGCGTCATCATCGCCCTGGTTCTGGCCGCCAACTTCGGCATGACCATCGCCGATCCGCTGTTCGGCATCGGCATCGCGCTCTACATCCTCGCCAGCGCCTGGGGCATTTTCTCAAGCAGCCTTCAGGTGCTGATGGACCGCGAGTTGTCCGAGGCCGACCGCGCCGTGATCAAGGCGATTGCCAACGCTCATCCGGCGGTCATCAGCATGCACGACCTGCGGACGCGCTCCTCCGGCACCCACACCTTCATTCAGTTCCACCTTGAGATGGATCGCAACCTGACACTGTTGGAAGCTCACGCTTTTTCCGACGAAGTCATGGACGAAGTCGAGCGCGCGTTCCCCAATGCCGAGGTCCTGATCCACGAAGATCCCGACGGCGTGGAGGAGCGGCGCATGGTATTTTCGTGAGTGCGTAAGTCAGGGGTTTTTTTCCATGTCGGCGGACAAAACCGCGGCCGGTGCCGTGCTGCTATTGGCGATCGTCATTGCATCGAGCGGCGTCGCGGCGGGCACGCCAAATCCGGTTCCCCCGCCACAGGCTGTCGCGGCGGGGTTCACGCGGCTCGCGTTCGCGGATGAGTTCAACACCGCGAAGACCATCGACCTGCACAATAGCGGAGAGCCTGGTTTCAAGTGGTATCTCGGCAGGCCGTTCGGGTATCCCCCGTCCCCGGCGGATACGATCAGCGTCGCCGACGGCGTCTTGTCGATTGCATCAGATGACCGCGGCAACATGGGCCTGCTGTCCACCCGCCAAGCGAACTTGGGCTGGGACGGCTTTGCGGTGAGGGGAGGAGCCTATTTTGAAGCCTCGATCGCCTTCGATCCGAACGTCAAGAGCGCGCAGCCAAGGGGCTGGCCAGCCTTCTGGACCATGGACGTCGGGCATCTTTACGGCTCGGGCGCGCAATTTATCGAAATCGACTTTTTTGAGTATGACACGCAGTGGAAAGGAAAGGACACCTACGGTGCCGCCATCCACGACTGGATCATGGTGTCGGCCCACGGAAAGCGGACCCACCGACAACAAACCTGGAACTCCACCAACTGGATAGCGCGGGTCCCCGGCGTCGACTGGACAAAGTTCAACACGGTGGGCGGGCTCGTGAAGCCAGGAGAGGGCATCGATTTTTACTTCAACAACGAGCTGAAATTGACCAACCCCTACAGCAAGTTTCCCTGGATGGCCTACGCGGACACACAACCGCTGCCGGTCATTCTTGGCTCGGACGGCTGGCCGATGAAGGTCGATTGGGTCCGCGTATGGACCCGCTAGACCCCGGACCCGGCGGCGGGAGGCCGGGGTGGCCGGGATGAGCGAGCAAGCGCGCCTCATTGCTTTTCTGTCGCGGCCCGAGACCTTCGCGCTGGCCGCTCCGCCTCGGCGCCACGAGACCCACGCCTCGATCGTCTTCATCGCCGGCGAGCGCGCCTATAAGCTGAAGCGCGCGGTCCGCTTTCCCTACCTCGACTTCTCGACCCCGGCCCGCCGCCGCGCGTTCTGCGAGGCTGAATTGCGGATCAACCGCCGGACCGCGCCGGCGATCTATCGCGGCGTCGTCGCGGTGACCGAAGAACCCGACGGCCGGCTTGCCCTCGGCGGTTCCGGCGAGCCGGTCGATTGGCTGGTCGAGATGACGCGCTTCGACGAGGACTGCATGTTCGACAAGCTGGCCTCCCGGAACGGTCTCGACCGGCGCCTGGTCGAGGACCTCGCCGACCGAATCGCGGCGTTTCATCGCGATGCCGCGCGCGCGCCCGGATCGGGCGGCGGAGCGGCAATGGCCGCGATCATTGACAACAGCGCCGCGAGCTTCGCCGCGTGCCCCCGAGACGTGCTTGATGCCGACGCGGTCGCGCGCCTGCTCGCCGGCTGGCGGGACGGTTTGGCAACCTGCCAAGGGCTGCTTGACGAACGCCGCGCCGGCGGTTTCGTCCGTCATTGCCACGGCGATCTCCACTTGCGCAACATCGTGCTCTGGGACGGCCAGCCGACGCTGTTCGACGCCATCGAGTTCAACGACGCCTTCGCCAAGATCGACGTGCTCTACGATCTGGCTTTCCTGCTGATGGATCTTGGCGATCGCGGGCTTGGCGATCTCGCCGGCATCGTCTTTAACCGCTACCTCGACAACACCGGCGACAGCGACGGCCTCGCCGCGCTGCCTCTGTTCGTGTCGCTGCGCGCGGGGATCCGCGCCCACGTCGACGCCGCCTCGGCGCGCGCCCAATCCGATGCTCGCAAGGCCAGTGCGCTGATCGACGCCGCGCGCCGTTATCTCGCGCTCGCGCTCGCGGCGCTTGAGCGCGCGCCGCCGCGATTGGTCGCCGTCGGCGGGTTGTCGGGAAGCGGCAAGTCCAGCCTCGCCCGCGCGCTCGCGCCGTCCCTGGACCGCATTGCGGGCGCGCGGGTGGTTCGCAGCGATTGCATCCGCAAGCGGCTTGCCGGCGTGCCGCTGAGCGAACGACTTGGCCCGGACGGCTACAGCGTCGACATGACCGCCGGGACCTACCGCGCGCTCGGCGACGAGGCGGCCGCGGCGCTGGCCGCCGGCCGTTCGGTCATCGCCGACGCCGTGTTCGCCAACGCCCGTGAGCGCGACGCGATCGGCGAGGTGGCCGCGCGCGCCGGTGTGCCGTTCGCCGGACTATGGCTGGAGGCGCCCCCGGCCGCGCTGGAGACGCGCGTCACCGCCCGGCGCGCGAACGTCTCGGATGCGACCGCGGAGGTTGTAAGAATGCAGCTCGGCATCGATACGGGCCGGATCGACTGGACGCGAATTGACTCCTCGGCCAGCCCGGGAGTGAGCTTGGCGGCGGCGCGCCGACACCTCGGGATCTGAGCGTTGCAAACCGGCGGGGACAAAAGGGATAAATTTTATGGGGACTTTCATTTTGCGCTGCCTCTCGCCATGATGATGCACGCGTGGTCGGGCGGGAGATCGACATGACGATCCGTAAGATTCTGGTGTCCGTCGATGGCTCGGAGGTGGGCCGTACCGTTCTCGAAACGGCGGTAACGATCGCTCATGAGCATGGCGCTCATATCGACGCGCTTCATGTTCGCCCCGACCCCCGGCTTGGCGTGCCGTTGATGGGTGAGGGCGTATCGGCAGCGATGGTCGAGGAGCTGATCAAGCTCACCGACGAGGAGGCCGCTGTCCGCGCCGCGAACGCCAAGGCGTTATTCGACGAAATTCAGCGTGACCGGGGCCTGTCGCTCGGCTGCGACCCCGCCGCCGCCGGACCGTCGATTTCGTGGGCGCAAACCGACGCTCGCGAGGAAGAAGAGATCGCCCGGCGCGGCCGGCTCAGTGACATTATTGTTCTTGGCCGGCCGTCGCTGCGCCCCGACAGCGACGCCACCGTAATCTTCAATGCCGCCCTCTTCGAGACGGGGCGGCCGGTTCTTGTCGCGCCGACGCCGTTGGGAAGCAGTATCGGCCGGCGCATCGCGATCGCCTGGAACGGCAGCGTCGAGGCCAGCCGCGCCATCTGCGCGGCAATGGACTTTTTGCAACGCGCCGAGGTTGTCGAGGTGATTGCCGCCGACCCCGACAGGAGCGCCGATCATGGCCTGGCGGACCTTGTCGATTATCTGGCCTGGCACGGCATCGACGCGCACCGGAGCATCGCCAAACCCGACAAAAACGTCTCCGACGCGCTGCTCGATGCAATCGGCGACGCCGACCTGGTCGTGATGGGCGCCTACAGCCACAGCCGCCTGCGGGAATTGATCCTCGGCGGGGTCACTCGCTACATGCTCGAGCACGCCCGTATCGCCCTGCTGATGGCGCACTAGGCCGTTGATCCAGATGGCGCAACCACGATGAGCGGCGTGGACGAGGAGAGCCGCAAGACCGTTATCGTGACCGGGGCGAGCCGGGGGATCGGTCACGTTACAGCCAAGACCTTTCTCGACCGGGGCTGGCGCATCATCACCTGCTCGCGCGACGAAGCGCCGCCCGATTGCAAACGCGATCCCAATTGGACCTGCCACATACCCACCGACCTGAGCGACGCCGCCAGCCTCGGCCACTTCATTGCCACCGCCAACGAAGTCCTCGCCGGCGCGCCGCTACACGCGCTCGTCAACAACGCCGGGCTGTCGCCCAAGACGCCTTACAAGGAACGCCTCGGCTGCCTCAACGGCGATCTCGATGCCTGGCGGCAGGTTTTCGAGATTAATTTCTTCGCCGGGCTCAAGCTGGTCCGCGGCTTCGCCGGCGCCTTGCACAAGGGCCGGGGAGCGGTCGTCAACGTCACCTCGATCGCCGGACACTCGGTCCATCCGTTCGCCGGCTCGGCCTACTCGACGTCGAAAGCGGCTCTTTCCGCACTGACCCGCGAGCTCGCCCACGAGTGCGCCGCGCTCGATATCCGCGTCAACGCCGTGGCTCCGGGCGAAATCGAGACCGACATGATCCAGCCCGAGTACGAAATGCTGATCCCGCGCATACCGTTAGAGCGAATGGGCGCCCCCGAGGACGTGGCTCGCGCGATCTTCTTCCTGTGCTCGGATGACGCAACCTATATCACCGGCACCGAGCTCTGGGTCACGGGAGGCCAGCACCTGTATTGAGGGCGTGCTACCGGGACCACCCGCAGCGTTTGACCCAATCAGAATCCCGGGCGACCATATCGCGCGCGTACAAATCCAGTTTTACTCAACCGAAGAGTATCCTTGTGCAAAAAGCGCAAATGCACTATCTCAAGTGCAGCTAGTTTTCGACGCTAAAGTTTTTGGTCACTGCTTCGCTATCCGCGGCGCCGATTGCCTTAAATGACGTTGGAACTATCTCGCGCCCGGCGCGTTGTCTGGTGCGTCAACTATCTATGTGAGGCAAATACGTGAAGACCGGAACAGTTAAGTGGTTCAATGCAGCCAAGGGCTTTGGCTTTATCCAGCCTGACAGCGGCGGAGCCGATGCATTCGTTCACATCTCGGCCGTCGAGCGCGCCGGGATCAACAACCTCGCCGAAGGTCAGCGGGTCGAGTATGAACTCGTAACCGGCCGTAATGGCAAGACCTCGGCGGAGAATCTGTCGCTCGTCGTCTGACGATCGACCCCTAGCCGAAATCGGAAAAGCCCCCTGGGATTAGCCAGGGGGCTTTTCGTGCGCGTTTTATGCGAGCCGATCGAACGGTGCGCCGGCTCACACTTGCCAAGGCGGACGGCAGCTGCGTAATCTTCGCGTTGTGACAAGGTTTCAGGTGCTATTTCTACCCAATGTTCGCCAACGGCCGAAGAACCGGTTCTAGTCCAGGGAGGAGCTTTTGATGGTCCATTGCATGCGTGTAATCCTGCTCTTTACGCTGATGCTTGTTGCGGCCCCCGTTGTTGCCCCTACCGGGGCTCGCGGCGAAACGCCGAATGTCACCGCCTGCAGACACGGACCGCTTGCGATGAGCGTCAGTCCGTATGACGTGCCGAAAACCGTGGATCGAATCTTGGCCGTCGCCAAGAGCCGGGGCGCGAGCGTGTTGGCCAAGGTCGACCATGCGGCGGCGGCCGAGAAAAACGGTTTTTCCCTGCGCCCGACGGTTGTGGTCCTAATAGGCAACCCCAAGCTGAGCACGCAGTTGATGCAGAGCGATCAAACCGTGGGCCTCGACCTGCCGCTGCGGGTGCTGGTCTGGCAGGACCCGGGCGGGGTTACGCAGGTCGGCTATGTGCCGCCGGCCGCGATCGCCGCCGGCCACGGGATAACCGATCGTGACGAAGTGATCGACAAGATGAACGGCGCGCTCGCAGCCGTTATTAAGGAGGCCGTCACGCCTTGAGCCCGCGAGGCGGCGGGGATGTCGCGCATGTTGGCCAAAGGTGCGTCTCGGGTTGCAACTCGGGTTGCGTCCGCGGCGACATCCACCATTATAGTGTACACTCCACGTGTAACGAGGCCGTACGTGCGCGAGTGGCGAGGTAGGGCGATGAAGCATCTAGGTGTTCTCGGGCTTGCGGTATTGCTGGCTTCTTCCGGCGCGGCATCCGCCGGTGACGGCGAAGTTCGGCTTGCTTGGCAGATGGGCACGACCGAGCGCGGGTATACGGAGAATTTCGGCGAGCGCTCTCTCGCCGATCCCAGTCAAGATTCTGAACCCGGCTCGCCGTTCGGCTCTGGTACGCAGTCCGATCCGTACGGTCCAGGATCGAGGGGGTCCGTCTATGAAGACCGGTTGCGGCGCCCGCCCAACCTTGGCGGCAGTCAGGGCGGACCCTACAATCGGCCGTGGACCGGGCGCGGTTGTAACGCCATGGGCAGCGGGCGGACCTGCTTCTAGAGCGTCGCGCGCTCGGACAGACTTGCGGTATTCGGCTGCGGTCATGAGCAATGTCCGTCCTCCCTGTTCACCGTCGCTTTGGTTGGAAAGATAGGCCACTTCGGCGGCGGCGCTACCGCGGCGCGCTATCGCGCACAAGTCCGGCCGGCATGGCGACCGCCCGGTCGGACAACAGGCGGTCGACGTAAGCCGCGAGTGGCCTCGGGAGAAGATCCTCGGGCCGCGAGGCGGCGCCGTGTCCGGGATCGCCAAGGCCTCGGAGAACGGCGATATCGGCCGCGTTGCCGCTCCGCGTATCGATGACGGCCAAGCAAATCTCGGCCACGTCGGCCATGCCCGACCAGCCGGTCGCGCGATCCTCCCAGCGCAGGATGGTCGGCAGAACGAGATAGGCCGCGTCACGTGCTCTTGCCTCCGCGAGAGCATGTTCGCGCGAGCGGGTGTCGGCCGCGCGCTCGACCCGGTTCAGACGGCGAGCGAACGCGTCGGCGATCAGTCGCGCCGTGGTACGCCCCGAGCCGGCGTAGACCATGGTGTCGAATCGGCCATCAGGCGGCACGGCGACGTAGATCGAGGCAGAGGGAGTGAGACGGCGCGTCGCCTCCGCCGTCGCGTTGAGGTCGTGGTGGTCACACCCGACGACAAGCGCGGCGATCATGAAGGCGCCTGTGGCGAAAAAAAGGCGGCGACACACTACCGCTCGAACGGCATCGATAAAACCGCGCATGCGCCCGCACCAAAGCAACCGGCGGTCACTATAGATGGCGTACGCGGAAGTGGCAATAGCAACACCCTTATGGGGTCATTAAGTGCATTTACCAGCTATATAGGCTCTATTTCTGAGGCATGGATTCGAAAACGGCGGTTTGCAAGACGAAACCGGGATTGATGTGACATAATTCGGACACTCAATGTGCGATCGCACAACACTAACGCCGCGAACGTTGCGGGATGTAACCAATTTGCTATCATTCTTCCGATTGCTGGCGCTCAAAAGGCGCAATAAAGCCAACCTCAACAAAGGTTAATACAGACGAGTGGCAATCTGGCTTTATGTTTTGCGCGGAGAGAGCCGACGCCCAGGCTTCTCGCGGCGCGAAATTGAAGGATTTGCCGCTGTCTAGATGAACCGGAACGATAACAAGAACGTACGCTCACGGGGTGCTCAGACGAAAGCTTGGCAGGTTAACAAGGTGATGAAAGATGGATAAAACAGCTTCAAGAGGCCTGCTTGTCCGGACGATCATCAGGGAGTTCGCTGCTCCCATGGTGATTGCGACCGCGCTCCTCGTCGTACTGCTGTACGGCACGATGCCTCTCTGACCGGTAGTTGCGGGGGGCGCGGTCGATCATCCGATCAGGCCGCCACCCACCCTTTTACCGAGCCATTCCTCCACTGGCCCACGTACTGGCCCAACTATCGAGGGCCCACTTATCGAGCAACCACTACCACTACCACCATTGGTCCGCATAAAAGGCGGTGATCGGACAAAGGCCGGTCACGGACGACCGCCGCCCCTGGTTCGGAACGTTGATCGCGGCCCGTGGCCACCGGCCGCGTCTCCGCGCCCGGTCCATGCCGATTTCTGTCCTCGGCGCGCGACCGACGAGATCGCCAACCGTCCGTCGACTAGATTACTGGCGCCACTAAATTACTGGCGCCTGCGCGGCGAGGCGATTCGCGGCACTCACTTACTCACTCACTCCGTGGCCAGGGGCGTTTCCGGCGCCCGGGCCGAGCAGGCCGGACTCGACCGCGGCCTTGCGCATGGCGGTGCGCACTTTGCCCATGGCCCGTGCCTCGAGCTGGCGAACCCGCTCACGCGAGATTCCGTACTCGGCCGCTAGGTCGGACAGCTTCGGCGGGTCCTCCTTGAGCTTGCGCTCAACCAGGATATGGCGTTCGCGATCGTCCAGATCGCCAAGGGCGCCGTTGAGCAGCGCGCGGCGCTTTTCCCGCTCGTCATCGCGGATGACGGTCGTCTCCTGGCTTTCGCTGTCGTCGACCAGAAAATCCTGCCACTGGGCGTCGGATTCGCCATCGTCGCCGGTCGAGGCATTCAACGACAAATCGGGCATGCCGAGCCGCCGGTCCATGAGAACGATCTCGGATTCCGGAACACCAAGCTCGGTCGCGATGGCCGAAACCGATTGCGGCGTGAGCATGCCCTCGCGCGGCCCCTGATGCTTCGCCTTGAGCCGGCGAAGATTAAAGAACAGCCGCTTCTGATGCTCGTTGGTCGCCATCCTGACAAGCGAAGACGTGCGCAGAACGTAGTCGGTAATGGCGGCGCGAATCCACCACATGGCGTAGGTCGACAGGCGGAAGCCGAGCTCGGGATCGAACTTCACCACCGCCTGCATCAGCCCGACATTTCCCTCGGAGACCAGATCGGCGAGCGGCAGACCGTAGCCGCGATATTCGTTGGCAATCTTGACCACCAGCCGCTGGTGACTGCCGACGAGCTGGTCGGCCGCGTCCGGGGCGCGTTCATCGCGCCAGCGCCGGGCCAGCCCGGCTTCGGTGACGCTGTCGAGGATCGGATACTTGCGCACGGCGCGCATATGCCGCACCAAGCTGTCTTCGCGCATAGCCGAGGTGTTCAACATCGGACCCTACTTTCCTTAAAGCCGTGCCCTGTCGCGTTCCTCGCAGTGTAACTGCGTGCCCCGTGGGCGCACCAAGCCGCTGGGGCGAAGAACTCGCTACCCTGGTGGCGCGATGACGTGACTTGATGAGGCTCAAAAGCCAACGCGTCGGCACAGCATGTACTGGACAACATAAGAACACACGGAGAACGTGTCAACACTGTATCCTCCAAGTCATCCACCGCTGGTTGCCAGTATGCCAGCCGTGGGCGCGTTCGTCGTCAAGAGGCGCGGTTCACGACACGAATGGCAAGCCTATTTATCAACAAACAACCACCGCCATACCCCGAAGCGTTCTCCCGCCGGACCGGTTCTGAGAGCGGACAATCGCCTGATAAACAGGCGGATACCGGAGATGTTCCTCAAAAATTTCGACGACCGCACGACGGGCAGATCCGCTCGGCGGAATAGCGGACACCGAGAGCGGACGATTAAACTACCCTTTCGGGGGTGTTTCGCAAAACGTTACCTGATTACGCTTCTTTCTCAGCCTGCCGGGGCGTGGTACAAATCGGGAACATATAAGGAGACAGGCGGGGTTGAGGCATGGCGCGCAATCGTGTTCAGTTTCAGAAGGGGCTCAGCGAGGCGCGGTTCGATGAGCTTTACGGGAGCGAGGATCGGTGTCGGGAGGTCGTGCTCGGCTGGCGTTGGCCGCAAGGCTTTGTCTGCCCCGGCTGCGGCGGGCGGAATCACTGCGTCATCAAGACCCGTGCCCTCTACCAGTGCACGTCCTGCCGCCGGCAGACCTCGCTGATGGCCGGCACGATCTTCGCCTCGACCAAGGTGCCGCTGCGCACTTGGTTTCGCACCATGTACCACCTGACGCAGAGCAAGGGCGGGATCTCCAGCCTCGAACTCGGCCGTCGCCTCGGTGTGACCCAGAACACCGCCTGGAAGCTCAAACACAAGCTGATGCAGGTGATGATGGAGCGGGATGCCGGCAAGCGCCTGACCGGTCGGGTCGAAATGGACGACGCCTATCTCGGTGGCGAACGCTCCGGTGGCAAGCGCGGTCGCGGCGCGCCCGGCAAGACGCCGATCATCGTCGCCGTCGAAACCACGCCCGAGGGCAAGCCGGTGCGCCTGAAGCTGCGCCGGGTCATCGGCTTTCGGCGCAAGGAGGTCGAAAAACTGGCCCGACGCAGCCTCGATCCCACCAGCACCGTCGTCAGCGACGGCCTCAGCTGCTTCCGCGGTGTCGCGGATGCGGGATGCACGCATCAGCCGATCTGCACAGGATCCGGCCGCAAGGCGGTGCTGACACCCGCTTTCAAGTGGGTCAACACGGCGCTCGGCAACATCAAGACCGCCATCACCGGCACATACCGCGCCATCCGCCAAAAGCACATCCCCCGCTACCTGGCCGAGTTCGAATACCGCTTCAATCGGCGCTACGATCTCGCCGCCATGATGCCCCGCCTCGGCTGGGCCGCCGTCCGAACCCCGCCAATGCCATATCGCCTCCTCAAACTGGCTGAGGTTCATGCGTAATCAGGAAACGTTATGTATGTGTCAAACCCCACTGGCTTCGCGGGCGCTAGCCTTCGCCGCGCGCCTCGTCAGCGGCTGCCTGTTTGATGTGGCGGCGGAGCTCTCGCCCGACCGCATGAACGTCGACGTCCTGACCAAGAAAGAACCGTCGCGCGAACGCACCCACAAGCGTTGCGATTGCCCCGACCGAGTCCATATTAACGGCGAAAACCTCGCAAATTGAGGGGCTTTGCGCTGCCTGGGTTGGGGGCGCCGAGGTCCGTCGCGAAAAGGGGCTGACAGGCAATGGATTTCGAGAAGTACACCGAGCGCTCGCGCGGGTTTATTCAGTCGTCGCAAACGCTGGCGCAGCGCAGCTCTCACCAGCAGATCACGCCGCTGCATCTGCTCAAGGTGCTGTTGGACGACAAGGAGGGGCTGGCCGCCAACCTGTTGCGGGCGGCGGGCGGCGATCCGGCGCGGGCGCTGCGCGACGTCGAGGCTTCGCTGGCGAAGCTGCCCAAGGTCGAAGGCTCCGGCGCCGGCCAGGTTTATCTGGCGAGCGACTCGGCGCGGCTGTTCGAGCAGGCCGAGCAGATCGCAGACAAAGCCGGCGACTCCTTCGTCACCGCCGAGCGGCTGCTGCTCGCTCTCGCGCTGGCCACGGGAACGCCAGCGGCGAAGATCCTCGCCGACGCCGGTATTACGCCGCAAGCGCTGAACCGGGCGATCGAGGAGATCCGCAAGGGCCGGACGGCGACCTCGGCGACGGCGGAAGACTCCTACGACGCGCTGAAGAAGTACGCCCGCGATCTGACCGCGGCCGCGGCCGACAACAAGCTCGATCCGGTGATTGGCCGCGACGAAGAGATCCGCCGGACCATCCAGGTGCTGTCGCGGCGGACCAAGAACAACCCGGTTCTGATCGGCGAGGCCGGCGTCGGCAAGACAGCCATTGCCGAGGGCCTGGCCCAGCGGATCGTCAACGGCGACGTTCCCGAAACTCTGAAGGACAAGCGGTTGATGGCGCTCGACCTCGGCGCTTTGGTCGCCGGCGCCAAGTTCCGTGGTGAGTTCGAAGAGCGGCTGAAGGCCGTCCTCGGCGAGATCACCGCGAGCGAAGGCGACATCATTTTGTTCATCGACGAAATGCACAGCATCGTCGGCGCCGGCGCCGCCGAGGGCGCGATGGATGCGTCTAACTTGCTTAAGCCCGCCCTGGCGCGCGGCGCGCTGCACTGCGTCGGCGCGACCACGCTCAACGAATACCGCAAGTACGTCGAGAAGGACGCGGCGCTCGCCCGCCGGTTTCAGCCCGTGTTCGTTGCCCAGCCGAGCGTCGAGGATACGATATCCATCCTGCGCGGGCTGAAGGAAAAGTACGAACTCCATCACGGCGTGAGGATCACCGACGGCGCGTTGGTCGCCGCGGCGACGCTTTCGAACCGCTACATCACCGACCGTTTCCTGCCCGACAAGGCGATCGACCTGATGGACGAAGCGGCAAGCCGGCTGCGGATGCAGGTTGATTCCAAGCCCGACGAGGTCGACGAACTCGACCGGCGGATCATCCAGCTCAAGATCGAGCGCGAGGCTTTGCGCAAGGAGGATGACAAAGCCTCGCGCGAGCGCCTCGCCCGGCTCGAAACCGAGCTCTCCGATCTGGAGGAGCGCTCAGACGAGCTGACGGCGCAGTGGCAGGCCGAGAAGAACGCCCTGGCCGGCGCGACGAAGATCAAGGAGGAGCTGGACCAGGCGCGCGCGTCGGTGGAGCGGCTGATGCGCGATGGCCACTACGAAAAGGCCGGCGAGCTCCAGTATTCCGTCATCCCGGGGCTCGAACGGGCATTGCGGACCTCCGAGGCGAGCGAGCAGCATCGGATGCTGGAACAGGCGGTCACCGCCGAGCATGTCGCCGGCGTGGTCTCGCGTTGGACCGGGGTTCCGGTCGAACGCATGCTCGAAGGTGAGCGCGACAAGCTGTTGCGGATGGAAGACAACCTGCGCAAACGCGTGGTCGGCCAGGAGGAGGCGTTGCGCGCGGTCGCCGATGCCGTGCGGCGGGCCCGCGCCGGGCTCCAGGATGCAAACCGGCCAATCGGCTCGTTCCTGTTCCTGGGCCCCACCGGCGTCGGCAAGACCGAACTATGCAAGGCGCTGGCTGAGTTCCTGTTCGACGACGATGCAGCGATGCAGCGCATCGACATGTCGGAATACATGGAAAAGCACAGCGTCGCGCGGCTGATCGGCGCGCCTCCCGGCTATGTCGGCTACGAGGAAGGCGGCGCGTTGACCGAGGCGGTGCGCCGGCGGCCCTATCAGGTGATCTTGTTCGACGAGGTCGAAAAGGCCCACCCGGACGTCTTCAATGTGCTGCTTCAGGTGCTCGACGACGGCCGTCTGACCGACGGCCAGGGCCGCACCGTCGATTTCCGCAACTCCATCATCGTGCTCACCTCCAACCTTGGCGGCGACATTCTTGCCGCGCAAAGCGAGGGCCGCGATTCCAGCGACGTGCGCGATCAGGTCATGCAGATCGTCCGCGCCGCGTTCAGGCCCGAGTTCCTCAACCGCCTCGACGAGATCATCCTGTTCCACCGGCTGTTTCCCGAACAGATGGGCGCGATCGTCACGATCCAGCTACGGCGGCTCCAGGCGCTGCTTGACGAGCGCAAGATCACCTTGGACCTGCAGCCTTCGGCGCTGGAGTGGCTGGCCCGCGCCGGCTACGACCCGATGTATGGCGCGCGGCCGTTGAAGCGGGTGATCCAGCGCTCGCTGCAGAACCCCCTGGCCAGCGCGATCCTGGAGGGCCGGATCAACGAGGGTGACCGCGTCCCGGTTACCGCCGACGATGATGGCTTGGTGATCGCCGACGTTCCCGCGGAAGCGGCCTGATGTTCGGCCGCGGCGCGCGTTGAATTGGAGACAGGTTGAACCGGAGACTGGTTCAGCGCGACGCGGCAGCGGCGGTGACGGTAACGGCGTTGTCATGGCCAAGGGCGGCGAATTGCCGGTCGGCCATGGCCATCGTCGCCGCGAACCGGGTCATCTCGTCGCCGTTCAGGCTAACCTGGGTCACGGACTGGGCCTGCAGCGGATCGATCTGCTGGCCGTCGACCATGAACTCGTAATGCAGGTGCGGGCCGGTCGACATTCCGGTGCTGCCGACCTGAGCGATGACCTGTCCCTGCTTGACCACGCTGTTCTGCCGCAGGCCGGGCGCGAAGCGGCTGAGATGGCCGTAGGCGGTGGCGGTGCCGCCGGTATGGTCGATCCGGATGTAGTTGCCGTAGCCTTTGTTGCGGCCGATGAATGTGATTCGGCCGTCGCCCGCGGCGAACACCGGCGTGCCTGTCGGCGCCGCAAAGTCGATGCCCCGGTGCATCCGGCTGTAGCCGAGAATCGGGTGGCGGCGCATCCCGAACTGCGAGGATAGCCGCGCCCCGTCGACGGGCGTTCGCAGCAGTTCCTTGCGCGCGCTCCTGCCGTCCGGCGTATAATACCCGGCCGTGCCGTCGGCGGTGACATGGCGGTAGAGCGCGCGCGGCTGACCGCTGAGGACAAGCCGCGCGTAGATGAGATCGCCGGTGCCGAGGACAGCGCCGTCGCGGCCTCTAAGTTGCTCGAACATCACCGAGAAGCGGTCGCCTGGGTGGAGGTCACGCTGAAAATCGACATCCCACGAAAACGCCCGGATCATTTCGCTGACGATGGCGTCGGGGATCCGCGCCCGGGCGGCGTCGGCATAGAGGCTTGAAGTGATCTCGCCGCCGGCGGCGACCGCCGATCGCCCAGTGGCGAGATCGCGCAGGCAAGCGTCGTAGCCGCCGTCAAGATCGCGCGAGACCCTGACTTGATGGCGGGCATCGGTCGCCAGAGCAAGCGCCATCAGCGTTTCAGAGTTATCCCGCGGATCGGGAATAAGCGTCAGCGCGAGCGATTGACCGGCGCGCAGCGATCGCGGATCGAACACCGCGCGCAGCGCGGATATGGCCGCCGCGCCGTCATTGGCAGCGACGCCGCCACGCCCGAGCACCCCCGAAAGGGTGTCGCCGGGACCAACCTCGAGACTGCGATGCACGGCGGCCGGGTCGTGCGCCGGCTCGGCTTCGTCGGCGGACACGGCGTCACGCAGCGCGTCGTCGGCCGGAGCCACCATCACCGTTTGCGTCGGCATATCGATCTCGCCGGCGGCGTTCGCCGGCGCGCTCCAGTGACTTGACAGGACGCTTGCCTCGGTCGGCTCGTCCGGCGCGGTGCCGAGAATGGCGCCGACCGATCCGCCAAAACAGGTGAGCCCCGCAACCAGCGTCAACGCGGACGGAAACAGCCGCGTTGTGCTCATGAGCCGGCCGAAGCACTGGCGGGTTCTAGCCCACGATCACTCTGGCTCAAATCGCGCCCCTGTTCTTCGCCTGATTGGAGTAATCAACATTGCCGTATGCGTCGTCGGTGTCAAGAAGCACCCGCCCCGGCGGCGCCAGCGCTACTTCCGCTGGTGCGCTTTCTCCTTCTCGTCACAACCTTTTGCGTTGATACCGGCCAAATCACGAGCAACCGGTGGTCGCGCCGCAGGTCATGCACTTCAGGCAGGTGCCGTTGCGCACCAGGGTGAAGTTGCCGCATTCGCCACACGAATCGCCCTCGTAGCCTTTCATCCGAGCATGGCGCGAGAAGTCGCCGTGAATATGGATGTGCTCCGACAAGGCGGCTTGGCCATGAACGAGGGTCGTAGCCTCGCCGCCGCCGAGGCCGCGCGTGGCATCAGGAGCGTGAATCGCCGCGCCGCCAAAATCGCTTGCGAAATCGCTCCTGACATCGCCGCCACCACCGGCGTCGCCGCCGCCTGTGGCCCCGGCGATGTCGCCGTCGACGCGCGTGCCGGAGTAGACCTTGAACCGGCTGCGGACATAGCCGCTGCTGGCGAGCCGATGGACGGCGGGAAGCGCGTCGGCGCCGCCGTCTCTGGTCCGCGAGGCGTCGCCGAATTCGCGATCGGGACTTCCGGGCGCGACTTCCTGCGGCTCGACGTGGGCCAGATCGTAACGGCCGCCGTAGGAGACGGCGAGTTCGCGAAAAATGTAATCGAGAATCGACGTCGCCATCTTGATCGAATCGTTGCCCTCGACCAGGCCCGCCGGCTCGAAGCGGACGAAGGTGAAGGCCTCGACGAACTCTTCGAGCGGTACGCCGTATTGCAGACCGATGGAGATGGCGATAGCGAAGTTGTTCATCAAAGAGCGGAAGGCCGCGCCCTCCTTATGCATGTCGATGAAGATCTCGCCCAGGCGGCCGTCTTCGTATTCGCCGGTGCGCAGGTAGACTTTGTGGCCGCCGACCTTGGCCTTCTGGGTGTAGCCCTTGCGCCGGTTGGGCAGGGTGTGGCGATCCGGGCGGCTGACGATCCGCTCGACGATCCGCTCGGCGACGATCTCGGCGCGCACCGCCGCGGGCCGGCCGGCGACCTCGTCGGCCAGTTCGGCGAGATCTTCCGGCTCGAGCAGCGACGACGACAACGGCTGCGACAGCTTTGAGCCGTCGCGGTAAAGCGCCGTGGCTTTCAGTCCCAGCTGCCAGGCCTTCATGTAGGCTTGCGCGCAGGCCTCGACCGAGGCCGCGTGCGGCATGTTGATGGTCTTCGAAATCGCACCGGTGATGAATGGCTGCGCCGCCGCCATCATCCGCAGATGGCTGTCGACGGAAAGAAAGCGCGTGCCCTTGCGCCCGCACGGCGTCGCGCAGTCGAACACCGCGAGATGCTCGGGTTTTAGCCCCGGCGCGCCTTCCAGCGTCATCGCGCCGCAGACGTAGGTGTTGGCGGCGTCGATGTCATCGCGGCCGAAGCCGAGCGAAGACAGCAGGCAGAACGAGACGTCGTCGAGCTTGTCCGGAGCGATGCCGAGAGTCTCGACGCAGAACGTTTCGCCGAGCGTCCACTTGTTGAAGGCGAAGCGGATGTCGAACGCTTCCCGCAGGCCGCTCTCGACCCGGGCAATGGCCTCCTCGGTGAACCCCTTGGCTCTGAGCGCTTCGGGATTGATCGCCGGCGCGCCGCGCAGCGTCGCGTTGCCGACGGCGTAGTCGACGATCCGCCCGACCCCGTCGCGGTCATAGCCGAGCCGCGCCAGGGCGAGGGGCACCGTCCGGTTGATGATCTTGAAATAGCCGCCGCCGGCGAGCTTCTTGAACTTCACAAGCGCGAAATCGGGCTCGATCCCGGTGGTGTCGCAGTCCATGACCAGGCCGATAGTCCCGGTCGGCGCGATGACCGTCGTCTGGGCGTTGCGGAAGCCGTGCGCCTCGCCCAGGGCCAGCGCCTCATCCCATGCGGCGCGGGCGGCGGCGACCAGGGCGTGATCGGGCACACAGGCGCCGTCGAGGGGGACCGGTAGGACCGACAGTTCCTCGTAGCCCTGGCTTTCGCCGCGCGCCGCCCGACGATGATTGCGAATGACCCGGAGCATGGCCTCGCGGTTGCGCTCGAATCCGGCGAAGGCCCCCTGCTCGGCCGCCATCGCCGCGGACGTCGCGTACGCGGTCCCGGTCATCAGCGCACTGATGGCGCCGCAGGTGTTGCGCGCGGCGTCGGAGTCGTAGGGCATCCCGGCCGCCATGAAGTAGCAGCCGATGTTGGCGAAGCCGAGACCGAGGGTCCGGTAGGTGTAGGATTGTTCGGCTATCGTGCGCGACGGGAACTGCGCCATCAGTACGGCGATTTCGAGAACGACCGTCCACAGCCGCACGGCGTGGCTGAATGCCGCGATGTCGAGGCCGCCGTCGGCGCGCTGGAACGCCATCAGGTTCAGCGAGGCGAGATTGCACGCGGTGTCGTCGAGAAACATGTACTCCGAGCACGGGTTGGACGCGTTGATGCGCCCGCTCTCGGGGCAGGTGTGCCAGTCGTTGATGGTGGTGTCGTATTGCAGGCCGGGATCGGCGCTGGCCCACGCGGCGCGGCCGATCCGGTCCCACAGATCGCGGGCGCGGAGCGTCTTGGCGGCGCGGCGGTCGGTGCGGCGAATGAGTTCCCAGTTGCCGTCGCGGCGGACCTTCTCGAGGAAAGCGTTGGTGACGCGGACGCTGTTGTTGGCGTTCTGCCCCGAAACGGTCAGGTAGGCTTCCGAATCCCAGTCGGTGTCGTATTCCGGCAGGGAGATCTCGGTGCAGCCCTGGCGGGCGAGCTCGATGATCCGCTGGATATAGCTCTCCGGAACCATCGCCCGCCGTGCGTCCAGCACAGCCCGTTTCAGCGCCGGATTGCGCCTGGGCTCGAATCGCCCATCGCCGCTTTCGCCCTTGCCGGTGACGTTTTCGCCACCGCCGCCCCCCGCTTCGCCCGCCTCCGCGCAGGCGGCGAGCACGGCGCCGAGGCACTTCTTGGTGAGCCGCGAGCCTGCGACCAGGGCCGCGACCTTCTGCTCTTCGGTGACCTTCCAGTCGATGAACGCCTCGATATCGGGATGGTCGATGTCGACGACCACCATCTTCGCCGCGCGGCGGGTCGTTCCGCCGGATTTGATGGCGCCGGCGGCGCGGTCGCCGATCTTGAGGAAGCTCATCAGACCCGACGATTTGCCGCCGCCGGACAACGGCTCGTTCTCGGCGCGGAGCTTGGAAAAGTTGGTGCCGGAGCCCGAGCCGTACTTGAACAGCCGCGCCTCGCGGACCCACAGGTCCATGATGCCGCCGTCGTTGACCAGATCGTCGCCGATGCTCTGGATGAAGCAGGCGTGCGGCTGGGGGTGCTCGTAGGCCGACTCCGATGGACGGACCTCGCCGGTCGTGGCATCGGCGTAGTAGTGCCCCTGCGCCGGGCCGTCGATGCCGTAGGCCCAGTGCAGGCCGGTGTTGAACCACTGCGGCGAATTCGGCGCCGCCATCTGTTTCGCCAGCATGACGCGCAGTTCGTCATGGAAGGCGCGGGCGTCGGCCTCGGCTGCGAACAGGCCGCCCTTCCAGCCCCAATAGGTCCAGGTTCCGGCAAGCCGGTCAAAGACTTGCCTCGCGCTGTGCTCGCCGCTGTAGCGCTCGGCTTCGGGCAATTCGTCGAGGCGCGCGACGTCGGCTACGCGCCGCCACAGCCATGACGGCACGCCGCGTTCCTTGACCGGCTTGAGCCGCGCCGGAATGCCGGCCTTGCGGAAGTACTTTTGCGCGAGCACGTCGCAGGCGACCTGCGACCAGTCGGACGGCACCTCGATGTCATCCTGGCGGAACACGACGGAGCCGTCCGGATTGCGGATTTCACTGGTCAGGGTTCGGAACTCGATTCCGTCGTAGGGCGAAGCGCCGGCTGCATTGCTCTCGTCGGTGAAGTGCCGCGATATGCGCATGAAGAAATCCCGTCTCGGCTGTTGCTCACCAGGTTAAGAGGCCTTGCCGCGGTCGCGCCGCCCGCGCGACACCGACCCAGCTTGCGCCTCGATGCCGCCCGGCAAGGTGCCAAGCATGCGCCATGCTGTACACTACATGGCGCGCCCGTGAGCGACGAAGACACTATATAGTGGGCCACTCCCGCTCTCCAACAACATTTTGATGCGGGCCCGCGAGGATCGAACTTTGCTCCGGCTTGCGTCGGGTAATGGGGCGTTGGGTGGTCTGAACGTGGTCGGGCGTTACGTCTGGACGGGCGTCAATGGCGGTGCCATAGTGCCGCCCGCGCGACGCTCCGCGAAGCGGCAACGCCTCGTGGCGGCCATGGATCATCGACGCAATCACGGACGGGCTCGCTTACGATGGATGTCGGTACTGTTCTCCATACCTGGTTGACCGGCAAGCGGGTCGGCGGCGACAGCTACGGAAACAGGTACTATCGCAGCCGCCGTCGGCCGCGGTACGGGCGCGAGCGGCGTTGGGTCATGTTCAAGGGCCAGGCGGAGGCAAGCAAGATCCCGCCGGAGTGGCACGCGTGGCTGCACCACATGGTCGACGAGCCGTTGACCGAAGCGGCGGACGCTTATCCTTGGCAGAAGCCGCACGTGCCGAATCTCTCCGGCACCGCGCTCGCCTATCGGCCGAAGGGTCATGATCTCAGCGGCGGCAAGCGCGCTCGGGCGGCCGTCGACTACGAGCCGTGGACACCAAACTGACCGCGCCTGTCACACCGGAGCCTCTGCCGCTGGCTTTGACGAGCGAGCCGAGCGCGGGACGTCTTCACGGCGGAGCATGGTGAGAGCCGAACAGCTTCGTGAGATTCTCGTCGGCGCGGTGGCGCTCGGCATCCTCGCTGCGATTCTCGCCGTGTTCTACAGCGGCCAGCATGTCGCCGCGCGAGCGCGCATGGAGAGCTACAAAATCACCGCCGACTTCAATCGCATTGATGGCCTCGACGTCGGCGCCGAGGTTCGTCTGAGCGGCATTGTCGTGGGCAAGGTCGCTGCGGTCGCGCTGGCGCCGAACTACCGGGTGCGCGTCACCATGCGGATCGATCAGGGCGTCAAGGTGCCGGCGGATACCGCGGCGGCGATCCAGACCGACGGACTGTTTGGATCGAAGTTCATGACGCTCGATCCGGGGGGCGACGAACGCTCGCTGGCCGACGGCGGCGTAATCACCTTTACCCAGGATTCGATGGTTGTCAGCGATCTGCTTGATCTGATCATCGCCGAGGGCCGCGCCGCGCGCGGGCAGGCGGCGGGATCCGCCGACGAAAATGGCCAAGCCCGCGAAGATGCCCCGAGCGGGCTGCTTGGAGGCAGTCAATGACGCGCAATCTCATCGAAACGGTGATGGGCGCCGTCGTGCTCGCGGTCGCCGGCCTGTTCATCTATTTCGCCTACACCAACGCCGAGGTCGGCGCGGTGCGCGGCTACGAGGTCAGCGCGGCCTTCTTTAAGATCGGTGGGCTCAACACCGGCAGTGACGTTCGGATTAGCGGTGTCAAGGTCGGCAGCGTTGTTGACCGCCGGCTCGATCCCACGACTTACGACGCCATTGTCGTCATGAGCATCGCCAATGACGTCAAGCTGCCGGAAGACACCGTTGCCGCCATCGCTAGCGAGGGTCCGCTCGGCGGCAAGTACGTTCGCCTCGAGCCGGGCTCGGCGAAGACCTATCTCGCGAGCGGTGACCGGCTCAAGGAAACCCGCAGCTTTAAGTCACTGGAAGACCAGGTCGGCGAGATCATTTTCCTCGCGACCAGCAAGCCCGCCGCGCCGCCCGCCGATGAGTTTCCGTCCGACGAGTTTCCGTCCGACGAGTTTCCCTCTGGCGAGACTCCCGCCGGACCGGGGCAGTAACACCGCAGCGCGCCGAGGTGGCGGGGATGAGCCAGCGATGGAGCGCGGCCGAGTACGCCCGCAATGCCCGCTTTGTGGCCGATTTGGCGGCTCCGCTGGTCGCGCTGCTCGCGCCCCGGACGGGCGAGCGCGTCCTTGATCTCGGCTGCGGCGACGGCGTGCTGAGCGAGGCGATCGCGGCTTGCGGGGCCGCCGTCGTCGGTGTCGACGCGAGCGAGGACATGGTCGCGGCAAGCCGCGCGCGCGGCCTCGATGCCCGGCTCATGGCCGGCGAAGCCCTAACGTTCGAAGACGAGTTCGACGCCGTTTTCAGTAACGCGGCCTTGCACTGGATGGCCGACCTCGACGGCGTCGTCGCCGGGGTGGCGCGGGCATTGCGCCCCGGCGGGCGTTTCGTCGGCGAAATGGGCGGCGCCGGCAATGTCGCCTCGGTCGTCTCCGCGCTCGACGCGGCGATGGCGAGGCGAGGCCTGCGCGGAGGCTCGCCCTGGACCTTCCCCGCGGCCGAAGCCTTCTCGGCGACACTGATCGACCACGGCTTCGCGGTGGCGGGCGTGGATCTGTTTGCCCGGCCGACGCGTCTTCCCGGCGATATCGGCGCATGGCTGGAGACCTTCGCTGGTCACTATCTCGCGATGATTTCGGATGGCGAGCGGGCGGACTTCATCGCCGAGCTTACCGCCGCCCTGCGGCCGCGCCTACGTACGCCCGCCGGCTGGACCCTCGATTACGTTCGCCTGCGCTTCCACGCGCTGAAGCCTGGAGCGTGATCGGCCCGGGCGGATACATGGCCCTCAAGTCCACCGCCATCCATCCGGCGTCATCCTCGGGGCGGAGGGCCCCTCACTGCCCCGATGGGCGCTGCCCTTTTCTTAGGCAAGCGGTCCCAAGTTGCCGATCGCGCGGGCAGGATGCCGCCGAGCGGGCGCGCGACCGGCCCTTTGTCTTTCGTCTTTTCCCACGCAATTAGCGGCCGCGGCGATGCTGGCACGGAAGTTGAGTTACGGTTCCCCGGTCTTGAGGCGCGCGTCTTCGTGCTCGCGCGGTGAGACCGGGACGGGCGAGGCTCGCTGGAGCCAGGACACCCCACGGCCGCGGACAACGCGAACCAACGCTACGTGATGCCCGCGAAGTCTGGTCGGGCCGCGAACCGAGACGAGAAAAACGATGCCTAGGAGAGCCTTGTAATGAGTTTGCTGATGAGAAAGTCTGCTGGCCTCGCGCTGGCGGCCATGGCGGTGATCGGCGGCGCGACGATCGCGGCGGCCCAGGACGCGGCGGTGGCCGTCGCGGAAAAGGTTCCCGCGCTCGACAGCGGCGATACCGCCTGGATGCTCATGTCCACCGGCCTGGTGCTGCTGATGACCATTCCCGGGCTCGCCTTGTTCTACGCCGGGATGGTCCGCAAGAAGAACGTGCTCGCGACGGCGATGCAAAGCTTTGCCATCTGCTGCCTTGTCACCGTCCTGTGGACGGTCGTCGCCTACAGCCTCGCTTTCGGCGACGGCGGCGACTTCAACGCCTATATCGGCGGCCTCGGCCGGCTGATGCTGGGCGGCATGGGCGCCGACGCCATCAAGGGGACCATCCCCGAGTTGGTGTTCATGGCCTTCCAGATGACCTTCGCGATCATCACCCCGGCGCTGATCACCGGCGCCTTCGCCGACCGGATGAAGTTTTCGGCGATGCTGTGGTTCATCGGCCTGTGGGTCATCGTGATCTACGCGCCAATCGCCCACTGGGTCTGGGGCGGCGGCTTCCTCGGCACCGCCGGTGTGCTCGACTACGCCGGCGGCACCGTGGTTCACATCAACGCCGGCGTTGCCGGTCTGGTGACCTGCATCGTCCTTGGCAAGCGCCGCGGCTACGGCTCGGAGAACATGGAGCCGCACAACCTGGTGCTCAGCCTGATCGGCGCGTCGCTGCTGTGGGTCGGCTGGTTCGGCTTCAACGCCGGCTCGGCGCTGGCGGCCAACGGCGCCGCCGGCATGGCGATGGCCGTCACCCAGATCGCGGCGGCGACCGCGGCGCTGACCTGGATGCTGGTCGAGTGGATGTTGCGCAAGAAGCCGACCATGCTCGGGATCGTTTCCGGCGCCGTCGGCGGGCTAGTCGCGATCACGCCGGCGGCCGGCTTCGTCGGCCCGGGGGGCGCGCTCGCGATCGGCGCGGCGGCCGGCCTCGCCTGTTTCTGGGGCGCGGTTTGGCTGAAGCCCGCCCTCGGCTACGATGATTCGCTCGATGCCTTCGGCGTCCACGGGGTCGGCGGCATCGTCGGCGCCCTGCTCACCGGCGTCTTCGCCGTCGAGGCCATCGGCGGCACCCCGGGCCTGATCGAAGGCAACCCGATGCAAGTCTGGATCCAGCTCAAGGGCATCCTGGTCACCGCCGTCTACTGCGGCATCGTCACGTTCGTGCTGCTTAAGATCATCGACCTGGTCATCGGCTTGCGCGTCGACCAGGAGACCGAGATCACCGGCCTCGACCTCGCGCTCCACGGCGAAACGGTGCAGTAACCCTCCGAGTTACGTCCTCACCTCGCTCGGAAAACTCGACCCGGCCGGAGGCTCAACCCTCCGGCCGCTTTTTTGTCCCCGACGCGCGGTTCCCGCCGCCATTGCCGCTCACAACTCCGCCAGAAAATCGGCGTTATATAGCAAACGCTCCTTGCCGACAGTTCCTCACCGTCACGCTTGGATTGTACCATGCCGGCATGGGTGAACAACATGTAGTGACATGCTCGGCACGCTGCGCGTTGCGCATCATCCGATGACGACGGATGAACTGGCGTCCCACGTCATGGCCGAACGCGACCTGAGCATGTCAGACGAGCGGCTGTTGCGTACTGTATCCAAGTACCTCGGCGCGTGCTTGCGGCACCATCGTAACAGCGGCGTGTTGCAGTCCGCCGCGACCGAAGGCGGGAGAATGTTGTGGAAGGTTACCTTAACAGACAAATTAATTGAGATAAGACAATCATTCTATTGTCCCGACGAAACTGCGGATGTTAGGCTGCTGCTTACTTAACTGCGTTTCATTAACGTAAATATTAATTTTGGAAACCACTTTGGTTCCAGTCGTCATGTTGGACATAGGCCATCCTAATGCACCAGAGACAACTGATGCGGTATTAGCGTCGTTAATTTCAAACTGAAATATCTTCCTAAAATCACTTTTATTTGCCGTGGCTCCGTGTCCGGTTGGATGAATCCGGAAAAGGCTTGGTTTTATAAGCCAAACATTCCATATTTCTTCACCAATTTCACTAACAACTGCCTTGAATGCACTCGCAGATGAGTTGTTCATTTGCGTTAGTCTATTGCCACATAACAGTATATTTCAGGAACCGTTAGGCGAAACCGTTCTGAATTGATATGAAACTCAGATTGTTGCGCTCCCGGAACACGAGTAATACCATAGAGAAGGGCAATGACAGCCCTAACAGATCTTTTGGATGATCCGTCTGCAGAAAAAGGAATGATTAGCCTGTCAGATGCTGACATTGCCATTTCTGTGTATATTGTAAAACTCGGATTACAGTCTATGAATATAGTACTCTCCTAATTATTCCACGACGCTCTGATGTCCTCTATTAGGTCGCTTATCCAGCTATGAACAATACGCCAAGCATCTTCAGGGTAATTGCTCACGCCCCCTCGGGATGAGCGCTGGGTAGCGGCGGCTTAACGCGATATCCGGGCGGTTTTGCGGGGCGATTTCGCAATATGTTGTTGACGTTGGGCTGGGGTCATGATTTTACGATTTCATGCCCCAGGTGTCCGATATCCCGTCTCTTTCCGCCGCTGAGAAAGACGCTCTGATCACGACGTTACTGGCGCGTGTTGAGGCGTTGGCCTCGCGCGTCACGGCATTGGAACGGGAAGTCGTTGAACTGCGGGCGGAGAATGCGGCGCGGCGCGCGAAGCTGAGGCTGCCGCCGAAGACCCCTTCCAATTCCTCGAAGCCGCCGAGCCAGGGGCACAAGGGAGGGGGGCGAACGGTGATGGGGCGAACGGTGATGGGAAGGCGAAGCCGAAGGGCAAGGTCCATGCTGGTGCGCACCGTCCGCTGCATCCCAACCCGACGCGGCGGCGGGAGATGCTGGCCGAGCGGTGCAGCCATTGCCACACCGATGTGAGCGGCGTTTTCCAAGAGGCTGTGCACGCCTATGACCGCATCGAGGTTCCCGAGATCGTACCGGATGTGACCCGTGTGACGCTTTATGGCGGGGTCTGCCCGTGCTGCGCGCGGCGGTTCAAGGCATCCCCACCCGCGGGGTTGGAGCCGGGCTCGCCGTTCGGGGTGAACCTGCGGGCCTTCGTGCTGTACTTGCGCTTCGCCCAGGCGATCCCGTTCGAACGTCTGGCCCGGCTGATGTCGGATCTTTTGGGGCTGGAGATCAGCGAGGGGGCGCTCGCCAACCTGCTGGAGGCGAGCGGCGATGGTTTTGCCCATCAGGCAACCCTGATCCGCGACCGGCTCTTATCGGGCACCATCCTGCAATCCGATGAGACCAGCGCCAGGGTCGGCAAGAAGACCTGGTGGACCTGGGTATTCCATAACGGCGACAGCGCCCGCTTCGTGGTCGCCCCTAGCCGGGGCAAGGTGGTGGTCGCGGAATTCCTCGGCGACTTCCGCCCGGAATTCTGGGTCTCCGACCGGCTCGGCGCCCAGATGGGCTGGGCCAGAACGGGGCATCAGGCCTGTCTCGCCCATCTCTTGCGCGATGTCCAATACGCTATCGATGCCGGCGACGAGTGCTTCGCGCCCGGCATCAAGAAGCTCTTGAAGCAGGCCGTCGCGATCGGCCGCCGGCGCGGCCGGCTTAAAGACTCCACCCTCGCCGTTTACCAGGCCAAACTGGAAACGCGGCTCGACCAGTTGCTGCGGATCGAGCCTACAGGCGAGCAGGGACAAAAGCTCGTCCGGATCATCAAGAAGTTCCGCCAGAACCTGTTCGTCTTCGTCACCAACCGGGATGTTCCGCCGACCAACAACGGCTCGGAACAGGCGCTCAGACCCTGCGTCATCTTCCGCAAGGTCACCAATTGCTGCGTATTCCACTGAAGTCGGCCACCGATTCCAATCGAAGCCGGCCGGGGATTCCACTGAAGCCGGCCGGGGTGGCGTCATCGGCGGAGTGATGGGTTCAGGTTACGGTGGCGACGTCAAGTCTGTCGCGTTGGGCAATAAGCTTGCGCATGCTTTCTCCCTTCAGGACAAGGCGGTGAGCATTATGGATGAGGCGGTCGAGGATGGCGTCAGCCAGGGTTGGATCGCCGATCACGTCATGCCAGTGCTCGACGGGAACCTGGCTGGTGACGATGGTTGACGCGCGGCCATGGCGATCGTCGACGATTTCGAGAAGATCGCGGCGCTGCTCGGCGGTCATGGGCGCGAGCCCCCAATCGTCGAGGATAAGCAACTGGACGCGGGCCAGGCGGGTCAGCAGCCGCCCATAACGGCCGTCGCCGCGGGCAAGGGCGAGCGCCTCGAGCAGCCTGGGCAGGCGGTGATAAAGGACGGAGCGATCGTCGCGGCAGGCTTTGTGCCCGAGCGCGCATGCGATCCAACTTTTTCCGACGCCGGTCGGGCCGATGATCAGCAAGTTGAGCTTGCGTTCGATCCAGTCACCGGCGACGAGGCTGGTGAGCAGGGTTCGATCGAGGCCGCGGGGGGTGGTGAGATCGATGTCCTCGGCAACGGCGGCGTGCCGCAGCCCGGCGAATTTCAGCCGGGTTGCGAGGCTCTTGTTCTGCCGCTCGACGACCTCACGATCGACCATGATGGCGAGACGATCCTCGAACGGGAGTGAGGCGACGTCGGGCAGGCGGCGCTGATCGTCGAAGGCCTTGGCCATGCCGGTCAGGCCGAGGGCGATAAGGCGATCGAGGGTGGGATGGGTGAGCATGGAGGTCTCCTGTTGTTAATGGTAATAGCCGCGGCCGCGGATGTTACCGTGGCGAATGGGTTCGGCCGCGGCGTCGGCGTGGAAGGCCTTGTCGAGGCCATTCTTGAGGATCGAGGCAATCGAGCCGTAGGTGCTGGCGCCGATACTCAGGCCCCGCAGGCAGGCGGCTTCGAGGCGGATGTCGCCATAGCTTTTGGCCAGCCTCAGGATGCCGAGGCCGGCACGAAAGCCCTGCTCGGGATGGGGCTTGGCGCGCAGGATCGTCTCGATCAGCTGGACGGTCGCGGGGCCGATCCTGGCGGCCTCGCGCGTAAGCCGAGCCGGTGTCCATTCGGCGTAGCGCCGATGCGCGCTCGGCATGTGCTCCGGCACCGTGGTGTGGCGGTTGCGCAGCGACGAACGCACGTGGGCGGCCACGCGCTTGCCTTTGTGGAAGACTTCGACGGTGGTCTCGGTGGTGCGCGCCTCGACGGTCTGGCGGATCAGACCCGATGGGACCGAGTAGAAGTGGCCGGCGAGTTCGATGTGGTAGTCGGGCGCGACACGCGCCTTCTTCCACTCGGCATATTCGTAGGGTTCGGCCGGCAGAGGCGCGAGCGCCGGGGCATCGATCGTTTCGAATAGCTGCCGCCGGCTGGCGCCGATCTTGCGCATCGGCCGGGCGTTGAGTGCGGCGAGCAGCTCGGCGATCGCCGCGTTCAATTCGGCCAACGAGAAGAAGCGCCGGTGGCGCAGACGGGCGAGAATCCAGCGCTCGACGATCAGCACCGCGACCTCGACCTTGGCCTTGTCACGCGGCTTGCGCACCCGCGCCGGCAAGATCGCCGTGCCGTAGTGGGTGGCAAGATCCTGGTAAGTGCGATTGATCCCCGGCTCGTAGCGGCAGGCAACGGTGACGCCGGCTTTCAGGTTGTCGCAGACGACCAGGGCCGGCACGCCACCGAGAAAGGCGAAACCATCGACGTGGGCGCCGGTCCAGTCGGCGAGCCCCTCGCTCCAGCGGGCCTGCGCGAACGTGTAATTGGAGGCGCCGAGCACGGCGACAAAGATGTGCGCGGCGCGAACCTCGCCGCTTGGGACATCGAAGACCGGAACCGTGTCACCGGCAAAATCGACAAACAGCTTCTCGCCGGCGACATGGATCTGGCGCATGGTCGCGCTGACCGTCCGCCGCCACGCGCCATGGAGCGCGCAAAACCGGCTGTAGCCGTAGCCGGCGGGATGCTCGGCCCGATATTCCTCCCATAGCAGCAGCAGCGTGACGCCCGGCCGGCGCAGCTCCAACTGCAGCCGGCCCCAGTCCGGCAGTGGCGCAGGCGGACCGCCATGAAAGCCCGGCGGCGTGAACAGCCGCCGGTCTAGCGCAGCGTCGTCGAGCTCGGCGGGGAGCGGCCAGCCGAGCCCAATCACAGACGCTCGACGCAGGTATTCCGCCACCGTCGATCGGCTGACACCAACCGACCGGGCGATGACCCGCTCACTGACGCCGCAGGCGTGTTTCAGGCGAAGTACTTCTCGAACTTTGCGCATCGGCAATCTCTCAGCAGCCATCGGACCTCCCTCGCGTTCATGAGCGAGGGAACCCTAGCCGCATCTCAATCGCCGACGACGCTCACCCCTTGCAAACCATCAGGGGTGGCCGTCTTCATCGGAATCGGTGGCCGGCTTGCGCTGGAATTGGTGGCCGACTTGCCGCGGAATATGCACCAATTGCTTCCGCTCCGAATGGGGTGCCAGGCTCTACGCCGATGTCAGGTCGGTGTTCGAGACCGCCCGACGACGCGGCGCTCCCATCCTGCAATCCATCCGCCTGACCTTGGACGGAGAGCCTCTGCCCGCCGGCCCTTGAGGTCGCTTGCGGTCACCAACACCATCGCGCAAAACATCGGTGATGGGGCATCGCGGCCGATGTCCGATGCCGATAAGGATACCAAGATCATGGCCAGGACCAGCGTGCCGAGGAACAGTGCCGGCACGACCATCGTCAGTCTGAAGGTGACGCTGCGCGGCACGAAGCCGCCCATCTGGCGCCGGCTGCTGATGGCGGACACCATGACGCTCGACGACCTGCATCAGGCGATCCAGGCGACGATGGGCTGGGATGACGGCCACCTCCATGCCTTTGACATCGACGGGCGGCAGTATGGCGACCGGCAAACCGTCGATGACGTCGCCGACGAAAATCGGCTGACGTTGAAGGGCCTGCTGAAATCCGGCGTCGCCCGCTTCACCTACACCTACGACTTCGGCGACGATTGGGAACACACGGTCGCGATCGAAAAGACCCAGCCCGCTATCGACGCGGAGCCCTATCCGCTCTGCGTCGCCGGGAAACGCGCCTGTCCGCCAGAAAATTGCGGCGGACCCTGGGGCTACCAGCAACTTCTGGAAGTTCTGGCCGACCCCGACCATCCCGACTATGCCGACCAGAAGGAGTGGATCGACGAAGACTTCACCCCAGACCACTTCGACACTGTTGCCGCCAATGCCGCCCTGGCCGCGCGCTTCAAGCGACGGTGACCCGGAGTTGAGCCGTCAGGCGGCAAAAGGGCGTGAGCAATTACTCTTCAGGGCCTGGGCGGGTTGCATTAGAAACACGCGACGCCTGTATCTCAAGCTCTTCGTCTCCTGTTACAAGGTAAACATTCTTCTGCACGTTGTTGTTATATGATGAAACGTTTGTGATGTAAGAAGCACCGGTCTTCGTATTTACATAAGGGCTTCTAATCCTATCTTCTATGTAGCTTGATATAATTTCCTTTGACGTTTTCCCTGTGATCTCATCGAGAATAGCCTCTCCGCGCTCCATGCCCCCCTAGAAGCATGCTTGAACAATTTGATTGAGGACACAGATCAACTACCAACACGTTTTGTTCCGGGTGGGTCAGTGCATACTGACAAGCAACCTGAAAGGTTAGATAGCTCTTTCCGACCCCACCCTTATTGTTCCAAAGTGCGTAAATTGGCATCGTGTTCCATCCTCATAGCTGTGCCTCTTCGAGGAAGGCATATTGCCAGATGGCCTGTTAGTAGTGTTACGGAATCGGCATCTCAGTTGCGAAATCGCGCCTATTCGGATTTAATGTGCCCTCTGCCAGTATCCGGCGCACTGCCGAGACACGGCATGCGCCAGCGCCGCGCTCATCCCGAACCGCTGGCTTGAGCCGGCGTCAGGTCCTGGGCTAGCATTCGCGGGCCATGCTTAATCCCCGGCTCTCCGCTCTTTCCGATTATCCGTTCGACCGGTTGCGGGCGCTACTGGGCGGGGTCGAGCCGCCGGCGGGGGTGGCGCCGCTGGTGTTGTCGGTCGGCGAGCCGCGGCATCCGCCGCCGGCGATGGTCCGCGCGGCGATTGACGAAAATGCCGCGCTGTGGGGCAAGTATCCGCCGATCGACGGCACGGCGGAGTTCCGCGCCGCGGTGGCCGGGTGGCTCGACCGCCGCTACGCCCTGCCCGCCGGCACCATCGAGCCCGACCGCCAGATCCTCCCGGTCGCCGGGACCCGCGAGGCGCTGTACCTGATCGCCTCGGTGGCCGCCGCGCGCGATGAGCGCGGGGGCGCGCCGTGCGTGCTGATGCCGAACCCGTTCTACCAGGTCTACCAGGGCGCGGCGGCGATGCGGGGCGCGGAGCCGGTCTACCTCGAAGCGACGCGGGCCAACGGCTTCCTTCCCGATCTCGACGCGATCGAGGCGGGCGTGCTTGCGCGCACCGCGCTGATGTATCTGTGCTCGCCGGCCAACCCGCAGGGCGCGGCCGCCGGCCTCGATTATCTCAGCGCCGCCATCGAGCTCGCCCGGCGCCACGACTTTCTACTCGTCGTCGACGAGTGCTACGCCGAGATTTACGACCGGACGCCGCCGCCGGGGGCGCTCCGGGCCTGCGCCGGGCTTGGCGGCAGCTGCGCCAATGTCGTCGTTTTCCATTCGCTGTCGAAGCGATCGAGCGTGCCCGGCTTGCGCTCGGGCTTCGTTGCCGGCGACCAAAACGTCATCGCCGCCTTCCGCAAGCTCCGCGACTTCGCCGGCGCGAGTGTCGGCCTGCCCATTCTTGCCGCCTCGGCGGCGCTTTGGCGCGACGACGCCCACGTCGAGGAGAACCGCAGGCTCTACCGGGCCAAGTTCGATCTCGCCGAGCGGCTGCTCGCGGGCCGATTCGGTTTCTACCGGCCGGACGGCGGGTTTTTCCTCTGGCTCGATGTCGGCTGCGGCGAACGCGCGGCATACGAGCTGTGGCGGCGCGCGGCGCTCCGGGTCCTGCCCGGCGGCTATCTCGGCCGCGCCGCGCCCGGCGGGGGGGCCAATCCGGGCGCGGCGTTCATCCGCGTCGCCCTGATCGACGACCTGGAGTCCACCGAAGACGCTTTAAGAAGGCTCCTTAACGTTCTATAAAGGCGTATTCTCCGAGACTGAGCGGGTGAGCGAGCCGATGATCCGAGACGGGACCCTGGCCGTCCTGCCCGACGGGGCAGCCGAGTTCTTAAAGCGCCGCCTCGGCGAGGCGGCCGGGCTGGTGTTGATCTTCACCGCCGGGCTGCTGATGGCGGCGCTGATCACCTTCAACCCAAACGACCCGTCGCTCAACCACGCGACCGCCGCGCTGCCGACCAACCTGCTCGGCGCGCCCGGCTCGTACTTCGCCGACCTCGCGCTCAACCTGGCGGGGATCGCGGTGGTGCTGCCGTTCGCGGCCCTCGGCGTGTGGGGCTGGAAGATCATGTGCAAGAGCCCGCTCGCGAGCCCGTGGCTGCTGGTGCCGGTTCTGCTCGCAGCCACCGTCGCCGCCAGTATCGCGCTGGCCGCAATTCCGGCCGCGAGCTTCTGGCGCCACGCCGCCGGGCTCGGCGGTCTGGGCGGCACGGTCGGGCTCGCCACCCTGGCCAAGGCAACGGGTCTGGGCGCCGGCCTGGTCGCGGCCATCGCCGGGGTGATCGCACTGATCATGGCCGCGTTGGGCCTCGGCGTATCGCGCGCCGATCTCGGCGCGGCGGGGCGGACGACGCGGCGGCTGCCCGCGTTGTTGGCAAACTCGCTCGGCAATTCGTTCGCAGGCGCAATCGCGTTTGGCCGCCGCGCCTTGGCGGCCGGCCCAAGCGGGCGCGATCGCTTGCGCGCCGAGCCGGCTTTTGCCGCAAGCCCCGCCTCGGCGCGCCTCGCCGACGCCGAAGCCGAAGCGCCGGGGGCGCCCGCCGCCAGGGGACCCGACGGCGCGCCCATCGTCACGCCCAAGACCCAGCGGGTCCGCCAGGGCCGCAAGGTCGCCCAGGAAAGCCAGGGCCGGTTCCCCTTCGCCGCGACCGAACATGGCCTGTTGCCGCCGCTCGACCTGCTCAACCCGCCGGCGCCGATGCCCGCCACCGCCGCGACCAACCGCAACAGCCTGGAGGAAAACGCCCGGCTGCTGGCGGGCGTGCTCGAGGACTTCGGCGTGCGCGGCGAGATCGTCAAGGTCCGCCCCGGCCCGGTCATCACCCTTTACGAGCTCGAGCCGGCGCCGGGGACGAAAAGCTCGCGCGTCATCGGCCTCGCCGACGATATCGCGCGGTCGATGAGCGCGGTCTCGGCGCGGATCGCGGTGGTTCCGGGGCGCAATGTCATCGGCATCGAACTGCCCAACATCCGCCGCGAGTCCGTCTGCCTGCGCGAACTGCTCGCTTCCGAGTCGGTCGAGCGCTACGGCGGTCGGTTGACGCTGGCCCTGGGCAAGGACATCGCCGGCGCGCCAGTCCCCGTCGATCTCGCCCGGATGCCGCATCTGCTCATCGCCGGCACCACCGGTTCGGGCAAATCGGTCGGCATCAACGCGATGATCCTGTCGCTGCTCTATCAGCACACCCCCGAAAGCTGCAAACTCATCCTGATCGATCCGAAGATGCTCGAGCTGTCGGTCTACGACGGCATTCCCCACCTGCTCAGCCCGGTCGTCACCGAGCCGTCGAAGGCGGTGGTCGCGCTGAAATGGACCGTGCGCGAGATGGAGGAGCGCTACCGCGCCATGTCGCAGCTCGGCGTGCGCAGCATCGCCGGCTACAACGCCCGCCTCGCCGAGGCCAGGCGCAAGGGCGAGGACCTGAAGCGGCGGGTCCAGACCGGGTTCGACGAGGACAACCAGCCGGTTTTCGAGGAACACCCGCTCGATCTCGAACCGCTGCCGCTGATCGTCGTCGTCGTCGACGAGATGGCCGATCTGATGCTGGTCGCCGGCAAAGATATCGAGGCCGCCGTCCAGCGGCTGTCGCAGATGGCCCGGGCCGCCGGCATTCACCTGATCATGGCGACGCAGCGGCCCTCGGTCGACGTCATTACCGGCACCATCAAGGCCAACTTCCCGACACGGGTCAGCTTCCAGGTGACCTCCAAGATCGACAGCCGGACGATCCTCGGCGAACAGGGCGCCGAGCAGCTCCTCGGCCAGGGCGACATGCTGTTCATGGCGACCGGGGGGCGGGTAACTCGGGTCCACGGCCCCTTCGTCAGCGATGCCGAGGTCGAGACCGTAGTCCGCTTCCTCAAGAGCCAGGGCGCGCCACGCTACATCCCCGAGGTGACCGAGGAGGAGGACGACGAGGCCGCGTTCGACGTCGGCGACGGCGACAGCGCCGAGGACGAGCTTTATGAGGAAGCCGTGGCCCTGATCGCGCGCGACGGCAAGGCCTCGACCAGCTACGTGCAACGGCGCCTCCAGATCGGTTACAATCGCGCAGCCCGGCTGATCGAGCGGATGGAGGCGCAGGGTCTGGTCAGCAAGGCCGACCGGGTCGGCCGGCGCGAGGTTCTGCTCGGCGAGCGGGCGAACTAGCGCCCGCTCGCCACTCGCGAACCCAAGGATATTGCGTTTGCCGCGTATTGCACCCCCGGCGGCCGCGTTGGCCGTCAGCCTTGCCATGATCTTGACCGCGGCGTTGCCGCTCGAGACGCGCCCGGCTTTTGCCGCCATCGACCAGAGCGCAGTCGCGCTGAGCCCGGCCGAGCGCGCCGACATCGAGCGGATCGAGCGCTACTTCAATTCGATCCGGACGATGCGCGCGCGCTTTCTGCAAACAGCGTCGAGCGGGCAACAGGCCGAGGGCGACGTCTACCTCAACCGTCCCGGCAAACTTCGCATCGACTACGACCCGCCGGTGCCGATCGTCATCGTCGCCGACGGGACCTGGCTGATCTATCACGACCGCAAGCTCAACCAGGTGAGCTACCTGCCGCTCGGCTCGACGCCGGCCGGCATCCTCGTCGAAAACAAGATCAGCCTGACCGGATCCGATCTCAGGATCACCCGTTTCGCCCACGAGGCCGGCGTCATCCGGGTCACCGTGGTGCGCGGCGCCAGTCCGGCCGAGGGCAGCCTGACCCTCATCTTCGCCGACAATCCGCTGCAGCTGAAGCAGTGGCAGGTAACCGATGCCCAAGGCATCGTCACAAGTGTCTCGCTGTCAAACGTGACCACCGGGATGGCGCTCGATCCGAATCTTTTCAAGTTCATCGATCCGAAGCACAAGCCGCCTGAGTATCCCGGATAACGCAGCTGCCGCCGTCCCAGCTATGCGCTCAACACATATAAGCCCTGCGTTGTGCGCATTGGCCGTCACCCCCATGCCAACTATTTTATGTTCTAAGGGGCGGGCGGAGTTGCAAGACGCCGCCCACCCTGGATGGTTCCCCTGCCATCCGAAAGCCTCCCAAGAGGAGGCTGAAGCGCCCGGTTGACCCCCCTGACCGGGCGCTTTTTTTGTGCTCGCGCGCCAGCGCCGGTTTCACGGCGCAAGCCGGTAGCCGCCGGGTTCGGTCATCAGGATTTGCGCCTGCTGCGGATTGCGCTCGATCTTCTGGCGCAGGCGGTAGACGTGGGTTTCCAGCGTGTGGGTCGTCACCCCGGCGTTGTAGCCCCAGACCTCGTCGAGCAGGACGTCGCGGCTGATGACCCGGTTGCCGGCGCGGTAGAGGAATTTCAGGATCGCGGTCTCCTTGTCGGTCAGCCGGACCTTCTTGTTGGTGGAGCCGTCGACCAGCAGCTTGGCTCCCGGCTTGAAGCTGTAGGGGCCGATCGGAAACGTCGCGTCGTCGGTTTGTTCGTGCTGGCGGATCTGCGCGCGCAGCCGCGCGAGCAGGACGCCGAGACGGAACGGCTTGGTGATGTAGTCGTTGGCGCCGGAGTCCAGGCCGAGGATGGCGTCGGCGCCGGTATCGGCGTCGGTGAGCATGATGATCGGCGCCTTGACGCCGGCGCGGCGCATCAGCCGGCAGACCTCGCGCCCGTCCATGTCGGGCAGCCCGACGTCGAGGATGACGATGTCGAAGTGATCGCTCTTGGCGAGGTTCAGCCCCTCGATGCCGGTCGCGGCGACGACGCTGTCGAACTCCTCGTGCAGGCGGAGTTGCTCGGACAGCATGTCACGCAACGGCTGGTCGTCATCGACAACGAGGATTTTCTTGGCGACGCTCAACGGCCCCTCTCCGCCGGCCCGCTCCGGCCAGCGTTCCTTTGAACAATACCCATGGGAGCGCATTTTACAATGATTGGCGGTCTTGGGGCCGGCGCGGGGCCGGTCCCAGGGGCGGGCGCGGAGCGGAATTCGCTTCTCCCGTCCGGGCTCTGGGGCTATCGTTCGCCGGCGATATTTTCATTCGGAGCATGGCTTGGTGCCGCGCCATTCGCCCCATCTCGTCCAGATCCCGGCCACGCGCGAGCCGCTGTCGCTGCTGTCCGTTGAGCGGGCGATCTCCGAGTTGCGCCGGGGCCGGCCGGTGCTGGTCCGCGGCGGCGACGGGATCGCGACCCTGGTGCGCGCGACCGAGGAACTCACGGCCGAGGCGCTGAAGGCGCTGTGCGAGCTGAGCCATACGCAGCCGGTCGTGGTTATCACCGCCCGGCGGGCCTCGGTGCTGGGGCTGACCGGCGGCGGGGTCAAGCCGGTCGCGGTCGGCCGGCCGCCGGCGTTGAGCGCCGAGCTGGTCCACATCCTCGCCGATCCGCTGTTGGATGGGCCGCTGCCGGCGCGCGGCGAACTGACGGTCGCCGAGGTCGCCGATCACGGCTGCGAGAGCGCGGCGGTGACGCTCGCCAAATCGGCGCGGCTGCTGCCCGCCGCGCTGGTCGCCGAGCTCCGCGATCCGACCGCCGACGATCAGGCCGCCTGGGCCACCCGCCACGACGTCCTGCATGTCGATGCCGGCGATGTCTTCCAGTATCACGGCACTGCGGCGCGTGGTCTCCACGCCGTCGGTCAGGCGCGGGTTCCGCTGGCCGCGGCCGAGCGCACGCAAATGATCGCCTTCCGCCCCCGCGACGGCGGCTGCGAACACCTGGCCATGGTGATCGGCGAGCCGCGCGCGGACGCGCCGGTGCTCACCCGGCTGCATTCGGAATGCTTCACCGGCGATCTGCTCGGCAGCCTGCGCTGCGATTGCGGCGACCAGCTGCGCGGCGCCATCGCCGAGATTTCGCGCGCCGGCGGCGGCCTGCTGTTGTACCTCGCCCAGGAAGGCCGCGGCATCGGCCTGGTCAACAAGCTGCGCGCCTACGAGTTGCAGGATCGCGGCTTCGACACCGTCGACGCCAACGAGCAACTGGGTTTCGACGCCGACGAACGGCTCTACCTTCCGGCGGCGCAGATGCTCCGCGCGCTCGGCTACGACCGAGTGCGGCTGCTCACCAACAATCCCGGCAAGGTCAACGGCCTCGCCCGCCACGGCATCGACGTGGTCGAGCGGGTGCCGCACTCGTTCCCGGCCAACCGCCACAACGAGACCTACATGCGCACCAAGGCCGCCCGCAGCGGCCACCTGTTCTAGCGCCCGGGTCCGGGTTCGCGGCCATGACTTTCTCGGTCGGCCCGGGCTACGTCTACGGCGGCGTTCGCGACACGGTCCGCTGCGCGCTGGGCCGCGCCGGCATCAGTAATGTGGACGGCAAGCGCGAGGGCGACGGCATCGACGCCGAGCGGGAGGTTCCCCCTGCGCCGGGTGCTCTACCGCGCCGACCGGATCCAGCGGCCGATGACCGGCTTACCGGTCCAGCGCGCTCACGCCCGCCGACGGCTGGTCCGACGACCCGGCCGATCCGCTCTACAACCGCCCGGTCACCCTGCCGCACCCCTACTCGCACGAAGCGCTGTGGCGCGACGACGGACTCTACGATGTCATCGTCGTCATCGGCCACAACGACGATCCCGTGGTTCCCGGCCATGGCAGCGCCGTGTTCATCCATGTCGCCACGCCCGACTACGCCCCCACCGAGGGCTGCGTCGCGCTGGCGGCCGCCGATCTCCTGGAGCTGCTCGAGAATTGCCGGCCGGGCGATAGCGTCTCTATCGTCAACGTCGTGCTTGGCGACGATGATTTTGGCGAGGAGGACCTTTAGGCCGGCGCGGGCCGGGCGCCGAAGACGGCGCTGCCGACCCGCACCACGGTCGCGCCGAAGCGGATCGCGACCGCGAAATCTTCGCTCATTCCCATGCTGAGGCCGCCGAGCCCGTTGCGCCGGGCGATCTCGCGGAGCAGGGCGAAATGCAGCGCCGGCTCGTCGCCGAGCGGCGGGACGCACATCAGGCCGCGGATCGGCAGGGCCAGCTCGTCGACGCAGGCGCGGATCAGGGCGTCGGCCTCGAGCGGGACGACGCCGCTTTTCTGCGGCTCCTCGCCGGTGTTGACCTGGATGAACAGATCGGGCCGGACCCCTTCGGCGGCCATCAGCTCGGCCAGCGCGCGCGCCAGCTTGAGCGTATCGACCAACTCGATGACATCGAACAGCCGGACCGCCCGGCGCGCCTTGTTGCGCTGGAGCGGCCCGATCAGGTGTAGCCGCGCGTCGGGCCATTGCGCCTTCAGCGCCGGCCACTTGTCCTCCGCCTCCTGGACCCGGTTTTCGCCAAAGACGCGGTGGCCCGCTTGGAGCGCCTGGCCGATAAGCGCCGGCGGATGGGTCTTGCTGACGGCCACCAGGGTGACGTCCTCGCCCGCGCGGCCATCGGCGGCGGCGGCCTCGGCGATCGCATCCTTGACGCCGGCCAAATTGGCGCGCACATCGGCGCCGACGCTATCGTCCGTCATGATGGTGTCCTTGGGGTCGCAAGGTAGGAGGCATGTCGTGGCAACCCTAGCAGACCTCGCCCACCGCCTCAAACGGCGGGCGGCGCGCCAACACCACGCCGTCGTCATTGCGAGCCCGCGCGGAGAGCGGACGCGGCAATCCATTGCGATGCCCGGGGGACGGAAGCCCGGATTGCCGCGCTTCGCTCGCAATGACGCAGGTGAGCTGCCGGCGTGCGTCCTCATTGTGGAAACCGAGAGGGCGGAAGCGGCGATGGCGCGGCTGCCGCGCGGCTCGGCGGTGATCCTGCGCGACTATGGCGCACCCGATCGGGCGGCGCGCGCGGCTCGGCTGGCGGCGGCATGCCGGAGGCGGCGGCTGCGCCTGCTCGTCGGCGGCGACGCCCGGTTGGCCGTGGCGGCGGGCGCCAGCGGCGTGCATCTGCCCGAAGCGGCGCTGCGCCATGGCGATCGGCGCTGGCGGTTGTGGCGGAAGCCCGGCTGGATCGTCACCGCGGCGGCCCATTCGCCGGCGGCCATGGCCCAAGCGCGGCGCGCCGGCGTCGATGCGGCGCTACTCTCGCCCGTGTTCGCCACCACCAGCCATCCGGACGCGAGGACTCTCGGACCGCTGCTGTTTGCTGTCTGGGTCAGGCGCGGCAGCCTATCGACCTATGGGTTGGGTGGCGTCAATGTCCGCACCGCGCGGCGGTTGATGCACAGCGGCGCGGTCGGAATCGCGGCCATTTCCGGCTTCGCGGCGCCGGCTTCTCAGCAGCCTTCGTCGTAGCCGAAGGCCGCGAGCGACGGGCGGAGCAGCGGCAGGACATCGGCGTAGGCGTCGCGGTAGTTGCGCCAGCGGCCGACCGAGCGGGCGTAGATCGGCTGGACGACTTGGTGGTAGCTGGGCGTCGCGATGGCCCGGCCTTTGGCCCGCTCGGCGTAGCCGATTACCGCGTCGTCCCACGCAAGCCCGAGGAAATCGAGGATCCGCCGGGTCTCGGCGGTGAAATCGGCGACCAGATCCTCGTAGCGGACCCGATGGACGTGCAGCGGCAGCACCGTTTCGTAGTGCCGCCACAGCTCCATCACAGCGGCGTAAAAAGCTGCGCTGCCGCGCAATGTCTCGAATTGAACCATCGACGGGTTCGGCTTGAACGCCTGCATGAAGCCGCTGAGGACCACGTCGCACGGGTTGCGCAGCGACAGCAGGAACTTGGCGTTGGGAAACAGCCGGAGATATCAGCCCGGCGTCGATGGTGCTGAGCGGCATCTTGTCGACCAGGATCGCGTCCGAATTGCGGCCAATCGTGCGCTCGACCTCGGCGAAGTAGATCGCCCGCAGCCGGGCGATATCGGTTGCCTCCAGGTCCGCGAGCGCATCGGGGTAGCCGCCGGGCGCGGTCGCGAGGGCGTGGCGGACCCGGTCGATGGCTGGCTTTTCTTCCATGGTCCGCAGACGGGGGTGGGAATCGAGGATCTGGTCGAGCAGCGTCGTTCCCGAGCGCGGGAAACCGATGAGGAAGACCGGCTCTTCAACCGGCGGCAGCTTCGGGCCGCGACCACGACGCAACCCACTCGCCGGTGAAGCGGGCGCGGAGTTTGGCGACGAGCCGGGGCATGGCGTCGTGGTCGACCGCGCGGGCTTGCGGGCTCCGTGCTGCAAGGGCGTTGGCCTCGGCGTAGGCTCGGTAGGCGGCCGCGTAATCGCCCAGGCCGGTCGAGCGTCGCCGCGATCTCGAAGGTGACGTGGGCGCGGGCGACGCTGTCGGCGGCCTTGGGCGCGAGCGCGCGCAGCCGGCGCAATCCATCCTCCGGCCGGCCGAGGCGGCGCTCGCAGCGCGCGGCGACGACGCCGGCGCGGATGTTGCCGGGATCGGCGCGCAAGGCCCTGTCCGCCAGCGCCAGCGCGTCCTCGAGCCGGCTCGCGCGTTCGCGCAACGCGGCGAGCGCGGCGAGCGCCCCGCCGTCCGTCGCGTTCAGTTCGAGCGCCCGGCGCAAGCTCGCCTCGGCGTCGCCGGCGTCGCCGCTCTCGGCAAGCACGTCGCCGAGGAAGCGGTGCGCCTTGGCGTAATCGGGGCGCAGCGCCAGGGCCTCGCGTAATTCCCGCGCGGCGGCGTCGAGCGCGTCGAGGCCGTGGAGCGCGCGGCCCTTGTTGCAGTGGGCCTCGGCGTAGTCGGGGCGCAGCGCCAGCGCGCGGTCGTAGGCGGCGACGGCTTGCGCGAGGCGGCCCATTTTCTGCTCGGCGTTGCCGAGGTTGTTGAAGACTTCGGCGTTGAGCGGGTCGAGGTCGAGGGATTCGCGAAAGGCAGCGGCCGCCGCGCCGCCGTCGCCCAAGGCGAGGCGGACCAGGCCGAGGCTGTTGCAATAGGCGGCTTTGCGCGGAGCCTGCGCGATCGCGTCCTCGATCAAGGCGAGCGCGCCGGCCTGATCACCGCGCTGATGGCGGACGAGGCCGAGCAGGTGGAGGGCATCGGCGTTGCCCGGCTCGACCTTGAGAATGCGGCGGTAAACGGCCGCGGCATGGTCGAGCCGGCCGCGCTGGTGGTCGCGCACCGCGTCGGCGAGCAGGGCGCGGGCGCTCGGCCGCGACCCGGTGGGCATCCGTTTGCCACCCGTCATCGCGGCATCTCCGTCAACGCCTTGGCGACGGCGGCGACGACGCTCGCCCAGTCGCCGGCCGAGGTTTGGCGGAACAGCCGCATGGTCGGATACCACGGCGAATCGGCCCGCTCGCGTAGCCAGCGCCATTCGGGAACGAACGGCACCAGCAGCCACACCGGCTTCGCCAGCGCGCCGGCGAGATGGGCGACGGCGGTATCGACCGAAATGACCAGCTCGAGCTCGCCTATGATCGCCGCGGTGTCGGCGAAGTCGGCGATCGGTGCGCCCGGCGGCGACAGTGCCGCGCCCAAGGCCGCGCCCTCATCCACCGCCGCGCCGACCTGGAGCTTGACAAAGGAGAGGCCTGGGATGGCGAGGAGCGGCGCCAGCGCCGCGGCCGGCATCGAGCGGTTGCGGTCGTTGGCGTGGTTGGGATTGCCGGCCCAGACGAGGCCGACGCGCGGGCGCGCCATCCCCGCCAGCCGCTCGCGCCAAGCCGCGCGCAAGTTCGCATCGGCGGCGAGATAGGGCACGTCCGCCGGGATGGTCGCGAGCGTCGTGCCGAGCAGCCGGGGCAGGCTCATCAGCGGCGCGTGGACGGCGAAATCCGGCAACGGATCGCCCTTGCGGACCAGTGCCGCCACCGGCGCGTCGAGCGTCTGGAACAGGCGGGCCAGCGGCGGCTGGCATTCGAGCACGACCCGGCCGCCGCGCGCGGCCACCAATGGGCACGTAGCGGACGAACTGGATCGCCGAGCCGAGCCCTTGTTCGGCGTGAATGAGAATGCTCCGGCCTTCGAGAGGGGCGCCGTCCCAAGCGGGCCGATCGAAATCGCGGACAGGCGTGGTGAAGCCCGTCACCCGCCAGCGCCATTCGTATTCGCGCCAGCCCTCCTCCATTTTGCCTTCGACGAGCAGCAGGGTCGCCCGGTTGGCGCGCGCCTCGGCCAGGGCCGGGTCGAGCGCGAGCGCCCGGTCGTAGGCCGCGAGCGCTTCGGCGTATTCGCCTTGTTCGTGGGCGATCAGGCCGAGGGTGCACAGCGCGCCGGGGTAATCGGGACGAAGGGCGAGCGCGCGCTCTGTCGCGGCGCGGGCGGCCGCCTGATCGCCGGCGCCGCGCAAGGCGGCGCCAAGATTGGCGTGAGCCTCGGCGTAGGTCGGCCGGACGGCGATGGCCTGGCGGTAGGACGCGATTGCGTGCTCAATCTTGCCGAGGCGGGCCCGCGCGTTGCCACGATTGTTGTGGGCCTCGGCCAGCGCCGGATCGCGGGCGACGGCGCTGGCGAACGCGGCCGCGGCCTCGCCCGCCCGGCCAAGGCCGAGCAGCGCCAGCCCTTGCGAATTGTAATAGGCGGCATTGGCCGCGTTGAGCGCCAACGCGCGGCCGATCAGTCGCAACGCTTCGCCGTTATCGCCACGCTGATGATGGACGAGGCCAAGCAGATGCAGCGCGTCGGGGTGTTTGGGGTGCTTGAGGAGGAGGCCGCGGTAGAGTGCTACGGCCTCGGCGAGCCGGCCGGCCCGGTGCGCGGCCACGGCCTTGGCGAGGAGCGTCGGGGGCAGGTCGAATCGGTTCATCGTTTGCGTCTTCGTCTTCACCGCCGCGGCCACGCCCTTGGGTTGATTCTCTCCTGGCACATGTCGTCTTTATGCAACACCCGTTACACCAGGAGCGTGCCGTCTTCGCCAATGTAGCCGAGTTCGCGCATCATTGGGCCATGGTGAGTGACGATGGTCTCGACCTGGGCCGGCGACAGCTCCTCGCGCCAGCCGCCGACGCCGCCACGGCGGAAGAATTTATCCGCGCCCTTGGAGCGCTCGACGAAGCCGCGCTCGCTTTCCTGCCGGCTGAGGATCTTGAACGAGCTGTGGCGGATCGCGCGGGCCAGCCGCTCCGGGTCCTCGGCCCAGCCGAGAAACGCCGCAATTTCGCCAAAGGTTTCGGTGGGCTTGGCCAGCAGATCCTCGTAGCGGGCGGCCTTGAGCCGCAGGCCCGGCGCTTTTGTCCAGCTGCGCACGTGGGTGGTCCAGTCGGACACGATCTGGACCACGTGGCCCTCCTTGGGCGGGATCTCGAGGCCCTTGAAGCAGACGGCACGGACCGCCTGGTCCATGGTCACGGCGTAATGGTGGCTGAACGAGACCGCGACATCGAGCGGGTTGCGGATGACGTAGAGCGCCGCGTAGGTCGCCTCGGGGGTGATGGTCGGAATGCCGCCGACGGTGGCGATCGCCGTGTGGGTCTTGACCGGCACGAGGCCGGGCCGCGACGCGGCGATGGACCGGTGGACCCGAGGCCGTAGCCGGTTGATGTCCTCGCGGGTGAGTTTGCCGGCGGGTTTTCCGGAGAGCTTCAGGTAGGGCTCGATCCGCATGTCGCCACGGGCGAACGCGGGCAGGGCGTTGATGTCCTCGGGCGCGTCTTCGTTCTTGAGGTAGTTGGCGAGGAAGGCGCGCAGCCAGGTGTTGCCCGATTTCGGATAGGAGGCGAGCCAGAGAATCGGCATCCGTCCCGGGCTCCGGGGGAAAAAAGAAAAAGGGGGCGACCGAAGCCGCCCCCTGAAGATACGGGTTGTGAACGTGGTTGGCTAGAAGCCGAGCTTGAAGCCAGTGGCGAGGCCGTAGCCCTTGTTCTCGACGGTGTTGCCTTCGCTCTCGCCGTTGTAATAGAAGACGCCGCCGACGAGACGGATGCCCGGCCCCAACGTGTAGGTGCCGCTGATGACGCCCTGATCGAGGCGCTGCTGGCCGCTGGTGTCGGCACCGACCGTATTCGGGTTGCCGACGCCGCGATAGTAGTCGATGCCGACCTTGTACGGGCCGACCTCGTAAGCCGCGCCGACCGTCCAGCCGGTGGAGTTGATCTGGTTGCCCGCTACGCCCCCGGCACCGGCGCCACCGCGGCCCTGCTCGCCCTTGGCGAAGCCGAAACCGGCGCTGAACCCGGCGAGCGAGGCCTGACCGCCAAGCGACCAGGCAAACAGGTTGTCCGTGTCTCCGACGGCAGCGGAAGTTGCATCGGCCCACAGGGCGCCGGCGGAGGCCTGCAGCCCAACGCCGCCGAGATCGGCGGTATAGTTGGCGCCGCCGGCCCAGCCGTTGTGGAACCCGGTGCATCGCGTGCAGGCCCGGAGCGAGCTGTTGTCGTCGCCGCCGGCTTCAAAGTTCGGAATGAATGAGCCGCCGAGCTGGAAGCCGGCGAAGCGCGGGGTGATGTAGGTGATCTTGCCGGAGTCGTTGTCGAAGTTGCGCAGATAGGTGGTGCCGACCGCGGTGTCGAACACGGACACCGTCGGGTTGACGAAGGCTTCGATGTTCAGCAGGTCGCCCAAGTCGAGGCTGACGCCGCCGTCCGGCGCGGTGACGTGCAACAGGTAGCCGGCGTTATTTTCGTCGCCAAGGATCACCCGGCCCATGGTCGGGCTGGACACGTACATGTACAATTCGTCGATCTGATCGCCCGTATCGGTGTTGGCCTCGAGTTGGACGTTGACGCCGAAGGTCAGGCCGTTGTCGAGCGTGGTTTCGCCGACGAAGCAGACTTCGCTGTTATGCTTCTGGTCGACGGTGTTGTAGTTGTCTCTCGCGAGACCGTCGATATCCTGGTTGCTGAAGACCACCCATTGCTGGTGGTAGCCGCTCAAACCGAGCTTGATCTTTTCGTTGGCGGCGGAAGCGTCGGTCGCCATGCCGGCGACAATGCCCATGGTCGCCAGCGCCGTAGTGCCATAAAGAATTTTTTTCATCGTAACCCTCGCTGTTTGCTTCGAAGTTCCCCCGTTGGCCGGGGCTATTTGGCGGCCACCTCTAGCGCTGAGTCCGCCTTACGGAACACCGCCATCAAGTCACGAAGACGTGAACGCATCAACAATTCACCGGGATCGACTGTGCCGATTATTCCGCAGTGTGTTTTTCAGGCCACAAAGTCGCCATCAATCAGGCCTGTTGACAGCGGGCGAGGCGCGAGTTACCAGCAAGGACATGCAATCACGAACGATCCTCAAGAAGCGTACTGTCGGCGCGACCGTCCGGCATGGCGGCCGGGCGCTGGCCGCGCTGTGCGCCGGTGTGCTCATTTTGGCAGCCTGCCAGGACGCCAAGGTCGAGGGTGAATACCCCAACCCCGATCCCAAGTACGGTCGGCGCAACCCTTACGAAAAGCCGGAGTCGGTGTTCGGCGCCGGCGGGTTGACCTTCGGCGGCGGCAACAAGCCGAAGCAGGACGAGGCGGGTGGCGGCGGAATCGGCGTCAACAGCTTCCTCTGGCGGGCCTCGCTCGATACCGTCGCTTTCATGCCGGTGACGTCGGCCGATCCGTTTGGCGGGGTGATCATCACCGATTGGTACGCGATGCCGGAAACGCCCGACGAGCGCTTCAAGATCAACGTCTACATCCTCGGCCGCGAGCTGCGCGCCGACGGCGTCAAGGTCGCGGTGTTCCGCCAGGTCCAGGACGGCGCGGGCGGTTGGCGAGACGCCGCCGTCGGCACCCCAACCGCCGGCAAGATCGAGGAATCGATCCTGACGCGGGCCCGGCAGTTGCGCTTCGACACGATGGCGCAGTAGCTTCGCCGCTCAGCGAAGCTGCGACGAAAGCCATGTCACGGTATAACTTCAAGGACGCCGAGAGCACTTGGCAGACGGTTTGGCGCGAGCGGGCGTGCTTCGCCGCCGCCGCTGATCCGGCGCGGCCGAAATACTACGTCCTGGAGATGTTCCCGTATCCGTCCGGGCGGATCCACATGGGGCACGTCCGCAACTACACGCTCGGCGACGTGATCGCGCGCTATAAGCGCTCGCGCGGCTACAACGTCCTTCACCCCATGGGCTGGGACGCCTTTGGCCTGCCGGCGGAGAATGCCGCCATCGAGCGCGGCATCAATCCCGCCGAGTGGACCTACTCCAACATCGCGACCATGCGCCGACAGCTGCAGACGATGGGGCTCGCGATCGACTGGTCGCGCGAGGTCGCCACCTGCCACCCCGGCTACTACCGCCACCAGCAGGCGATGTTCGTGGCCTTCCTCCGCGACGGCCTCGCCTACCGCCGCGAATCCTGGGTCAATTGGGATCCGGTGGACAACACCGTTCTCGCCAACGAACAGGTCATCGACGGCCGCGGCTGGCGCTCCGGCGCGCCGGTCGAACGGCGCAAGCTCAGCCAGTGGTTCCTGCGCATCACCGCCGACGCCGAGGCGTTGCTCGACGGGCTCAGCCGCCTGGAACGCTGGCCGGAGCGGGTCCGGCTGATGCAGCGCAACTGGATCGGCCGCTCGGAAGGCGCGCGCGTCCGCTTCGCCATCGTCGGCCGTGACGACCGGTTGGAGGTCTTCACCACCCGTCACGACACCCTCTTCGGCGCGTCGTTCTGCGCGATTTCGCCCAATCACCCGCTCGCGACCGAGCTGGCCGAGGGCGACGCGGATCTCGCCGCCTTCATCGCCGAGTGCGCCCGGCTCGGCACCACCGAAGAGGCGATCGAGACCGCCGAGAAGCGCGGCTACGATACCGGCCTCAGAGTCCGCCATCCGTTCGTCGAGGGCCTCGTGCTGCCGGTCTACCTCGCCAATTTCGTGCTGATGGAGTATGGCACCGGGGCGATCTTCGGCTGCCCGGCGCACGATCAGCGCGACCTCGATTTCGCCCGCAAGTACGGGCTCACGGTCCGCCCGGTCATCCTACCGGAAGGTCAGTCCGAGGCCGAGTTCCGCGCCGGTCCCGGCGTCAACCGGGAGGCCTATACCGGCCCCGGCACGCTGATCAACTCCGCGTTCCTCGACGGCATGACGGTCGCCGAAGCCAAGGCCTGCGTCGCGCGAAGGCTGGTGACCGCGGGCAACGGCGAGGTCGCGATTACCTACCGGCTGCGCGACTGGGGCATCTCGCGGCAGCGCTATTGGGGCTGTCCGATCCCGGTTATCCATTGCCCGGCCTGCGGTCCGGTCCCGGTGCCCGAGGACGCGCTGCCGGTGACGCTGCCCGAGGACGCGGATTTCGCAACGCCGGGCAATCCGCTCGCCAACCATCCGACCTGGAAAGACGTGGCCTGTCCGGGTTGCGGCGGTCCGGCAGAGCGCGAGACCGATACCATGGACACCTTCGTCGATTCGTCGTGGTACTTCGCGCGCTACTGTTCGCCGCGCGCCGACGTGCCGGTCGAGCGCGCCGAGGCGGACTACTGGTTGCCGGTCGACCAATATATCGGCGGGATCGAACACGCGATCCTGCACCTGCTTTATTCTCGCTTCTTCACTCGGGCGATGGACCGAGCCGGTTATCTCGGCATCGACGAGCCGTTCAGCGGCCTGTTCACCCAAGGCATGGTCTGTCACGAGACGTACCGCGACGAGGCCGGCAAGTGGCTGTTTCCCGAGCAGGTCGCAAAGACCGCGGACGGCCCGGCGAGCCATGTCGAAACCGGCGCGCCGGTAAGCATCGGTCGCTCGGAGTCGATGAGCAAGTCGAAGCGCAACGTGGTCGATCCCGAGACCATCATCGCGACCTACGGCGCCGACACCGCGCGGCTGTTCATGCTGTCGGACAGCCCGCCCGAGCGCGACCTCGAATGGACCGACGCCGGGATCGAGGGCGCCTGGCGCTACGTCAACCGGCTGTGGCGGCTGATCGCGGACAATACGCACCCGGTCGTTCTGCCTGGGGCCAGCGCCTATGCGGCGAAACCGGACGATGCGGTGGCGACATCCTCCCACCCGGCGGTGGCGGTGCTGCGCGAGATGCACCGGACGATCGAGCGGGTGAGCGACGATCTCGAGAAGTTCGGCTTCAACCGGGCCGTCGCGCGGCTACGCGAACTGACCAACGTGCTCGCCGAGTTCACCGGCGACGACGCGATGTCGGCCTGGGTCCGGGGTCAGGTCTTCGTCACCTTGGTAAGGCTTACCGGCCCGTTCATGCCACATCTGGGCGAGGAGCTGTGGCGCCGGCTCGGCCACGAGCGTCTGTTGGTTGATGAGCCGTGGCCGGTCGCCGATCCAGCCTACCTGGTCAAAGGCACCGTCACCCTCGGCGTTCAGGTCAACGGCAAGCTGCGCGGGACCATCGATGTCGCCGCCGGGGCCGGCGAGGCCGAAAGCCGCGCGGCGGCGCTCGCCCTCCCGGGTGTCTCGTCCGCCCTCCAGGGACGGAGCCCGCGCAAGGTCATCGTCGTGCCGAATCGCATCGTCAATGTGGTGGTTTAGGACCAAGCGCGCGGCTTTCGCGGCGGCGGTCGTTGTCGCCCTCTCGCAGCTCGGCGGCTGTGGATTTCGGCCGATGTACCTGAGCGGTGGGGATAAGCCGGGCGAGCGCAATGCCGGCGCCGCGCTCAGCGATATCGCCGTCGCTCCGATTCCCGATCGAGTCGGCCAGCTGGTCCGCAACGACCTGCTGTTCCTGATCTCGCCGTCGGGTGAGAATCCCAATGCCGCCTACCGGCTCGACGTTCGCATGACCGAGGGGATCAGCGAGCTCGCGGTCGAGAGCACCGGGTTCGCCACGCGCGCCAACCTCCGCCTGAACGCGCTCTACACTCTCGTCGAGCTGGCCAGCGGCCGGTCGATGGTGACGGGGCGGGCGCGGGCGGTCAGCAGCTACAATATCGTCAACTCCAGCTTCTCGACGCTGACCGCGCAGAACGCGGCGCGCGAGCGCGCCGCCGTGCGCATCGCCGAGGATATCCGCTCGCGCCTCGGCGCCTATCTGGCGGGGCGGGAAAAGACGAACGCGGCCGCGGCCGAGCCGGTGACGACGCCGGCGAAATGAGCACGGCCGCGCGATGAAGCTGACGGCGGAGCGCGTCGATGTCTTTCTTCGCCGTCCCGATCCGGCGGTTAGGGGCGTTTTGATCTACGGTCCCGACCGGGGTCTGGTCCGCGAGCGCGCCGACGCGCTATGCCTCGCCGTCACCGGCGATCTCACCGATCCCTTCCGCGTCTGCGAGATGGGCGCGGCGGCGCTCAAGGACGATCCGGCATTGCTGGTCGACGAAATGGCCTCGCTGTCGCTGTCGGGCGGAACCCGGGTGGTCCGCCTCGCCGAGGCCACCGACGCCATGGCCAAGCCGGTCGTAGCTGCGCTCGCCGGCGCGCCCGCGGGCTCGCTGCTGGTGGCCGCCGCCGGCGATCTCGCCAAGCGCTCGGCACTGCGGAGCCTGTTCGAGACGGCGGCCAACGCCGCGGCCATCGCGTGTTACAGCGACGACGACGCCGGCGTTAAACGGGTGATCGCGTCGATGCTCGCCGAGGCCGGCCTGAGCGCGACGGCGGAGGCCAGCGCCTATCTCGCCGTCAGTCTCGGCGGTGGCGACCGGGCGATGACCCGTGGCGAGATCGAGAAGCTCATTGTCTACATGGGCGGATCTGGCGGATCTCCCGGCGGGGCGGGAACGGTCGGCATCGACGAGGCGATGGCGTGCGTCGGCGACAACCGGGAAGCCTCGCTCGACGCCGTCGCGATGGCTACCGGCGCGGGCGACCTGGCGGCGCTCGACCAGGCGGTGGGCGTGGCGTTCGCCTCTGACGTTCAGCCGGTGAGCTTGATCCGCGCCGTCGGCCGCCATTTCCAGCGCCTGCACCTCGCCGTCGGCGCGATCGCCGCCGGGCGCTCGGTCGGTCAGGCGATGGCGACCCTGCGGCCGCCGGTGTTCTACAAGCTTCAGGACAGCTTCGCTTCCCAGCTGCGCGCCTGGACGCCCGAGCGCCTCGCCGCTGCGCTGCGGCTGCTGATCGAGACCGAACTCGACTGCAAGATTACCGGCGCGCCGGCCGAGGCCTTGTGCATGCGGACGCTGTGGCGCATCGCCGCGATGTCGCGGCATGGCCGGTAGCCGGAGCGCAGTTCCCTCCTGGCTCTGGCTGTCGTAGGCGTCCGGTCTATCCCCGCGTGGGCGGGGGAGCCAGCGCCAGCGCCGCCGGCGAGCCGGGCGCGTCGGGTCTATCCCCGCGTGGGCGGGGGAGCCCTTCGGCGCGACGCAGTGCGGCGCGAGGCACCGTCAAGTTGACGAACGCGGAACGGCAGTTGGGTGAAGGAGACCCCTGGTTCCGTGACGGTCGGGGGTCACGCCGCCAAGAGGGCCCCGGCGACCTCGGCCCAGGTCGCGAAGGCCTGGGCGCGGGCGGCGCGATATTCAGCTGCGGAGAGGTGGTTGCGGGGGAAGTGAAAGAGATTGGCAATCGGGTCGTGGATGGACAGAAAGCGCTGAACCTGGCCAACCGATTTGAAACGTTTCATTTGCCGCTCTCGTCGTCGGGTCGGTTGATGCGAGTTCTCGGCTCGGTTGTTCAGCCCCTTGTGCTGGCGATGCTCGAAGACGAGCTTCAAGTCCTTCTTGGCCGCGCCGTACGACCTCAGCTTGTCGGTGATCATGACGCGCGGTGCCCGGCCTTGCTTTTTGAGCAGCTTGCGCAGCAAGCGCTTGGCCGCCTTCTTGTCGCGCCGGCTCCGGACCAGAACATCGAGCACATAGCCCGCCTGGTCGACCGCCCGCCACAGCCAGTGCTTCCGGCCGGCAATGGTGATCACCACCTCGTCAAGATGCCATTTGTCACCGCGCCGCGGGGCCCGCGACCGGGCGGCGTTGGCGATCTCGCGGCCGAACTTGAGACCCCACTGCCGCACCGTCTCGTGGCTGACGACGATGCCGCGGACGGCCAGCATCTCTTCCACCATGCGCAGGCTGAGCGGAAAGCGGAAGTACAGCCAGACCGCGGAGCCGATGACCTCAGCGGGAAAGCGGTAGCCGGCATAGGAGGGGGAGCAGGGCGTCGTCATGCCGGCCTGATAGCCGGCTGGACGCACCATGGCAACTCCCCCAACCTCGCCAACTTGACGGTGCCGATTGCACTGCTATACAGCTGGCCGATGGGGCAAGTGATGTCAGCGCGTAAATCTTTGACGCGGTCACTGGGCGCGGATCCTCGCAACTAGCCGCGGTTCTATCCGACGCCGAGCGGCGTTACGCGCGAACGATGTCATCAGCAACCAGCATGACCTGGGTGGGAATCGTAAATGCCTCGCCGGGCATACCGGACAACGACCAGACGTCAAAACTCGTCCTTCGGCGCGTTTGCACGGGTGGAATTGGCTGTCGAAATGCAACGTCGCGCAGCCAAGCGCTGGCGCACTTGCTGCCCTCCCAGTCGGTACCGACCAGGACGTAGATCGACCCGGACGTAAGGAAGCACACTTCCACTGGCGAAACACAGCACGAGACAACCTGCGTGAAAACACGCTCAAGGAGTTCCGCCGGGATCTTTAGGAAGGGGCGTCGGTCGTTGTTGTGGGATGAAACGCCGGGACGCAACCGCTCCAGCGTATAGCCCATACTTTCCCGAAAACGAATGTGTGCCGTCGACAGGCGGAAAGCCGCAAGCTCCAAGCCTGGCCCGGCCAGCCGGTCGGTTGCGGAGTACCGATGGATGCGGATGAGATGCAGGTGATTGGCGCGAACCGAGCGGCCAGGGTTGGCGAGGCTCAATCCGACCTGTTTCGCCTCCCAAGCCAAACGGTTGTCGCAGCCTGGCAGTCCTAAATGAAAATCGCTGCGGAAACGGCGAATCGGGGCGTCGAAAATCCACGCATCCTGACTTGACGGATTCTCGAAAAACATCGAGCAACCGTCTGGTTGTATATCCCAGCGCGACAGACAAAGTAATTGCCCGCAAAGATCGCGGCTGCGCAAAAGATCGAGCGAGGAATCGAAGAAAATGTCGGAGTTAGCCAAAAGGATTCGCCTGCCGGCTAGATTGCGGTTGGCGTATTCGAAAAGATCCTGAAACGATAGACGCCGGCCGTGCTGAACCATCCGAATCTTCAGCTTAGAGCTTTCGACGCACGCAGTGGCAACCGCTCTTTCTGCCGCAGGATCTTCGAGAAAAACATGCACTTCGTGGATCAGCGTATTCTCGCCGTTGCGACGGAGGCACTCGAGCAATTCTTGTTTGCGGGCCGGATCTTCATCGGTGTAAAAGCCGGTCAGCAAGACCATCGAGCCACGGAGGGTCCGAGGTATGTCCGCTGTAATGGGTCGTTGCCCAGTAGCTTTATCCGACGTGCGTTTTCGATAAAAGCTGCGGTCATCTGCCGGCATCTCGGGTTCGGCAATACGTTGCCAATCTCTGCCCCCTGCCTCCTCTCCACACGAGAGCTGCCAACTATTGCGGCCGTGGCGGACATATAGAAACAATCCGTCGCCAGGCAGCCGAGCCAAACGCGCACCACGCCCTACCGCCGTGCGGAGGAACTGCGCATCTTCGGCCAGCGATCGATCCGGATAGCGAGCGACTTCGCCAAACAGCCGCCGACGGAAGACCAGGGTGCCGCCATGGACATCCATGAAAAACAGCCGACGATGCAAGTTTTCCGAGCAACGCCAAAACATCCAGCGATCGATATCGAAAAAGCACGTTCCAAAAAGGGCGGTAATATCGGCATCGTCTGCTATAATTGGTGCTACTTGCCGGCTCAAGCGCTGCGGCCCGTACCAATCGTCATCATCCCACTGGGCGATGACGGAGCCGCCGGCAAGGTGGCAGGCGCGATTGCGCTTGGCGCCTATCGACAGCGTCTGCGACAGATGAACGTACCGGATGGGCGCTTCGGCCGGGAACGTGAGCGCAACGTTGTTAGGGCCGTCATCGATGATGATCAATTCCCGCTTCGGATAGTCCTGGCGCAAAAAGTACGTGATCGCCTGCGCCACCCAGTCGGGCCGGTCCTTCGTCGGCATAATGCACGAAACGAGAGGAAGTTCGCGCTTGGCGGTTGCCGACGGAGCGGTCTGCCCGCCGCAATCACCGACGCCCACGTCGAAACCGCTCGACAACAGTCGCTTGACATCCTCGACGGGAATGGCGTGCCAGTTTGAGCCGTTAGTGTGCTTGACGCTGGTATTGCCCGTATGCACGCGCGCCACGTAGAAATCGTCGCGCGGCAAAGCGACAACGCGGGCAAAACCCACCTCGCGCACAAATCGCGTATCCTCCCCAATGGTAATATCGGCGAAGCGATGGCGCTCCCATAGGGCGCGGTGGTAACAGAAGGTGCCCCCGTAAACCCAATGCATCCGTCCACTCGGGCAGCGATACTGCCAAGCGCGGTCGGCAGCGGGATCGTAGAACTTTATCCGGTCGAGTCCGCATAGGTCGGCCCGGTGTGCCAACAGCTCCCGGACCTGGTAGGACAGCCGCCAAGGAGCATGCCAGTCATCGTCATCCCAATGGAGGAAGATCTCGCCTTCAGCCAGACTGCAGGCGAGATTGCGCTTTGCGCCCAACGACAAACCCCGGGCCTCGCGCACATAACGGATGCGCGAATCCCGCGGCACCAGATCGACGACCGGGTCGTCGCCATCGTCCAAAATCACGAGTTCACGCCGCGCGTAGTTTTGTCTTAAGAACGCGTCGATAGCGGCAGAGACGAAACGGCGGCGGTTGCAAGTCGGCATGAGGCAGGAAACGAGCGGAGGCAGCTGTTCGTTGACGCTAGGCTCTGGCCTCGCCGGCAGATCTTTGCCCGAAAGCCCCTTGGAAGGCTCGTCTCCTGTTTGCTCCGCCAGAGGGATGCGCAGCGAAATCTCGCCGATCGGCGCGAAGTGCGGGCAGTCTTCGCCCTTGCAATGTGGCTCGAAGTCCTGCTTCTCCCCCCGCAAACGCAAGCCGCAGAATCGGTTCTGGTAGCGCTGCTTGGCGAATGCTAACCAAGCGGCCTCCTCGGCCCTGCGCCACGATGGAGGCGCGGTCCGCCAGACATATGCGCCACGAACCCACACACCGCGGAAGCCAGCACGCGCCGCGCGAATGTTGTAGTCCATCTCCCAGCAGGGGCCGAGGCCGTAGCCTTCGTCGGCCGCGCCGACGGCCTCGATCACCTCCCGTTTTACGGCATAGCAGAACTCCGCGAGGCTGTGCAGCGGCTCAAGGTACGCAAGCGTATCCCCGAACCGTTGCGCGGTGAGCCGTGCCGCACGCTCGATGTGCTGTACGCTTCCATCCTGTACGCTTCCGTCGCCATCGGTCAGGGCGCACTGCTCATTCCAGCACCGATTGGTGGAAGGTCCGGCCAGACCATGGCACGGGTTCGCAGCAAGTCCCGTCAGTAAATGCTGAAGCCATCCCGCCCCGACGCGGGCACCGTTTTCGAGCAACACGTAAACATCGGCCTGGCCGCTACCGATGAGACGATTGAAGCAAGTGGCGACTCCACGTGCGTCGTTCCAGGTCAGCACTTGCGCCACCCGCTCCCGAGAGAGTGCCGCGCGGGTCGTCGGATCGGCGCCGTCGATTAGAAGGACGATGTCCAGCCTGTCGCTCGCCGCCTCCAGGTCTTCGACGGTGGAAACCACGAGATCTGAGCGTTCGCGCACGGGGATGCCGATTCGGACCCGGGTCATGTCATGCCGGTGACTTGGTACTGATGATGACGAGCAAGTCGCTCCACCACTTCGCCCGCTGGCCGAGCTCGGCCATGGCGACATTGGCGCCGCCGAACGTGTCGAAGCGCGCCGACTTTAGGGTCGAACCCGCCCCTCGGTTCTCCGATTTGCCGAGCGGCCGAAGATTGGGAAAGGCTGTCACCCGGCTCTCCGCGCTGAGGTTGACGTCGGTATCGCTGCGGCTCCGGAAGGCGGCGTTCAGGGCTTCGTATTCGACGTTGATCTGGCGAAGCTGGGACGCGAGCGCGTGGCGGCCGATACGGTCGAAAAAGTGGTGGTCGGTAAAGTCGACACCGATCAGTCCGATCCGGACAGCGCCCATGTGGACGGCGAGACACAACGCGAGGTACGGCAAATCACGGGTGTAATGGAGGACCGTCGGGTCATCGAACTCGGTGCCGCCATACCGCCCCAGACGAATGCGCACCACGCCGAGGCGGGCGAGACCCAGATCGAGTTGAGTGAACACGGCCCTGGCCCGGCTCTGCTCGACATGGCGGAAGCGATCGCCCGAGAACTGGCGTCGCGGATTGAGCACCACCAGATAAGTGGGATCGAACAGCCGGCCGACGTCGTTGACGCCGATGGTCACGAACCGATCGGGACGGGGCAGGGTCGGCAGCGACGTCCCGCAGCCGCAGACCACGATCGTCTCGCCGGCGTGCCGATCCCTAAATGACGCCAGGTCCCATGGCGGGACACCGGCGCCGGCAGACGGTCGAACAAGCGTGTGCATCATCCGATTCCCCCCACCCGGGCCGGCGGGGACGACCAACAACCCTCGAGATGCGTTCCCCGGAGACAAACTTGAGTTGATCGCATTTTGCCCGAGAAGTCTATTGATCCCAAATGGAGAAGGGAGCATACTCCAAGCAAAATAGAGAATTGATGTTCCACGTCGTAATGCTGGATAGTGCGGGAGGTGGGATGCCAGCTCTTCTGCATCCGGGCGTGTACGTGCTTGAAATTCCGAGCGGCGTACGCTCCATCGAGGGCGTTCCGACAAGTACAACTATATTTGTTGGCGAAACGGAACGCGGGCCGATTGGTCCCTCCAAAATAAAGAGCCGGACGGAGTTCGAGCGCCTTTTTGGCGGATACGTACGCGCGCTCGATACGGTCTCACCGGCAGCGGACAGCGGCACGGCGCGGATTCTCATGCCCTACGCCATGGACGGTTTTTACCGCAATGGCGGCGGCACCGCGTACGTGCTGCGGGCGATGGACGGTTTCGAGGATCCGGCCACGGCTGCCGCTGCGAGCCGATCAACCACCTTTGCCGCCGACGGCAGTCCGGCGGTGGGAGCCATGCTGGAAGCGGTCACCGCCAGTTCACCGGGGATCTGGGGCAATGATCTCGCCGTGGCGTTCCTCGATTCCTCGGACGGGGACGCCGAGCGCTTTCGCATCGCGGTCGTGTACCGCCGCCCCGAGACCGGCGAGCAGGCCGTGGTCGAAGACTGGGATCGTCTGTCGACCGATCCGAGCGACGAAAGCTATGTGCGCGATTCTCTGGCCCGCAGCCTGTTCATTCGTTGGGCGGCCGATCCCGATGCGGGCCGGCCGGATTCCGATGACGCCGGCTCGCCGCCGGTGCCGCCGTCGGAGTCAACGATCGTCGACGTGCTTGCCGTTTTGCTGCAGGGCGGTTCCGGCGGCGGCGGCACCCTGACGTCCGGAGACTATCAGAGCATCCTCAGCAGCTACTTGGCCGGGGTCGATGATGCGGCGTTGCTGGTCGCCGCCTGTTCGGCGTTTCTCGACAGGGCGACGGGCGCCGGCGAGTACGTACAATACGTCAACGCGTTCGTCGGCTACGCCGAGGGGCGCCCCAAGCAGGATCTGTTTTTCGTCGGAGACCTGCCGGGGCAGCGCGGGGCCATCTCTGCGACCGAGGCGACGACAAGCACGGTCGACCAGGTCAGGGCAAACGTTCGCTCCAGCAATTTCGCCGGCCTGTACTGGCCGCACGTGGAGGTATCGGATCCCATCGGGGTCGGGCGCAACCCGACGTTGACGGTGCCGCCGTCCGGATACGTCGCCGGGATCTACGCACGGACCGACGCGCGTCGCGGTGTCTGGAAGGCGCCCGCCGGCGTCGAGGCCGCGATCAACGGCGCCCTCGCCCTGGAGCACCAGCTCAACGACGCTCACAGCGACGAACTCAATCCCCGCGGGGTCAATGCGCTGCGGCCGGTTCCCGGGTTCGGGCGGGTCGTCTGGGGATCGCGCACGCTGCGGGTCAACAGCGAGTGGCGCTACGTCCCGGTCCGGCGTACCGCGATCTTCATCCGCATGAGCATCTACAACGGCATCCAGTGGGCGGTCTTCGAGCCCAATGACGAGCCGTTGTGGCAAAGCCTGCGAACGACGATCGGCGGGTTCATGAACATCCTGTTCCGCAATGGCGCCTTCGCCGGCGCGACCTCCGATCAGGCGTATTTCGTCAAGGTCGATGCCGACACCACCACCCCGATCGATCAAGCGGCCGGCATCGTCAACATCCTCGTCGGCTTCGCGCCGCTTCGGCCGGCCGAGTTCGTGGTCGTCAAACTCAGCCAGAAAACCCAGAGCACGGAGTAGTCCGAGGTCGCCATGGCTCAGTTCTCCACCAACACGCACCGCCTCGACCCCTACAAGAATTTCAAGTTCCGGGTGAAATGGGACAACGCCTACGTCGCCGGGTTGTCGAAGATGTCCGCCCTCAAACGGACCACGGAAGCCGTCGAGTGGCGCGAAGCGGGCGGCCCCTCCATCGTCCGCAAACTCCCGGGTCGCACCAAGTGCGAGCCGATCACGATGGAAGGCGGATTGACCCATGACCGCCAGTTCATGGAATGGGCGGACCAGGTCTCGAACCCCAAAGGCGACAAGGCGATGTCCTTGAAGGATTACCGCAAGGAAGTAACGATCGAGGTCCTCAACCTTCAATCGACTCCCGCCATGGCGTTCACCCTTCACCGCGCCTGGGTGAGCGAGTTCCAGGCGGTGCCGGAAATGGATGCCAACGCCAACGCCGTCGCGATTGAGATGATCAAGATCGAGTACGAAGGCTTCTCGCGCGACGAGGCGGTGGTCGAACCGACAGAGACCTGACAACCGGCGTTGCCATGACCCAGGTCAGCGACCGCGTCGACAGTCCGTTTGCCCGAACGCGCCAGTCCGCCGCCCCCGAACGGCGGGACCGTAAGGCTGCGCCTTCGGAGCGTGCCCCGGTCATGACCGGGAACCCGCCCCCTTTGCCGCTCCGCGCCATGACCGGTTGGGAAGAAGAGTTCGTCGAAAACTACCTGGACACGTCCAACACCTCCTGTCTCTGCAATGAGCTGTTGGCTCGGTGCTTGGTGGCGCCGGGGGCGGACTGGACGAGCGCGATCGAGGTCGTCCGCGGTCTCCTGGTCGCCGAGCGGGATCGCGCCCTGGTGGCGTTGCGGCGCATCTCGCTCGGGCCCGAGATCTCCGCCATTGTCTGCTGTCCCGCCTGTCAGGCGGACAACCAGACCGACTTCTCGCTTGACAACCTGCCCCTCGATTTCCCGGTGCCCGGTTCATCACTGGAGGTGACCCTGGCTGACGGTACGCGAGTCGGCCTGCGTCTGCCGACCGCCGGCGATCAGGAGGAGCTGCTCGACGCCGACGTCCAGGGCACGGCGGAACGCCGCACCTGGCTGCTCGGCCGACTGATCGAGCGCTTCGGCGATCATCGGCGCGAGGGTCTTGATGCCGACTTCGCCCGCGGTCTTCCCGTTGCCACCCGGCGGGAACTGGAGGCCGCGATCGAGCGCACGCTCCCGGATTTCGCGCTGCGAACGGCGCTGACGTGTCAGACCTGTGGTCACGGCTTCAATGCGCCGTTCGATGTCCCTGCTTTTTTTTTTCCGAGGTGGCACAGTGCGCCCGCCGACTTCTGAGCGATATCCACGTGATCGCCGGCGCCTACCATTGGCGCGAGCGCGACATCCTGTCGCTGTCTCAGCAGCGCCGGCTCGCCTATCTGCTGCTGATCGAGGCCGAGCGCGACGCGGCGCTGCTGGCCGGCGCGTGAAGGCGTTGACGGTGTCGGCGGATTGCGCAGCCGCGTGTGCGCGCCCGCGCGGGCCGGCGCCGCCTGCAACGGCGTGTGACGGCAATGGCTAAGTTCGACCAGGTTCTCGATCAGCCACTTGCGCCGCGGCGCAACGCTGCGGACGGCAGGCTTGGTGGACCCGCCTCGGAGTCGGCTGCCGACGGGCCACTCCTGATCGACAAACGTCCTCTGATCCCCGACGCCCGACCGCGGCGCGACGGTGAGCCCGTACGCGGTGACGGCACGACGGGCGAGATGGTCGTCCTGCCGCGGGCGATCGAGCCATCTCCGGAGACGGACGGCGTCCCAAAGGCACTGCCGCTGCTGGCGGGCAGCAGCCGGGCGCAGTCGATGGCGATCCCGGGGCAGGCGACGATCGGACCTCTAGAGACGACCTTGCCGGTTCGGCCGCCGGAGGGCCCGGGGCCGGAACCTGTGCGCGAGCAGCGATTGACATCGCTGCCGCCTCTGTCGCGGCGCGAGCGCCCGCTGCAGAGCGGAAAGGCGGCGACCGTCGCCGCCGCTGCGGTGCCGTCGGCGCCGATCTCGCAGGTCGGTGTCGCACCGCCGGCGATCCACCCCGTCGTCGGCGGCTCCGCGGCGACCACGCCGCGGTTGGCGGAGCAAGCCGAGCCCCTCGAAGCGTCGACGCGACCAGCGGCGGACTTCTTCGGGACCGCTCCGCCCGGAGCGAGCAGGGAACGGCAGCTGGGGACAGCGACGATCGGAGCGATCGACCGGACCCCGCCGCCCGACGCCTTCGCGCGCGATGCGGCGCAGAGCGGATCTTCCGGGCGACCGGCTGCACCGCCAGGGGCCGCAGGCGGGCGCCGCACTGACAGGGGGCGGCGCGTGGCAGGACCGTCGCCGGCGCCGCCCCTTCCGCCGCCCGTGGTCGCTCCCGCGGGCCCGTCACACCGAGCACCTGACGACACCGATAAACCTGCCAGACCGGCTTCTGTCGAGACGGCGGCGACCGCGCGTCTCGCACCAAGGGGAGAGGAGCGGCCGGATCGCGTCGACAACGCGCGGGCCGCGCGGCTCGCCGCAGCCGTTGACGCGGTGCCGCCGTCGATGCGGGACCGCCTGTCGGCGGGCGACGACCATCCCGCCCCGGCGTCCCTTGCGGCCCCCGCGGCACCCGACACGCCAACGGCGATGCCGGCGACGACGGCGGCGGTCGCGGAGACCCGGGACGGGCGGCTGCCGGCGCCGCCCCCGCAGCCCACCGTCTCCATCGACATCGGGCGGGTGGAGATCCAGGTGAAGGCGCCGAAGGCCGGCGCGCCGGTTCGGCGGACGCCGCCGCGCCGCCATGGAATCGATCCCGGCTTCGACTTCGGGTCGGGCCGGAGGTGGTGACATGGCCCTGTTCACCGATCTCCACGATGTGGCGCAGGTATTGTCCGAACATATTCGCGAACAGCTCGGCTTTACCGATGTGCAGCCGGGCGATCCGCGCTCGGTCGGCGCAACGACGACTCCCGGAATCCGTATCACCTTGATCTATGTCACGCCGCAGGCGGCCCACAAGAACGATCTCTGGGAACGGCAGGCCGATGGTCAGCGCATCGCGCCGTCGTTGAGCCTGTCCTGTTTCTATCTGGTCACGGCTTCGGGCATGGACAGCGACGATCCGATCGCCGCCCACAACGCGCTCGGTCAGGTGATGCGGCTGTTCCACACGCTGCCCACACTCGCGCTGCCGCTGTCCGACAGCTTCGCCGGCTCGCCCGGCACCGGCTACACCGAGCTGGGCGAGGGTCGGCTGACCCTTGTGCAGATGCCGATGATGCTCGAGCAGCTCGACAAGATCTGGACGAGCCTGGAAGCCCAACTGCAGCCGTGGGTGTTGTACGAGGTGGGCCCGGTGCAGCTCGCCTCGCTCGAGCCGGACCTGGAACCGGCGCCGGTGGTGCGTCCGGGTGGAGTCGAATTCATCGATGTCCGCGCCGGCCTGCGGCCGCTGATCCTGCGGGTGACGCCGGCCCAAGCGCGGCCGGGAGGCCGCCTGCGCATCGACGCCGTTATCGCGGGGACGCTCGAGGCGGTGGTGGTCGATGGCATCGCCGTCCCGACCGCGGATCCGTCGCTCACCCGGCCGGTCGCCGACGGTCCGCTGCTGCTCTCTCTCGACGACGGCGGCCTGGAGACCCTGGGCGAGGGCGCCCACCACGTCAGCGTGCAGGCGGGGGGCATCGTCTCCCGCCGCGGGACGCTGCGCATCGCCCCGTCGACCATGGCGGTGATCGACGCCCCCGCGGTGATCCGCCACAGCGTCGCCACCGATCTCGTCCTGACCGGGGCGAACCTGGGCGGCGCATCTGAAGCCGTGCTGTGGCCCGATCAGGGACTTGCCTCTCCCGCGGACGCGATCAGTCTGCCGGTTGTCGCCGTGATCGACGATTCCGTGACGATCCCGGCCCTCGGGTCGCCGGCCGGACTCGGGAACGCCGACTTCGGCAGCCGCTTGTGGCGGCTGGTGATCCGCGTCGGCGCCCACGTCTATACGCCCTATGTCGTTCTGGAGTTCGAGCCATGACGGCCGTGGCGCTGATGCGCGACGTGGCGATCCTCGCGGCCGAATGTGCTGCGGCGGTCCCCGGCGATCAGGTGCCGAATGCCGAGCAGGGCTGGACGGTCTTTCCTGAACGCCGGGATTTCATGGTCGAGCGGTTGCGCCGGTTGGAGAGTGCGCCCGACCCGATGCTCCGCCGCCTCCGCGATGACCTTGGTCCCGACCGGCCCTCCAGGTGGCTGGCCGTGCTCTGCGCCGCCGTCGAGATCTATCCCGAGGCGGCGGCCGCGGTCAGCATCATCGGCGAGGATCCCCGCATGCAGCTGGTCACGCCGACCGTGTTCGCCCGTATCGCCTGCGTCTTTATCGATCTGCCGTTCGTCGAGGCGTTGCTGGCGGCCGTCGACGGTGGGGAGGCCCGGCGCGCCGGACTGATCGAGGTTCTGGAGCCGTTTCCGGGGTTGCCGCACACGCACCAGGCGCTGCGCCTAGCGGCGGGGGAGTTGCGCCGTCTGCTGATGGAGAACGCTGACAGCGTCCCCGGCGCCTCGACTAAGATCCACCGGATGGCGGTCGCGCCGGCCCGCGGCGTGGTGTTCGACGACCGGCTGGTGTCCGGTGCGGCGCGGCTATTGGCGGGCCGCGGCGCCCTGGTCCTGCGCGCCGCCTCGCGGCGGGCGGGGCGGCAGTTCGCCTGCGATCTGGCGACCGCCCTCGATCTCCCGGCGCACCTGGTCACCATCGACGAAGACGTGCTGGCACCGGACGGGCTCGCCCGAACGCCAGGAGCGGTGGTCGTGCTCGACTGCCACGCGCGGCTGGCGCGGAGGCCGACGGCGCTTGCGTTCCTGCGTCAGTTCGAACGCAAGCCGTCGCCGGTGGTGGCCATCGTCCCCGACGTTGTCGAGGGGCTGGAATGGCCGGTGCTGGACGTCGGTCCACTCGGCCACAAGGAGGCCGTGCGGGCGTGGCGGACCATGCTCGAGGACGGGCCGGCGGCGGCGATGGCGGCAAGCTTCCGCGTCGGTACGGCCGAGATCGGCATGGCGCTCCATGAAGCGCGCATCCGCCGGGCGATCGAGGGCGATGACGACGCGATGCCGGACGAAGCGGCGATCGCCGAGCGCCTCCGCGCCCAGGGCGCGCGGCGGATGGGTCCCCATGTCGCGGTGCTGAAGCCGCGTTGCGGTCTGTCGCACCTGGTCGTGCCCGCGGCGGTGCGCGGCAAGCTCGATGAACTCGTCACCGCCTACCGCATGGCCCATCGCGTCTTCGGCGAGATGGAAGTCGTGCCCCACACCAGTCTCGGCAAGGGAATCACCTGCCTGTTCAGTGGCAAGCCCGGCACCGGCAAGACGTTCGCCGCCCAGTGCGTGGCCTCCGAGCTGGGGCTCAACGTCTACCGCATCGATCTCAGTCAGGTGGTGTCGAAATACATCGGCGAAACCGAGAAGGCGCTTGCCGCGCTGTTCGACGAAGCCGAGGCCGGACACGGCATCTTGTTGTTCGACGAGGCCGATGCCCTGTTCGGCAAGCGGAGCGAGGTCAAGGACGCTCACGACAGATACGCCAACATCGAGGTCGGCTACCTGCTGCAGCGGATGGAAAGCTTCGAAGGCGTTGCGATCCTCACCACCAACCTGCAGGGCAACATCGACGCCGCATTCATTCGCCGCCTTCGCTTCGTCGTCGAGTTTGCGATCCCCGACAAGGGGTTGCGCCGGCGGCTCTGGGAGCGGTCTCTGCCGGGCAGCGCATGGCGGGCGGAGGACCTGGACCTCGACACCCTTGCCGAGCGCTTTGCGCTCTCGGGCGGCAACATTCAGAGCATCGGCATTGCCGCCGCCCATCTTGCCGCCGCCTGCCCGTCGGGGCGGATCAGCAATGCCCACCTGGTCCGGGCGACGGCGCGGGAGTTGGAGAAGACCGGCCGCCCCTGTTCCGCCGCCGCGTTCGGGGCTCTGGCGCCGCTGCTCGCGGAGGTGCCGGCATGACCACCGGCGCGCGCGTCAGGATCGAGCGCATTGTCATCGAGATGGCGGACGCGGCGCGCGCCCGCGAGGTGGAGAGGACCTTGCGCGCCGCTCTTGTCATCCTCGCCCGCAGGATCGCGGCCGCTCCCATCGCGCCCGGCGCCGACGTTCCCGCCATCGTGCTCGAGCGGTTGCGGAGCGAGATGCTGTCGCCGGCAGACCTGGTGAGCGGGGCGGCCGCCGAACGCCTTGCGGACGATCTGCTCCGTGATCTCATGCTCTCGGCGCCGGGCCTGGCCGCAACCTGCGAGGCGGAAGGACGCTCGCCATGACCGTCGACCTCAATTACCTGCGCGGGGCCTTCATCGCGTACGAGCCCGGCGGCTATCCCGACCAGAAGCGCGTGATTCCATTCCGCTTCAATCCGGAGAGCCTGTCCCGGCAGGTCGCCGTCGAACAGGGCGAGGCGGGCGCGGGCACCGAGGGAGCGGCAACAGCCGGCACCGGCGACGCCGCCACCGAGCAGTCTTCCGATGCGTCGACGGGCGTCACAAGGGAGAGCTTCACGGTGCAGATCCGCGTGGACTTTGCAGACCGCCTGGAAGCAATCCGGAACTTGCCCGAGGAACTCGGCGTCTCACCGGAAATTGCCGCGATCGAGGACCTGCTGCATCCGGTGGAGACCGAAGCGGACGCCGCCTCGGACGGAACCGAGGCGGTGCGCCAGCGCCAGCCGCGACCGACCGTGCTGTTCGTGTGGGGGCGGAAGCGGATTCTGCCGGTCCGCATCACCTCGATCACCGTCAATGAAAGCGTCTTCAACACCGAGCTTTATCCGGTGCGGGCCGAGATCGACGTCGCCATCGAAGTCATGGGCGAATCGGATGCCCGCGATAACGAAGCGGTCAGCTCGGCCCTGAACTTCACGCACGGCAACCGCCGGCAGATGGCGCAGATGTTCTATGAGCGGACCGCCGACCAGGGGTCCAGCATCCTGCCTTTATGAGGTCACGATGATCGATCGCAAGAGCCGCTATCGCAAGACCCCGACGCTGGCACCGGCCGATACGCCGGGCGAGAGCGTCGAGCTTCTCGATCTCCGGGTGATCCCGAAGACGACGGGGATCTATCGTTTGACGCCGACCGACTCCGATCGTCTCGACCACCTGGCATGGCGGTTCTATCGCGAGCCGACCCGGTTCTGGCGGATTTGCGATGCGTCCGATGTCCTCGATCCGCTGGATGTGCTGGCGCCGGGTGACCCCGTGACCATCCCGCCGGACAAATAACGGCGTGTGAGGACGAAAAAGAACCGAGAAGGACAAACGCATCCGGATAGGACCAGACAGGCGACAGGTAGAACAATTCAATGCCGTCCGCACAGATCAACATTGTCGTTCAGGGTGATCGGCTCGAACCGAACGTATTGTCGCTGTTGTCGCGGCTGGAAGTGCGGGAAAGCGACAGCGATCCCACCGTCGCCGCGTTGCGCTTCGGCCTTGTGCAGCGGCCCGACGGCGAGTTCAACCCGGTCGATGACGACGTTTTCGCGCCCGGTGTGCAGATCGGCATCGACGTGGCCGCCCCCGGTTCGCTGCCGCATCGGCTGTTCGAGGGCTTCGTCACGCATATCCGCCCGCACTTCGAAACGATCGAGGCCAACGGCTATGTCGAGATCCTGGGCATGGATGCCGTCGTCGTGCTCGACGCCGAAGAGCGGATCGAGGCCTGGCCCAACAAGTCCGATAGCCAGGTTGCCGAGGAGGTGTTCGCCCGCTACAACTTGGCGACCCGGGTCGAGCGGACCGCCGCCACCCATGAAGAGGATCGCCAGCTTCTCGTGCAGCGGGGAAGCGACTGGTCGTTCGTCAGGCGGCTGGCCCGTCGCAACGGCATGCGCGCCTGGATCGAGTTCGACGCCGACCGGGACCAGGTGGTGGCGCACTTCGCCACGCCGCCGGTAACCGACGATCCGCAGCCGGATCTGGTCATTCTGCAGGAGGGGCGTGCGCTGAACTGGATCGACATCCAGTGGACCGCCACCGGGCCCGTCCGCGCCGCCGGGGCGGCGATCGATCCGGTCGCCAAGCGGATCGTCCGCGGCGAGGGAGACACGGCGCTCGATCTGCTCGGCGACGAGGACGCCGCCGAGATGGTTGAAAGCGGACTGCAGGAGGCGGGCGCCGAGACGGCGACGGCCCTTCTTCGCGATCCCGTTCCCCTCGACGCGGCCATCGCCGCCGAGGCCACGGGCGCATCCGACGCGCTTCGTTTCGTCATCGAGTTGCGGGGCGAGCTGGATCCAGCGCTGTACCGCGGCATCCTGCGCCCGCGTCGAACCGTGCTGATCCGCGGCATCGGGCGCCGGTTCTCGGGGGTCTATTACGTCCAGGCAGTGCGCACGACGCTTCAGGACGGCGCCCTTGTTCAGACGTTCGTCGCGATGCGCAACGCCACCGGGCAGACCGGACGCGAGCCGTTCGGGCAATCGGCCGAAGAGGTGCCGCCGCAATGACTCTCGAGGATCTGATTCAGCTCTACGAGAGCCGCGTCGACTCCCGCTTCTACGGCAAATACGAGGGGGTCGTCACCGCGAACGAAGATCCGCTCGGCATTGGCCGTATTCGTGCCAGGGTGCCGGCCGTGTTCGGAGAACAGGTGGTGTGCGGCTGGGCCTTGCCGTGCGTTCCGTTCGGCGGCGGCAAGGAGCGGGGGATGCTGTTCCTGCCGGAGGTGGGCGATACGGTGTGGATCGAATTCGCCGCCGGCGACATCAGCCGGCCGATCTGGTCGGGCACGTTCTGGGGGGCGCCGCAAGGCAGCGGTGGCGCCGACGACCTGGGCACGGAAACGGGGGCTGAAACGCCGACCAGCGAGAACGCGCCGGCCGGGCCGACCCTGCGGATGATCAAGACCACGGCCGGCCACACCCTCGTTTTCGATGACGACGGCGAAGTGCTGCTGCTCGCCAATGGCAACGAAAAGACCAGCATCCGCCTCGCTAGGGACGGCTCGGTGACGATCACCGCCGACAGCATCAAGCTTTGCGCCAACGCCAGCGAGAAGCTCGTTCTCGGAGATACCTTCATGCGGCTGTTCAATCAGCATACCCACCCGACCGGAGTCGGTCCGTCCGGACCGCCGACGCCGACGATGGCGAGCAGTCATCTTTCTTCGAAGGTCAGCACGGAGTAGCCATGCCCCTGATCCCGGCTACACTGGCCTCAAGCCTCGAGAACACTTGGCTGGTGCCGGATGGGGGCCGCTTTCCGGGCTCTCCCGCCGAGTTCGGGGATCGGTTTGCCCAGGCGGTAAGCCCATGGTTCGCCGCAGCCATGGCAGCCGGGTTTCCGTGCGCCACCGCAACCGCGCGCCAGGGTCAGCTCGCCGCCTCAGCTGCCGGCGCCTTTGCGGCGATGAGTGCGGCGTCGGCGGCAGCGCTCCTGGCGCTGGGCCTGATGGGCTACATGGCGGGGCAAGTTTTCGGCCCCGGCGTCGCGACGCCGCCGGCAGGGGTCGGCGCCGCCCAGAGTGTGTTCGTCTCGGTGTTTTCCGACACCCAGTCGCCCAACGCCGCGCGGGCCCAACACATCGCGACCGCCATCCATACGCTGGCGCTGATGACGATCGTCATTTTCCCGCCCCTCATCTCGCCCCCTGCACCGGTGCTCTGATGCCGAACCGATACTTCAATCAGCCGTTCCGACTGCGCGCCCAGGGCACGGTGGCCGTGACCGGTGACGCCGACCGGCATCTGCGCGACAAGATCATGGCGATCCTGTTCACCTCGCCCGGTGAGCGGGTCAACAACCCCCGCTTCGGTGTTGGGCTCAACCGTGCAGTGTTCGAGGGTCTCGACGATCTGACGGTGGCGGCCATCGAGTTTCGAGTTACAGAAGGGCTGCGTCGCGACGTCGGCGACGAATGCGAGATCGAAACCGTCGACATCGAAACGCGTCCGCCGCACGGCGAGCTGCTCCTCACCATCACGTACCGACGGCGCACCGACCGACAGCCCCGCAACCTGGAGATCCGGCTGTGAGCGGATCGTTCCTGAGCTGGCGCGGGGGTCGCCTGGAGGGCACGGACTGGCAGGGAATCCGCCTGGTCACCATCGACTATCCGCCGGTCGGCGCCTCGCCGGAGAGCCCGTATCGGGCCATCGTCACCGCCTTTCTCAACCGGCCGGCGGCCGGACTCACCGAGGACAACATCCAGCTCACGGGCGGGCGACGGCTGTCGGAGCTCGCGTTCGATGTCGAGTTCGTCGCCGACGAAGTCCGCCTGATGTTCAGCGAACTGGGTGATCATTCGCTTTATCGTGTCTGTCTCGTCGAAGCCGGCAATGCGGCGCTGCGGCTGCATCCGTTTTTCGCCATCGGCGAATTCCGCTTCCGCATCGGCTGCGACACCGGGGACTGCCGCCCGCCGGCGCTGGCGGCGTCCGCGGCGCCGGAGCAACCGCCGGAAGTCGACCTCCTGACCAAGGATTTCAACGGCTTCGTCCAGGTTCTCGGCGACTGGGTGAAGGTGCGCAACCCGCACTGGGCTGATCTGTCGCCAGCCAGCTTCGAGCGGGTGTTGATCGATCTGTTCGCCTGGCAGGGCGACATGCTAAGCTATTACCAGGATCGGGTCGCCAACGAAGCCTTCATCGGCACCGCGAGCCAGCGCTTTTCGCTGCGCCAGCACGCGCTGCTGCTCGGCACCAGCCTCGATGAGGGCAGCGCGGCGCGGACCGTGCTGGCGTTTGATGTCACCCGATCGGGCTTCATTCCGGCCGGACTGGAAGTCAAGATGGTCGTCGGCGCCGACGAGACGCCGGTGGTCTATTCGGTCAGCGAGGGCTCGGCCGTCCACGCCGAGAACAACACGCCACGGCTCGTCGTCGCGGCCTGGCCCGACGCCGGCGATGCGGAAATCCCCGCCGGCGCCACCGACATGTTGCTGTTTGGCCAGACCACCGCCCTCGACCGCGCAGGCCGGATCGCGTTCGTGCAGGGCGGCTTCGCGCAGGTCGTTGCCCTGCAAGCGGTCGAACCGATCTCGCAGGCAGGATGGGTTGCCGACCCCGGCCACTCGTTCGATCCGCTCCTGGATCCGCCAACCCCCCTGACGCGCATGCGTTGGCGCGACCCGCTGCGGCAAGCCGTGCGCCCGTGGGCGACCGATCCGCCGCTCCGTCTCTATGCCAATCTGGTCGACGCCGTGCACGGCGAGGCTCGTCGCGCCTGGGTCGCGCCGTTCGCCGATGCTGCGGCGCGGACCGACGTCGTCATCGAAATCGATCGCCGCAACAGCATTGTCGCACACCGGCGTCGTGGCGACCGGGACAGCTATCATCTTGCCGCCCTGCAGATCCCCGAGGCCCCGGTCCTGTTCGAGGAAATGGCCGACGGCAGCAGCAAACCGGCCCTCGAGGTTGTGGTGGATGGCGAGGTCTGGTCGCTGGTCCCGCACCGGCACGCATCCAAGTCCTTCGATCGGCATTACACGGTGGACGCCGACACCGACGGCTCGGTGTGGATCGGCTTCGGCGACGGGATCCACGGCCGGGAAATCCGCGCGCGGCGGGATGTCGAACGGGACATCGACGAACCGGCGGTACGGATCGAGCTCCGCTATCGCATCGGAGATCCGATTTCGGGAAACGTCGGCCCCGGCACCCTCACCCGCATCGTCCCGCCGCGCACCGGAACGGACGAAGAAGCGAGCCTGTCGGCCCTCGGTTTCGTCACTGTTTCCAACGTCATGCCGGGCCGCGGCGGGCGTCAGCCGCAGAGCCTCGAAAGGGCGAAGGAAGACATCCGCGCATCGCTGAGACACGGTCCCCTGCAGCGCGCCGTGTCGCTGGAAGACTACCAGGGCGCGGCGATGCAGGTGCCGGGCGTCGCCCGTGCTCGCGCTCGGGCGCTCGGCGGCGTGTTCAACTCGGTGTTGATCCTGGTCGATCCGTCCGCTGCCGAAGGGCTGTCGCCCTCCCTGCAGGACGTGATTCACGGCCATGTCGACAGGCTTCGCATGGCTGGGCGCGAGCATTTCGTGCGCGCGGCCGAATACGTGCCGCTCGAGGTGGCGCTGGTCCTCTGCGCGTCACCCGGGTTCGCGCCGCACCTGGTCAGGGATCGGGTGCTGGCCGAACTGCGTCCGGGATCGACGGCGCGCCCCGGCTGGTTCCATCCCGACCGCCTCAGTTTCGGCGAGGCGCTGTATCTCGGCGACCTGATCGCGTTCGCGCAGGGCGTTCCCGGCGTCGACGCCGTCAAGGCGACGATCTTCCGGCCGCTCGGCGACGAGGCGGATCCGCCGACGCGTCCGGTCATTCGCTTCGGCATCACCCAGGTGCCGCGGCTCGACGCCGACCCCGACGTTCCGGAAAACGGGTTGCTGACGGTGAACATGCTGGGGCTCGATGCCGAACCGGACCTGTTCCTGATCGACCAGCCCGCGGCGACGGGAGACGCGCCGTGAGCCGGCCACCGCGTCCTCAGCCCGACGCGCCTTCGGCGCGTATCGATCGCGGCAACGCCCGGCGGTTCGACTATCTCCCGCTTGAATTCGCCGATTTCGTGGCGCTGGAGGCAGGCCTCGCCACCGATCTCTTCCAGCGGCTGGCGCCGTCGGACGCGTCCGGAGAGGGCCACGACGACCAGGAGGGCGAACTCCGCCCGGACGACGATGGAGCTGAGCGCGCTGGTCGCTCACATTCTGGCCGTCTATCAGGACCGCTACGCGGGCGAATCCTTCATCGGCACGGCGCTGGCGGCGAGCAGCCTCGTCCGCCACGCACGCCGACTGTCCTATCAGCCCGACGCCGGCCTGGCGGCTACGGGCCACGTGGTGCTGTTCGTCAAGCCGGGCCTGTCGGGCACAATCGCCAAGGGACTGGCGCTCGCCAGCGTGCCGCTCGGGGAGGCGGAAGCGCAGGACTACGAGACCCTTGCGGATCTGCCGGTGGACGCCGGCGTCAATCTTCTCTGCCCGGCTGACGCCGAGCGAAGCGTCTCGATCGCCGCCCGCGCGACGTCGTTCGGCCTCGAGGGCACGGGACTGGGGCTCGAGACGGGCGAAATGATCGCCCTTGTCGGCGCCGGACACTGGCAGGGCTTGGTCATTGCCGCCGCGGAAGAAGACGCCGAACGGGGAACGACAACGGTCTCCCTGGCATCGCCCCTCGCTGCGGCGGTGATCCCGGCTTCGGCTCTCCCGGACGGGGGTGCTGGCGACGAGGTGATGCGGGTGTTGGCCAAGCCAGAACTGGTCCTGCGCCCCTTCGGCTGGAATGCGGATGCGGCTCTCTATCCGCCCGGCGACCTGAAGTCGGCGACCGCGACCGAACCGGCGGGCGGTGCCGCAGGATACTGGTACGACCTCAGCGGTGCGAGCTACAGCACCAGCGACATCTTTCTCTCCGAGGATCTTCCCAACTCGCTGGCCGGTCAATATGCGATGCGGGTCGCGGGCTCTGGTCGCCACGTCTTCAGGATCGATGCGGAGTCGTCGTTATCCCTCTCGTTCCATCGTCGCATCGACGTTCCGGTTGAGACCTATACCGTGAAGGTTACGCCCGACGGCAGCGGCGGATTCACAACGTCCCTGGAGCCGCACTCGACGACCGTTCCGGTTAAATCACACATTGCCGCTGCGGTGAAGGCGGTTCGGGTCAAGGATCCGACCGGTGCCACGCAGACCCGCGCATCGCAGCCCCTGCCAGCCGCCTGGCTGACCGGCTGGCGGCAGGAATTTCCGCTGGCCCGATCCGAGCCGAACCCGGACCCGGTCGAGATGTTTGTCGACGTGCCGGGACGGTTTCCCCTGTTGGCGCCGGGGCGGCGGCTGTTGTTCAGCAACAGAGCCGGAACGGTGACGCAGGTCGTCGCCGTCTCCCGCGTCTCCCTGGATGCGGCGGCGGAAACCACGTTCACCGTATTCTTCGGAGCGGACACCTCGGCTGTCACGCCCGAATCGAGGCCGGTGCTCGCCCGGGCGGCGGCGCAGTTCACTAGGCTGGGCGCGACGAGCCTCGTCACCACCGGGCACACCGACCGCTTTGGCTCGGCCCCATACAACCTGGTGCTGTCGCAGCGATACGCCGACGCCGTCAAGGGGGCGTTGGTCGCGCTCGGCCTGCCCGCCGCGGGCATCACCGCCATCGGCCGGGGCGAGAGCAGTCCCCTGGTCCCGACCGAGGACGGCGTGCGGGAGGCGCGCAACCGTCGCGTCGAGATCGAGATCGTCCAGACGCCGGAGGCACTCGCGAAGGATGAGGCCGGCGCCACGCGCATCTGGTGGGATCCCGTCGATCCGACGCCCGAGGGCGGCTGGTTCAAGCACAATCTCCGCATCTACGGCAACGTTGTCCGCGTTTCCCATGGCCGGGAGGTCACCGAGGTCCTCGGCGGCTCGGACGGCGTGCAACCGTTCCAGCGGTTTCCGCTCAAGCAGTCGCCGGTGACGCTGATGCCGACGGCGACCGGCGCCGCTCCAGAGTTGACGGTCCGCGTCAACGATGTCTGCTGGCAGCGGGTCGACGACTTCGCCTTGTCCGGCCCCGACGATCGCCATTACCGGTTCGAGCTCGACGAGACCCGGAAGGCGACGGTCGTGTTCGGCGGTGGCCGCAACGGCGCCATTCCCCCGGCCGGCAGGAAGAACATCTCCGCGGACTATCGGGTCGGCCTTGGCACGGCCGGCGACGTCGACGCCGGCCTGTTAACCCGCGTCAAGCAGGCCCACCCGTTGCTCGATCGCATCGCCAATCTGACCGATGTCTCCGGCGGCGCCGAACCGGCCAGCGCCGAAGACATTCGAACCCAGGCGACCCGGTTCATTCGCACCTTCGATCGCGCCGTGTCGGTCGCCGATCACGCCGACGTGGCGTTGCTCTATGAAGGCGTGGCGCGCGCCGCCGCCCGTTGGAACCCCGAGCGGGGCATCGTCCTGGTCGTTGCGACAGCGAGCGGCGAGGCGCCCGAGGCCGTCGGCGAACTGCGCGCGTTCCTCGATGCCCGCCGCGATACGACCCTGCCGATGGTCATCATCGGGCCGACGGCACGGGCGGCGCACCTGTCGGTGATCGTCGATCCCGACCCCGATTACCTGCCTGAGCAGGTCAAGGACGCGATCCGCGCCGCCCTGTACGGCGTCAGCCGGGAGGCGCCGGGCTACTTCGCCTTCGCCCGGCGCGGACTCGGTCAGCCGGCATTCCTGAGCGAGATCTACAGGATTCTCGAGACGCTGGACGGCGTACGCAATCTCGAGGTCACCCGCTTCGATGCCGGCGATGTCAGCCGGATATTAGACGTCATCCGGGTCGCCGTCGATGAATGGCTGACCCTCGACGCGAACGATCTCGAGCTCTCGACGCGGGCGGAGGCACTCTGATGGCCGCCTACCCCTTTGACCCGGACGTTCTCGCGTATGTGGCGCGGGTGCTCTATGCGGCGCTGCCCAGCATTTACCGGACCCAGGATCTGCCGCCGGACGGACGCGGCGAGCTGCGCGATTTCCTCGCGGTCGTCGCCGCGCCGCTCGCCGTCCTCCGTCAGAACATCGAGGAACTGCACGGCGATCTGTTCATCGACACCGCCAGCGACGACGCGGTGGCATTGCTGGCGGAGATGGTCGGCACCACGCTGGTGTTTCCGGACGCCGCGTCGAACCGTCGGGACGTCCGCGGCACCGTCGGCTGGCGCCGGCAGAAGGGAACGCCGGCCGCCCTCCAGGGCATGGCCGAGGACCTAAGCGGTCAGCTCGTCGTCACCCAGGAGGGCTGGAAACGGCTGATGCTTTCCCAGGACCTGGACTTCCAGCGCCCCGAGCGCCTGATCCCCGACCTGCGAGCGGCGGTCGTCGCGGAGCAGGCCACCGGTCCGCTCGACGCCCTCGCGCATACGCTCGATGTCCGCGCGATTTCCGCCCGGACCGGCCGCTATCATCCTCGCCAGGTGGTGCACTGGTTTCATCCCACCGTCACCGCACCACTGCAAGGGGCAACCGCCCGCGAACTCGCGGTGCCCGGCTCCGATCCTCGCTTCGCCATGCATCCGCTGGGTGTCAGGCAACCGCTTCGCGCCCGGCGCGCCGCAGCCGAGCCGCTTCAGACGGATCGTATTCCCGAACAGCACTTCGCCGTCGATCCGGCCGCCTGGTTCGGCATCGACGGCCGCTTCGCCATTCGCATTTGCGGCCTCCTGGCCGGCAGTGTCGTACCGCCGACGGCGGTGCTGCGGGCGGCGAGCGGGGTTGCGGCCGATCTTGAGGTGGCGCGCGGCGCGCCGAACCTCACGCTCCTCGACTGGCAGCCCCGCCGGTTTCGCGACGGGGTCTGCATCGAGATCGGCGTGGCGCCGGTGGATTTCCCCTCGGCGACGACATGGCGGCCGGACACGGGCGGGTTTGTCGCGCGCGCCGCTTTCGACGTGGACGCCGGCGGTGCCGGACCGGTCACGTCGGTCGGCGGCGCTTTGCCGGCCGGGGCGGCGGCGGTTGTGGTTCGCCTGACGCCGGTCGGCGCCGCGATTGGCCGGCTGTTTGCGGGCGCCACCATTGAGATCGCCGGCGGCCGGGCGGCGGCGCGGGCGGCCGCGAGCGATGTCGAACTGGCGCGCGCCGGCTTTCTGCGCGGCGCCCTAGTCACGACACTGCCCGCCGCCGCGATTGCCGGCGAGCGATGGTTTCATCTCGCTGCCGACGGCAGCATTTTCGACGCCCAGCAAGGGGGACCGACCGGTCCGATCCGTGCCATGCCGAGAGACGGCGCCACTCTTGTCCTTGACTCCGCGGCCCTGCTCACCGCCGCCGCCGCCGCCGTGTGGCCGCCGGCCGCGGAAACCGCCGAGCCGGTGATGCTCGCCCGGCTGCCGGCGGCGCCCGGGCGCGGGCCGGCCATTTTGCACGGCGGTGTCGCGTTGCAGCGCCGTGGTGCCGATCTCGTCGCCCTGCCCGCCACCGCCGACTGCCGGCTTGTTTTCGCGGCGCGCCTGCAACGACCAGGCGGCCCGCAGTATCGCCCCTTCCAGCGCCTGTCCTGGGCCGGCGCCGACCCCGGTGCGGCCGTGTGGTCGGCGCTCGACGAGGACGGCCTGCCGGTCGGCGCCGCCGCCAGCGTCGATGCCGAATATGCCGCCGTTGGCGCACTGGTGCGCGACAACGCGGGCGCCGTGGCTCTCGCGGTGCGATTCGAATGTTCCGCGGCGGACGCGACGCTCGCCCCAGCGGAGGTGGCCTGGACGAGCTTCGACGGGCGAACCGCGCTCATCCACCTGCCGCAGCTGGATGCGGCCGCCGTCCCGGCCGGCGATCCGTGGCCCGGCGCCGAGCCGTTCGCCAGCGCGCCGGTGCGGGTGGCCGACGACGGCTCCACCTGGGATGGCGAGTCGACGGCCAGGCGGCGGGCGTCGCTCGGCGCCGTCGCCCCCATCCGCGAGGCGATTGCCCTGCGTCGGCGGCGGGTGGGCTGGCGCCGGCTTTGCGCCTGGATCAATGAGGATTGGACGGCCTCGCCGCCGGCCATCGTACCGTTGACGCGGCCGGGCCGCCTCGACGTGGATGTCCTCAACGGCCTGTTCGCCTTTGCCGCCGAGGAGCCGCCGCAATCCTGGACGCCGGACACCGCCGGCATCGCGCCGCCCGCCGTCGGCAGCGACTACGAAGACGCCCGGACCGTGCATATGGGGGCTCGGCCGGCGGCGCGCGAACCGGTCCTTGATGCGCGTCTCGCAGAACCGACCCGCATCGTCACCCGGGACGGCCGGCTGCATCCAGAGGCGCCGTCCGCGTGGCTGGCCAAGCCGCGCTACCGCTCGCTCACCGACGCGCTCGCCGCGATCGGCGCGGCCTGGACGGGATTGAGCGCGGCGGATGCCGCCACCCAGCCCGACCGCCACGAGGTGGTTCAGATCGAGGACAGCGCCACATACGACGCAGAGGCGCCGGTCTGGCCGGGCACACCACCGGACCCCGTAGCAGCGGCGACGGTCAGGCTGTCGCTGACGATCCAGGCGGCCGAGCGGCAACGCCCGGTGGTTCTCATCGACACGGCCGCCGGCTGGCAACTGCCTGCGGTGCCGCCGAGCTATGCCGCAATCACACTTGTGGGACTTGCGTTCGGCGGCGAAGGCTGGAGCGGGCTCACGCTGCCGCCGGCCGGCGCCGTGGCTCTCCGGTTGTGCACCGCCCTGTTCGCCGAAAACCGACTGGTTTTCAGCGACACCGAGGCCGGCACCGAGGTCGGCGTCGTGCTCTGCGAACTGGCCGGCCTGCGGCTGGACGGGCCGGGGTCGCTGCTCGCCACCGACAGCATCCTCGACGCCGGCGAGGGTTCCGCCATCGAGGCGCAGGCGGGCGCGGTACGGCTCGAACGGGTGAGCGTCGGCGGCACGGTGGCGGTGCGGGGACTCGATGCGTCCGAAGTGATCTTCAGGGACCGGGTCGACGTGGAGGATCGTTTCCACGGTTGCGTGCGCTACAGCCGCGTGACCTCGGATTCCGTTCTCCCGCGTGTGTTTCGGACAGCTCCGGACACGCCGGTGCGAGCGGTCTCCTGGAGCCGCCGCGACGCCGCCTGGTGGCGGCTGCGCGACGATTGCGATCCCGCCATCCGCCGCGGTGCGGAGAACGGATCGGAGATGGGCGCCTTTCATCAAGCGCGATCGGGCGAGCGCACGAAGGCTTTTCAGCGCCGCCTGATCGAATTTGCGCCGGCCGGGCTGAGCAGCGGCATTGTCCGCGTGGACTGAGGGGAAAGAGCGGTGCAGGGCGATTTCTCGAGGGGGTACAACCCCGATCGCAAACGCCTCCGGCGTTATCATCGGATCCTCATGCAGCAGGGACGAGTGCTCCTCGACAGCGACGTCAACGCCACCGTCGACGCGCTCGTCGAAGCCAACCGCCGCGGCGTCGCGGCGCTGGGTTGCCGGGCGGGCAGCCCCGATCTCGGGTTTCTGCTTACGCCCGGCCGACTGCTCGGCGTCTTTCCGCCGCCATCGGCGCCGACGGTCGTCTCCGGCACCGCCGACGTCTGGCCGGACTACCGGCGCCGCTACCTGGAGCGGTACCCGGGTCTGCACATCGCGGCGACCGGCAGCGGCGCGGCCGAGGTGCGGGTGCCGTTGCGGCAGGCCTTCGATCCGGATCTGTCGCCGACGCTGGTGGTGTGGATGCAGTCGGATTTCCCGGCGAGCATTCAGATCAACGGAATTGCGGCGAGCGTCGCCCCGACGTCGCCGGACCAATACCAGCCGGTTGTTCTGGACGTCTCGGCACTGGCCGGGTTCGAGGCGGTGCGGGTCCGTCTCGGCGTCGGCGATGCCGTTCGCATCGGGCTGATCGAACAGGGCGAACTGGCCGGGGGCGAGCCGGCATTCTGGGCGGCGGCCGGCGCCTACCACGTGGACGGCCTGATCGTCGACACCCCCGCCGACGAGGCGTTTCCGCAGCTCAGCTTCCCCGAAGACAGCGGTTTCACGCTCACCGGCGCCGGCGGCTCGCCGCCCCTGTTCGACGGCATCCTGCTGCCGCTCGACACGGTCGCCGGCGATCTCCTGGTCGCTTATCTCGAGGTCTGGGAGCGCCACATCACCGTCGTCGAAGACCCGGGCATTCGCGAAGAGGCGCTCGGCGGTTCGGTCGACACCTGCACGCGCTCCAAGGTCATGGCGCAGGTGAAGATCGCCAGGATCGTGCCGGGAGAGTCTCCGCCGGAGACCCTGACGACCCGCGAGCAGGTGCGCTCAGCCTTCGCCGACATTCGGCCCGGGGCGGGACTGACCGTCAACGTGACCACCTCGGAGCCGGATCCCGACCCCTGCGCGCTGCCCGAGCTCGCGGGCTACACCGGCAGCGACAACCGCCTCTACCGGTTCGAGGTACACCGCGGCGGCGGCCTCGACCGGGTTCAGGTCAAGTGGTCCCGCAACAACGGCTCGGAGGTGTTCGCGACCCGCATTGACGCCGACGGCAACCTCGTGTTTCCGGCCGGAACGCCGCTCACCTCGGGCGATCTGGTCGAGCTCCTCAACGAGGTCGTGGACCTCGCCGACGCCGAACTCGCGTTCGTCGCCGCGGACGGCTTTTCACCGCCGGTGCGCGCGGTCGGCCAGATGGTCGCGTTGAGCGCCATCGACACCACGAACACCTCCAACGACATCGTCTTTCGCATGGTCGATCCGGTCGATTCCACGACCCCGGTCATCCTCGACGCCCGCTACGGCGACACCAGTGCCGCGCCGCTGAAACTGCGCCGCTGGCACGGCGTGCTGGACCCGCAACGGCTGTCCACCGACACCGGCAGCGTCCTCTCTGCCGGGCCCCACGACATCGAGGACGGGATCAGTGTCGTGTTGACCGGGTCCGGGGCGTTTCGGGTCGGTGACTGGTGGCAGTACGAGGCTCGCGCCCGGCGCGGAAATGCCAACGGCGATTGGATCAGCGAACCGCATGGCCCGGAGCGGCGGTTCGCGCCGCTGGCTCTGTTCGAATACCAGGGCGCGAACCAGCCGCTGCTGCTCGTGTCCTGGCTCGATACGCGCTTTCCCCGGCTCTGCGAGATCGAGGCCGACGACGTGTCCTTTGTCGGCGACCGGGTCGGCAGCACCAGCGCCACCGTGCAGGAGGCGCTCGAGGAACTGTTCGAGCAGCCGATCCTTCAGGCGAGCTGCGGGGAACTCATCGTCCGTCCCGAAGACGACCTGCAAGCGGTGCTCGATGCGGTTCCTGCCGGCGGCGACGCCAGGATCTGCATTCATCCCGGGGAGCGGACCTTGACCCGGACGGTCGAGGTGAGCGGCAAGGGTCACCTCGTCGTTTCCGGCGCCGGCCGGGGGACCCGGCTGACCAGCGCGGTCGTCAACCGCATCCTGCGGTTCGCAAACTGCGCCAGCGTGACGATCGCCGATCTCGGGATCGAGGCGCTGCCGGCGGCCCGCGGCGCCGGCGGCACTCTCTCCTTCGACAACTGCGACGAGGTCTCGATCACCGGGGTCCCGGTCGTCAACCGCGTGCCGACCACCAAGGGGATGAGCGCAATCCGCATCGAGACGAGCGATGCGCAGAGGCCGGCGGTGCGGGCGCGCGTTGCGGACTGCGGCGTCCGGGTCGGCATGGGCACCATCGGCATTCTCGCCCTCAATGCCGGCAGCGCCGATGTGACCGGCAACCGGCTCGAGACGATCGCCGAGCCCGTCGACATCGCGGCATTGCTCGCCGATCAGGAGATGGCCTCGGCGGTCGGCAATATCCTGATCGACAGGGTCGCGGTCGGCGAGCCGCCGGACTTCAACGACGACGTCTTTCTGCCGGGGCCGGTCGTGAATTTCGGTTCCGACCCCTGGGGCCGGCCGCGCATTCTGTTTTCGCTATCGGAATGGGCGAGCCGCGTCGTCAGCTTCTCCACGCATCCGTTGCTGAGCCCGGGGGTGTGGGAGCCGGTCCTGGAACGGAACCCGATGCAGGGCAACGCCACCACCGTGCCGAACGGCTGGATCTCCGCCAATCTGCGGCGGCTCAAGGCAGGATTGGCGCGGCGCATGTTCGGGGTCCCGGCGCCGTACACCATCCCCGGCGCCATTCAGCCGGCGTTTACCGAGCTGGCGCGCCGCATCGCCAACTCAAGCCCGGTCGCATCCGGTCACCAGGGCATCGCCATCGCCGGCAGCCGCGCGGCGTCGCGGCCGTCGAATAGCAGCGGCACGATCCACACCCTGCTCGGCGGCGGGCACCTCGCCGACGTGCGGATCGCGGGCAACCGTGTCATCGGGTTCCGCCAGGGGATCACCGTGGCGCTCAGCGACAGCACGGCGAGCAACAGCGATCGCTACCTGTATGCCCACAGCGTCGCGATCACGGACAACGTCATCGATCTCAGGGTGCCGATGTTCGCCCGCCAGCGCCATGGCATCCTGGTCAGCCATGCCCTGTCGGCGGAGGTCAACGCGAACCGGATCGAAGTCACCGCGCCGACGCAGCCGAACTGGGCGCTGTCGCTTCCCATCACCGACGGCATCCGGCTATGGGGCAGTTTCGGGCCGCTGTTGCGGGTTCGCGACAATCTCAATCTCGGAACGTGGACCGGCGTTCGCGTCAACGCGCTCAACCGCACCGAAGCGATGAGTTCCGCCCGCTGGTAAGTCGTGGCTGGTCGAGCACAACGGCTATTTTGGGCAGGGCGTTGCCGCAAGGCTCTCGCTGTGACCGTGATGGTGTGCTATACTTTACCGACTGGTAGATGCGTGAGGTTCCGTCGGTTCGCAAGGTTCCGCTGGTTCAGCAAGTTCCCTGGTCCGTAAGGCCCTGTACGGTTCTGAGAGTTCCGTCGACTTCCGAGTGTTCCGTCGTTCCAAAGGCATCGAACGAGCTCAGGTCTCCGAAGGTGGGCGTCGTCGACAGGCGCCCACCGCCGGCCTCCGGTCAGCACACGCGACGTATTTCGTTCGATCCTGCCGAGAGCGTGTTTCTTGGGGGGCATATTTCGGTGCACCGACCCAGATCGCCGGGACGGTAATCCCAGTGGCCTCATTCGACGCCTATGCCATTCTCGCCAGTACTTCGCTTCTTGGCTCACCGTGCTCTCTCTGGTAGAGGCAGTCACGCGGGAGAACGATCCAGAACTTCGATACAGCGCTCCAACGCCATGATGTCACGGTCAACGACACCTTGGAAGCGTGCCATGCCAATCGCTCTGCGAACTTCCCTTGTAATCAGGTCTCTGATTTCCCGCTCGGCAATGACCGCTCTAGCGGTAATACTTGGAGGCTCTCGATCCTCGATGAAGGTCATTCGAAGCGTTAGTTCGTTCTGACGATCGATCTTGACCATATACGGTCCCTCCATAAAATAGAAATCAACGGACTGTTTTGAACCTTCAAGTCGCATAAGGGCATCCGACCACATTCGGAGCAAGGCGCCGATGTTGTCAGTCCAACCGACGCACGGAAAAGCCGAGTGTGAATACTCGAAAAACACACAACCAAAGAGCCGGCCTTTTCTTTTTGTGGACACTGCGTCAGGCATTATATGGAGCTGAAGGGTTTTCCGGGAAAATACACTCGTCATTCATTGAACTCCGGTTGCATCGTCATTGGATGCAAATACTATATCGGTTATAAGATGCGCCGACGTATTTCGGCGTATACCTCCTCAGCGCTCATCGTTCCAAATACTGGTTCGCGACGCAACAACCGAAGCGCTTCTTGCTCTTCCGCAGTCAATCTCAGTCCCCCGATCGGATATGCGGACTCAAGCGTCTTCTCAACCTTGTTTACCCATATATCGATGGTCATACCTCCTCCTTCGCCGCGCAGTCTCAGCCGATCGCCTTGGGTTTGAACCCGCTTGGCGTTTCCATAGGCGGCCCGAACAGCGCCCTGGATTTGTCCTTCGCTCCAACTCAGTGGAAACAGATCCTGTCCCCCAACGCCCCCGCCCTTAATGGTGTGTTCGTCAACGACATGTGCCCAATTCTGAGCCAATGACCCCCAAGAGGGTATACCGGCCGAGGAGTACTTGCTTCGTTTCTTTTGGCCAGGGCTCGCTCGGTATTCATAAATATATCCATCATCCGTTGCAGTGAATGTCAGCGCTTGAAGCACATCGTAATCCCGGGCAACTTCTGAAACAACCTCCTGTACTGCCTCTACTGGTAGCTCGTCGTTAACAGCCCTCTGTTGCTCGGCCGTATCTATCGCGAGCAGCGCGGCTTCAACTTTTGCATCATGCTCGGGATCGCCCGACTCCGGCACCTCTTCGTCGCTCCTTCTACCGCCGAACAACCCGCGGACCCGCCGCGCCAGCTTCACGGCCTGGCCGATCACCCAGTCGAGGGCGCGGTTGAGCGGGGCCTGGAGCCTCTGGATGAAGCCCTGGATGGTGGCGGCGATGCCGCCGAGGCCGAGCAGGCTCGCGAGGAAGCTGATGGTGACGGGGATGGCGCGGGCCAGCGCCCCCTCCACCGCTGATGCGAGGGCGCCGACGCTGCCGGACGCGATCGCGGCGAGCGACTGGACCACCGCATTGACCAGCGCCAGGATCTGGCTGCCGCGATTGATGAAGAACATCACCACGTCGATGATCATCTTGACGGCGCGGACGAAGGCCGACGCCGGATTGAGCAGGCTCAGGATCCAGGTGATGCCGGCGGTGATCACCTTTGTGATCACCCAGCTCTGGATCTCCTCGAGCAGCATGTCCTTGAGGTTGCCGACCTGCTCCCTGATCCAGCGCCACAGGCCGCCGACGCCTTCGCGGATGACGACGACGAAGATCTCGACCGCCGTCTCCATCGCTTTGACGATCGGCTCGCCGACAATGCGCACCGCCCGGGCGCGGAAGTTGGCCCAGGTGAGGCCCATGATCTGCAGGATCAGGCCGATGATGCCCTTGAGGTCGAAGGTCTCGGGCAACTGGATGCCGCCGGCGGCGAGGGCGCCGAACAGCCAGCCCATCAGGCCGGCCTTCAGGTGTGTGACGATGTTGGCGAGAAAGCCGTTGACGCCCTGCTTGAGGCCCTCGATCAGGTTGCCGAGGAAGCCGATCGGGTCCGCGATGATCTGCTCGATCGCCGAAGCCGCGCTCGACGCGACGCTCAGCAGCATGTCCTTGAGCTTGCGGATCGTTTCGATGACCCCGGCGAGCGCGTCCACCGCCTGGTTGACGAGGCCCCGGTTCGAAGCCCGGATCTCGTCGAAGCGCTGGTTCAGCGTCTCCAGGGACTGGGCGTAGCGCTGCGCCAGCGAGTTGATGAGCTGGTCGCGATGCGAGTCCACCTCGGCGGCGAGATCGTCAAAATTCCGCTGGAAGTCTCCGGCGACACTCTCGCCGATCGAGCGGACCGACTCGTCGAGATCGGCCACGTAGTCCGCGACCCGCTGGCGCCCGGCGGCGATCTCGTCCTTGGCGTCCTGCAGCCCCTTGTCGACCTTGGCCGAGACGTCGCTGATCACCGTGTCCATGCGGGAGAAGAACACCGCCTGGCCCTCGGTGTAGAACGCCTCCACTTCGGGCGGCAGGTCGAGGAACTGATCGCGGATCCAGCGGGCCTGGCCGACGATCGGAATGCTCAGATAGCGATCGAGCTTGTAATAGAAGATGCGGTCGTTGACGTGATCGGTCGCGGCGGTGATGGCGGCTTCCGTGCCGGCATCGAACGCGGCGTTGACGTCTTCGTCGAGCCTGGCCAGGCGGTCGGTGACCTTGGTCCTGGTTTCCTCGTAGATGGCCTCGATGTCGGCGGCGACCCGCGCCCGGGTCTGCTCCTCTTCGGACTGCGCCGTCTGCTGGCCGCCGAACACGGCGCCGAACTGCTCGGTCCGGGTGCCATGCATCTCGCCGAGGCCGGCTTCTGCCCGCTGCGCCGCCTGCGACTGTTCGCCCTCTATCTGCCGCTGCTCCTCGCTGCGATAGCGCCCAGGCGCTTCCGCGGCGTCCGCCTCGGCATCACGCTTGGCGCCGAGGGCGGCCTGAAAGTCCGGCTCGTTAGACCTCTCGAGCTGCTCTTCGGTCACATCGGCGTCGGCCATCTGTTGATCGAGCTCGCGCGGACCGTCGTCCATCGCGACCTCGGCGTCGCTTTTGGGCTTGGGGACGGCGGCTTCCGCACCGACGCCGCCCGGCGCCGGGCCCGGGTCGAACGGCTCGAGCGGCGTCACCGCCTTGGCGTCCTGCGCCGACGCGTCGGGCGTTTCCTCGGTGGCCGCGGCGACCGGGCCGGCGGCGGCCTCGGTGCTTTTCTGCACCTCGCCGCTGGCCGCTCCCTTGACCTGGTTCATCTTGCCGCTGGACTTGAAGCTCTCCATCTCCTTGAGGTTGGTGGGGGCCACCTCGCGGATCTTGGCGCGGAGCGCGTCCTCGAACGATTGGGTCTCGAACGGTGCCGGCTCCTGGGCGTCCATCTTCTCGACCTGGGCGCCGGCCGCCTTGGCTTCCTTTTCGTTGGGTGGGCCCTTCGCCGCCGCCTGCGCCTCGGCGGCCTTCTTGCGGGCGGCGTTGTTGTGGGCCTGGCGGCGGGCGACCGCGCGCACCCGCGCCATCGTCGCCTGAAAGGCCGGATCCTCCGCCGGCGACTGCGGGGAGCGCGCTGCGGTTCCGGCCGCGCTGCCGCCCGCGCCGGCGCTTTCGACGTCCACCCCTGCCTCCGGCGCGGCACTTTCCGCCGGTTCCGCAGCTTCCGGTTCGGCTTGTTCGGCCGGCGCGGCAGCCGCGGGCGCCGCCTCCGCACCCGCTTCCGGGCCGGCTTCCGCCTCCCCTGCGACAGCGCCCGCCGAGGCGCCGGGCCCCGTAGCCGCCGCCTCTTCGGCCACCGCCGCCGCCTCGTCAGCCTCGTCGGCTTCGATCGCCGCCTGAACGGCCGGCTCTTCGACCGCGCCCGCCGCCGGTTCGACGGCAGGCTCTGCGGCAGTTGGCGCAGCCGCCGGCGCGAGTGCAGGTTCGCCCGGGGGCGAGGGCGGTCGTGCGCCGTCCGCCGGCCCGGTTGCGGTCGGTGGCGCGAGGGCCGGAAGAGCACCGGAGTCGATGCCGGCGGCGGGTGCTTCTGCGGGGGCGGGAACTGGCGGTTCCGCAACGCCTTGCCGGCGCTTGCGCTGCCGCCGTTCGGTCTGCTCGGCGACGGCGAGCTCGGCGGCGACGGCCGGTGTGGCTGCGAGGGCCGGGTCCTGGGCGGGAACCGGGGTTTCCGCGCCGGCGCGGACGCGACGGAGGATGCGGTTTCGTGTCGAGATCGCCGACCGCCCCGGCGTGACGCGGGCGAAGCCGCCGGCAACGACCCGATCCGCCGCCTGCTCCGCCTCGACTTCCGCGGCCTCGGATGCCTGAGAGGGGATGCCGAATCCGTGCGGCCCTGTCGGTTCGGAACCGCCCTGTTGCACCACGTGGGCAACTTCGTGGGCGAGCAGATGATCGCCGCTTGCGGTGCCGGGACGGAATCGGTTGGGCGCGAGCGCGATCTGGGACCCGGCGGTCGCCGCCTCGGCGCCGACCGTTTCGGCGAACGCGCCGGCTTCTGCGTCCGTATGGACGCGGACATGGCCGAGCGGCTGGCGAAACGCGGCTTCCAAGCGCTCGCGGGTGGTGGCGGGAAGGGGGCGCCCGGCGGCCGGCGACGGCAGTCGCGGTGCGGCCAGGGCGGCAACGGCGGGCGAGTGCCCCCCTACGCGAGCCGTCGCTGTCGCCGCCGTGGCCGACGCATCAGGCGACTTTGCACGTACCACCCCAGAGCCGGCTACCATGGCCATAGATCCGCCCCAAGGACTGGGCTAAAAAGGGCATCATCACCCGAACCGGCGTCGGGCCCAACAAGAGACTTCACTGCTACTGAAGAAAAGGCGCCGCCACGCTCTGCGGCACCCCTCTTTGATTAACACTTGGCGTCTGTCCGGAAACTTATTTGGTCGGAGGAATCGTTTGCTATTTGGTGGGCGCCGCGGGCAACTGGGGCTGCGGATGTGGACGAGGGAATACCGTGCGCGTTGCGACCGAAGCAAGCTGAGATACTCGAGTGATCTGACCAACGAGGAAAGGAGCCGCATGGAACCACTCATCCGACCATCAAGCACGTGGGGGCCGTCGCCGTGAAGTGGACATTCGGGAAATCATTAACCTGATCGCATATTGACATGGCTGGAAATGGCAGGTAAGTCCGATCGGTAAAGCGCCGCCTCCGCGTCCCTCCTTCGCACGAGCCCCTTCAGCTTCCGGCCTCCAGCCCACACCCAGTGGAGGAATTCGGGTGGCACCGCAGTGTGTTCCTCCCGGTTGACCTTGCGGCGCAGGGTCGAGCGCTGGAGCGCACCGGAACCCAGGTTGAACGCGAAGCTGCACAGGGCGTTGAACTGGCCATCGGTGAGCGGAACACGGATCAGGCGCAGCACCGCACGTTCGGCGACGCCCACATCCCGGCGGAGCAGGTCTTCGGCCGCGTCCTCCTCTATTCCCTCGGCAAATCGTTCCCCCTCTCCATCGCGAACGACGTGCCCATAGCCGATGGTCGGCCAGCCCGCGGGGCATCGGTAGATCGTCGGACGGAAGCCCTCGAAGCGCCTGATCAGATCGAGACCCTCCTGCCGTCACGTGTCGCATGGCGTTACCGCCCCTGGCGGAGCCTGGCGAGCGAACGGCTGCCGAACCAGAACGACATGACGGCGGCAAAGAGGGCGGCGGTTTCATCGTCCCAGATCCGCGGCAACGCGTCTGCGAGCACGAGCCCCTCGACGGCGACCAGCGCGTAACCCTTGACGCCGGCAAACAACAAGAAGAACGCCGTCGGCTCACATCCGATGCAACGCAAGTGATTCCGATTGAAGGCGGCCACGCCTGACAGCCCGTTGACGAGATCGGCTGGTTCTGACTCCCTGCGTCCGTGGCGGGAGATGTCGCGCTGAGCCGAGCATGTCTTTTACGACCGGCTGCAGGCGGTATCGCTTGAGGCCGGCTTCGACGCCTTCGCCGAGACGGCGTGCAAGCCTTATCTGAGGAGACCGTCGTCGAGGGCGAGGCATAGCCAACGCTCCGGCGGTGACCTTGCCGACGTTGCCGGGAGCATCGCTGCGGGGGTGCAGAACGAAGCCTGCGGCCCGCCAGGAGGCGCACTCGACGATCAGCGTCTGAACCTTCGTCCTGATCATGCCCTCCGCCACCGGCGAGCCGGTCGCGTTTCGGCCCGGTTCTTCTTTGCCCGCAATTCGTCTCTGTGTGAACTGGATTACAGATCCAGACCTCGCAACGCGCGAGAGTCAAATGTCGCCTTGAGGTTCCGAGTAAGGGAAACGGAGGTCCATCAATCCTTTGTTACACTGGAGGCGACTGGTTTCACACGCGGTATTCACGATGCGTGACGTAGACAAGCTTTCTCTACGGCGCGGGTTCTTAACGTGATTTGAAATGGTCATATATCTTGCCGATCAGGGCGTTCCAATTCATGCGGCTTTGATTGGCGGGAGCCAGCTTCGCGGAGAGACACGGGGAGCCTGAGCAGATGCCGATGTCGATGCAGAACGTGACGCCTTCCACCCCGCCGGGAGCCAACCTGACCGACGGCGGTGCGACCTTCCGGGTTTGGGCCCCACGGGCGAACCGGGTGCACGTGATCGGTCGCTTCAGTGGCCAGGACCGCTGGACGGCGGACGATGACAACCTCATGAACCGCACCAATCGCGGCTACTGGGCCGGCTTTTTGCCCGGGGTCGTCGACGGCGACGAGTACAAATTCCATATCGCCGGCACCGGCAGCCAGGGGCCGAAGCGCGATCCCTACGCCCGGGAATTGACCGTCGATCCACCCTATCCGGTGTGCAACTGCATCGTTCGCGATGCGAACGGCTATCCCTGGCATGACGCCGGCTGGCGTCCGCCCCGCTTCAGAGACCTCATCGTTTATCAGTTCCACGTCGGGACGTTCAGCGGCCCGGATCGGGACAACCGGGTCGCCAAGTTCCTCGACGTGCTCGACCGGCTCGACTACCTCGCCGAGCTCGGCGTCACCGCGATCGAGCCCCTGCCGATCTCTGAGTTCGCCTCGCCGCGCAGTCTCGGCTATGACGGCTCCGACCTGTACTCCCCGGAGATGGATTATCAGGTCGATGCCGCCTCGATCGACACCTACCTGCCGCGGGTCAACGCCCTGCTTGCCAGAAGGGGTCAGCCGGCGCTGACGCGAGGGCAGCTCGCCGTGCCCATCAACCAGCTCAAGGTCCTGGTCGACCTATGCCACCTCTCGGGGATCGCCGTCCTGTTCGACGTGGTCTACAACCACGCCGGCTTCCAGATCGGCGGCCAGGACGAGAGCCTGTGGTTCTTCGACCGCGCGCGCGGCACCTCCAACAATGATAGCCTCTACTTTACGGATCGCAGCCACACCGGTCCGGTGTTCGCCATCTGGCAGCAGGAGGTTCGCCAGTTCCTCATCGACAATGCCCGCTTCTTCGTCGACGAGTACCATATCGACGGGCTCCGCTACGATCAGGTCAGCGTCATCGTCGATGAGAACCGCAACGACGGCTGGCCGTTCTGCCAGGACCTGACGAGCACGGTCCGTGCGGCCGACGGCACGGCCGTCCAGATCGCCGAATACTGGTCGGTCGACCCCTACGTCGTCCGCCCGGCGTCCGAAGGCGGCGCCGGCTTCGATGCCACCTGGCACGACGGGCTGCGGACCACGATCCGGGCGGCGATCGGGCAAGCCTCCGGAGGGGCGAACGCCAACGTCAGTCTCGACGGCATCGCCGGCAGCCTGTATCCGCCGGGGTTCCCCGCCGGCTGGAAGGCCGTGCAGTACATCGAGAGCCACGACGAGGTCTACCGCGGGCGTGGCCAGCGCATCGCCCAGCTCGCCGGTGGCGGCGATGCGCGCTCCTGGTACGCCTCCTGGTACGCCACCAGCCGCGCACGCGTGGCGACCGGCCTGATCCTTACCGCGCCCGGCATTCCCATGCTGTTCATGGGCCAGGAGTTCCTCGAGAACAAGCAGTGGTCCGACAACCCGTCCTTCGACAGAGGAACGCTGATTTGGTGGGAGGGCCTGGAGCAAGGCGTGAGGGAGATGGTCGATCATCTTCGCTTCACGCGGGAGCTGATCGCACTGCGCAAGCGCCATCCGGCGTTGCGGAGCGACGCCGTCAATGTCTTCCACGTCCATAACGTCAACCGGGTGATCGCTTTCCACCGCTGGACCGGCGGGGGCCGCGACGTCGTCGTGGTCGCCAGCCTTCGCGAGCAGACGTGGCATGGCTATCGCATCGGCCTGCCGCGGCCCGGGCGTTGGCTCGAGGTGTTCAACAGCGATGTCTACGAGAACTGGGTCAACCCGGTTGTGGCCGGGAACGGGAATGGCGTCGACGCGGAGCTCTTCGGCGCTCATGGCTTCGGTTACTCGGCCCCGATCGTCATTCCCGCGAACGGTTTTGTCGTTCTTGCCCAGGACCGGGGAGATTGAAGCCTAAGCCCGGTTGTACGGCGGGAGCGCGGGCCACGCGCCCGTAAGCGGCGAAGCCCGCAATGGGGCATGACTGCTTCGCGAGCCTGCGCGCTTGCCGGCTAAGGGTCGCCATTCCGACGGACGGTCTGCGCGCGCCGACGTGGTCACCATCCGGCTTGCGCGCTATGCTTGGATGACGGGGAGGCCGTGGGCGGGGGCGGCACCAGATGGCCGGCGGGCACGACGTCTTTCTCAGCTACAGCCGCAACGACCGTGAGGCGGCGGCGCTGTTGCGCGCGCAGCTCGAGCGTGCCGGGCTTTCGGTGTTCAAGGACGACCAGAGCATCCGCGAGGGCGACCTCTGGCTCGACCGGCTGCAGCAGGCGGTGGACGGATGCGGCGCCTTCGTCGTGCTGGTCGGCAAGGACGGCGTGCGCCGCTGGATCGGCGCCGAGACGCAGGTTGCGCTCAACCGCTACTTCGGGCCGCACGACGACGCCGAGCGCCTGCCGATCTTTCCGATCCTGCTCGGCGAGACGAGGCCCGAGGCGCTGCCGGCGTTTCTCAGGCTGTTCCAGGCCGCGAGCTGGGACGGTTCGGCGATCGCTTGCCGGACGAACTGTTCGAACAGATCCGCGAGCGCACGATCGTCGCCGAGGAACGGCGAGCGCCTTCGAAGGCTGCCCGTTCGTCGGCCTCGCCGCCTACCGCATGGACCAGGCGCATCTGTTCTTCGGCCGGCAGAAGGAGACGCTGGACGCGCTCGGCTGCTTCGACCGCCGCCCGGTTTTCCCCCGGTGCGCTGGCTGGAGATCGCCGGCAACTCCGGCTCGGGCAAATCGTCGCTGATGCAGGCTGGGCTCCTGCCGCTGATCGACCAGGGCTGGCTGTGGCCGCGCACTGGCTATGAGCGTTGGACGCGGATCGGCCCGATGGTGCCGGGCGACCACCCGGTGGAGATGCTGGCAGAAAGCCTGCACCGCGCCTTCGGCGGCGGCATGGGCGAGCGCTACCGAGCCTGCAGGCGGACGACCGCGGCCTCGCCTGGGTGCTTCGAGACAACAGGCCCGATGACGACACCGCGTTCCTGCTCGCCATCGACCAGTTCGAGGAGCTGTTCACCTTCGCCGATGAAGACGAACGGCGGCGGTTCGATCGCCTGCTCGCCGCCGCGCTGGACGGATGCCGATTGCCCGCTGTTCGTGATCTCGACGGTACGCGCCGACTTTCTCGATCGCTTCGACGACCTGCCGCGCCTGGTTGCGGCGCGCAACCGGCTGGGTAGGACGTGGACGCTGCCGCCGATCGGTGTTGAGGGTCTGCGCGAGATCATCGACGGCCCTGCGCGGCTGGCCGGCCTCGACGTCAGCGAGGTCCGGGAGGCGATGGTCCGGGAGGCCGAGGACGAGCCGGGGGCGCTGCCGCTGGTCGAGAACGCGCTGCACTGGCTGTGGGAGAAGCGCACGGATGGCCGGCTCAGCGGCAAGCTGCTGAGCGAGCACGGCGGCATTGCCGGCATTCTCAGCCGCTGCGGCGACGATCTGCTCGCGGACCTCGAGCCGCGCCAGCGCGACCGGGCGCTGGAGCTGCTGTTCCGCATGGTGCTGATCGACCCGGAGGGTCGCCGCCACACCCGCCGGCGGATCCCGCTGACCGAGGCAATCGCGATCGCCGGCGGCGGCGAGCGCGGCCGTGATCTGGTCGACCGTCTCGCTGGCCGACGCCGCTTGGATGGCGGCACGCGGCACGGGCCGCTGCGGCTGATCACCGTCAGCGAGGAGGGTCGCGAAGGTGCGCCGGCGGCGCGGCAGGACCGCTGGGTGAACCTGATCCACGAGACGCTGATCCGCAGCAGGGGCCTCGACGCCAGCGGCAGGCCGCAGCCCTACTGGCCGACGCTGTGGACCTACATCGAGAGCAACAAGGAACGGGCGGCGCGGCGAGAGCGCCTGCAGCTCATGGCGCGGGAGTGGAAGGACCACAAAGGCTTGTCACGGCTGTTCGGCCTCGCCGGCTGGTCGTCGCTGTTCGGGTTTCGCGGACTGGCGGCGCCGGGCAGCCTCGAGCACCGCTATCTGCGCTGGAGCCGCGGCCGCGCAGTTGGTCGAGGCCGTCGTCCTCTGTTCGGTCATTGGCGTGGTCGCCGAGAGCGCGTTCTGGATGATTACGCGAAAGCTGCCCGTTCGAGGCCCTTGCCGAACGGTGGGCGTACATGCTGGGCAAGGACTTGCCGCTTCCCGAACTCGTCAAAGTCCGCGGAGGGATCGTTCATGATGGGGAGCGGACGAAACTGGAGGAGCAGCCGGTGCATCGGGTACTTTCTTGCTCAGCCATTCGACCTCGGCAAGACGGAGGTGACGTTTCGCGAGTGGGACGCCTGTGTCGCCACTGATGGCTGCGATGGCTACCGCCCTGCCGATCAGGGCTGGGGCCGTGGAACCGGCCAGTGATTAACGTCTCCTGGGACGATGTCCAGGGCTACGTCGCCTGGCTGAGCCGCGAAGATGGGCACGGACTGTCGCCTGCCGAGCGAGGCCGAGTGGGAATACGCCGCTCGTGCCGGCCACCACGACCGAGTACGCGCTGCCGGCACCGCATGGCAGCGACGACATCCAAGGGAAAGGGCTGGCCAACTGCGCCGACTGCGGGAGCGAGTGGGATGGCAAGCAAACGGCGCCCGTCGGGCAATTTCCCGCCAACGCCTGGGGTCTGCACGACATGCACGGCAACGTCTTCGAGTGGGTGGAGGATTGCGTGGCACACAGCTATGCCAATGCACCGGAAGGCGGGTCGGCATGGCGCGAGGAGAACGGCGGCGAGTGTTCTCCCGCGTGCTGCGCGGCGGGTCCTGGGGCATCAATCAGGGCAACGCGCGCTCGGCCTTCCGCAACAGGAACAACCCGGACTACCGGGTCAACGGCATCGGCTTCCGTGTGGTGTGTTCGTCCCCATCTTCTGGGCACTGACCACTGAAGCGGAGCGTAAGCGGAGCAAGCGGCGCGTCAGCGCCGCCTTCGATTTTTTTCAGGCGCTGCGGCTTTGCCGTCGCCGCGACCGCCCGGCGGTGTTCGGCGGGGCGGATGACGAGCGTCTCCAGCACATGGCGGCGCAAGCCCCAGCTGTCGGCATGGCCGACATGGTTGATCCAGCCCTGGATGCTGGCATCGAGTTCGGCATAGCTGATCTCGCCGGCGTGATAGGCCTTAAGCCGCGCCCGCAAGCGGCGGTGGGCCGAGCGCACCTTGCGTGCCTTGACCAGACGGTGGGTCGGATAGACGACGAAGCCGAGCCAGGGGATGCCGGCGCCGACGGGCAGCACTTGCGCGCGCGTCTCATGGATGACGAGGCGCAGTCGCGCCAGCCGGTCGATGACCGCGGCCTTCCAGGCCCAGAGTTCGCGCTTGCTGTCGCCGAACAGGGCGAAATCGTCGACGTAGCGGAGGTAGGCGCGGCAGCCGAGCTCGCGCGTCACGAACTGGTCGAATGGGTGCAGGTAGCAGTTGGACCAGAACTGCGACGTGAGATTGCCGATCGGCAGTCCGCGCGGCCTGCACATGGCCAGCAGGTCGTCGCCCGGGAAGCGCACGTAGCGGTATTCGTCGTCGAGCACACCGCGCCCACTGTCGACGATCGTCTCGACCAGTCGCATGACGTCCGGCTCCGGGAATCTGCTGCCGCAGGATATGAAGCAAGATCGAGTGATCGACGGAAGCGAAGTGTTGAACAATGTCTGCCCGCAGGACATAGCGGTAGTGGCGGGCAAAAACCTGCAGCCGGTCGATGGCTCGGTGCGTGCCCTTGCCCTTGCGATTGGCGTAGCTGTCCGGGATGAACAGGCGTTCGAAGCGCGGCTCGATGACATTGCACAGCGCGTGGTGAACCACCCGATCATGGAAGCGGATGGCGCTGATCTTGCGCCGTTTCGGGTCCTTGACGAGGAAATGGACGTACGAGCCGGGGCGATAGGTTCCGATCAAGGAGCTGCCCTCGCAAGTCGGCCAAGTATTCCTCCGCCCGATACTCGAACCGGGCGACGCTGGCCATCCCGCGCTTGCCGCGCGCCGCCTTGCGCCAGGCAAGCACCAAATTCTCCCAGGAACAGAGGTGCCTGAAAGCCGCGCTTATCAATCGGGATGCGGCGTTCACGGCGGGAGGGCTTGGCATGAACTCAGGACATGGTGATCTTCACGCGGACGTTCGATCTGCTGGAATGGCTGCTGCCGAAATCCGAGCGCTTTCCGCGTGCTTACAGATCCACCATCACCCAGCGGCTGATGGATGCGGCGCTCGATCTGCAGGAGGCGCTGGTCACGGCCGAGGCGCGCCGGAGCCGGAGCCGTTTAACGGCGCTCCGCGACGCCGACGCCGCGCTGGGGCGTCTGCGCATCTACCTGCGGCTTGCCCATCGCTGGCGCTGGCTGAGCGACGGCCAGTACGCGCACGCCGGCGGAATGGTCGGCGAGATCGGCCGGCTGCTCGGCGGCTGGCTGCGGTCCGAACAGGCGTGAGCTGTCGGGCGGCACGGCGTTCGCGGGCGGAAGAGGCGGGGCGCCGGGGGAACGAATCCGGCCGGCGCCCCTGTTATGTATGCGCCCGACGGCTGGGCCTGGTCATGCCGAGCCGTGCGGACGGGACTCACCCGCGCCATCTTTCCTTCCCTCGCCTCGGCCCGCAAACCGTGGTCGGCGGACAATCCTGGAAGCGGACCGTGCCCGCAAAGCGAGCCCGGCACGCCCGCAACGGCGCCAACGGCGCCATGCCCGGGAAGGAGAAGAAAGATGTGGACGAACACACCACACGAAAGCCGATGTTGTTGTTCCGGTTGTTCGGGTTGTTCCTGTTGCGGTTGGCTGAGCGCGCGTTGTCCTGATTGTTGTTCCAGGACCCGCCGCGCAGCACGCGGGGAGCAGATCAACGGGCGGCCCCACCGGCGGTGACGCCGGCGACATCCGATCGATAGCGGCCGCCGCGGACGACGGCCAGATCGCCAAAAATCGAAACGGCGCTTCGCGCCGTTTGGCGCGCCGCTGCGCGGCGCTTTCAGTGGTCAGTGCCCAGCAGATGGGGACGAACACACCACACGGAAGCCGACGTGCTGCTCCGGCTGCCCGGGTCGTTCCTGCCGCGGACGGCTGAGCGCGCGACGTCCTGATAGTAGCCCCAGGACCCGCCGCGCAGCACGCGGCGGTCTTCCTCAACCGCCGATTTCGAAAACAAGCGACCCAGCCAGGTTCCGCGTCGGCTTTCACCGGCCTCGAACGAATCGAGGCACCACTCCTAGAGGGTGCCGGCCATGTCGAGGACCCCTGCCGGCGACGCCCCGGCCGGGTACATGCCGACCGCCGTGGAGCGACCGAGCTCGCTCTCCGAGGTATTCGCCCGCCACGGTTCCTTCGCCGGGTCCCAGTCGGCACCCCACGGATACTTCCGGTCCGGGTCGCCGCCAGTGGCGGCAAGCTGCCACTCGTATTCCGTCGGCAGCCGCACCTCGAACTTCAGGCGGGCGCTCAGCCAGTGGCAGAAAGCCATCGCGTCATACCAGTTGACGCTGTCGACGGGGTGGTTGCCGTGGCGCGCCCGGGGTTTCGGCGGCGGCCAGCCCCAGGCCCCAAGATCGAAGGGAGATCCTGGCGGCAGATGCCACCCGTCCTCCCGATGGCACTCATCGAGAAACGACCGGAACTGGGCGATGGTGACCGGGTAGCGCGCCATCCGGAACGGGGCGACGGTGCGCGTGAGGCGGTTGACGACCTCCGAGTTCGGATCGTCGGGATTGGCGCGGATCTCGATCGTCACCTCGCCGCCGTCGATCGGGACCCAGTCGATGTCCGGCAGTCCGTCGTCACGAAGGCCGACGCCCTTGCGCCGGTCGCCGAGGATCGCCAGCCGCACGCCGACGCTCGCCCGCGCCTCGTGGCCGAGCGGCAGGCGCCAGGCGTCGCCGTAGCGGCCGCTGCCCCCGTCGCATCGTCGGCCGGGTCGAGGGCGGGCAACACTTCGAGGTCCTTCGGCTTCGTCGGCCCGAGGAACGCGTCGACGGTTGCCCGGTCCTTGACGTCGTCAAGCGAAACACCGCTCTCCGTCGATCTCCCGCACGGCATCGAGGATCCGCGCTCCTCGGACCAGACAGCGTCGCGCGGATCTCGCGTCCGCGTTCTCGGCATCCCACTCGGCCGCCGCCTCCTCGATCTGGCGAGCGGAGCAACAGCGCCTTGCGGTCCTCGCGCAGCCAGCCGTTCAGCGTGTCCCAGACACGGAACAGCGCCTCGTGGGCGACGCCGAGGGTGGGCTCCGGCTTCTTGTTCTCGGGGTCCTCCTTGTTTTCTTCGCTGGCCGACACCAGCAGCCGCTGGTCGACGAACCGCTGCAGCACCGGCTTGCAGGAGTCCGGCATCCGCGACCAGCGGGCGGTCCGCCGGGTGAACTGGCCTTCCTCGCCGACCTGCAGCCAGGCTGTAGAACGCGCTGCGCAGGTCGCGCATGCGCGGGTCATCGGCGGGCAGGCCGATGTAGCCGGTCTCCTTCAGGATCTTGTCGGCCTGGTGCTTGATGGCCGCGGAGACGCCGCGGTGGACGGTCACCGATCCGCTCTCTTCACGGACCTCGACTTCCGGAAAGAGCTTTTCGTATTCCTCGATCTCCAGCAGGCCGTCGGCGCCGCACTCCTCATAGAGCTTCTCCAGCGTGAAGGCGAGCAGCGGCAGGGCGTCGGCGTAGGCCGTATCCTCCACCAGACGCTGCGCAAGGCCCTCTTCGAGGCGAAGGCCGAAACGCGTCCGCAGGCCCCTCGATCACCTCGGCGAAACGCGGGCGCGGCATGGGGTCGAGGGTGATCTTCTCGTAGCGCTCGGCGGCGCCCTCGAACAGCTGGAACGCGTTGAGGAAGTCCGAGCGCATGGTGGCGAGAACGGCGAGCCGGCTGGTCGGGTCTGCGCTCGCCTCCAGCAGCAGCCGGAGCATGGTCCGCGGCTCCGAACCTTCGGGCGTGGCGAAGACCTCTTCCAGCTGGTCGAGGACGAGCAGCACCATGCCGTCGGTAAGCCGATGATCAGCGAGCAGATCTACGGCAAGCTCGCGAAGACTGCGGACGGCCTCTTCGCCGGCGCCACCCGTCTGCCGCGCTGCCTTGAGCCGCTCACGGATGGCGTCGGGGTCTGACGGCTTCCCCGCGTCCTTGCCAGGCGACGTCAAGGGCAAGAACGAGACCCTCCAGGCCGCCGCCGCCCATGACCGGGCTCGGGATCAGCCAGTGCGCGCCACTGCCAGGCTGCCGTTCGCGCGCTTCAACCGCGGCAGCACGCCGGCGCGAACGAGCGACGACTTGCCGCATCCGGAGGCGCCCAGGACCAGAATGAAGCCGCGAGCGTTGCGGAGGCGGCGGCGCTCCAGCACCTTCATGACGTTCGCGATCTCGTCGTGCCGGCCGAAGTAGACGTCGGCATCGCCTTCATCGAAGGCACGAAGGCCAGGATACGGCTGTGGGGCGGGTGGAAGACGTCCTTGAGGCCCTCGATCTCCAGCGACTGCAACAACTGCCGGAAGGCCTGGTCCTTCGTCAGCCGGGAGAGCCGGAACAGCTGGGTGTCCTTGAGGTTGGCGAGCGTGCCGTTGAACCTCGTCCGACTGCTCCGCTTCGGCCGTGATGATGCCGAAGATCTTGAGGCCCTGCTCGCGCGCCAGGAGCACCTCCGCCGTGCACCAGGGGGAGTCCAGCCAGTCGACGGTACACTGAAAGACGACGCCTCTGGCGCGACGCAAGTACTGCCAGAGGGCCGGCTCCCACTTGGGCCCACCGTGCAGAGCCGTGTCGACGAACACGGTGTAGCCTGCGTGCTCGAGTGCCGTCTTGATCTCGTTCGCCCACGGCTCGTCGGTCGAGCTATAGCTGAGGAACAGCGTCGTCATCGCCGCCCCCCTTGGAACGCAATCTTCGACCAGGAGCGCTCGGCCGGCAAGGGGCTTCGCGCCGGCCTGTCCTGCTCGGTTGCTAAGCCTTATGGCGTTCCGGCGGAGGGTCTTGTCGTTCGCTGGCGACCGCGCGCAGCCCGCGCAGCAGCAGCGGAATGAGGATCTGGATGTCGACGGCCGTGGCCAGCGCCTTGTTTTCCTCCGCGCTCAACCCGTTCGGTGGCAGCTTGCCCTCGTGCTCGCCGATGACCTTCATGACCTCCCAGTAGTCCGGGCGATAGTCCTCGTCGAGCCTGCGCGCGCCAGGGTCGATTGGGCTCGTGCCTACGGTTACCCGCGCCGCGTCGGCCGTGGCGCCGCCGAAGCCGCCGAGGAGGTAGATCGGGCGCTTGTCGATTAGGCACAGCGCGATCTCTTCGAGAACACCCGGGTACCTGCCGGTGTATCCGGTGACCTTTCCGCCCAGGCAGATGAGCGCTTGCGAGTTGGCGATGATCCGCTGACGCATGTGGGTCAGCGACGCGGCATTCCGTTGTTTGGTGGGGTCGTACAGCCTGCCGCCGATCTTGTCCTCGACCTCTCTTGCCGATGGCAGGCAGATCGGTTTGGCGGCACCGCGGTATTCACGGCGGATGCTGAGCTCGACCTCTTGCTTGGCGCCTTCCTTCTCCCACACGGTGCTAGCGAGATAATTCAGGACCTTCGCGTTGCCACCGTCCGGAGATGCCGCATTGTAGGTGAGCGCCATGTCGAACAGCAGCCATGTCAGGCCGCCCTTCCGCAGATCGCCGCCGTAGGCGAGGGTGGCCCCTTCGGCGAGAAGGTGACGGGCGATCTCTTTCATTGCCTCCTGGAAGTGCTGGCGGCCCATGGCCAAGGCGCCGAGGTCGGGACTCTCGGACATTGACATCATGATCTGAAGCCGTTCCAGCTGGCGCTCGGGTAAGGCCATCTCACGAGCCTCCTTGTCTATTTTGCCATCAACTCGGTCGGCGTCAGCAACGTGATCCGCGGCTTGTACATGTCGATGATCGATCGTTCGTTCCGTCCCAGCGGCGGGTCCGGATAGAGCACAGTGATCTTGATATCGTCCGGTTGCGCTTGCTCGATCCTCTTGTTGATTTCCTCGCTGAGCATGAGCCAGACGAGTTCGGGCGACCGCCACGTGTCGATCGCATCCTCGAGATCATCTTTTTTGAGCGTGCGATACTGCTTCACCGCGCAGCGCCAGAGAAGCTGTCTCAGCACCTCCTCCAGTACACGGCGAATGACCTCGAGGACCCTTGCGCTCGCCGCCGCGTCGACACGGATCGACGGAATGTTGCCGAGGTACGGAAATGCACGGTCTTCCCGATCATCGATGCAGTGAGCGGCAACGATGGGCACGTTGAAGCGCTTGCCGGCGACCACTTCCCAGCAACACCAGTCGCGGCTTGCGTAGGCATTCGTGTGGATGACCAGGATGGCGGCCCGGCTGACCTCCCGTTCCAGCACCACTTCGAAGTTCTCCCCGGGCAGGATGTCAACCTCATCGAAGAAGTCGCCGAGTCCGGGGAGGCTCTGGATCGTACTGCGAAACTCCAGCGCCCAGTCGCGGCCGTCGGCCTTTGCATGGCTCAGAAACAGACGGACCTTTTTGCGCGCTTGCGGATCGGGCTTCTCGCCCAGCTCCTCGCGCACGAAGTCGAAAAGGATCGGGATCAGGTGCACCGCCAGCCGGTCGAGCTTCTCCTGATCCGGCTGTCTTGCCCAAAAGTGCCAGCGGATCGCATTGGGCAGGCTGTGCCGGTTGCAGAAGTCGATGGCCTCGCCGCACAGGGTGAGCGGTATGAGCTGCTGCGGTTCTTGCTGCTGCGCCCGCAGGTCGGCTACGTAGCCTGCCCAGCCGGTGCCGCCGTCGACGGCGTCCATCAGGGCCTCGTCGATCAGCAGGACGACGACATGCCGGTGCGCAGCATCCAGGCGCAACGTGCGGGGGATGTCGGACTCGCTGTCCTGGGGCGCGCTGTAGAAGTACACGGGGATGCCAAGGCCACCCTGCAACTGGGTGACGTTGTTGCGGAAGATCGTGAAGATGGCGTCGGCGAGCGCCTTGGCTTCTTCGCTCCCAGGATGCCAGATGACGTGGATCGCAACTGGTGCCTCAAGCGCTTCTACAGCCATGCCGTGCACTCCCCCGTTCGAACCCGTGGCTAGGCGCTTCTTTCAGACCCGCGTGATGGTATCATGTTGTTGCCGGAGGAATAATCACCGGCTTCGAGCAGCGCAGGGCGCGCTGCTCGGTGAGGCGAAGGGCCCGGGAACTTGGCCGCAACGATGACAGGCAATCACAAAACCCAGCCACTTCGCCCACGCTTTCGGATCCTGAGCCTCGAGGGCGGCGGTATCATGGGCGCGTTCTCGGCGTCGGCGCTGGCCGCGTTCGAGGAGGAGACGGGCCATCGCTGCGTCGATCACTTCGATCTCATTGCCGGAACGTCGACCGGCGGGATCATCGCGATCGGCTTGGGCATGGGAATCCCGGCGCGGACCATCCGTGATTTCTATCGCGATCAAGGTGCCAGGATCTTTCCAAACACCAGCTTTTTTACCGGGGCGCGGGCAACGATCCGCCAACTCTTCCGGCCGAAACACTCACAGGACATCCTTCGCGAAACCCTCGACCCGATCCTCCGCAGGAACAAAATGGTCCGCCGTTCGAGCTCGGGGACTCTCGCGTTCGCCTGGTCATCCCCGCCTACGACGGCCTGTCCGGCCGCATTTACATCTTCAAGACGCGCCATGTCCCGCGGTTCAAATATGACGTTCGCGCCAAGGCCGTCGACGTGGCAATCGCGACGGCCGCCGCGCCTACCTACTTCTCCGCGGCCAAATTCCCGCTTCACGACGCCAGCTATGTCGACGGCGGCGTTTGGGCCAATTGTCCCGCTCTCGTCGCGGTCACGGAAGCCATTCATTTTTTGGGCGTTGAGAGAACACGCATCGACGTTTTGAACATCGGGACGACGACCGAGCCGTTCAACACGGTTGCGAAGGCCAAGTCGGGAATCCTCGGGTGGAACAAGGGCCTGATCAACCTGTTCATGATGGCGCAGGTCGAGGCGTCCTCGGCGCTGGCATCCCTGCTTACCGAAGGGAACCTCTTCAAGATCAACTACACCGCACCAAAGGGAATATTTTCCCTCGACGATGCCAACCGGGTGTCGGACCTGATCGGTCTCGGTCGCGCCGAAGCGGTAAAGGCGGCCAACATGGAGATGGTCAAACAGCGCTTTCTCAACGGCCTTCACGCTCCACCCTTCGTGCCCGCAGTTGACACAGAACCGATTTAGCACCGATGCTTGGCGAGACGTCGAGAGCCAACGCTATTGCCCGGTTACAACTCCTGTTGACGCGCTTGACCAGTCCAATCACTCCGTAATGAATGGGTGAATCGTCACTCGAGCCGTGACCGCGCTATCGCAAGAGACGGGATCGATGGAACAGGGGGGGCGGCGATGCGCCGAACATCGGTCGGAGGGGTATATCACGGAGCAATCAGGCGCCAGCAGTTTTGGCTCCCCTCGAACCGGACGGCGGTTCGCTAACCGTGGCGACGATGTGCCGGACAATCTTCGTAAGCCACGCCAATCTTGATGACCGGGCAACTGAGGAAGACCGCCAAGCAGAGGAGGTGCTCGATGCCCTTGTCGCTAACCTGGTCGGCGCGCTTGGGAAGGGATACGAGGACTGCCGCGTTCGCTATGATCGCGAGTTCGATGAACGGCCGGGCGAGCCATGGCGGCAGGGGATCTACGAATGGCTGCGACGCGGCGATAATCCTTGTCTCGCCATTGGTGTTCAGCGAAGGCAAGCCATGGGTAGGAAGGGAGACGTTCACACTGCTGGTTCGCCATGCGAATGATCCCTCTCTTCCCATTATTCCGGTGGTCTTTGGTCAGGACACTGCCCAACGGCTTAAGGTGCACGAACGGTTCAAGGATTTGAATGTCGGCGAGATCACGCAACATGTGTATGCAGGTGACATTGAAGCTACTCTCGGTTTGATTGCGAGAAGCCTAAGAAGACCAAATTGAACGAAGCGGAGACGTATTGCTAGGGCCGCCTCCGGTACGGGCAGCCCCAGGGCCCGGCCGATCTCGCCGGCCAACAGCTCGGCCACGAGAGCCTTGGGCCCCTGCCCTGCGCCGCGGTACTTGACCACGTATGTGCCGTCGTCATCCGCCTCCATGATCCCGGGCATGGAGCCACCCTCGCGTAGCGGTGCGACATAGCGGATCGCACGGACGGTCGGCAGCATCAGGCGGGCGGGCAGGTCCGGCTAGGAGGTGCCGGGTGCCCCTTGGTCAGCCTCGTCGCTCTGCACGCTCAGGCGCACCGCAGCTCCGCTCTCGAGGCCGTTGTCGAGGAAGTTGCCCAGGCGGCGTGCCAGATCGGTCAGTTCGAGGGGGATGACGTACTTGGTCGAATCACCCTGGCCCAGCTCCTTGAGGGCCTCGAAGTACTGCAGCGTCATGGTGCGGTCATCGATCGTCCTGGCCGCTTCGAAGATGCGCTTGAGCGCCTCGCTGTAGCCCTCGGCCTCGAGGATGGACTTCTGGCGCACGCCTTCGGCCTTCAGGATGGCCGACTGCTTCTCGCCTTCGGCGACGTTGATCTTGGCCTGCCGTTCACCCTCTGATTCTGCGATCACCGCGCGGCGGGTCCGCTCGGCGGTGAGCACGCGGTTCATGGAGGCCTGCACATCCGGCGGTGGCACCAGCTCGCGGATCTCCACGGTGGTGACCTTGCCGCCCCAGCGCTCGGTCTGCTCGCTGAGCTTCACGCGCAGGACGTCGTTGACCTGGTCCGTTTGGAGAGAACGTCGTCGAGCATCATGTCGCCAGCGACCGCGCGCAGCGTGGTGGTGGCGATGCCCTGCAGCGCGCCCTGGAAGTTGCCCACGTTCACGATGCTGTCCATGGCCCCCACGATGCGCCAGTAGATAAGGAAGTCGATGTCGACCGGCGCGTTGTCGCGAGTGATGACGGTCTGGCTGGGAACCTCGATGAAGTTCTCGCGCATGTCGACCTTGATCGGCCGGTCCACGAACGGGATGAGGAAGCGTAGCCCCGGACCCCGGACAAGATCCTCATTGGTGGTGCCCAGGCGGAAGACGACCATGCGCTCGTACTGGCGCACGATGCGCACGGAAAGGTACAGGAAGACGACGATGACGACGATGATGAAGAGGCCGGTCGCGAGGAGGCCGCTACCAAGATCCATGGCTCAGGCTGTCCCTTCTGTTCGTTCACTGGCGGGTATGCGCTCCACGAGAAGCACCATGCCATCGTTGCCGGTAACACGCACGCTGGTTCCGCGTTCGACGGGGAGCTGGCTCTCGCCTCGGGCGGTCCACTCTTCGCCCGCGGCATAGACCGTGCCCGTCGGCCCCAGGGGGCTGCGCACCTCGCCCGCCGTCCCAGGCGGCAGGAGCGGCTCGCTGAGGTTGCTCTGGCCGATCACGGGCTGCTTCGCCCGTCGGCTCCTCATCACCGCATAGAGCACGCCCACGACGATCAGGCCCGTGACCGTGGTCATGACCACGATGACCTCGGGGGCCACGCTTACCGCGGGGGCCACCGGATCGCCTGGCTCGGTGTAGAGCGCAGAGGCGCCGAGCGCGAAGGCGACGAGGCCACCGACGGTGAGCAAACCAGCGCTGGTCACGGTCAGCTCGAGCACGAACAGGACGACGGCGAGGCCGACCAGCAACAAGCCCGCGATGTTCAAAGGCAGGCTGCCGAAGCCGATGAAGGCGAGGATGAGCGCGAAGGCGCCGAGGATGCCGGTCACGAAGTTGGGGTTCTGCAGCTCGAAGAAGATGCCGTAGAAGCCGAGCGTGAAGAGGATGAAGGCGATGTTGGGGTCGCTCAGCAGGTGCAGGAACGACTGGAACGGGTTCATGCCCAGGCGCTCGACGTCTGCTCCAGCGGTCTCGAGCACGACCGGCCCGCCCGCCACGTTCACGGTCGTGCCATCGGCCTGCGCCAGCAGGTCCTCGATCGAACCGGCCTTGAAGTCGATGGCCCCCGCGGCGAGGGCCTCGTCGACCGTGAACGAGAGCGCCTCGGTGACGGTCGAGACCGCCCATTCGACGGGACGTCCGCGCTCCTCGGCGATCGAGGTGATGGTCGCGACGGTGTCGTTCAAGACCTTCTGTCCGAGGTCTCACCGATGTCTGAGCCATCGCTGTTGATGGGGGTGGCCGCACCGATGTTGGTAGCGGGCGCCATGGCCGCCACGTTGGCGGCGAGCGTGACGAACGTGCCCGCACTCGCAGCCCGGGCGCCTGCCGGACCGACCCAGACGATCACCGGCACCTCGGCCGACAGCTCTGACTGCACGATCTCGCGCGTGGACTCGAGCGAGCCACCGGGGGTGTCGAGCTGGATGACGACGGCCGCGGCACCCTCGCTCGCCGCCCGTTCGATGCCCGAACGCAGGTACTCGGACATGATCTGGTCGACCACGCCGCTGGTGGGCAGCACGATGACGGTGCGCGCTTCAGCGTCCTCGTCCTGGGCGCCGACCGCGCTGAAGACGAGGCTCATGGCGCCTGTCAGGAGCATGAGCGCGCGCAGCAAGGCCAGCAGCGGGATATGACGCGTCACCGTATCCACCAGTGTTCGATTATCCCACCACCCGCGCTCGATTCAGCCGGTTCGGAGTGGTCCTGCCCGACGTCCTGTCACATGGTCGTAAAGGAACTGGCTCCACGTCTCCATGCTCTCGTAGACGGGCGCCACGTCCTCGGGCTTGACGAAGTGGCCGCTTAGCTTGTCCGTCTCTCGGATGGCCAGCTCACGTCCGGCTGCGTCGGCTTCGAAGACCACACCTACGTGTACCTGCCCGACGAGCTCGTCGTCATCGTTGAGCAGGCCGATCAGCCTCGG
>CAWDWD010000022.1:0-171155 GCA_963805915.1 uncultured Alphaproteobacteria bacterium
GGGTCGCTAACGCCGCATTGCGTTCGCGGGCCCACGTCCCCAGCTTACGGAAACGTCAGATGGAGGGGATGATCATGACCAGGATTCTCGTGCTGTACTACAGCAGCTACGGCCACGTCGAAGCGATGGCCGAGGCAGTGGCCGAAGGCGCGCGCGAGGTCGACGGCGCGAAGGTGACGATCAAGCGGGTCGCCGAGTTGATGCCCGAGGAGGTCGCCAGAAAGGCTAACGTCAAGCTCGACCAGAAGGCTCCCGTCGCCGCGCCGAACGAGCTTGCCGACTACGACGCCATCATTTTCGGCACGCCGACGCGGTTCGGCAACATGTGCGCGCAGATGCGCAACTTCCTTGACCAGACCGGCGGGCTGTGGATGAAGGGCGCGCTGATCGGCAAGGTCGGCAGCGTCTTCACCAGCACGGCAACCCAGCATGGCGGCCAAGAAACGACGTTGACCTCGTTCCACACGACGCTGTTGCATCAGGGCATGATCATCGTCGGCCTCCCCTACTCGGCCAAGGGCCAGATGACACTCGACGAAATCTCGGGAGGCTCGCCGTACGGAGCCACCACCATCGCCGGCGGCGACGGTTCGCGCCTGCCCAGCGCCAACGAGCTCGAACTCGCCCGCTTTCAGGGGCGCCATGTCGCCGCGATCGCGGCCAGGCTCGCGCGCTAGGCGGAAATCAAGGAGCGCCATCAAGGGTTGCTGATCGACGGCGTACACCCCCGCGCTGAGTTGCGCCGGTGTCAGTGCGGTTGGGTTGGTTTGTCGCTGAGCAGATTGGTCGCGGCTTCCGGATTTGCGCAGACATCGCTCTTCAGGGCAGCCTCTATCGCGGTGATCCGCTGTTGCAAGGCTTCGTTTTTGGTTTTCTGCTCGCCCAGTTGCCGTTCGAGAGCTTCCTGCGTTGTTTCCGCCTGGACATGAACAGCCGGCGCAAGGAGCGCCGTGATCACCGCGGCCAAGCCGACAGCCATCATCTGTCGCAATCGCATCTCCACATCTCCCACCTGAGTTACACCGCCGACGACGGACTTTCTGCGTTGGATACTTTCCCTATCAGCGGACGCCGGTCGCGGCCTTGTATTCCGCATCGAGCGCTTTTTGTTCCGCCTGCAACTCGTCAAGCCGCTTGCGCCTGGCCTGCTCGGCCTGCGCCATGCCGTCCATGTCCTTGGCGGTCGAGGCGATGTCGCCCTCGAGATCTTTGGCCTGTTGCTGCAGCGCGGCGTCATCCTTTTTCGCGCCGGCCAGTTGCGCCTCGACCGCCGCCAAGTTCGCCCGCGCCTTCTTCTGCTCGGCCTGCATTTTCCGTACCTGGGAAGTTGCCTGCTTTTGTTCCGCCTGTACTTTCTGCTGCTCGCGCGTCAACTCCGCCTTGCGACTCAATAGCGATGCGTGCTCGTCCTCGCGTTGCTTGATCCGGTTGTCGTATCCACCGGAGGCACTGCAACGGATCCCGTCGATCAAGCCGCCCTTGCTCGGGTCACAGTCGGTGGCGGAGCAGGACGCCAGCACCAAGATACCGATCACGAGCAGCGCAAACTTCGCATCCAAGCGCATGTCCATCCCCGTTCCCTCTCTCAACCGACAATCATCACGCGATGGGCATTGAGCGCATCAAGTTCACGTTGCGCCAAGGCAACTTCCTTATCCAGCTTGCCAATCTCTCGGTCGAGTTGGACGATTTTCGGATTGTCGGCATCGCTGCGTGCATAGTCCGCCGCCTCGCGCCACTCGTCGCGACGCTTGCTCAAGTTGGCAATGAGCGTCTCCAGAACCTTCCTGTTTGAATCTATGCTCGCCAGCTCCGTCTTCGCCTGGTCCTGGGAGATCTTCTTGTTCGCCAGGTCGCGCTTGATCTGTTTCATCTTCTGCTTGTCGGCGGCGGCGACTGTTTGCACGTCCGCAATCAGAGCCTGCGTTTTTTGATTGTCCGCCTGCGCGTCGGCGATCATCGCGCCGAGAACGTCTTCCTCATTGGCATATTTTTCTTTCTTCTGGGCGTAGTAGGACCCGGCGACCGCGCCCATGGCGGCACCCAAGGCGGCGCCCGCGAGAACCGGAATCCAGGCGTTCTTGCCGGTGGCAACCGCGACGCCGCCTCCCGCGGCCGCCCCGGCCATGGCGCCCATTGCGATTCCCTCTCCAAGGGTCCGGTTGAAGTCCTTGGCCTTGTCGCGCATGCGTTGTTCGGCCGGAGTCAACGGTCGGCTCGGTTCGCTCAGGCCGAGGTTGGTCCCGGCGCACGCCGAAACCAGCATGACAAACGACACGACCATTGCCACGGCTCGGAATCCAAACTTGGTAGAGAGCATGTGCCCACCCTATTAAAGCTCGTTTATCGAGTTCTTCACTTTCCCGTCTTGCACTCGTCGAGCCATTGTGACCGCGTTATTGTCTTTTGCTTGCGGTACTCGGCGACATGCCGCTCATAAGTATCAACGACCGGTATCAGCTCCTGCAATCCTTTAGCCTTAAGCTCGCTCCTCAGCACGCGGCCTTGCTGTCCGACGACCTCGGCGTCATAGTCCCCGCTCAAGGTGACGATCGTATCTGCATAGTATCCCAATACATCATATTGCGCGGCTTCTTCTTGGTCGACAATCGCCTTTTGTCCGACGCAACGCTCGTGCTCGGCGCCGCGGGCTTCGACGCAGGCCTTGTAGACGTCCTTGCGCTGGTCGATCGGAAGACCGTCACTCCGCAACTTCTGGCACAGGAAAGTGCCCAACCGGAGCCTCGCCTTGGCGGCGCGGTCGCGCTGTTCGTCGCGCGCCTGGTAGCTCGCGCGAAACGCCAACTGCAGGCCCTTCAGTCGTTTTTGCATGTTGGCGTCGGCGGTCGCGGCGACGATCGCGGCCAGTTCCTTGACCGGATCGTCAAGCGGAACGTCGCCCAGCCCGGGGACCTTGCCCGTTCCCGGGACGGCCGGAGCCGTGGGCGTCGTGCCCAGTGTTTCCCACTCTTCGGTGATGGCGCGCAAGCGTTCACGCGAGGTGATGACCGGCGCCACGACCGCCAGCCGGAAGCCGGTGGTCTTGGACCGCCGCGGTTCGCCGTCACGGTAGAACGGAACTTCGTGTCTGTACGAGGTGCGGACGTCTTGTTCCGCCGTCGTGAAGTTGCTGCCGCGAACGATGAACCCCCCAGCCTGGCCGTGCAGCCGGTCCAGCTTGTTCAGGCGGAACGGCTCGAAGGTCATCTCGTCGACATTGCCAAGAATATCGTGGAAACCAAGCGGGTTGGGCTTGAGCAGGCCAATCCGCTGAACCTTGTTGTTGGATGACGACGGACCCGCGTACCAGACATAGCCGACCATATCGCCGTCGGACATCGGGAAGACGCGCTCGACGAATTCCGCCTCCGACACCTTGATCCCGCCGCGAGCGGCGAATTCCCACTCGACCTCGGTCGGAAGCCGGACGAAGCCGAGCTCACTTTCCTCCTTCGGCATCTTGTCGGCGGCGTTGCGGCCGAGCCACCGGCTGTAGCGATCCGCGAAGTCGACCGCGTCGATCCAGCCGATGTCGGCTTGCGGTAGTTCCGCCTCGGCGGTCGGCTTGGGGCACGGAGAGCCCAGCGATTGATACTGAAGTTGGCTGACCTCGTATTTGCCGAGCAGAAAGTAGCGCTCCTGGTTCGCGGCGCTGAAACTGCCCGCGATGTACGCTGGCCTGGTGCTTTCCGCGAAGCCGTGGGAATCGTCCGCTTCGCCAACGGTAATCGGGCGATCTGCGAGCGGACCATCCGACGGGATGACAACTTTGCGGAAGGCCATGGCGCCGCCGCAGGGCATCGGCAGGATGACATCGTCGGCCGCCGGGGCGGGGTTAAACTGCTCCTCTGGCCATGGCGCGGCATCGGCCGACGCAACCGCGATCGACAGCAGCAGGGCCGCGAGAGGTGCGCGGCTGCCCCAACGAATGCATCGCCTACGGCGCCCGCAGGCCCTCGGCCGGGTCGATCCTTGCAGCACGGTATCCTCCAACCACCGAAGCAATGAGCGCGAAAACGAGCGTCAAGAGACCGGCGGCGATGGCGTCGGAAATCGCCAGGCGGCAGACGAATTCGTCCCGCCCCAACTCGCTCGCGAACGTCGTATTGAAAGCCGCGGCAACGCCCAGGTAAAGGACGCCCGACAAACCGATACCGCCGAGCGCCACCAGCATCGCCTGGAACGCCGGGAAACCTACCACCGGACCCGTGGTCAGGCCAACGAGCCGGAGCAGGGCAATCTCGTGGTTTTTTCGCTCAACGTTTGCCCACAGACTTGTCGCCAGGGACAGTAAATATCCGACGATCCCGATCGAGGCCAGGACGACGAAAACAAACGTCAGGACCCGGTCGATCGCCTTGACCGCCTCGATGTCCTTGGCCCGCGTCACCACTTCAAGGCCCTGCTCGCGTAGCCACGCCGCAAGCGGGGCAACGGCATCAAGGCCAGTGGCATAGAGCCTCATGCTGGCGAAGGGGCGAAGCGCCGGTCGCTCGCCGGTTCCTTTGACGGCGCCTAGCTCCGGCACCCGGTAGCCGTCGCGGTAATCCTCGATGGCGGCCAGAAGAGGCAGCGAAATGAATGCCGCATCGCGACCGAAGGCCGCCTCCGGCAGGATCCCGATAAGCGTCAGCGTGAACCGGACGGCTTCCGGCCGGTCGTCAAGTCGGCGGTTGATGGTGGCGGTCAGGCTGTCGCCGACGCGCACGTCCAGCTTGCCGGCGGCGGTCCGCGTCAGAATGAGCTCGCCAAGCCCCTCGGCTGGGCGAACGCCGGTCTCAAGCAGGGGATCGCCGGCGGCGGTCGGCAAGGTGTCGAGATCGAGCAGGCTCAGCCCCGCCGCCGTTTCGAGCGAAAGCGTCGCCGCCAGTACACGGGTACGCGGCACCACGAAACGAACGTCAGGCCTGACCGCGAGCTGCTCGAACCACTGCGGCTCGAGCCGGTAGTGGCCACGCAGGACAATCTCGATATTGCGCGGATCGGCCCTGAGCCGTTCGCGCATTGTCGTCACGATCCCCGACTTGAGCCCAAACAGTACTAGCAGCGGAGTCAAAACCGCCGCCAGCGCCAGCACCAGGCATAACGACACCTTCCATTCGTGGACGAAATCGCGCCACGCCAGCACGCAGGCCTGGCGCCATTGCCGCGATCGCGTCGGCCCGCTCGTCATGGCCATGGCTCTCAGCCGCTGAAGCGGGTGACCGCGACGGGCTCGTTCTGGACCTCGATGGCGCTCATCTCGCGCAGGCCCAAGGAGCGCACCAGCTCCCAGTCGTGGCTCACGATAATCGCGGTTATCCGAAAACGGCAAATGAGGCTGAGCAGCAGTCCCATCACGTGGCGGGCCTGACCGGGATCGAGCGCCGCCGTGGGCTCGTCGGCCAGGAGAAACGCGGGGCCGTGGGCGAGGGCACGCGCGATCGCCACCCGCTGTCGCTCTCCAATTGACAGCGCCTTTGGCTTCTTGTTCAGCAGATGAGCGACCTTGAGATCTTCCGCCAGGCGATCGACCAGGCCGTCGTCGTCGCCGAGGCCGAGCAGCGCGCGAGAGAGTTGGATATTCTCGCGCGCCCTCAGGAACGGCAGTAACCCGCCGGTCTGCAGCACGTAACCGATGTGGCGCGCGCGCGTCCGAGCCAGCTCGTCGCGGTCATCGCGCCGCCATAGCTCCGCGATGTCAAGCGTATCCCCCTCGCGGGTTTTCAGCGCGAATGAGTTACATTCGTCTGGATGTAAGACAAGCCCGAGAAGATCGAGGAGCGTGCTTTTCCCGCAGCCGCTGGGCCCGGTTATGGCGATACATTCACCCCGGCAAACTTCCAGGCTCGGTACATCGAGGCGAAACCCGTCCGAGCCGCTTCCGCGCTGGCGCGTGACTCCTTTTAACGACAGGACAATGTCGGCATCGTTTTCGACATCGCTCACGGCAACGCCTCTAGGGGTACCGGATAAACCTTGTCGCCCGCATCGGCATCCGGCGCCAAAGCCACCCATCGGGCTTCATCTTCGCTGTAAACCCGATAAAGGCGCAGCTTGCGGCGGAGCTTGTCCAACAGCTCTTCCTGCTGCGACAGGCTCCATGAAACCCAGTCGTCACGGCTCAGGCTGGCGACGTCGCTCTGGTAGGGCAGGTCGTCCAGATACTCGCCCAACAGGCCGAGCTCGCCGAGCCTGGCCGCTTTCGGATCCTTCAGTGCCTCCGGATCGCGCGCGATATGGGCCGCCGCCGAGCGGATGAGGTCGAAGAAATCGGCGCTGCTCGTTTGTTGCGATTGTTCGCCGGCGTCGAGAACGCCCTCGACCACCTGAGCCATGTCGCTGAGCTGGTTCTTGGTCAGAAGGACACGCACGTCGGTGGTGGCCTTTTCGGGCTGGGCAAAGTCCCGGTCACTGAGCCATGCCTTGAACAAGGGGGGTGCCTCGGTCCCGAGCACGCGGCCGAGGTATGCCAGTTGCATCGCCCGGCCGAGAAGCGCTGTATCCTCGGCCATACGCGCGTCGATTTCCTCCGGGGAGGCCTTGGCCGATGGCGCCTTGCCCGGGCCTTCGCGTTTCGCAGCGGTGCGCGCGCTGCCCGGAACGAGGTCTCCCTTCGAGGCCCCCTTGACGAGGGCAACGATGTCTTTCGCCACCCCGTCGACGATAGCGCCGAAGCGCTCGACGGACCCCGCCTCGACCGGGACATAATTGGCTCTCCCGATGACCGCGTTGGTCGAAAGGTCTGTATATTGGCGTTCCGCGGCGGAATGGTTGCGCTTGCCCTCGGGCGTCCGCAGGTGCAGCGCGTAGAGCGCTATGCCCCGCTGTTCCAGCTCAAGGCGGACCTGCTGGGCATCAAAGCCGGTGGACGACAACGGGTCACCCCCTTCGATCGCCCCGGCGTCCGAAATCAGAACGATGTAACGGCCGCCGAACTGATCCCAGTCGATTTTTCTCACCGCTTCCATGACGCCGGCGTAGGGATCTTCGTTGAACTTGGCGCTGGACACGGTGGCCGCGTTCAGGTCCTGGACCCGGGCGAGGAAATCCTTGCCGTCCTTGACCTCACCGGGATCGGCATAGATTTTCGCGACATATTCCAGCTTGGGCGCCGCCTTGGTGGAGGAACGGAACGCAACCAGCCCGAAACGGACCTGTTTTTGCAGGCCGGCCGCTTCGACGGCTTCGTAGACCCTCTTGACCGCATCGCGCGTGCGTTCGATGTAGGGGCCCATTGAGATCGTCGAGTTGATAACGAAAACGACGGCCGCGGAGAAGGTCTTGATCGCCGCGGCCACTGTTTCCGGCGAGGGCGCATCCGGTGTCTTCTTCGTGTCATCTTTCGCAGTGACCGAGGCAATCTCAAGGACGCGCACCTTGTAGCCCTTGCCCGAGTCTTCCTCCTTGGCTTCAAGGATCGGCAGCAGATAGAACTTTTCGCGGATGTCGACATGAGTTGCCGGTTCGATCGAGATCACCTTCGGATCGCCCGGCGGACCGGCTTCGACAGCCTTGCGGATCGGCGCGACGGCGGCGGCCGGGTCGGGCGCCTTGAGAAGGGCTAAAACATCGTCGCGCTTGGCGAACATAAGGGTCCGGTCTCTGCCGGCCGGATTGGTGAAGGCGAGCGCCATCTGCTGCTTCCAAGGCAGCGTGGTCTCGGCATTGATCCAGCCGTCGGTCTTGCCCCGGCTCCCGGTGCCGACTTCCAGCCATTCCTTTCCCGCATCGGATTTGCGCTCGTAGACATAATATTGCGAGAAGGCGGGCACCGCCTTGCCGGTGGCCTCGCCCGGTTTGGCGACCAGTTGCGCGCCGGGCCGAGTCAGGACCCGTTGGTAGAGCGACTTCTTGCCCTCCATCAGGATCGGCGCTCGATCCCGCGCCAGCGCGGGTGCCGCTGCGTCAACGCCGAATGCGCTGATGAATGCGCTGAAAGCCGCAAGGCACGCGGCGAGGACAAACCAAAGGCGAATGACCGTCTTTGCGGTCCGGTCGTCGGTCCTCATTTGCAGTCCGCCACAAGGGCTTTCGCTTCGGCATTTCCGGTCTTCGCGGCCTGCTCGAGAAGAGTGCGGCCCTGACTTTTCTCGAAGTCGGTTATCGCGTTCTTGCAAAGGAGCTTCCCGCCACCGACCTGCGCCGCGACGTCGCCCTGGCGCGCAGCCTTTTCGTACCAGAAGACCGCGGTCTCCCAGCTGGGCTTTTCGACCGGGCTGGCCTCCGCCGACCAAGTCTCCGGATCATACATCCGGGCCACGGCCAGATTGGCTTCAATCGAGCCGAGAGACGCCGCCTGCTGAAAAAGTTGGCGCGCCGGTTCGAGCTTTTTCTGCTCGAGAGCCTTTTGCGCGACCCGAAAGCAGGCCGCCCCGTCCGAAAGACCGGCGCAGGAGGGTTCGCCGTCCCTGGACGCATCGGGTTTGCTATCACTGGCGTCCGGCGGCGCGGGCGAGGAGCCATCTATCTTGCAGGCGGCCGACCCGAAGCCCGGGATCAGGCAGCCGAACCAGGCTCCGGCGCCGCCGCCCACCAGCGCCAAAAGCGCGACAATCGCGGCAATCATCGGCCAGCGCTTCTTTGTTCCGGCCGGTGATGGGCTCGGCCGCGTCTCCGGCTCGGCAATTGGCCGATCCTGTTGCTCGCTAAGCTGTCGCGCCTCGGCATCGGCCGCCGCCCGCCGCGCCGCTTCCTGCTCGGCGGCGTGGCGACGCGCCTCCTCCTCTTCCGCCTCTCGCAGGCGCCGTTTTTCGTCCTCTGCGGCGCGGCGGGCCTCGTCATCGCGCCGCTGCTGCTCAATCGCCGCCGATTCATCGGGCGCCGCCGCGCCCGAGCCGAACAGTGGCTGGCGGACGTTCAACGAGCTGACCTTCTTCGAGGTGCCGGCCGCGATCGTGAGCTGGTAGGCGACGTTGGTTGGCTGGCCGACAATCGGATCGACAAATTCGGGACCGACGGGGATCACCAATGTGTCGCCATCGGCGATGACGTCACCCGCCGCGTGCCAGGCTTCCGTCGCCTGCCACATTCGGCCGTTGCCGAGAAAAGGTTGGTTGCCCTGGTTGCGCCTCAGTGAGAAGTCGATCGGCCCGCTCGTCTGGCCAAGACCGGAAATCCTGAGCTGTCCGTAGCCGGCTCCTTTCTCATCGTCGGCACTGAGCTCGGTCTTGACTGCCACGCCTTTCCTCCTTGTTACGCTGGCGCCGCCACGGCCGAGGCGCCACGGACCACGTTCAAAATGTGGCCGAGACGTTCGTTCTGCTCCGGCGTGATTTCCCGGCCGGCGGAGTGCCCGACGTTTCCGATGGTGAGCATGCGGAACGCCTCCAGCCAGTCGAGCACGTACATCCCCGAGTAGAGTATTTCATCGGCCGGCAGCGCCGGCAGCACACCGCGCGGTATCGGCGCCGGCGGCTCGAAGATCTTCCGATCGTCCACCGGCGAGCGCGGTCGTTCATCCAACGGCATCGTGCCGACACCGAGAAAATCGACAAAGTCGTTGATCACGTTGCGGGCCAGCAGGACCTGTTGGTCGACGATCCCCATGCGCGTGGTCGAACGCTTCTCCTCCAGAACGCGTAGCACCTCGATCAGCTGCTCTTCAATCCTGTGGCGATCGGAGGCGGTGATCAGCTCGTCCGTCAGGGCCTGCAACACGTCCGCGGGCAGGCCCAGAAAGCGCTGCATTTCCAGATTGTCCGGCAGGTCGCGCATCTGCTTGAACCATTCGCGCAGCACCGCCTTGGCGAACGTCCAGGCGCGGCCGGTGACCGCCGGCTTGGCTAACGCCTCAGCCGTTTTCGCTCGCGGCAGGCGCACCAGGCCGGGCCGTCTCGCGGCGCGCGTCGGTCGCCTCGCCGCCGCCCTCGGCCTCACCGGAGGAGGCCGAGTCGGCGCGGAGATAAAGGCGCCGCAACTGCTCGGAGCCCGGTTGGAGGCTGACCAGCAGCTCGCCGAACGAGTTCGAGATGGTCCTCGATGCAGGTCACGACGGTTTCCACGATCTTCTTTTTCTTTTCCACCTCGCCGGCGCCCTCGGCGAAGAAATACTGTCCGAGCCTGTGCTCGGCGATCTTCTCCGTGATCTGCTGCACCTGCTCGCCGATCCGGTTGAGCTTGATCTCCTTCTGGCGAGGCCTTGCTCAAGTACGCCGCCAGCCTCTCCATCCCCCCGTCGTTCGGCTTAAGGACGGCGTCCCACGCTTCCCCGGGCTCGCGGACGTGCGCGCCGATGTTGTCATTTTCGACGAAAATGGCGCGCTGGCGGGCGAGCCGCTCGCCTTCGCCCGGCCGGACGTCATGCTCCTCGACGCCGTCTTCGGTTTCAATGGTATCGATAACCGCGCTCATCATGCCGGGCTTGCGCATCAAGAAGAGATTGTCGAAGGGCCGGCCCGGAGACCACTCCTGCAGCCACTCGCACTGACCGAACCGCTCAAGAAGCGTGATATGGATCATGCTGCCCCAGAGCTGGTTCAGCGTCGTATCCGACTGGCCCGGAACCGGCGTCAACCGCTTGTCAACCTGTGTGATGACCCAGACCAGGCCAGGCGGGCGCGCCGCCCGGTCCGGCGGAGTTTCGCCCTGGGTTGAGTGAACCCAGCTGTCGAGGACCGGCTTGAGCGTCGTGATCTCGATCTGGATGTCGCAGCGGGTGCACATGATCAAGATGTTCATCTCCTGATCATCGGTGTAGCGTTCGAACAGATAACCGACCTTGCCGCGCAACAGCAATTGCGCCACTGGATTGGTATCGGCGAGCTTCGGATCCTTGCGGATATCGTCGAGATTGGCGATCGACAGCCTGCCGCGATAGCCGGGAAAGTCGAGCAGATCGACCGACTCAAGCATTGTCGCGACCGGCGGATCGGCGAGCACGAATTTGATTTCCGCGGTCAATGCCGCGAGGAGCGAACGCGCAATCGCGGACTCGGGCATGACCGCGCCATCGACAACCGGCAGGACCCTCAGCGGGTCGGCCTCGTCCCTGCCCAACCGATCGAGGACATCGACGTTCAGAATGCTGTCCGGCGACCATTCGTATCTGTCCCGCGCCGCGCGCACTAGCGCCGTCAGCGGAACGTAGACCGTCCGCGCCCCGCCCAACTTGGCAAGCGCATCGCGGAGCCGGACGTAGATCTCCGTCAGCGAGGCATTGTCTTCGCCCCACAGGATCGACAACAGCTTGCCGCGCGCCTGCGCCGGCAAGCGCGGCGCGAGGTCGACCACGGCCGGCCAGAAGTCGGCCTTCAGCGGTTCCATCGACTTGCCGAAGCGCTTTTGGAAATAGTCGAGCAGGTCGACCATGTCGTCTTCGTCGAGGCCGCCGGTTGGCTGCGGCTGGCGCTGTTTTTCCAGCGCCGCCAAGTGCTGGCGCACGTGTTCCGGCTCGGTGTTGAAGTTGACCTTCTCTCGATCGAAGTCGTTGAAGTAACTGTTGCCGAGAATCTTGACGACGTCGGCCTCGGAAAAGAGCGCGAGTTCTATCGGATAGCCTTTGGGCGGTTCACTCGCCTGGCGGGTGAAGCGCGTGACTAGGCCGGTCGCTTCCTTGCCGCCGCCCGGCGGATTGATGTGATCGATGAAGTCCAAACGCTCGCCGTCGAGCATGGTCTGCAATCGGTCGTTGGCGCCGCGCGCGAGCGTGGCGATGAGATACGACTTTCCCGCTTGGCTCATGCCGAACACACCGATGGAAAGCGGTCGCTGGGCGGCCGTCTCCAGCCGCCGACACAGATTGCGCGAGCGCCGGAGTTCCTCGATCAGGCCGTCGGCATCGTTGTCCAGCCGGCGAGCGGTTTTGCGCACATCGCCGATCCACTCGATCGCCTGGCCTGAACCGGCGACGATCTCGGCGCAGCGGCTACTGAGACCGTCTGGCGTGGCGCTCAAGAAACACCCCCACTCATCGGATGACGCTGCCGGTGTCGAGCCAGTAGCTTGTCTCGCCCATCCCGACGGAGTTGAGTGTGTTCAGCTTCAGGGTAATGTCGCGCGGGCTGATCGAGATATTCTGCTCGGATGTTACTCCGGCGATCTCGAAGCGCTCGGCCCGCCGCGCGGCGATCCTTCTTGAGCCGGACCTGCAGGACCGCGGGTTCGCCGCGATCGGCCTTGGCCAGCGCTTCCTTGGCTCTTTTCTCGAAGTCGAGAACATAAAGAGAGCTTGCCGGCCAGCGCTCACTGTCGATCTGGCGAAAGCCGAGAACCATTCGTGCGCGGACCTCGAACGCGTCTTCCGGCAACTCGTAATCCGGATCGTCGAGGCAAACGTCGCGAAAATAGACGTCCTCCTGCTTGATGACCATGTTCTGATCCATCAGGCCGATAAATTTGACCGTCGAATACGCCGTGAAGGCGTTGGCGAGAAAGTTGAAGTTCGGTATCCGCCGTTCGCCGCCGACCTTGCAGACCATCGCGCCGACAGCCGCGGTGGTCTTTGGATCGTCGATCCGGCCATCCTTATGGAACGGATACCAGGTTCCCGCGCGATACCCGTGGAGCGCGATGATCCGGTCCGGCGGGAGCGCCAGGAGGGTTCGAAAGAGGGCCTGAATGCCGGGCAGGCAGCGATGGTCGGCCGCTCAGCAAGAGCACATCGCAATTGTAGAGGTAGACGATCTCACAGAGTGCCTGAACGGTTTTGCAGATCTCGAACTCGTCTTCGAGAAAGAAGCAGTGGATCCGGTATAGATCGACCGTCAAAGGCACGCCCAGCAGGTCGAAGTCTTCCTTCTCGGGCAGGACCTGGCGGACGCCGGTCGCGAAATAGCGACGCACGGCGTCCGACGGCGCGTCGTAACCGTCGAGCAGCTCGCTGATCGGTCTGGTGTGCACTTCGGACCGCGCGACCGGATTATACTGCTCGTATTCCTTGAGGATACGCACGCCCAGCGGATAGAGGATCTGCAAGCGCCAGTTGCTGGCGCAGGGCGCTCTCCTGGACCGGAATTGGTTCCGAACCGATCAGCCTGGAGAGGAGCGGAGCGGGATCGTTCATGCCGAATTCGCGAAGCGCGTCCTCGATCGCCGGCACCACCAGTTTCTGAACCACCTCCAGGAGAAGATCGTCGCCGGCCATCTTGAACCCGTCGCGGAAACGCTGTTCGGGCCGGATGTAGACGTTGGCGCCCTGGCCTTCGTCGAGACAATAGTCGGTGACCACCAAATCGCTCGTGCCGCCGCCAATGTCGATCGATGCGATCGTCACCCGCTTTTCATCGGACTCGAGGCGCGGCCGGCGCAACACCCGGAAGAAGTCCTCCGGCCGGCCGCCGAAGTGCTCCTGGCACTCGCTGTACAAATAAACGACCTGCGCGCAGGTCGCTTCGTCCCAGTCGGTATGCACGACGGGAAACGGCGGCCACGCCGACTGCCGGCCCTCATCGTCCATGGGATCGTCCTCGCCGTGGCAGCCGAGCGCCTTCCAAACCAGCGCCATGGCTTGTTCCATCCGGTCGACGAAGATGTCGCGTTCCGGTTTGGGCATGGACGGCGGCACGGTCAGAATGATCGAACGCAGATGCCGCGGCTTCTCCGGGTCGCCCTGCTTGAGCCGCTGCGCCGGGCTGTTGATCTGCACCAGCGCCTGGGTCAGGACCTCGGCCATCATGAACGTCATCATCGAACTGCGCGAGTAATGCGGCATGAACACCGGCATCCGCTCGTCTTCGGTCAAGGTATAGAGCGCGTTGCCCTCGTCGTTGATGAGGTTCGAGAATGGCGCTCCCGTTGCGTGCGGTTCGATGTCGTCGCGGCTGAGCGACACGTTGAAACGCCAGCCGGCCTGGTAGCGGTCCTCGTCCCACAGGTAGCGCTTGGGACTGGAAAGGCCGGTCGAGCCTTCGGTTCCGCGACGCTGGTTGGCCAGCCGCGCCGCCTCGGGACCGACCCGCGCGATCGTCGGCCAGACGAATGCGTCGTTGCGGCCGCTCTGACAGGCGAGATGTTCCTTCCCGAGAACGACCTGGGCGAACTCGATGCGGCTTTCGAAAGGCTCGGCGTAAACACGCTGCGGCAGGGAGAGATCGCGTAGCGCCAGTTCGTAGCGGTTCTGTCAGCCCATGACCCTGCTTCGGATGCTCCTCGACGAGAATGCCGCAGGTGCGCGAGTTGCCAACGTCGAGCACCAGGTCGACCGGAATGGGGTTCATCACATCGTCCGGGGCGTTGGAGCGGATCACGACCTCCGGCAAACGCGCCTTTTCGGCGATGATCGCCAACCAGTTGAGATAGTGGGCGTGGTGGCTGTGAATCTCGAGTTCGTCCTCGACGTCCTCGATGGGCAGTCCAAGCCGTTTCGGCGCCTGGTCGGCGAAGACCTCGCGGATCCATTCGGAGATCCAGGGGACTTCCGAAAACCACCCCATTTCGTTCGCCCGGTGAGCCAACTGGAACGCCGAACCGGCCTGAATATCCGCGAGAGTCGGCGCGAGGTAGTCGAGATCCCTGATCTCGCGGAAGACATTGGTGTCGAACGCGATGGTCAGGCGATGAGTGTTGCCGTGCAGGTCCGCACCAGGGGCAAGCGCGACCACCCGGCCTCGCGCCCAGGTTGTCGGCCCCTCGGCGAATTGCCGCTGCCGGCCGGCGCGCAAGTAGGGCAGCGGCAGCCAGCAGTCGTGCAACAGCTTGAACGAGTCTTCGACCGGCACGCTGTACTTGGGCCTTGACGCCGACGGTAGGGTTTCCGGGATGAACAAAGCGGTCGGCGCGGTCGTCGTATTCGAGCCGGGCAAGTGAGCGTTGGCTGGACTGAACGATGAACTCGCCGGGCGGCTCCTTGCGCAGATCAAGAGTAAGGCCGAAGTCCATGAACTGGATCCCGGTGCGCATAATCAGCGCCGCCCGTTCGGAAAACCTGACCAGCTCAGCAAGCATTTGGACTGTCCCCTAGTGGCGGCACATTCCCGGTTGTCAGCGGGTTATGCTCGACAGGGAATGTACTGCCATCTTCGTTTACCCCTACACAGTCGGCACTGCCGCCCGCGCCCATTTTGCAAACCACCCTTGGCGCGCTGAATGTCGTGTTATCCGGGCACCGTATGTTGCCCTGGGTGATGACCAATCGACCGTCCTGCATGAGCGGACTTGGCCGGCCCGGTACAGGTCTGCTTCTGGCTGCCCACCGATCGATGCATGGTGACGGCGCCCTCGCCGCCCTTGAAGTCGTAGCCGAGCTTGAGCGGATTTCCGGAGTTGTCCTGAAGGCCGGTGTTCGATCGCCAGCCGCCGTCGAGGAAGCTCGTATCGCCGTCGCGCGCGGAGCTTTCCGGAATGGTTAAGGGCGCACCGGTTGCCTCGGCCGCATCGGGCCGTTGGCTCACGCTCGGCATGGACTCCGGCGCCGCGGTCGGATCGGGCGCTTTCGCGGCATCGGGTGCTTTGGTGGGATCGGCCGCGTCCGCCTTATCGGGCTTCTGTAACGGGTCGGGCGCCTTGTTCTGGTCGGAACCATTGGCTGATCCAGGCGCCCCGGTCTGATCCTTGGGCTGATCGGCAGCTTGATCCGGCGGCTGCGGCGTCAGCGGTTGGCCACGCGCATCCACGTATGTCGCTTCGCCGTCCGGACCGTAGACAACCTGCCGGCCGTCCGGGCCGAGCCACACCGGCCGGCCGGCGGGATCGAGCACCGGTTTGCCGAAGGAATCGAGCACGGGGTCGTGCCCCGCCGGGACGGCCGGTATGGGCGAACCCGTGGCGAAGGATGGCAACCAGCCGCCCAGCGGCACCCTGATGCCGCATGACTTCAAACCGATCAGCAGGAAAAACAGCAATGGCAAGAGCAGCAGCAACCAAAGCCACCGCCACCACCACGCCCGACGCGTGACGACCGCCGCGATCGGGATCGCTGCCGCCGCCGGCGCGGCCGCGTCGCCAATAGGGACCGCGACCGCGGCGATGCCTGGCGCGCCGGAGACCGCCGGCGCCAGAGAGTCGTCGACAAGCAGATTGCCGATCACGTCATGGCCGGGAGGGGCGTCCAGGGGATGAAAGCCCCAGAACGTGATGACCGGCCGGCCATCGACCAGATAAATGTGCTCGTCGCCGGGAATCTGCGTTGCCTGAGCCAGGAGCTTGCCAAAAACCTGAAGCTCGGCGCTGCTTCTGTTCTCCTGGTCCTCGGCGAGAAGTCTCCCGCTGAGTTCATTCAGCTTTTTTCGAGCCGCCTCCAGGGAGTGTTTGGCGTCGATGCGTTCTTCCGGCGTGGCCGCCGCCCACGGCACGATGTTACCCTCGACGGGAGCATACCAATCGATGATATCGCCCGTATCGTTCTGCTTCGGGACCGCCAATATATCGGCTGTTGCCGCGTCCGTTCGCCTACGAATGGCTGCGCGCAATTGGCTGGCGGCGCTGTACACCGGCTTGCCAACGGCTCCTAACGGATAGAATTCGGTCAAGCTTCCCGAACGGAGCAGTGCCCCCGCCATTGCGGTTCCTCCCGCGGCTGACCCCGTTCCCACTCCCAAGACTATGGGCAGTGAGAGGGTTTCAATGCCTCTTGTGCCGCTTGTCTTATCGTCTTTTCGAAGGAAAGACCATCGTCTGGTTTAAGCACCTTGCCGCCGGTAATGGCGGCCAGGCAGTTGGCGGCGCCACTCCCGGTAATATCGACGACATTGATCTTCAACTTCGGTTTGGCCTTGGCCATCTGCCTCGCGGCGGCGCAAGGGTCGCCGCCGCAGCTATCCTCGCCGTCTGAAATCACCACGATCACCGCCGGTGCATGAACGCCATCGATCAGTTTTCCGGCTTCGACAAGCCCTTGCGCCAAGGGTGTGCCTTGCATGGGGCCGAGACCGGCCACCTTGGCGTACAAGGTTGGCCTTTGCGCGCTACTGTAGAAACCGTGGACATTCGCTTGCGGGCAGCGCTGCAGGGTGACAAGGCCGACATCGACATCGTCGGGTAGGCTTCGCACAACACTGGTCACGCCCTTCTTGGCGAGGTCGAGCCGCGACGGTCCGGCCGCCCGGCCGAGAAGCATCGCGCCCAGCTGCATGACGCCACCGAGCGAACTGAGTTGCTTCTGAATTTCGGCGGTCGTGGCGCTCGCCGGGAAACCCATGCTTCCGGAAACGTCAAGGACCATGGCGACATCCGGCGCCTGTTCGGGTGTCCGCGCGCCGGGGCAGGGCGGCAGCGCGGACTGTTCGGGTTGGGTCGAGGGAGACGTCTCGCCGGGAGATGCGGGCGCGGCCGGCACAGCGTTCTTCGCTTTGGTCTTCTTCTCCGAAGCCTTGCGGTCGGCCTCGGCCTTCCTTGCGGCCTCCTGTTCCTTGCGCCGGCACGCCTCGAGCTTCGCCTTCAACGCGCCGGCCAGATCGTCCGCGCGGCGTTGCAGCTGCGCGCCCTCTTTGGCGGCATCACCGAGCTGGCGTCGCAATGGGCAGGTTGCCAACTCGTCCGATAATCGGGTCTCGGCGTCCGCCAGCAGCGCCCGCAGCCGGTCTTCTTCGTCGCGACCGAGCTTCAGGGCGCGCTCGGCGGCGCACCGCGCGAGGTCCGCCCGCAGGTCCGCTTCGAGCTGGTCGAGGCGGCGGCCGAGCGCGTCTCCTTCTGATTGCGCCGCCTGCAATTGTTTGGCGTAATCGGGACCCCAAGGCGGCCAGCGCAGACCGCCGTAGCCGAACAGGGCGGCGCCGAGCAGGGCAAGCGCGAGCAACCCCGCCAACAGCCCCAGCCAAAACCACCAGCGACGCCGGACGGGCGGCACCAGTTCGCCCGCCGAGGCCGCGATCGCGTCGGGCGCCGGCGGAACCGCGGCAACCGGCGGCGGCGGCGCCGAGGCCGAGCGGTGGCCCCAGAACGTGATCACCGGCTGGCCGCCCACCGCATACACCGTCTCTTCGCCGGGGAAGATCGTCGCCTGGCGCAGTTGCTCGGCCAGCGCCGGGTCGGACCCGCTCAGGCGTCCCGCCAATGCCTCGATCGAGGCCAAACGGTCCGCGAGCAGCGTCCGGACCTCGGTTTGCGCCGGACCCGAAAGCGCATCCACAGCCACCGGCTGGCCGGCCAGATCCGAATACCACTCAACGACGCGACCGTCGGCGCTCGGCACCGGCCGCGCCAAGATCGACGCGGTGATCCCAGGCAAATGGCGGCGGAGCAGGGCATCGAGCCGGCCATGCAGGGCCGCGTCCGGCGGCGCGTCGCCTAACGGCCGATAAGGCGTCGGATCAAGACGCGCGATGCGAAGGCGGCCGGCCATTAGTCCCCGCTCTCATGGCATAAACGCCGCCCGCAGCCCGGCGAAAAGCGCGGCGAGAGCAGCGGCGCTGTCTGAGGATACGTGAGGCTGACGCCCTGCCCATTCGAGCCGACTTTAGGATGTTCACGCGGCTTGGACAAAGCCGGACCGGCAGGTTGCGCTTTGCGAAAACGTCGGCTTCGACCCTTCAAATCCGGCCACATGAGAACTCACGCCGCTCGCCGCAACAGGAATACCGCCTGTTGGCCGAAGAGATTGGCGCCGAACAGGCTGCCGCGGATGGGGCGCGGAGCGCCGCTACTGTCGAGGACGAAGCCGCGTTCGATGGCGATCGCGAGCATCGTCGCAGAGCGAGACGAAATCGCGAATGGAGCAGAGGTGGATGTTCGGGGTTTCGCACCAGTGGTGCGGCAGGGCGTCGCTCATCGGCATCCGCCCCTTGACCAGCAAGTGCCAGCGATGCCTCCAAAAGGCGAAGTTGGGCAGCGAGACGATCGCGCGCCGGCCGATCCGCGGTGAGCTGTTCGAGCGTGGCCTTGGGCGAGCGCATCGCCTGGAGGGTCTGGCTGAGCACGATGTAGTCGAACGAGCCGTCGGGATAATCGACCAGGTCGGTCTCGGCGTCGCCCTGGATGACCGACAGGCCGGCGCTGACGCAGGCATTGACGCCATCGCTGCCGAGCTCGATGCCACGGCCGTCGACGCTCTTGAAGCTGACCAGGTAGTCGAGCAGGACGCCGTCGCCGCAGCCGACGTCGAGCACCCGCGATCCCGGCTCGATCAGGTCGGCGATGACCTGAAGGTCGGTGCGGATCGAGCTCCGCGCGGACTGAGCTCATGTCCATCGGCCAGAAATCCACAAGCGATTCATGAACCCGAGTTCACCCGCACGGCCGCGACGGCAGGCCGCGGTGCTGCGCGGCGCCAACGAGGAAACCGCGCAATACCCGGTGGAACTCGGGCTCATCGACGAGAAAAGCGTCATGGCCGGCGTTGGAGACGATCTCGGCGAAGCTGACGTTGGCCGCGACCGCGTTCAGCGCGTGGACGATGCGTCGGCTCTGCGACCGTCGGATAAAGCCAATCGCTGGTGAACGACAGCACGCAGAAGCGCACCTTGGTCTCGCGGAAGGCGTTGGCCAGCACACCGCCGTGACGCTCGGCCATGTCGAAGTAGTCCATCGCCCGGGTGATGTAGAGGTACGAGTTGGCGTCGAACCGCTCGACGAAGCTGATGCCCTGGTGGCGCAGGTAGCTCTCGACCTGGAAGTCGGCGTCGAAGCCGTAGGTGACCATCGCGCGGTCCTGCAGCCGGCGGCCGAACTTCTCGTGCAGCTTGGGCTCCGACAGGTAGGTGATGTGCGCCGCCATCCGCGCGACGGCGAGACCGCGGTGCGGGTCTGCTTGCCGTGGCGCCAGTACTCGCCGCCCATCCAGTCCGGATCGGCCATGATCGCCTGGCGGCCGACCTCGTGAAAGGCGATGTTCTGGGCGGTGTGGTGCGCGGCGGTGGCGACCGGGATGGCCGCGAACACGCGCTCGGGATAGAGCGACGCCCATTCGAGCACCTGCATGCCGCCCATCGAGCCGCCGATGACCGCGAACAGCTGGTCGATGCCGAGGTGGTCGAGCAGCATCGCCTGGGCGCGGACCATGTCGGCGATGGTGATCACCGGAAACGACAGGCCCCACGGCTCGCCCGTCGCCGGGTTGATCTCGCTCGGGCCGGCCGAGCCCATGCAGCCGCCGAGGACATTGGTGCAGATGATGAAGTAGCGATCGGTGTCGAGCGGCTTGCCCGGCCCGATCATGATGTCCCACCAGCCGTCCTTGCCGGTGACGCGGATGGGGCTCGGCGGCGAACTGGTCGCCGGTCAGCGCATGGCAGACCAGGATCGCGTTGGACCGCCGGCGTCGAGCGCGCCGTAGGTTTGATAGGCGAGCGGGAAATCGCGCAGCTCGTAGCCGCTGTCGAGCTTGAGCGCGCGTTCGCGGCCGAGAATGACCCGCTGAGCGGAAAAATCAGCGACCCTGGCGTCCGACACAGCGGACGCTCGAACCGGCCTTGGAGTCGGCGGCGAAAACGACGAAACCACCAGGCTTGATCATCGGCGATACATGCTGAACCCAGTTTCGCGGCAAAAGCACGCGCGGGGTGCGCGCAGCCGCCACGGTCAAACTCTCTTTGCTTTGAAGACCCTGTAGCATTATCACTAGACCGCCCGCGAAACCATACACGCGGGTGCCATATCCAAATGCTTCCGGAAACACCATGAGCCTGGACCAAGACCTCGCGTCCGTGCGGGCGCAAATCGACGCCATCGACGACGCCATACACGATCTGATTGTCCGCCGTACAGAACTGGTCGAGCAGGTGCGTGTGATCAAGCACGACTTGCCAATCAAGATTCAGCCGTCGCGCGAGGCCGATATCATCTACCGGATCGTCGACCGGCATCGCGGCGCCTTTCCGAAGCGCGAGCTAGTGGCGATCTGGCGGCAGCTGATCAACGCGACGCTGTCGTTCGAAGGCCCGTTTTCGGTCGCCGCCTACCTGCCCGAAGACACTCCCGGCTATTGGGATCTGGCGCGCGACCAATACGGCGGGTTCACGCCCATGAGCCGCCACACCTCGGTGCGTTCGGTGATCGAGACGGTCCGCCGCCGCGAGGCCATTGTCGGCGTTCTGCCGCTGCCGCGCGGTAACGACGACGACGATCCATGGTGGCGGCACATCGTCACCAGCCAGCCCGAGACGCCGCGCATCATCGCCCGGCTGCCGTTCGCCGGCCCCGGTAACGGCCGGGGCGGCGATCTCCAGGCGCTGGTCATCTGTCCCGTCGGGCTCAGGCCCACCGGTCGTGACCGGACCTACCTCGCGGCCGATGTCGAGGACGGCACCAACTTGGGCCAGTATGTCGCCGCCCTGACCGCCGCCGGTCTGGCGCCCGTCTTTACCGCTCAGTGGCGCCAGAAGGAGCCGCCGGTCTCCTGGCTGTACCTCGCCGAGGTCGATGGTTTCATCGACGCCGACGACGGCCGGCTTAAGAGCGTTCGCGAGACCATGGGCAAGCCGCTCAACCGGCTCATCATCCTCGGCGGATATGCCCAGCCGCTCGGGCTTGACGAGCTTGGCGAGCCGGCCGGTAGCGCGGCCAATGCGGCGGGCCAGGTGGCCAAGCCGGGCGAGCCGGGCTCACGCGCGTCATGACCGTCGCGCTGACGCCGCGTCCCGGCATTCTCGACATCGAGCCCTACGTCGGCGGCGAGTCGGCAATTCCCGGGGTCGAGCGGATCATCAAGCTTGCCTCCAACGAGAGCGCTTTAGGCCCTAGCCCAGCGGCGGTCGCCGCGTTGCGCGCGGCAGCGGGCGACATCCACCGCTACCCCGACGGCGGTTGCGTTGCCCTGCGCCGAGCGCTTGGCGATCTGCACCGGCTGGACCCGGCGCGAATCGTCTGCGGCGCCGGCTCCGACGAACTGCTCGGGTTGTTGTGCCGCGCCTACGCTGGTCCCGGCGACGAGGTGATCCACACCCGCCACGGCTTTTTGATGTACCCGATCGCCGCGACGGCGGCCGGCGCGACACCGCGCTCGGTGGCCGAGACCCGGCTAACCGCCGATGTCGGCGCGATCCTCGAAGGCGTCAACGCGAACACCCGGATCGTCTTCCTCGCCAATCCCAACAATCCGACCGGGACCTACGTTCCCGCGGGGGAACTCGCGCACCTGCGCGCCGGGCTGCGCGATGACATTCTGCTCGTCATCGACGCGGCCTACGCCGAGTACATCGACCGCGGCGACTACACCAGCGGCTTCGAACTGGTCGACGCCGGCGCCAACGTCGTCGTCACCCGAACGTTCTCGAAGATCTATGGCCTGGGCGGCCTGCGCCTCGGTTGGGCGTATTGCCCGCCGGCCATCGCCGATGTCCTCAACCGCAGCCGCAATCCATTCAACGTCTCGACGCCGGCCCAAACCGCCGGAGTCGCGGCGCTTGCCGATCAAGATTTCGTCGCGCGGTCCCAGACCCACAACGCGCGTTGGCGTCTCTGGCTGAGCGGACAACTCCGCGACCTCGGCCTCGATGTCGCCGACAGCTTCGCCAACTTCGTCCTCGCGCGCTTTTCGGAGCCGAGGGCCGCCGACGCCGCCGATGCGTTCCTCAAGAGCCGCGGCATCATCGTCCGCCGGATGGCGAGCTACCTGCTGCCGGAAGCGCTGCGGATCACCATCGGCCGGGACGACGAACTCGCCGCGGTCGTCGATGCGCTCAAGGCCTTCCGGGGTCTGGGCAGATGAGCGAGGCCGTGCCGACGCCCCATTTCCAGAAAATCGCGCTGATCGGCATCGGCCTGATCGGCTCGTCGCTGGCCCGCGTCGTTCGCCGCGACGGCCTGGCCGATCACATCGCCGTCTGCGCGCGCACGCACGCGACCCTTGATACGGCCCGCCAGCTCGGGATCGCCGACAGCACCACCACCGATCCGCGCCAGGTCGTCGAGGGCGCGGACTTGGTCATCTTGTGCACGCCGCTCGGCGCCTACGGTGCGGTCGCGCGGGCGATGGCGCCGGCGCTAAGCCCTGAGTGCATCGTCACCGACGTCGGCTCGGTCAAGCAGTGCGTCATCCGCGATGTTGCCCCGCATCTGCCGGACGGGGTCCATCTGGTTCCCGGTCATCCGGTCGCGGGTACGGAGCATTCCGGCCCGGAGGCCGGTTTCGCGGAACTATTTCAAGGGCGCTTTTGCATTCTCACGCCGCCAAGCGGAACCGACCCGGCCGCAATCGAGCGGGTCGCGGCGCTGTGGCGCCAGGCCGGGATGACGGTCGAGCTGACCGGAGCTCAACATCACGATCGGGTGCTGGCAATCACTTCGCACCTGCCTCACCTCATCGCCTACACCATCGTCGGCACCGCGACCGACCTGGAAGAGCAATTGAGGCTTGAGGTGGTGAAGTTCTCCGCCGGCGGCTTTCGCGACTTCACTCGGATCGCGGCCTCCGATCCGGTCATGTGGCGCGATATTTTCATGAACAACCGCGACGCCGTGCTCGAGATGCTCGGGCGGTTCAGCGAAGATCTCATCGCGCTGCAACGCGCCATCCGCTGGGGCGAGGCGGACGTGCTGGAGGAGAAGTTCATCCGCACCCGCGAGATCCGCCGCGGCGTCCTTGCCGCCAAGCAGGATTGACGGCTCCAGACCGCGCGCGCCGGTGGGCTCCGCCCAGCCGGCTCATGTCATGGGTGGGCTGCCGGCAGGAAAGTCTCGGGGCGGGTCCACTCGTCATCGCGGAAGATGCGGATGATGTCGTCATGGATGATCATGTCGTAGGGCGTGCTCTCACGCACATGGGCGTGTAGTTTCCGGATGCTCGGGTAGTCGTTTCGCCCAACGAACCAGCGGGCGTCGTCGATGAGGATCAGGTGTGTTTTCACTTCATGCGCGAAGATGCACGCCAACTCATCGAGAACGGGAGTGTTCTTGTCCGACTTGCTCGTGATACCGCCGGTGTAGTGCGCATCGAGCCAGAAGACGGCGGGCTCGTGCAGGTCGGCCACTATCTTGCGTAGGATGTCGGAACTGTCGCCATGAAAGCAGGAGATGTTGTTCGCGCATTTTAGTCGCTCGGTCGAAGTTTCGTACAGCTTCTTGTCGATCTCTATCGTGTAAACCTGCTTATATTTCGTTGCGAGAGAGGCGGTCGTTACACCGAAGTAGGTGCCCGTCTCCACCACGACATTATAATGATCGGCGTAAGAGAGCAGGAGCCTCCGCTTTTCGTCCGGAGGAAGACGCGTAAGCTCATGGACCGCCCGCGCCTGCGTCAAGAAATATATATCCCCGAGGAAGCGCCGAAGAGACTCGATCATCCTATTTGGGCCAGACAAGTACTACTCATTTGGAGCTTTCATCCCCACTCATTGCAACCCCTACGACATTGCAGGGCATCCTTCCAGAGTCATGGTTCGCACGATGGGTCACATCCAGGGATGCGTCAAGACCTGCCGCTCCCGCCGAGCCACAACAACCGATGTCAGTTGCTCAGCCCCTGCCCGTCACCCGGCGCGGCCGTGGGGGCCTCGCGGCCATTCGATCTCGGGCACGCTCAGCAGCGGTAGCGGACCCACCGACAGGACGCGATTTTGCAGTGATAGCGGCACCTGTATCGTCGGCGGGACGCCGCCGCGCGCGGGGCCGGCAAGGAACGCGAGCGCGATGCGCGCCTTATTCGCAGTCTGCTCGTCAATGATGCTGCGCGCCGAGAGCTCCGCGACGGTCTCTTGAAAGCCCTGAATCCGCGCGGTAAACGCGCCGACCGGCTGAGCCTCGTCATCGAGAGCAAGGGTGCCCTCGCCGTCGAAGGACAACGGCCCGTAGTCGAAGCGCAAGCTGGAAAATCGAATGCTGCCGCCGCTGTCGCGCCAGCGGGCGAAGGCATCCCGGACGTTGGCGGCCGATGCCGCGGAGCCGCTTATGGTCGCATCCGCCGCCAGTCGGCCGATCGTATTGCCAAGAGGCAGATCGAGAATGCCGGGAAGGCGCAGACCGGCTCCGCTTACGCTAAAGGCATAGGCGCTGTCCGGTTCGGCCGGCGGCATGCGCTTGGCGAGAGATCCCGTAGCGGTGAGCTGGTCCAGGCCGATCTCGTCGCCGGGTTCCTCCGCGGCCATTGCCAAACCGCGCATCGTCAGCCGCCCCGCCGACGCGCCCGCCTCGTCACCGGCAAACAGCTTCAGTTTCTCGACGCGGCCGCGGTAGGTCTTCAGCTTGCCGGCGACATTGACCGAGAGGGCTTGGCCACCGGCAAGCTTGACGGTGACGCCGTTCGGCCGCAGCGGGCTCGCTTCAATGGCGGCCTGATCGCCCGCCCACGACCAGCCGAGGGCACGACCGTCGGGCGCGGTGACAACGGGTTCGGTCATCGTCACACGGGCCGCGAACGGAAAGCCGCCGAGGCCAAGTCCGGAGTAGGCCACCCGGTAGCCCTCCGCCTCGCAGGCCTGAATCCAGTGCAACACGCCACCGCGCACCTGAAAGCTCGTGAAAGCCCAGAGTCCGCCATAGCCGACAAGGATAAAAAGCAACAATAGCGCGGCGCCGGTTGCGGCACGCGCGCCGAAGCGCCATGCGCGCGGTCGTACCGTCATCGCGTCCGACACCAACGTGGCATCGGAATGGCGCAACGGCGAGACGCGATTCATCAGCACACACCAGTCTTGCCATCCGAGACCCCCTTATAGGCCGTTGCGGCTGAACTTGCGAGCGTCTAGCGTGCCGAATGGACGGGAATATGACGAGTTGATGACGAAGGAGCCCACGCCGCCCGCGCCGGATGATGAATATGGGGCGTCCGCGTGGGTCGGGGCGATGCCGGCGGTGTTCGTCGTGTTGTGGAGCACCGGATTCATCGGCGCCAAGCTTGGCTTGCCGCATGCCGAACCGTTCACCTTTCTGCTCGTCCGGTTTGCCTGCGTTGCGGCGCTGCTCGGCGCGGCGGCTCTGGTCATCGGCGCACCGTGGCCGGGGTCGGTCGCGGAAGTCCGTCGCATCGTCCTCGCGGGGCTGTTGATTCACGGCGTCTATCTGGGGGGCGTATTCTCCGCGATCGCCCACGGGGTGCCGGCGGGGGTCGCGGCGCTGATCGTGGGACTTCAGCCGCTACTGACCGCCGCCGCGGCGCGCTATTATCTCTACGAGCGGATCAGCCCGGCGCAATGGCTTGGGCTCGCTATCGGTCTTGTTGGGGTCGCTCTGGTCGTCGCCGACAAGCTGAGCCCGCGCGCAAGTGACCTCGCCGGCGCCGGCTGGGCGGTGATCGCGCTGGTGGGCATAACCGCCGGCACGCTCTACCAGAAGCGCCACGGCGGCGGCATGAACCTCTATACCGGCTCGGCGGTCCAATTCGCCGCCGTCACCCTGGCCTACGCGCCGATCGCGCTGTTGTTCGAGACGATGCGGGTGGACTGGACGGGCGAATTCGTCTTCGCTCTCGGCTGGCTCGTCATTGCGCTTTCGATCGGCGCGATCAGCCTGCTCTATTTGATGATCCGCCGTGGCGCCGCGGCTCGAGTGGCCAGCCTGTTCTACCTGACACCGGCGGTAACCGCGCTGTTCGCCTGGGCGTTATTCGGCGAGACCCTGGGGCCGGCGGCAATCGTCGGAATGGCGCTGGCGGCGGCGGGTGTCGCCTTGGTGACCCGCCGATGACGGCACCGCCCGGCCGGGTCGTCGTCACCTCGGCTTGGCGAAACGAGCCATGGGTCTTCGCCTATGGCTCGTTGATGTGGGACCCCGGCTTTCCCTGCGCAGAAATTTACTCGGCGTTGCTGCGCGGCTACCATCGCTCCTTGTGCATTCTATCGATCCGCAATCGCGGCACCGATGAGCGGCCGGGTCTTGTCCTTGGCCTCGATCGCGGCGGCTCGTGCGCCGGGCGCGCCCTGCGCGTGGCGGCCGATCACGTCGAGGCGACACTCGCCTATCTCGAACGTCGCGAGCTGGCGACCCAGTCGTATCGGCCAAGAATGCTGCCGGTTCGCCTTGGGCCCGGCGGGAGAGCGGGTGAGCGCGTACGGGCGCTGAGCTTCGTCGCCGATCCCGGACATCGCCAGTACGCCGGCGGCCTTCCGCCCACCACGGCCGCCGCGCTCGTTCGTCAGGGGCGTGGCTCATACGGCGGTTCGCTCGACTACCTGCGCAACGTCGTCGAGCATCTTGATGCAATCAGCATCGCCGACGGCCCGCTCCACCGCATCCTTGCGCTCGCCGAGGGCGCGGGAGATCCCGGCCGGCGCTGATCCACGGGCCGTCTCAGGAGATGGTTTCGACCGAACCGTCGAGCGACATCAAAAGCAGCTCGGTGCGCAGCGCGGGATATTTTTCGCCGACTGCGGCGCGCAGCTTTTCCATGTGCTCGGCATGAATTTCCGTCTCCCTTTCGGGATTGGCCGCGAAATCTTCGCCGAGAAGTGCCTTGTAGGCGCCGCAGTCGCGGTGATCGAGAACCAGCAGCGAATTCACGTGATGGAGCTCGAGCGAGAGACCGAGATGCTCCCAGAATGTCACCGCCCACGCCGGAAAGCGGTCATTCGTCGCGCCGAGAGAGGCGCCGGCGAGGATCACCTGATCATAGTTATTTGTCAGGTCGCGGCCGTCCATGTAGCGAACAATATCGTCGAGCAGGCGGTAGTCCATGCAGCTCAGGACGAGCGCTTCGGAGTGGCCGGCGACGGCGCGCATGGACATCAGCGGCGAGCCCAGCAGCGCCGCGCCGGCGGCAAGGGCGGTGCCGCGAATGAATCCGCGCCGGCTCGCCGGTCGGGCAGAAATCAGCGAGGGGGAAAGACGACAGGAGTGATGCGGTGGCGCGGACGTGCTCATTGGAAACTGATCCTTGCTGACGTTCACCTGATACGCGGCCCCGCCCTCTTTCCGGCGCCGCCGGAAGGAAGGCACATTGGCAGCGTAGGCATTTCGCTTCAAGAAGAGGAGTTCGACCATGACGAAAGCGGTCTCGAGATCCCCGGTGCTGACGGGCGGGTGTCAATGTGGCGGCGTGCGCTATGCCCTTTATACCAGGCCGGAGGGCACGCACCTGTGTCACTGCCGAATGTGTCAGAAGGCGGTGGGCGGCCCGTTTGCGGCGTTCGCGCCCGTGCGCAAGGAAAACTTCGCCTGGACTCGCGGCAAGCCGGCGACGTTCCGCAGCTCGTCGGTCGCCAAGCGCGAGTTCTGCGCCGCTTGCGGCACGCCGCTCGGCTTTCGCTACACCGGCGCGGACTGGATCGACATCACCATCGGCAGCCTGGATCAGCCGGCCGAGGCCGCGCCGCGCAAACACTACGGAGTTGAGAGCCGGGTCGGGTGGCTGGACGCCGTTGCGACACTGCCGCGCGAGCTGACCGAGGACAGCATGGAACTCGGAACGCCAGAAGCGGCTGGTCAACTACCAGCATCCCGACCACGACACCCCGGACGACTGGAACCCGGCCAGGTCGGCGCGCCCTCAAACGTAGACCGGGTACGCCTGAGTGCGCCTGCCTCAAACGTAAACGAGTACGTCTGAAGGTAAGCCTATGCTAAATAACGGGTGATGGCGAAACCGGCGACTGCGGCCACCGCGCTCAGGGCCGTCCCCCAGGCCATGTCGGTGATGACCATGGCGACCGGCCATCCTTTGAGCGTTGCGAAGTTGGTCATTTCGTAGGTGCCGTAGGCGAACACGCCGAACAGGGCGCCGTAAATGAGCGCGGTTTGCCACGAACCCGTTTTCAACGCCGGCGCGACCGCGAAGATGACCAGGCCTATGACGTAGACGAGATAAAACGCGCCCGCGGCCGCCATGTTGAGCTCATCGCGCATCAACGCGCCGATCCAGTCGCGGTAGAGGGTCCTCGCGACGAAACCGAGCCACAGGAAGTCGAGGCCCAAAAAAACGACGGCGGTGGATACGTAGGCGATGACATACTGCATGACGCGCGGCTCCGGATAACAGTGCTGCGGACCGGCCCCTCGGCTGCGGCGGTCGTTCATGCAGTGAGACTTAGCGCGACGGGCCCGTCTCGCCAGCTTGCAAAGGCCAATCAGCTACACTTGGAATAGCCGCAGCTTGGGCAGGTGTCGCAGCCTTCCTGGCGGATCAGGGTCGGCGCGGCGCATTTCGGGCACTGGCGGAAGCGCCCGGCGTGCCCGCCGCCGCTTCGCCTTCCGTCGCCCATCGCTTCCCCGCTTGGGTCCCCGAGCACGCCTGCCCGCGCTTCCGAGCGCGCCGCGGCCGGCCGAACGTCATCGCCGCCCGCCAGCGGCAGGAAGCCGATGTCAATCATGTGCCTCTCGATGACCTCGCCGATGGCGGCGAGCAGGCTCGGGACATAGCGGCCGTCCACCCACTGTCCGCCGCGCGGATCAAATACCGCCTTCAACTCCTCGACCACGAAGGCGACATCGCCGCCGCGACGGAAGACCGCCGAGATCATTCGCGTCAGCGCCACCGTCCAGGCGTAATGCTCCATGTTCTTTGAGTTGATGAACACCTCGAACGGCCGCCGCCGGCTGTCCTGGATGATGTCATTGACGGTGATGTAGATCGCATGGTCGCTCTCCGGCCATTTGACCTTGTAGGTCTTGCCGGGTAACGCCGTCGGCCGATCGAGCGGGCGAAACATTTGCACGATCGCGCCGGCGTCGTAATCGCGCCCCTGCTCCCAGCCGCGCGGATCGGCAACGGCCTCGCCGGTAGAGGGCGACGCCTGCTGCACGGCCGGCGCGCCGCTCGTCTTGCCCGCTTCGAGAACCGCGCCGGTGATCTCATTCGGCCGGTAGGTGGTGCAGCCCTTGCAGCCGAGGTCGTAGGCCCGAAGATAGATCTCGCTAAACTCGTCGAAGGCGATGTGCGGCGGGCAATTGATAGTCTTAGAGATGGAGCTGTCGACGTATTTCTGGATTACCGACTGCATGACCAGATGATCGTTTGGGGCAAGTTCCTGCGCATCGACGAAAGCCGGCGGCAGCGGCGCGTCGTCACCTTTCATGCGGCGGAACAGCCGGTAGGCGTAGTCGGCCACGTCCTCTTCGCGCCGGCCGCCGTCGGGCATCAGAACCTGACGGCTGTACTTCATGGCGAACACCGGTTCGAGACCCGACGAGACGTTGTCGGCGAACAGTGAGATCGTGCCCGTCGGCGCCACCGATGTGAGCAGGGCGTTGCGGATGCCGTGCTCGGCGATGGCGGCGCGAACATCGTCGTCGAGGCCGCGCACGGTCTCGCCGTCAAGGTAGGCATCACGGTCGTAGAGCGGGAAGGCGCCTTTTTCCGCGGCAAGCTCGGCGGAAGCGAGATAGGCCGAGCGCTGGATCGTGCGCATCCACTCCTCGCTCAGCATCACCGCGCGGGCGCCGCCATAGCGGGCGCCGCACATGATCAAGGCGTCGGCGAGGCCGGTAATGCCAAGGCCGATCCGGCGTTTGGCCCGGGCCTCGACTTCCTGCTCGGGCAGCGGGTAGCCGGAGACCTCGATGACGTTGTCCATCATCCGCACCGCCGTCGCCACCAGCGAAGCAAGCGCGTCGGCCTCGATCCGGGCCGCGTCGGTGAACGGATCGCGGACCAGGCTGGCCAGGTTGACCGAGCCGAGCAGGCAGGTGCCATACGCCGGCAGCGGCTGCTCGCCGCAAGGATTGGTCGCGTGGATCGTCTCGCAGTAGGCGAGGTTGTTGAGCCGGTTGATCCGGTCGATGAAAATCACGCCCGGCTCGGCGAAGGCGTAGGTCGCGCGCATGATCGTGTCCCACAGCGCCCGCGCCCGGACGCTGCGGTAGGCAACGCCTTCGAACGCCAGCTCCCAGACGCCGTTTTCCTTGACCGCGCGCATGAACGCATCGCTGATGAGGACCGAGAGGTTGAACATCCGCAGCCGGCCGGGCTCTCTCTTGGCCTCGATAAACGCCTCGATGTCGGGATGGTCGCACCGCATCACCGCCATCATCGCGCCGCGCCGCGAGCCCGCGCTCATGATCGTGCGGCACATGGCGTCCCACACGTCCATGAACGACAGCGGTCCCGAGGCGTCGGCGCCGACGCCATGGACCGGCGCGCCCTTGGGGCGCAGCGTCGAAAAGTCGTAGCCGATGCCGCCGCCCTGCTGCATGGTCAGCGCCGCCTGCTTGAGGTGCTCGAAGATGCCGGCCATGTCGTCGGGGATATCGCCCATGACGAAACAGTTGAACAGCGTCACCTTGCGGGCCGCGCCGGCACCGGAAAGAATCCGCCCGGCGGGCAAAAACTTGAACCCCTCCATCGCCGCGAAAAACCGCTCTTCCCAGGCGGCTTGGTCGCGCTCCGGACGGGCGAGCGCGCGGGCGACCCGCCGCCAGGTATCGGCGACGGTCCGATCCACCGGCTGCGCGTCGGGCGTCTTCAGCCGGTACTTCATGTCCCAGATCTGCTGCGAGACCGGCGCCAGTTGCATGACCGTTGGGGCTCCTCTGCTCAGCCGGCGACGCGAACGTGAGAACTACTTTAAAGGAACGGGGACGGGAGCGTCAACGCCGCATGTTCTCTTTTTGTTCAGGCCCGGCGGCAGGTTCCGCCGCCGCGCGCGCATCCGCCCGCGCCTCCGGAGTAAGCGGCCCGGCCAAGCGGTCGCTGGCGGTCTCGATTCGGGTTTCAAGCTCGCGCATGAAGGTGCGCCGGTCGAGACCCGGGGGCATCGGCGGGAGAAACACCATCGTGACCGTACCCGGATACTTCATGACGCTGCGCCGGCCCCAGAATCGCCCGGAGTCGAGCGCAACCGGGACAACCGTTGTGTCGGCGCGGGCATAAATCGCCGCGACGCCGGGTTGGTACTCATGCCGGGCGCCGAAGGCGACGCGGGTGCCCTCGGGGAAAACGATGACCTGACGGCCCTTGGCCAGCGCTGCCTTTGTCGCGGGCACCATGGCCCGGATCGCCTGGACCCCCATCGACCGGTCGATCGCAATGCAGCCGGCCTTCTGGAAGTGCCAGCCGATCAGCGGGATCCACAGCAGTTCCTTCTTGAGAATGAACACGGGCTTTTGAAGAACGAAATTGAGCGCGACGGTTTCCCACGCGGACTGATGCTTGGCGGCGACAATGGCGGGGCCGGTGGGAATGTTCTCGCGGCCCTCGACGCGGAACCGCAGGTCGCAGACGACCGCGAGCAGCGCCATGATGCCGCGCGACCAGAGGTGCACCGCGGAGCGATGAAGACGGTACGGCCCGGCCAGCAGCGGCAGGTACAAGAACCCGGTGCCGAAGGTCCAGATCGAGGCCAGCACCAGAAAAACATACGAGCGCAGGGTCGTCATCGCAGGGTCGTCATCATTGTGTATCGCCCGAGCCCGGATGTGCTCGCCACCCACTGATCCGTCCGACGCCGATCCTCATCCAGGCCCACAGGAACTTGTTATATTCGCCGACAATAAGCGCCGCCGTCCCGGGCCACGCCCACCATCGCGACTGCTTGACGTGGCTCGGAAAGACCGGATGGGGAATGATGGTCGTCTCAGGCAGCGCCGATCTAAACTCAAGCAGGCTGCGCGGCATATGATAGCTGGCGGTGACGAGACGCAAGGAATGAAAGCCGTGGCGGCGGATCCACGCGGCGGTTTCCTCGGCGTTGCCGGCGGTATCGCGGGCGCCGTGGCCGGATTCGATCCGCTCGCTCAGGTTGGGCTCGTCGAGACCGGCCGTCCGCAGGATCGCCTCGGTGTCCACATCGGGATGGACGCCGGAAACGAAAACGCGCTTGGCTAGGCCCTCGCCGAGCAGGCTCACGCCGGTGGTCAGGCGCTCGCTGCCGCCGGTCAGAATAACGATCGCATCGCTCGTTGTGCGCTTGTCGATGACGGCGTCGGGAATTGCCGCGGCGAAGCGGACCAGCCCCACGCCCCAGCCAACGAGTGAAGCGATCCCAGCGACGGTCATGAGCATGAGGAGACCGGTTCGCCGGCGGTGGCGGGTCGAGGCGATAAGCACGCTCAAGTCACCGCGCGTTTGCCGGCGCGTGGCGCCCGCACGTCGCTCGGGCATGGCTTGCAAAGCCCAAACGGGTTATAATCGCCGTGCACTTCGCCCGCGCTTGAGGCCAAGACATTGACTTTCCACGTTATCCGGCCGACAGCCGAACTTGGCACTGACTTGCGTCACTGGCCACGGAAGCTTATACCATGCGGGAGCGTAACATACATTCCGAGCTCATGATCATCGTCTGCCCGCGCTGCGGGCTCCTGTACACCGTCGACCCGGCCGAACTCGCCGACGAGCCGCGCACCATGCGCTGCTCCGGTTGCGAATGGGAATGGCCGCAATCGGCCGCCGAGGCGCTGCCCGACGACGATGAGGCCCTGCGCCAGCTCGCGCTGCGGGTGAACGGGAGCGTCACGCCTCGGCTGGGCCCACCTCCGACGGCCAGGTCACCGCGCCCGGCCGGCGTCGCGAAGCCGGTGGCTCCGATTCCCGCTCGTCCAGCGCCGCCAGCCGCACCGCTTGCGGTACCGGCCGCGGCCGCCGCGGAAAATAAACCCGTTCAAGCGAAACCGGCGAGCGCCGAGCGCGCCGTCCCGGTTGAGCCGGAGTGGGAAGAGCCGGAGAGGGACGACAGCGTTGCCTCGTTTGAGGCAACCGCGGCGGACGAGTCCGTGACCGATAGCATTGCGCCGCCGCACGCGGTGGCCGAGGTGGAACCCAAGGTTGACGAGGCCGAAGCGGCGCGCGAACCGACTGACCAGGTCATCGCGGCGAAGGCGCTCAATGCGCGGGTTGCGGCGGACGATCATGCCATTCCGCCGGTTCCGGCCAAGGCTGACGGTGGCAAAGCCAACGCGCCCAAGGTCCGGCGATCCAAGCGGCCACCGACCGCCATACTGGCCGGTGGAGCCGTCGCTGCGACCCTGCTCGTCGCGGTGGGCCTGCTCGCCACGACCCGCGGGCCGATCATCGCCGCCTTCCCCGGCGCCGCCGGCGTTTACCGATCCGTGGGCTTTTCCGTTCCCCATGATTTCGCCGAGGGGATCGAGATCCGCGACGTGAGTTCGTCGCGTTCATGGGGCGACAAGGGCCAGATCCTGACGGTCGAGGGCGATCTCGCCAATATCGCGGGGCAGCCGCGCAGCCTGCCGATGGTTCGAGTCGTCCTGGTCGATGGGAGCGACGCCGAGGTTCAGGAGGTTGTCGTTCCGCCACCCAGCGCGACGCTGCCCGTTGGCGAAAGCATCCGCTTCGAGGCCCGCATCAACAATCCGGTGGAAACGGCGAAGCGGATCAAGGTCAGCCTGGCGCCACCGCAGAAGCCCTCCTAGAGTCGTCGGCGAGCGGCACTAGAACCGGCGTAGCAGCCGCTCGATATAGTCGAGCTCCGCGCTTGGCCGCTTCCGCTCGCCCGCGCGTCGGCGCAGTTCCTGGAGGATCTCGCCGGCCCGGCGGATCTCGCCATGATCCGGAATTTTGACAGCTCCCTTGCCGAGGCCGCGTCCCTGTTCGCCCGGCGTTCGGCCAAAGATGTCGCCGCCGCCACGTGATCCGCCCGCGAACAAGGCCATGCCCGCGCCGAGGCGCTGGGCCACGGCCCGACCGGCGCTTTCCAGCGTGTCGCGAAGGGCCTGAACGGCTTCGCCTTGTCCGTCCAGCGCCGCGTTTGCCCGGCCGGCGTCAAGGGAGCGCGCCGCGCTGTTCATGGCCCGGTCGGCGGTGCCGAGCGATGGCGGGATCTCGCCGCTAAACGCGTCGAGCCGCAACCCCAACTCACCGAGCCGCCGGCGCAGCTCGCGCTGCTCGCCGGCGGCGTTCTTCATCTCGGCGTTTGGCGCCGGCGCTTTCGGCTTTGCGCCCGATTTCTGTTCGCGGTCGGTGCGCATCCGCGCGAAGGTCCGGTCGAGCAGGTCCTGCTGGCGGTCGGCCAGCTCACGCAGTTCCTTCATCAGCGCCCCGGCTTCCGCCAGATCCTCGCGGTTGGCGCCGGACTCAAGTCCGCCGCGGATGCCGTCGAGCATCGCCTGCAACCGCGACAGCATTTCCCGGGCGCCATCGCGCGCCCCGGTGCGCGCCATCTCGCGGGCCATGGCCACCATGTCGCGCAACTCGTCCGAGCCCATGATCATGTCTTGCGGGAACGCCGGCGCCTGGAGGCCGCCGCGCCGCGCCAGTTCAGCCGCGACCGCGCCCAGGTATCGCGCCAGCGCCTGTTCCAGTTCGTCGGCCAGCCGCTCGATCTCGCGTTCGTCGGCGTTGGCGTCGAGCGCGTCCATGAGCTTGGCGCGAGCCTCGGCCAGCGTTCGTTCCGCGCGGGGAACATCGCCCTCGTCGAGCCGCAGCGCCGTCGCCCACAGCAGCGCCCGGACAGAGTTGTTGGCCTGCGCGCCGGCATCGTGGCGAAGCCGCGCCGCGGCGACGCTCAAGGTCAGCGCGACGACGGCCTGATCCGAATACGTCTCGGGCCGCGCCGCGATCGCGTCGAGCGTTGCCGCGACATCGTTGCGGAGCGGTCGGGGCGCGCCAGCCTCCAGCCGCTTGCGCTCGGCGATGATGGCGCGCGCCACCGGGTGCTCGAAGCTCCGTTCCGGCAGGATGATCTCGGCCTCGCCGCTGAGCCCGGTTTGGCCCAGCGCGTCCTCGGCCCGCAGGCGAATGCGAACGGGCGATCCGGCCCAGGGATGCTCGGACAGATCCTTGGTCATGGTCCCCGCGGCCGCGCCGCCGCCGGTCCCGGTGCCGGTGCCGGTGCCGGTCAGTGGAAGGTCGAACTGGATGGCCTCGTCAGCGTTCGCTTCATTGCCGGGCTGAGTGCCGGGCTCATCGCCGGCCTTGTCGCCATCGGCGATCCTGCGAATGACAGCGCCGGCGGCGGTCACGCCGTAGTCGTCGGCGGCGGTGTAGGCGAGCTCAAATGCGCCGTTGCCCGAAGCCCGAGGAGGGTTGGCGAAGGCGATCGACGGCGGGTTGTCCGCGACCACGCGCAGCGGCCAGGCGGCAAGGGTTCGCCGTCCAGCGCGCACCGCGAGCCGTTCGCCCGCGTCGATCGTGGTCTCGGCGCGGTAGGCCGTCGTCGGTGCGCCGGGTTTGCCGGCAAGCACCGCGAATGCCGAAGCGCGCTCGCCCGCGACCAGATCCGGCGGACCGTTCACCCCGCTGACCTGGGCCAGGATGGCGCTCCCGGTCGGCACCGCGATGGGCTCGCGCGCGGCGGTTCCGCCATCGCCATCGTCATCGCCGGTAATGTCGGCGCGATGTGCGCGGTTGCTCAGGAAAATCGGCGCGACGCGGGTGTAGGCGGGCGGGGTGATCCAGACCTCGACGCTGAGCGGCTGTCGCGGGCTCGCCGCCCAAGCGGGGGCGAAGGCCCGGTGCAGCCGCTCGGTCGCGCTACCGCCGCCCGCGGCGAGAGCGATGACGAGCAAGAGCACGACGCCGGCGCGCACGCCCCACGGTTCCAGCCGGGCAACGCCGGGCGATGGCGGCTTGACCGCGAGCCTCGCCGCCGCGTCGGCCATCCGTTGGCGATGCAGCGCCCACAACGATCGCGCCTGCTCGTCCTCGGCACCGGCGGCGAGACGATCGTCCATCGCCGCCAACGGACGATGCGCAAGACCGCTGTCGCGCTCGATCCGCCGCTGACAGGCGCGCCGGTCGGGCAGGTGGACGCCGGTGGCGGCGTAGGCGACCGCCGCAAGCGCCGCCGCCACGAAGGCGGCAAGGATGGCAAGATGCAGCCACCCCGGCAGGCCGGGAAGGACGTCGAGCAGGGCGAGCGAGACGAAAACACCGATGACCGCCGCAAGCAGCCACAACCGTGGCCAGAGTCGCTCCCACGCTAGCGCCGCGCCGGCAAGAACAAGCAGCCGGCGGTGGCGCCGGGCAGGCGTCCGCGTCAACCGTCTCCCTCGGCTGGAGCCAAGGCGGCGGCTGCTTCGTCGCGCATCCAGCCGGGAATGCGTTCGCGCGCGAGCAGCTCCTCGACCTCCATGCGTGGCCGGATCACCCCGAACCGGTCGCCGGAGACGAGGACCTCGGGAACGAGCGGGCGGACGTTGTAGGTCGACGACATCACCGCGCCGTACGCACCGGCGCCGCGCAGGGCGAGCAGGTCGCCGGCGGCGACGGGCGGGAGCGGCCGATCGGTGGCGAACGTATCGCTGGTCTCGCAGACCGGGCCGACCACATCGACCTCGTGGAGAGGCTCGCCCGGTGTCGGCTCGCTTACCGGCACGATCGAGTGGTAGGCGTCGTAGAGCGCCGGGCGAATGAGATCGTTCATCGCCGCGTCGACGATGAGAAACGTGCGCGTGGCGCCTTCCTTGACGTAGATAACCCGCGTGAGCAGGATCCCGGCGTTGCCGACCAGCAACCTTCCCGGCTCGAGAATGAGTCGGCAGCCGAGGTCGCCGACGACTGAACCGATCATTTCCGCGTAGGCCGCCGGCGTCGGAACCGGAGCGTGCTCGATGCCGTAGGGAATGCCGAGCCCGCCGCCGAGGTCGAGCGTTTCGATGCGGTGGCCGTCGGCCCGCAGCATGGCGACGAGATCGCGCAGGCGCTGGAACGCGGTGCGGTAGGGCGCAAGATCGGTCAGCTGCGAGCCGATATGCACGGCCGCGCCGACCACCGCGATGCCGGGCATGGCGGCGGCGCGGGCATAGACGCGGTGCGCGGCGGTCCACTCGATGCCGAACTTGTTTTCGCTGCGGCCGGTGGAAATCTTGGCGTGGGTGATCGCATCGACGTCGGGATTGATGCGGATCGCGACGCGGGCGCGGTGCCCGGTCGAGCGGGCGACGGCGTCGAGCGTTTCCAGCTCCGGCTCGGATTCGACGTTGATCTGCATCACGCCGGCACGCAGCGCCGCGGCCATCTCCTCGGCGGTCTTGCCGACCCCGGAGAAAACGATCCGCGCCCCCGGCACGCCCGCCGCGAGTGCCGCGCGCAGCTCGCCGCCCGACACCACGTCGGCGCCGGCGCCAAGTTGGCCGAGCGTGCGAATGACGGAAATGTTGGCGTTGGCCTTGACCGCGTAGCAGATCGTCGCCGGCAGATGGGCGAAGGCCTCGGCGAAGATCCGGTAGTGCCGCTGCAAGGTCGCCGTCGAGTAGACGTAAACGGGGGTCTTGACCCGTTCGGCGATGAGCTCGAGCGGAACGGCCTCGGCATGCAGGCGCTTTCGCCGATAGTTGAAGTGGTCCACGATGCGCCTCTCCCAGGCTTGCTCAGCGTGACGGATAGGTGCGCGGGTAGTCGGCGCCGGGTGGAGGCTCGGGCGCGTTCTTGCGGCCACACCCGGCGGCCGGAAGCAATACCGCCGCCATCACCATGACGACGATCAACCGCCGCCATCTCGTCAGAATTTCTCGTCCCATGGCGGGTAATATGCCGCCTCGCACCGGGAGTTGCGAGCGGGAAAGCGCTCGAACTCTTGGCTGGACCGACACGCGCGAGCGCGGGCGGCGCTTCCCGCCGTGCCCGAGAGCCGCTATCTATTCCAGACAGCCCCGCCTCATGTCACGGCGAGCCCCGGAGCAACGATGACCTCCTCGCCGCAAAGCCCGGCCGCGATCCGGCCCATCGGTCCCGACGAGGCCGCGGCCATCGTCGATGCCGCCATCGATCGCTATATCGCCTCGCGCCACGACCGAGTGGCGGCCTTTGTCGACGAGACGTTCTCGTTCGCGGGCTCGCTGCGGTTGCACCGCGAGGCGCTCGGGCTCGATATTCTCCGCGCGCCGGCCAACCTTGCGCTGGCCGTGCCCTTTCTCGCCTCGCGTCTCGGCGCGTCCGGCCTGCGCCGGCTCGGCGCGGCGCGGGCGGCCCGGTGGCTCGCCGCGCGCAAGATCTTCCTCGAGACCGACGTCGCCCGCGAACTCACCTGGCGGCTGCACAGCCGGCTGCTGGAGTTGCCCTACGACGACGGCGTGCGCCGCTTCGAGCGCGACGCCCTGGCCGAGATCATGCTTGCCGATCCAAGGCTGGTCGCGGCGTTCGCAACCTTCGCGTCCGCCATCGATCGCCGTTTCGATCGCCATCGGGCCGACCCCGATGTCCGCCGCCGGCTGACCGACCTGCTGGCCGGCTATACCGGATCGCGGACGGCCGCGGCCGATCTGGCCAACAACCTGCTGCTCGCCGGCGCCGGCGCGACCGCGTTCAAGGAATTGACCCCCGGCGCGCTATCGCTCGGCCCGGCCCTGGCCGCGGCGCTCGCCCATCAGGCGGCCGTCGCCGGATTTCCGCTCGGCGCCGGCCTCGGCGGGCTGTGGTACGGCGTGTTCGCCGTCACCCCGTCGGCGGCCCTTGTCGTAGGCGTCACCGGCGGACTGATGGTCGGGGCCGCGGCCATGGCCGCGTTCGCCGGCATTCTCACCGACCCGCTGTTGCGCAAGGTCGGATTGCACCGCCGCCGGCTGCACCACCTCATCGATGTCTTCGGGCATAATCTTAAAGGCGAAGGCGAAGGCGCCTTCGAGGTCCGCGACCACTACGTCGCGCGCATCTTCGATCTGATCGACCTGCTCCGCGCCGCCTACCGGGTCGCGCGTTGAGCGGTCGCGCTCGCCCCGCGATGACTTGCGACCGAGTCGCATCCTGCCGATGGCAATAGGTCAGAATGACCCATTTTATAGGTCATTCTGACCTATGGGTTTCCGCATAACACATTGATTTATAATGTTTCACCATTCCAGCGCGCAAAAAATGTCCCTCTCGCGCCAGAAGATCGTGGCCGCCCGCGTCTCGCTCGTTGTCGCCTCCGGACGGCAACATCATCATATCACGCGCCGCCGCTTCCGAGCACCCCAAGCCGCGCTTTCGTCTCTCCAGGGCGGCCCGAGCGTCCCTTGCTCATAATGCTGTTTTGCATTACTCTTTGATCCTCGGATGGAGGATCAGGCCATGACCACGTTGAGCGTTACCGCTCGCGGCCAAGTCACGTTCAGAAAGGACGTGCTGAAGCACCTCGGCATTCAACCGGGCGGAAAGATCAGGCTCGAGCTGCTCCCCGATGGCCGGGCGGAGCTGAGGGCGGACCGGTCAACAAGCTCGTTCGCGGACTTGCACGGATTGCTCAGGCGCAAGACCAACGGCGATCGGCTCTCGATCGAGGATATCAACGACGCGATCGCCGAGGCCGGCGCGGCAGCCGGCGCGGGCGGGGAATGAAGATCACGGCCGACACGAATGTACTGTTGCGCGCGCTCGTCGCCGACGATGAAGCGCAAGGCAAGGTCGCGATCAAGGCGCTGGAAGGCGCCGAGATGGTCGCGATCAGCCTGCAAGCGCTGTGCGAGCTCGCCTGGGTGCTGGCCCGGCGCTACCGGACACCGCGCGCCGACATCGCCGAGGCGATCCGTCGTCTGGTCGAAACCCGCAACGTGGCGGTCAACCGCCCTGCCGTCGAAGCGGGCCTTGGCGTGCTCGAAGCCGGAGGCGACTTCGCCGACGGGATCATCGCGTACGATGGCAACTGGCTTGGCGGCGAGATCTTCGTTTCCTTCGACAAGAAGGCCGTTTCACTCATCGCCGGCCAGGGGCGCCAAGCCCGCCTACTGGCCTCGCCCAAGTAAACGCCGATTGGCCCGGTCCGTCCTTCTCGGCCAGGACAGGCGGCGGACGATAGCGAAAACGCAGAGTTTGCCGTGGCGCGGATGACCAGGCTGACGCCGAAGCGGCCCGCGCGGACGAAATCAGCAGCAAACCCGCCGCCGACGAAACCTCCCGCTCCATCCTCTTCGGCCAGGGCCGGAGGCGGTAGCTGAATTACATATTAGGCTGTACGGCGAGGACGGGAAGCTACCGCTTGCCCATCTTTTCAAGAAGAAGACGCAGATTATTCGCAACGGTTCGTGTCGAGGGATGGTCCGGGCCGAGCACCCGCTGCCTGATCTCCAGGGCCTTGCGATAGAGCGGCTCGGCCTCGCCGTGGCGGCCCTGGTCATCGAGGCAGGACGCGAGGTTGTTCACGCTGGCGGCGGTATCGGGGTGGTCCGAGCCGAGCACCCGCTCCCTGATCTCCAGGGCCTCGCGATGGAGCGGCTCCGCCTCGCCGTGGCGCCCCTGGGCATTGAGGCAGGACGCGAGGTTGTTGACGCTGGCGGCGGTGGACGGGTGGTCTGGGCCGAGCACCCGCTGCCTGATCTCCAGGGCCTTGCGATAGAGCGGCTCGGCCTCGCCGTGGCGGCCCTGGTCATCGAGGCAGGACGCGAGGTTGTTCACGCTGGCGGCGGTATCGGGGGGGTCCGAGCCGAGCACCCGCTCCCTGATCTCCAGGGCCTCGCGCAAGAGCGGCTCCGCCTCGCCGTGGCGCCCCCCCTGGGCATTGAGGCAGGACGCGAGGTTGTTCACGCTGGTGGCGGTGGACGGGTGGTCTGGGCCGAGCACCCGCTCGCTGATCTCCAGGGCCTTGCGATAGAGCCGCTCCGCCGCGCCGTGACGGCCCTGGGCATCGAGGCAGGACGCGAGGTTGTTGATGCTAGTGGCGGTATTGGGGTGGTCGGAGCCGAGCACCCGCTCGCTGATCTCCAGGGCCTTGCGATAGAGCCGCTCCGCCGCGCCGTGACGGCGCTGGGCACCAAGGCAGGACGCGAGGTTGTTCACGCTGGCGGCGGTGTCGGGGTGGTCCGGGCCGAGCACCCGCTCGCTGATCTCCAGGGCCTTGCGCAAAAGCGGCTCCGCCTCGTCGTGGCGGCCCTGGGCACCAAGGCAGGACGCGACGTTGTTGACGCTGGCGGCGGTGGACGGGTGGTCTGGGCCGAGCACCCGCTGCCTGATCTCCAGGGCCTTGCGATGGAGCCGCCCCGCCTCGACGTAGCGGCCCTGGGCATTGAGGCAATAAGCGACGTTGTTGACGCTGGTGGCGGTATCGGGATGGTCCGGGCCGAGAAGGTCTTCGCAGGCCGCGAGCGCCTCGCGCCACAAGCGTTCGACAACGAGATAACGCCCTGACGACAGAACCGGATGGGCGATTTCCGAAAGCCAGCCGACATAGCCCTCCATGCCCATCTTGCGGCGGAGGGAGGCGGCCTCGACGAGAGCGTTCACGGCCTGGTCGGTGACCTCGCGCGGACCGGAGACGGTGGCGCGCGCCTCGTAGTGCGCGAACAGCGCCTCGATGGACGTGCGCCGCCGCTCTTCCGTGAGGGTCGCCGCGATCGCCTCGGCGACGGCGCGATGCGGCACGAGGAAGCCGTCTTCGCTCCGCGTCATGAAAGACAGTTCGGCAAGGTCGTCGTAGCTGTCGAGCGGCAGGCCGGTCGCGAACGTGTGCACGACGTGGGCGAACGCCTCGCGGTCGAAGCGATTGGCGACGGACAGGCGTTCGAGCGTTTTCTGGAGCGGGTTGCGGTAATCGCGCAGAAGCCGCTGCACCAGTTCGCCGAGCCGGCCTTCGAACGTCGGCGCATCAAGATTGAAGCACGCCGGTACGATCGGGGCCTTTTTCGCGCTCAGGCCGCGCCAGTGCTCGACGTGCAGGTCAAGCATCAAGGGATAGACTTTCGCGCTCGCTTCCGGTCCTTCGCCTGATGCCACGACGATCGCGGCGCGAATGGCCTCGTCGTCGATCGGGACCCGTTGCAGCCACCGCTCGGCGTCCTCGTCAGCCAGCCCGCCAAGCAGATGCTGGCGGCCCTCGAGCATCGCCCGCCAGTCGGGATCGCGCGCCCACGGCAGCCTCTCGCGGCTGAAGATGACGGCGAGCAGGCCGTTGGTCTCCGCGATCAGGGTCCGCAAGTGCGCATCGAACGGGTTTTCCTTCCAGCGGGCGCCCGCGCCGCCTTCGTCGAAAACGCGTTCGTATTCGTCGACGAACAGAACCAGGCGTTCCCGTGGATGCTCACTGGTGTGGTGGTTGAGATCCTGCGCCAGAAACCAGGCAAGCAGTTCGGAAAGCTCGTAAGGCTCCTTCAGCGCACCGTCGCGGTAGAGCTCCTTCAGGAACGGTCGCGTTCGTTCCAGATAGGTCCGTTTGCCCTTGTCGAGGACCCAGCGGCTGATCAAGCGCACGCTCGCGCCCAGACCGGGAATAGTCTCGGCGGTCTCCTCGACGAGTTCGCGAACGCTTTGGACGGCGTCTCCGCTGACCTCGCCGATCGCGTCTTTGGTTCGGGCCAGCCAGGCGTTGGTGAGGACCGGAAACGGCTGCTCGCCGCGCGTGGCCTCCCACGCGATCGCCAAGGCCAGATCGAAGGCGGGCAACGCAACGCCGGCGGCGGCGAAACCGTTGCGGATCCAGACCAGCAGCAGATCGGGATCGGTCTTGGGCCGGCCATGCAGGTCGACCATCGCCCGTCTCAGGAAATCGTAAGTCGGTTCCCTGGCCTTGTCCGACGCCTTGAAGAGCTCGCGGCAGAGCGCCGTCTTGCCCTGACCGCCGATGCCATCGAAGACGCAAATGGCCGCTCCCTCGGCGGGGATCGCGAAGGCAGCCCTCTCGAAGATCGCAAGCGGTCCTTGCCGGTTGACAAAGATATCGGCGGCCCTGGGAGGAAGCTCGCTTCGCCTGAATGGGGTCATGGTCCTGGCCTCGCCCTACACCGCGTCGTCTTCGATCGGTTCTTCGCCCACCTCGCGGATCAGGGCCTTGACCGCTTCGGCGGCGGCATCGAGGGCTTGGCGTTCGGTGGCGCGGATGACCAGGCTAACGCCGAAGCGGCCCGCGCGGACGAAAGGATAGCTGCCGATCTCGACCCGTGCGTGGTCATCCTGGATCCGGCCGAGTGCGGCGGCGACGGCGCCCTCGGTCGTGAACGCGGCGATCGAGCGCGACAGCATCGGCGTCCCGCCGCGCAAATGCTCGCGGATGCCGTCGAACATGGCGCGCATGATCGCCGGCACGCCGGGCAGGGCGAAGACGTTGCCGAGCTGAAAGCCGGGCGCCTTGCTGACCGGATTGTCGATCAGGCTGGCGCCATGCGGGATGTCGGCCATTTTCCTGCGAGCCGCGTTCAACTCGTTCGGCTGGTAGTGCTGCTTCAGCGCCCTGAGCGCGCCGGCGTCGCGCTCGAGAGGAACGCCAAAAGCCTTGGCGATGCTGGCCGCGGTGATATCGTCGTGGGTCGGGCCGATCCCGCCGGTGGTCAGGACGTAGTCGAACGTCTCGCGGCAGGCGTTGACGGTGGCGACGATCGTAGCCTCGTCGTCGGGGATGATCCGCGCCTCGCGCACCCGCACCCCGAGCGCGTTGAGGGACTTGGCGAGAAACGGCAGGTTGGCGTCGGCGGTCCGTCCCGAAAGCACCTCGTTGCCGATAATGATCACCGCCGCCGATACGGTCCTGGACGTCGCCATGAGCGTTCCTCGACTAGAAGTCCGCGGGCAGTCTAGCAGACGGACGAACTCGTTGTCCGCGCGCGATCCCGCCGCGCTTTCGGAGCCGGCGGCGGATCGGGCGGCGCTTTACACCGCGCACACCGCGCGGGCGGCCGGCTTGCACCGCCGGGCGCGGCGGCATAAGGTCGGCCGATGCATCAACCACGTATCGGCATCACCGTCGATTGCGAAGCCTCCGGGGGTTATTCGCGGTTTCCCTGGTTCGCGATTCGGCAAAACTACTGCCGCGCCGTCGCCCGCGCGGGCGGGGTGCCGCTGTTGCTGCCGCATGAGCCGGAATTGATCGACGACTATGTCGCGCTGATCGACGGCCTGATCGTCTCGGGGGGGAATTTCGATGTCGATCCCGGCCTGTTCGGCGCGTCCGCTCGCCACCCGACGGTCATGACCAAGGACGACCGCACGACGTTCGAGTTGGGCATGGTCCGCCGCTGCCTCGCGGGTGACATGCCGGTGCTCGGGATCTGCGGCGGCCAGCAGCTGCTCCATGTCGTGCTCGGCGGCGCGCTGATCCAGCATATTCCCGACGAGATCGAAGGCGCGCTGGCCCACGAACAACCCAATCCGCGCGACGAGCCGGGCCACACCGTGCGCCTGGTCGAGGGCACCCGGTTGCGCGCGATCGTCGGCGCCGAGGAACTCGCCGTCAACAGCGCCCATCATCAGGCGGCGAAGGACGCGCCGGCCGGCGTGATCGTCAACGCCACCGCGCCGGACGGCGTCATCGAGGGGATCGAGGCGCCGGCGTACCGGTTTTGCATCGGCGTGCAGTGGCACCCCGAATTCGAGCTCAGCCAGGGCGACCAACTCATTTTCGAGGCGTTCATCGCGTCGTGCGGGCGGCCATGACGACAACGCAAGGCGACGGCGCCGCGAAAGGCGAGCGGATCGCCAAGGTCATCGCCCGCGCCGGGCTGTGTTCGCGGCGCGAGGCGGAACGCTGGATCGGCGAAGGCCGGGTCGCGGTCGACGGCAAGGTGATCGAAAGCCCGGCGCTCAGCGTCATCGAGAGCGCGGCCATCGCCGTCGACGGCCGGCCGTTGCCCGCGCCCGTCGAGCCCAAACTGTGGCGCCATCACAAGCCGCCGGGCGTGCTGACGACACACAGCGATCCGGAAGGCCGGCCGACGGTCTTCGACCAGCTCCCCGCCGAGCTCGGCCGGGTCATCGCCGTCGGCCGTCTGGATATGTCCTCGGAGGGCCTGTTGCTGCTGACCAACGACGGCGAGCTCGCCCGCTGGATGGCGCTGCCGGCCACCGGCTGGCTCCGCCGTTACCGGGTGCGCGCCTACGGCCACGTCACCGAGGCGGCGCTCGCCGGGCTCAAGACGGGGGTCACCCTCGACGGCATCGCGTATGGGCCGATCGAGGCCAGCATCGATGACCGGAAGGGCGCCAACATCTGGCTCAACGTGGCGCTCCGCGAAGGCAAGAACCGCGAGGTGCGCATCGTCCTCGAGCACCTCGGCCTCAAGGTCAACCGGCTGATCCGCGTCTCCTACGGCCCTTTCCAGCTCGGTAAGCTCGAACGCGGCGCGGTCGATCCGGTGCCGCGCAAGGTCTTGAGCGAACAGCTCGGCAACCGGCTTGGCCAACAACCCGCCAAGCGGGTCGCCAAGCGGCCCGCCGGGCAATCGGCCGGGCAATCATCCAAGCAACCGGCCAAGCAACCGGCCAAGCAACAAGGCGGGCGCGATCGTTCGTGAGGGTCATCGCCGGGACCCATCGCGGCCGGGCTATTCTCATGCCCGCCTCCGGGCCGGGACCCCATTCGCTGCGGCCGAGCAGCGATCGGCTGCGCCAAGCGGTATTCAACATTCTCGACCACGGTTGCGGCGGGGCCGACTACCTCGGCGAACCGGTTCTCGATGTTTTCGCCGGCACCGGCGCCTACGGCCTGGAATTGCTCTCGCGCGGGGCCGCGTTCGCGACCTTCATCGAACGCGATCCCGCCGCGCTGACCGCCATCGGCCGCACCGTCGCGGCCTTCGCTGAGCACCACCGCACGAGCCTGCTGCGCCTCGACGCCACCCGGCTGGCCGCGCCGCCGCGGCTGGCCGGCACGCCGGCGGCGCTCGCCTTTCTCGATCCGCCGTACGCGGCGGACGTCGCCGGCGCGGCGCTCAAGGCGCTGCACGCGCATGGCTGGCTTCGTCCGGGGGCGATGGCCGTGGTCGAAGTCGCCGCAACCGCCACCTTCGCGCCGCCACCGGACTACGCGCTCTTGGACGAGCGCACCTATGGCGCCGGCCGCGTCGTCTTCCTGAGGTTGAGGGACGCGGCTACCAGTATAAAATGAGCTTGTCCCTGGCGACCTCGTAGCCGTCGAGCTGGCGGAGAAAGTCCATGCCGAGGAGCGCCGTGCCCATGGGCCCGTCGTTGACGACGGCGTCGACATTGCGCAGCGACAAGGCGCCGATGCTGAGCTCGCGCAGAACCACCGGCGCGGCCCGGACGATGCCGTTGGCTGTCTGGAAACGCTGGGTGAAGTTGCGTTCGCGCAGGCGCAATCCGATCCGATCGGCGTCCTGTCGGCCGAGGATGATGGAGCTGGCGCCGGTATCGACGAGAAAGCGGACGGGCGTCCCGTCGATCCGCGCGTCGAGCATGAAATGGCCGTTGCGCCCGGCTCGCAGCGTCATCGACCGGCTGGCCGCGGAGACCGGCCTCGCTTCGCCGGCCAGGCGGGTTGCGGACCTGGCCGCGACGGTTGTCTCCGCGCCGCTCCCGGACCCGCTGACAAAGCCCCGGCCATAGTACGTGAGCGCGACAACGCCGATGGCGGTGATCACGGCGACGTGGCGCAGCGCCCAGTAAATCATGCGCGTCCCTCCCGGTGTCGCGACGCGCGCCGGCGATTTCGTCGGCGATCGAGCTTAGCGCCGGCCGAACAGCCTCTCGATATCGGCGAGCTTGAGCTCGACGTAGGTCGGCCGGCCATGACTGCACTGGCCCGCGTGAGCCGTCGTCTCCATCTCGCGCAGCATCGCGTTCATCTCGGTCGAGCTTAGCAGGCGCCCGGCGCGCACGCTGTGATGGCACGCAAGGGTAGCGATGATGTCGTCGATTCTTTCGCTGAGCGACAGCGCCGCGTCGTAGCCAATGAGGTCTTCGGCCAAATCGCGGACCAAGGGACCGGCCTCGATCGCGCCGAGCAGGGCCGGAGTTTCGCGCACGATGACCGCGTTGTGGCCGAACGCCTCGATCGCGAGGCCGAGCGCCGCAAGCTCGCCCGCCCGCGCCACAACCGCCGCGCACCTCGCCTCGTCGAGCTCGACGACCTCGGGGATCAGCAGCCCCTGGCGCGCCGGCCCGCCTTGCGCCAGCGCCCGCTTGAGCCGTTCCTGGGTCAGCCGCTCGTGCGCGGCGTGCTGATCGACGATAACGAGGCCGTCGGCCGTTTCGGCGACGATGTAGGTCGCGTGCAGCTGCGCGCGCGCCGCGCCGAGCGGGTAGGCGCGCGCGCGCCCCGCGTCCGAAGCTTGATCGGCGGCCGCGACGGGGCGCGCCTCGGGCCGTTCCGCGAGCCCCGGTAGATCAAAGCCATGGGCCGATCCAGGGTCGCGCAGGCCGGAGAACCGACCGGGCGTTCCCGCGTGGCGCGTATAGGCCGCACTGCTTGCATGCCCTCCCGAGTGCGCCGCGAAACCTGGCGCGAAGCTGGCCGCGACCCCCGAAAGTGAAACCGCGGCGCGGTGGTCGGCCCCACCGAGGGCGTGGCGGAGCGACGCGATCAGCAGCCCGCGGATTGCATTGGCGTCGCGAAAGCGGACCTCGGACTTCATCGGATGGACGTTGACGTCGACATCCTCGCAATCGACGTCGAGAAAGAGCGCCGCAACGGCGTTCCGGTCCGACGGCAACAGCCCCTGATAGGCCACACGGATCGCACCAAAGAGCAGCCGGTCGCGCACCGGCCGACCATTGACGAACAGATACTGCGAGGCCGCCAGGCGGCGGTTCAGCGTCGGCAGCCCGGCGAACCCGGTAAGCCGCGCGCCGTCGCGCGCACCCTCGACGGCCACGGCGTTGGCGGCGAAGTCCTTGCCCATGATCGCGCCCAGGCGCTCGATCCGGCCGGCGGCGGCGTCTGCCTTGACGCGCGGCAGCTTCACCATCGATCGGGCGCCATCGCTCAAGGCAAAGCCGATATGCGGGTTGGCCATGGCCAGGCGGTACACCGCTTCGACGGCGTGGCGGGTTTCGGTCGCCGCCGCCTTCAGGAACTTCAGCCGCGCCGGCGTCGCGAAGAACAGATCGCGGACCTCGACACGGGTCCCGACGGCGTGGGCGACCGGCTCGGCCTCGCCCTTGCGCCCGGCGTGGACGCCGAGCGACCAGCCCGTCTCGTCGCCTTCGCGCCGCGTCGTCACCGTCAGCCGCGAGACCGCGCCGATCGACGGCAACGCTTCGCCGCGAAAGCCGAACGACGCGATCCGGGTCAGCGCGTCGTCGGCGAGCTTGGAGGTGGCGTGGCGCTCGACGGCGAGGACGAGATCGTCCGCCGCCATGCCGGCGCCATTGTCGCTGACCGCGATCAGCCCGCGGCCGCCGTCGCGCACGATCAGCTCGATCTCGGTGGCCCCGGCATCAAGGCTGTTCTCGACCAGTTCCTTGACCACGGAGGCGGGCCGCTCGACGACCTCGCCCGCCGCGATCCGGTTGACGATGGAGTCCGGGAGCTTGCGAACGATCATGTGGCTGTCTTGCGCATCTCCTTGTAGGCCGCGATCAGGCCGTTGGTCGAGGCATCGTGGCTGGTGACCGCGCCGTCGCCGTCGAGCTCGGGGAGGATGACCTTGGCCAGCTGCTTGCCGAGTTCGACGCCCCATTGGTCGAACGAATTGATTTGCCAGACAATCCCCTGGACGAAGATCTTGTGCTCGTAGAGCGCGATGAGCATCCCGAGGGTATGCGGATCGAGCTTCGGAAACAGGATCGAGTTGGTCGGCCGGTTGCCGGCGAACACCTTGTGCGGCAGGAGGAATTCGATCTCCGCCGGCGTCAGGCCCTGCGCCTCCAGATCGGCGCGCGCCTCGGCCGGCGTCTTGCCCTTCATCAGCGCCTCGGTCTGGGCGAAGAAGTTCGACAGCAAGATCCGGTGGTGCTCGCCGATCGGATTGTGGCTTTGCGCCGGGGCGAGGAAGTCGCACGGGACGATCTTGGTGCCCTGGTGCAGCAGCTGGTAGAACGAATGCTGGCCGTTGGTGCCCGGCTCGCCGAACAGCACCGGCCCGGTGGTGTAGCCGACAGGCTCGCCGTCGCGGGTCACCGACTTGCCGTTGCTCTCCATGTCGGCCTGCTGGAGGTAGGCCGGCAGGCGGTGGAGGTACTGGTCGTAGGGCAGCACCGCATAGGTGTCGGCGCCGAGGAAGTTGGCGTTCCAGATCCCGATCATCGCCAGCAGGACCGGCAGGTTGGCCTCGAGCGGCGTGATACGGAAATGCTCGTCCATGTCCCGCCCGCCGGCGAGCAGCTCTTCGAACCGGTCCATCCCGACGGCGACCGCGATCGGCAAGCCGATCGCCGACCAGAGCGAATAGCGCCCGCCGACCCAGTCCCAGAACGCGAACATGTTGGCGACGTCGATGCCGAATGCGGAAACGGCCGCGGCGTTGGTCGACAGCGCGACGAAATGCCGCGCGACGGCCGCCTCGCTCAGGGCCTCGACCAACCAGTCCCGCGCGCTCCTGGCGTTGGTGATGGTTTCCTGGGTGGTGAAGGTCTTCGACGCGACGATGAACAGGGTCGTTTCCGCCGTCAGCCCACGCAGCGTCTCGGCGATGTGGGTGCCGTCGACATTGGAGACGAAATGGACCCGCAAACCATCCTGATGGTAGGGCCGCAGCGCCTCGGACACCATCACCGGGCCGAGGTCCGAGCCGCCGATCCCGATGTTGACCACATCGGCGATGGGCTTGCCGGTGTGGCCCTTCCACGCGCCGCTCCGCACCGCGTCGGAGAACTCCCGCATCTGCTTGAGAACCTTGCCGACCGCCGGCATGACATCCTCGCCATCGACGCGGATCGGCTTATCGAGGCTGTTGCGCAAGGCGACATGGAGGACGGCCCGGCCCTCGGTGTTGTTGATCTTGCGGCCTTCGAACATCTTGGCGCGCCACTGCTCGACACCGGCCTCGCGGGCCAGCGCGACAAGCAGGCGGACCGTATCGGCCATCAGCAGATTCTTCGAATAATCGAGCAGAATGCCGTTGGCCTTGGCCGACATGGTCGCGAAGCGATCCGGATACTCAGCGAAAAGATCGCGCATCTTCACGCCTTCGAGCTCGGCTGCCTGGCCCTCGAGCGCTTTCCATGCCGATGATTGATCGATGGATGTCATGTTATTGGGTCCCCTCTTCCGGTGATCGCGCCTGAGATGTGCCGCCGGTTGTCGATGGGTGCGGTGTGGCTTGACGTGGCGTGGCGCGGGGTTCGACCGTCGCGATTGTGCTTGGAAACGAGACGCCGGAGCAAGTCAAACCGGGGTGAGGCCTGGGTGACCCCCGGGTGACACCCGGGAAATGCATCATGGCTTTCTAATGTACTTTCGCCTAATATGCGGTGGCGCTGGACCAGAATGGAGAGTTTCGATGAGCGAGAAGAATTATCACGAGATCGTGGCCCACCTGAGCGCGACGATGCGCGGGATGCACAAGGACATCCCGGGGCCCATGCGCGGTTTCGCCAACCTCGCCGACAGCGCCAAGGCCGACGGCGTGCTGGACGCTAAAACCAAGGAGCTGATCGCCTGCGCCATTTCGATCGCGCTGCGCTGCGACGGCTGCATCGGCTTCCACACCCGCGGCGCCGTCAAGGCGGGCGCGGGCCGGCCCGAGTTCATGGACATGATCGGCGTCGCGGTGATGATGGGCGGCGGCCCGTCGACGGTCTACGGCGCCTACGCCGTCGACGCCTTCGACGAGTTCAGCGACGCCGCGAAGTAAAGAAATAACCCCGATGCGGAGCTCACCGGGGGACTTTGCTCCTGGATAAGTCTGGTGAGATCATTCTGCTGGTTTCTTACGAAGCCAATCGGCGGTTCATAAGCGGGCAAAAATTTAGGCGGAGATGTCAGCTCGGCGACCGCGCGGACTTATCTCTCACCGCCGTCTTCACGCTCCTGCCATGTGGCGACGAGAAAGGCTGCCATCGTTCCGGCAAGGTTAACGGCCAGCTCGGCGTGGCGAGGCTTGGGCCTGACGGGGCGGCGTCCGTGACCGTGGGCGTCGCTGACCCTGTTCCGGATGGTAGCGAGGTTGTTCACAATCGACTGACAATTGCCGAGGATGGCCTTGAAAGCCTTCTCGGCGTGCTGAGCGGGGGACAGGTTCAGTTCGTCGGCGCACAGAGACCAGAGCTTGGGAAGGTCGGCGCTGTCGTCGTAAGGCTGGCCGGCATCGTCCAGGATGTGCTTGCACACGGTCTCAAGCAGCGTCCGGGCGGCCGTGATCGCACCCTCGGGATCGGTCGCACGGCGTTCAACCGCCTTTCGCCAGGCCGTATGAACGTGCTCGGCATCGAAGTCTGTCAGAATGTCCGCAACGTCGCGATCGCTAGGCGAACGAGAGGGAAGAAGTAACCGGCCAAAACGGACACCGTCACGCTCAAGGCAACCGCGGAGAGTGGCGGAGTGCTGCGGGCTGTGTGGTTCGACCGTTCGAATGACGGTTTCATAAACCATGAGAAGGCGCTGTACTTGGCCGTAGTCTGAAAAATCGATGCTCTTGTAGTACTGCTCGACGAGGGATCGCCTTTGGCCGATTAGAGGCGGCTGGTAAGTAAGATCGGGCGCGAAATCCTCGTTGTCGAATTCCGTGTCGATCTCGCGAAGAGTCCAGTCGACGAAGGCTTCGCGGAACTCGTTACGAGTCCGTTTGCTGATGAGGTCACGACCGGTCATAACTACATCCTGTGCATGATGCCCTACCCCCCTTGAGATATCAGAGTTTATTATAAGCGCCACTTTGCGGCGGCCGCGCCCCGGTGCGCGCCGTTCTCTTCGTCGACGCCATGGTCGCCGCCCGCCACAACCCGGAGCTCAAGGCCTTCCGCAACAGGCTCGTCCAGGCCGGCAAGCCCAAGCTCGTCGCCCTCGTCGCGACCGCGCGCAAGCTCCTCACCATCCTCAACGCCATCGTCCGCGATGGCCGCCCGTGGGAGGAGGGGCATGCCCGTGCCGCGGCGTCGAGCTGATGGCAAGCGAGCGTCCGCGCGCAGCGGCCCCGGGTCAAGGCCGCAAGCCGTGCCAACGGGAGCGCGTCCGCGCTCGCCTTGACGTGGCCAGCGCGCGCGGACCACCCTGCCGGCATCAGATCGTCCTTGACCCGTAAGACAGTCGCTCACCCCTCCACGAAACCGGGGCAAGTCCACTGATGCCTAAGTGCCACCACTGCGGCACAGAGGGCACCCGACTACGTTGAGTGGCTTCGAGAAGCTTTCCCGCCCGCGATGGCATTCATTGTGCCGTCAAACGGCCTGTCCATTTCGGCGAGCACGCTTCTGAGGTGCTCCCACATATCGTTCTGGGTGTTCCCCGCGATTGTGCCGATGTACACGGCTTCGCTTTTCATCAGTGTTCCGAAGTGGATACGCACGTCACCAATCCAGCGGGATGAGAACCAGCCCCGCTTCACCTTGTAGTAGCTGACGTAGAGAAAGAGGCGCTCCGCAGCTACAACGTCGTGGTACGCGCTCTTACCCTCCTTTCTGAACCCAAGGTAGCCCCATAGCGCGTCAACCCTCTCCCGCGAGATCGGTATGAGCAGTTGGAGAAGGTCTGGCCGAACAGTGTTCGGCTCAAAGTTGCCCTTCAAGTCGAAGGAGCCGACGGCGCCGAATGCTCCTTGCGCCCGTTTGGCCTCTTTCAGATCACGGCGCGAGAGGGGGCTGATGAACGGATTATACGCACCATTTTCCATTCACTCATTCCCTTCCGGCACGGTCGGGAAGATGGACGGTGCGTCTTTACCCCACAACACGCGAGCGATCGCCTTATCAGCCGCTTTCACCTCAGCCGGGTCAGCTCGGGAATGATCGTCACAGCTAAACCCGTAAATGGCGCCGCTAGGCTTGATGCGAAAAGACCAATATACTTCGGGGGAGGCGGTGCGAAAGCGAACGCAGGCACAAAGCTCAACCGGCCCTACCGCGAACCCGGTCACGCCCAACCTGGTGGGCAGTTCTCGCTTTACACGATCGAGAGTGGCTTTCTGCCTTGGCATCATCGCACAGTCCTTCGAAGTGGCTCGCGCAGCAGAAACTGAACCGCGCCGGGTTTGCCGGAGGCTCCAACTCCTGAGAAGGTGGAGCCATGACCAGCAAGACGACCAACAAGTTTTCTCCCGAGGTGCGCGCCCGCGCGGTGCGCATGGTTCTGGCTGACTTATTCTTTCCGATGCAGCAATCCGATCAGCAGGATCGGTATTCATATCGCAATTTTTTCGGAACCCTTCTTATCCCTGGTTCTTTCCGGCGAAAAGAAGATCGAATTCGCGATTCAGCCGCAACCGCTGCGCACCTTATGGCGAGATTGGCGTGCCGCCGGAGACCTCCGTCTGTCTCAAACAATGTGCGTCGGAACTGACGCTGAATCTCGCGTCGGACCGCTTATCATTGTGCGCCGCTACAGCTACTGAATAACATAAAGGACGTTATGTTATGAAATAGGCTCGACCTTCCTCTACCACGGGTTACGAAGGGAGGAGCTGTGCCTGCTCAAGGTCAAGGACGTGACCCAAGGAGGGGAATCAACGTCAGGACTTCGAAACCAGTGCAGTTGATAAAACAGTATAACTGCCTCGAATATCTCTATCATATTTTTTGTGCCGTGATAAAAAGCAGACGGTGGTCCTTTGCTGAACTTAACTGCACGCAGAGATGCTCGGCCAATCACTTATAGATAAACCGTATTCCACAGACGTCTTAAGTGCAGTACCGTCGTGTTTTGCTCCATTGCAAAGTTTATTCAGTATTTTCCATTCCGGGCAGTGGTCATGAATGTAGTTATGGAATGTCTCCTCTGCGGTATTTGCCGTAGCGGAATGGCGGTAACCAGGCGCTACCGATTCCCTCAGATGATTTAGTCCCATAATGAGATACAATAAATCCGTTCTTTCTTTTCGCTCTATCTCTCCGAAAGCGCGTGAACGTGTGTACGAGCGTATAAAAAAATTCGTCTGGGGAAAGATCGAAAATCACCGACACCTCCTTTCTAATAGAGCCGCGTACCTGAACGCCATATCAGAGCTTATTTTGGGCGCCACTTTGCAGCGGCGCGCTTGGTCAACTCCTTCTGCAAATCCCTTGTAATGGTCGCGTAAAAGGCTCTTCCTGCCGTTGTCGGTACGATCGCTTGCATCGTCTTGAAGCGGAGGTAAGGCCACGGGAATAGCGATCGCTCTGGCATCTTGTTCAACATGGCGCCAGCGAATTTGTCGAGTGAAAAGTCAATAATAGTGTAGTCACCGTCAGCAAGCTTTGCGGGCAGCTCATGCCCATCATAATGAGGCCAGATAAATTCAACGCGCTTAAATCCTAAAAAATTACAATGTCTTAAGCCCGGTAAGCCGATACGCCATCCAATGGGACCGGGCACCGTGGCAGTTCGTCGACCCTCATTGGTCACCGTGACGGAGATAAAGCGATCACCATGACCAGGCCCGCCACCTAAATACAGGCTCTGAGTTACAGGCGGCTCTCACGGAAAGGCGAATGCGTCGGTCACGCGCGGCCAGCCAAAGCGAAGTTATTACAGCTGCGAACGTTCCTAAGGCCGATAGCCACGGAGCGAAGGTGTTGATGAACCGCCAAGTCTGCTCGTCAGGCAAATCTCGACCTCCCTATCAAACAAACTCACAAGGCCAAGGCAGTCCCCGGACGCTGATGCTGGGCATCGAGGTATGCGTGTCTACTATTAGGCGCAAGTGGTTGCTGAGAATTTTAGGAGCTGATTGATGGCACAGACCGCTCATCCTCCTGGGCGCGCGGTAAAGGCCCGGTGCCTCTGCGCTTCTTTCCGACCTGTGACCCTCGGCTGCGCACGTGATCGCGCGTGCGACGGCCGCAGTAGGCGACTGTCGCCAATGCGTGATTCCACTGAAGTCGACCAGCAGTGCAAAGGGCAATCGTACGGCGGATGGGTGCGCGTCTCCGCGTGTCGGGGTTTGGAGGTGTTGGCTCCTCCCCCTGTCTCTTTTGTTCGCTGTGTCGACTCGCCGTGCGCCTGCTATCACCCAATGCACCGCGCGGATGTGTGTCATGCAGAAAAGGTTGTCAAAGAAGCGTTCGGGTTCAGCCAGATGTCGTCGATGTCGCCGCCGCCCGTCCTTGGCCGCGATTTGCACGACGGCGCCGATCGGCGCCTCGACGGCCTCGAACCGCGAGTTCGGCTCTGCCTCCAAGACCAGTGAATGGAGCCGCGCCATGGACTTCTCGCGGCCGTTGGCGTGCAGGGTAAACATCGAGCCGCCGTGGCCGGTGTTGAGCGCGCGGACCAACTGCAAGGCTTCGGGACCGCGGACCTCGCCGACAATCAGCCGGTCGGCCGACATCCGCAGCGAGCGCTGAAGGAGATCGGCGAGCGTGCTGACCTGTGGAGCGCACTCCAAGGCAATCCGGTTCGGGCGCGGGCTCACCTTATCCGCGGGCTGTCAGGGAGAGCTCGCGGGTGTCCTCCATCGTCACGAAGCCCACGTGATCAGCGAACCGCCGTCGGGCTTCGGCGGTTCGTGATCGCGTTTCGTAGCACTAGGCGCTGATCGGTATCCGCCGCTCGCGATCGGCGGCCAAAGCCTGGGTGTAGAGGCCGAGGTAAGCGTCCGTCATCCGCTCGACGGTGAAGCGCTCCTCGAAACGCATCCGCACCATCAACCGGTTGAGCATCGGCAGACGGTGGACCGCGGTGACGGCCGCGTCCTCGCCTTCGACGATGAACCCGGTCACGCCGTGATCGATGACCTCCGGCACCGAGCCGTGGCGATAGGCGACGACCGGGGTGCCGCATGACATCGCCTCGATCATCACCAGGCCAAACGGCTCCGGCCAGTCGATCGGAAAGAGCAGGCCCAGCGCGTTGCCGAAAAACTCCGGCTTCTGGGCGTCATTGATCTCGCCCACGAACTCGATCAGCGGATCGTCGAGCAGCGGCTTGATCTCATGTTCGAAGTAGGATTCGTCGACCTTGTCGATCTTGGCCGCGATCTTCAGCCGCATCCCCGCGCGCTTGGCGATGGCGATGGCCCGGTCGACCCGCTTTTCCGGGCACACCCGCCCGACGAAAGCGAGGTAGTCGGTCGAGGGGGTTTCGCGGTAAGGCAACATCTCGCGGGGCAGGCCGTGGTAGATGGTCGAAACCCAGTTCGAATCGGCGTACGGCTCGCGCTGGTTGTTCGAAATCGACACGAGAGGCATGTCGGGGAACGCCGCGAAGACCGGATCAAGGAATGGCAGGTCGAGACGGCCGTGCAGGGTCGTCACCGTGCGCTGGGCCATGTCGCGGAACAGCGGCCAGTGAAGATAGTCGGTGTGGAAATGGATGACGTCGAATTCGCGGGCACGCTGGCGAACCTTGTCCAGCATCACGAGGTGACGGGGGTAGGGGCAGCTGCTGGCGTGGGGATCGAACCGCAGCGCCTGATCGCAACACGCGACCAGTTCGGCGTTGGTCGTCGAATCACCGCTGGCGAACAGGGTGACATCATGACCGAGATTGACGAGCTGCTCCGTGATCCAGGAAACAACGCGTTCCGTGCCGCCATACTGGCGCGGCGGAACGCTTTCCATCAAGGGGGCAACCTGCGCGATCTTCATTCATGTGGCCTTTTTTCTGCCGAGGGGTACCGCATACAACGCGGCAACTGAGGCGAAGTTCCGGCGCGACTGATTGCTATTTGCGCTTGGTTGCTTTGGACGGGCGGGGTGAAAGCTTGAGGGTGGCAACGATGACGATGACGATGACGATGACGGTGGCGGCGACGATGACGGCGACAAGGCCAAGAAAATACTGGCGGTGGGCGGCTTTCCGCGGACCTTTCGTGGGTGCTCTGGTGTTAATCCTCGGCGCCTGCGCAACCACAGCGGACGGAGCAGCAAGCACCGCCATGGCCGACCAGACGGAGTTTACCGATTTCGCGACCCTTGAGCCGCCGTCGAGCCCGAATGCGTGGCTGATCGCGCCCGCCGACTTTGTTGCCGGCGAGGCCGACGAACCGGCGCCGGTTTTCCCCGTTCCCGCCGCGACCTTGGCGAAGGAATGGACGGTGATCGTCGAACAGCAGCCGCGCGCCACGATGCGCGCCGTCTCCGCCGATGGCCTGCAGGTGGAGGCGGAGCAGCGCAGCGCCGTGTTCGGTTTCGTCGATCGGATCAGCGTCCGCTTCATCCCGCTCGATCCCGAGCGCTCGACCCTCGCCGCCTACAGCCGCGCCCAGACGGGCTACTGGGACTTCGGCGTCAACCGCCAGCGCCTCCACGACTGGCTGATGCAGCTGGCGGAACAAACGACAACCGAGGACACCGACATCAGCGGCGCGGACGGGTCAGACTAGCCGCATGGTGTGTCGCGGCTACGCCAACAGGCGGGCGAGAACCCAGTCGAGCCGCTGCTGGCCGGCCTCGGTGGCGCGGAGGGCCATGTCGTTGAGTTCGACCAACCCCAGGTCGCGCATGTGGCGCAAGCCCTGGCCGTCGAGGATATTTTCGATAGCGCGGCCTGTCCGGCGGGTAAAGCGCTCCCGGTCGATGCCTTCGGCGAGGCGCAGGCCGAGCATGACCAGTTCACTTTGCCGCTGGGCGTCCGTCAGCCGTTGCCGCCGGGCGAGGCCGTGGCCGCGCGCCTCGACTCCTTCGAGCCAGCGGTGCGGCGGGCGGTGCTGGGTCAGCGCGGCGCAGCCGCCGGCGGCGCTCAGGCGGCCCTCCGCGCCCGGGCCGATGGCGAGGTAGTCGCCGCCGCGCCAGATCGCGAGGTTGTGCCTGCATTCCTCGCCCGCGCGGGCGTGGTTGGAAATTTCGTAAGCAGGCAGGCCGGCGCGGCGCAGCGTTTCGCGGGTCGTTTCGAACAGATCGGCGCCGGGCTCGTCGCCCGCCTCGGCGATCCTGGCGCGGTGGAACGGCGTTCCGGGCGCCACCGTCAATTGATAGGCCGAGAGATGGCCGATGGGCAGCGCCAGGGCGCACGCGAGCTGGCGCGACCAGTCATCGACCCCTTGGCCGGGAACGGCGTAGATGAGATCGAGCGAGACCCGCTCGAAGCTTGCCAACGCCATCTCGACCGCGCGACGAGCCTCGGCGGCGCTGTGCCCGCGGCCGAGAAAGCGCAGAGTGGCGTCGTCGAACGACTGAACACCGATCGACAACCGATTGACGCCCGCCGCGCGGAACGCCCGAAACCGTCCCGCTTCCGCCGAGGTCGGGTTGGCTTCGAGGGTGATCTCGCAGGTCCCGCGCGTCGGCCACAACCGGCGAATGGCCTCGATGATCGCCGCGGCCGTGGCCGGCTCCATCAGCGACGGCGTGCCGCCGCCGAAAAACACCGAACCCACGGTCCGCCCGGCGGTCTCGGCGGCGAACGTCTCCAGCTCGCGGACGAGCGCGCGCCGCCAGCGCCCGTGGTCTACGCGGTCTTCGACATGGCTGTTGAAGTCGCAGTAGGGGCACTTCGAGACGCAGAACGGCCAGTGGATATAGATGTTGAGGTCGTCGTCCACGACTTCTCGCGCCTATGGCTCCGTGAAGTTCTCGCGCCTATGGCTCCGTGAAGCACGCCGCGATCAGCTTGCGGAAGGCTCTAGCGCGGTGGCTGATGGCGTGTTTCTCGTCCGGGTCCATCTCACCGAAGGTCAGATCCCGCTCCTCGGCGACAAAGATCGGATCGTAGCCGAAGCCGCGCGCGCCGCGCGGCGGCCAGACCAGCGTGCCATGGACGAAGCCTTCGAAGGTGGCGCAAAAGCCGTCGGGCCAGCACAGGCTCAAGGCGCAGACGAAGTGGGCGCGGCGGTCGGTTTGGCCCGCGAGCGCGTCTTCGACCTTGCGCATGGCCAGGGCGAAATCGCGCGCCCGTCCCCGCCCCATCGCGCCGAGTGGATGCCGGGCTCGCCAGCCAACGCGGCGACCGCCAGCCCGGAATCATCGGCGAGCGCCGGCAGGCCGGTCGCCGATGCCGAATGCCGGGCCTTCAGCTCCGCGTTCTCGATGAAGGTGGCGCCGGTTTCCTCCGGCTCGGCGACCCCGAACGCGCCGGCGGAGATGGCCTCGACGTTGTATGGGGCGAGCAGCGCGCCGATCTCGCGGACCTTGCCCGCGTTGTGGCTGGCGATGACCAGCCTGCCGCCCTCAAACCGCCGCATCGAGCTCGAGCACCTCGCGCTGCATCCGCAGCAGATCGGTAACGCCGGCCTTGGCCAGCGCCAGCAGGTCGAGGAAATGCGCTTCCGAGAACGCGCGGTGCTCGGCGGTGCCCTGAATCTCGACAATGCCGCCGCGCCCGGTGAGCACGAAGTTGGCGTCGGCCTCGGCGTTACTGTCTTCTTCGTAGTCGAGATCGAGCACCGCCGTCTCTTTATAGAGGCCGCAGGATACCGCGGCGACCTGGTCGGTTAACGGAATCGTGTCGAGCAGGCCCAGGTCGGTGAGCCGGCGAAACGCCAAGTAGAGCGCCACATAGGCGCCGGTGATCGCCGCCGTTCGCGTCCCGCCGTCGGCCTGGATGACATCGCAATCGACGCGGATCTGCATCTCGGCCATCGCCGGCAGATCGGTCACGGCGCGCAATGACCGGCCGATCAGCCTCTGGATTTCCAGCGTCCGGCCCGATTGGCGGCCGCGGGCGGCCTCGCGATCGGTGCGCTCGGTCGTCGCGCGCGGCAGCATGCCGTACTCGGCGGTGACCCAGCCGCGGCCGCTGCCGCGCAGCCAGCTCGGCACTCGGCTCTCGACCGTGGCCGCGCACACGACGTGGGTGTCGCCGAAGCGCGCGAGGCACGATCCTTCCGCGTACTTGCTGAACCCGGGTTGCAGCGAGATCTCGCGCAAGTGGCTTGGGGAACGACCTGAGGGTCTCATGGATCTCGCCGAGGCTGGTTGCGGGATGCGGAAGCTAGCCCGGCGTCCGGGTCAGGTAAAGCCGCTTGCGTTGACGCGCCTCAAATGCGCGACTAGATCTACCCTGGCAGCCTTCAACGCACTCGGTCGATCACGCCGCCTGGATTGCGATGCGTCTTTCATGAGCATGTTCGAACTCAGCGCACGATCACGCGAAGTCTTTCGTGAGCTTGTCGATGCCTATCTGGAAACGGGTGAACCGGTCGGCTCGCGGACCTTGTCGCGGCGGCTGTCGCTGGCGCTGTCGCCCGCGACGATCCGCAACGTCATGGCCGACCTGGAAGAAAGCGGCCTGCTGTTCGCCCCGCACCCCTCGGCCGGGCGGCTGCCGACCGACGCCGGCTTGCGCCTGTTCGTCGATGGTCTGCTTGAAGTCGGCAATCTTCCGGAGGCGGACCGCAAAATTCTGACCCAGCGCTGCGCCGGCTCCGGCGCCAGCGTCGAAGGCCTGCTCGAGCAGGCGACCTCCGCTCTCTCGGGACTGACGCGCTGCGCCGGGATGGTCATGGCGCCCAAGACCGATACGACGCTTCGCCACATCGAATTTGTCCATCTCAGTCCGGGCCGCGCCCTGGTCGTGATGGTCACCGAGACCGGGATCGTTGAGAACCGGATCATCGAGATCTCTCCCGGCCTGCCGCCGTCGGCCCTGGTCGAGGCCTCGAATTTCCTCAGCGCGCGGGTGGTGGGGCGTACCCTCAGCGAGGCGCAGAAGGAAATTACCGAGGAACTGCGCGCGCACGCGGCCCAGCTCGACGAGCTGACGAGCAAGGTCGTTGAATCCGGCCTCGCCATCTGGAGCGGCGACGAGGGCGGCGCGCTGATTGTTCGCGGTCAGGCCAACCTGCTCGAAGACATTCACGCGATCGGCGAACTCGAGCAGATCCGCTCGCTGTTCGCGGCGCTCGAGACCAAGGAAGTCATGCTTAGAGTGCTGTCGATGGTCGACTCGGCCCAGGGCGTGCAGATCTTCATCGGCGCGGGCAACGCGCTGTTCAACGTCGCCGGCTGCTCCATGATCGTCAGTTCCTACCGTGACAGCCGCAAGCGCATCATCGGCGCAATCGGCGTGATCGGACCCAACCGCATCAATTACGCCCGCATCATTCCGATGGTCGACTACACGGCGAAGCTGGTCGGCCGGATGATTGGATAAGGAGGAGCAGATGAACGGACCCGAAGACATCATCAATGAGCAAGAGGCTCGCAATGAGCAAGAGGCCCGGGCCGCGGCCGAGACGCATGCAGAGGCGGCCGCGGACGAGACGGTGCGCTACGACTCCGCGCGTCTCGCCGCGCTTGAGGCGCAGCTCGACGAGACGACGGAAAAGTGGAAGCGCGCGTTGGCCGAGACCGAGAATGTCCGCCGCATTGCCGCGCGCGACCGAGACGACGCGAGCAGGTACGCGGTGTCCAGGTTCGCCCGTGATCTGCTTTCGGTTGCGGACAACCTCCGCCGGGCGCTGGAGAGCGTCGATCCGGAGGTTCGCGATGGCGACGCCAGCCTCGACGCCTTGGCCGGCGGCGTCGAACTGACCGAGCGTGAGCTGCTGACGACTTTTGCTCGCTACGGGATTACCCAGATCGAGGCGGCGGCCCAGCCGTTCGACCCGCACGTTCATGAAGCCCTGTTCGAGGTCCCCGACGAGAGCGTGCCTCACGGCACCGTTGTTCACGTGGTCGAGCCCGGCTACATGATCCACGATCGTCCCTTGCGGCCGGCGCGTGTCGGCGTCTCCAAGGGAGGGCCGAAGGCGGGCGCGCGGCCGGCCGAGCCCGCCGGCGGTGACGGCGGCGAGGCCGATGAATTCGCCGCTGAAGCGGTGGGCCCCGACGGCAAGGCTTCGGCAAGCGGCGGCGGCGAGGCCTGGTCTAGGGTTGATAAAAAGCTGTAACCCGGCGGCTTTTTCCGCTCTCTTCGCGGCCCGCGAATGCCGCCGCGCCAGTTGCGGTGTCTCGGGCCCCCGCATATATATCCCGCGAACAGTTTCCAGCCGGGGCACGATACGAGGATCTTCCTAGGGGATCCGCGCGGCGCCGCTTCGGGCCGCGGGGCTCCGCCACCAGTGAGGTAAATGATGAGCAAAGTAATCGGTATCGATTTGGGGACGACGAATTCTTGCGTCGCCATCATGGAAGGCAAGGACGTTCGGGTCATCGAGAACAGCGAAGGCGCGCGGACGACGCCGTCCATGGTCGCGTTCGCCAACTCCGGCGAGCGGTTGGTCGGCCAGCCAGCCAAGCGCCAAGCGGTGACCAACCCCGAGAATACGCTATTCGCGATCAAGCGGCTGATCGGCCGACGCTACGCCGATCCGATCACCGCCAAGGACAAGGATCTGGTGTCCTACAAGATCGTGGAGGGTCCCAATGGCGACGCCTGGGTCGAAGCCCATGGCAAAAAGTACAGCCCAAGCCAAATCAGCGCCTTCATCCTGCAAAAGATGAAGGAAACCGCGGAGAGCTTCCTCGGCGAGACGGTGACGCAGGCGGTGATTACGGTTCCGGCCTACTTCAACGACTCCCAGCGGCAGGCGACCAAGGACGCGGGTAAGATCGCCGGCCTGGAAGTGCTGCGCATCATCAACGAACCAACGGCCGCGGCGCTGGCCTACGGCATGGATAAGAAGCACACCGGCACGATCGCGGTCTACGACCTCGGCGGCGGCACCTTCGACGTTTCCGTGCTGGAAATCGGCGAGGGCGTGTTCGAGGTCAAGTCAACCAACGGCGACACCTTCCTCGGCGGCGAGGACTTCGACCAGCGCATCCTCGATTACCTGGCCGATGAGTTCAAAAAGGACCAGGGCATCGACCTGCGGAAGGACCGGCTCGCCCTCCAGCGGCTGAAGGAGGCGGCGGAGAAAGCCAAGATCGAGCTGTCGAGCACGGTGCAGACGGAGATCAACCTGCCGTTCATCACCGCCGACCAGGCCGGTCCGAAGCATCTCAACATCAAGCTCACGCGCGCCAAGCTCGAGGCCCTCGTCGAGGACCTGATCGAACGCACCATTGCGCCGTGCCGCGCCGCGTTGAAGGACGCCGGACTGTCGGCCGGTGAGATCAGCGAGGTCATCCTCGTCGGCGGCATGACCCGGATGCCGCGGGTCGCCGAGGCGGTGAAGCAGTTCTTCGGCCGTGAGCCGCACAAGGGCGTGAACCCCGACGAGGTCGTGGCCATCGGCGCGGCGATTCAGGCGGGCGTGCTCAAGGGCGAGGTCAAGGACGTCCTGCTTCTCGACGTCACCCCGCTATCGCTCGGCATCGAGACGCTGGGCGGGGTGTTCACTCGGTTGATCGACCGCAACACCACGATTCCGACGCGCAAGGGCCAGGTCTTCTCGACCGCCGAAGACGGCCAGACCGCGGTGACGATCCGGGTCTTCCAGGGCGAACGCGAGATGGCGGCCGACAACAAGCTGCTCGGCCAGTTCGATCTGGTCGGTATCCCCCCGGCGCCGCGCGGTATGCCGCAGGTCGAGGTGACGTTTGACATCGACGCCAACGGCATCGTCAACGTCTCGGCCAAGGACAAGGCGACCGGCAAGGAACAGCAGATCCGGATTCAGGCTTCGGGCGGTCTTGGCGACAGCGACATCGATCGAATGGTCAAGGATGCCGAGGCGCACGCCTCCGAGGACAAGGCGCGGCGCGGGCGGGTCGAGGCCCGCAACCACGCCGACGCAATGATCCACACCACCGAGAAGTCGCTGAAGGAATACGGCGAGAAGGTCGGCGCCGGCGACAAGCAGGCGATCGAGACCGCGATCTCCGAGCTCCGCGCCGTCATGGACGGCGAGGATGCCGAGGCGATCAAGGCCAAGACCGACAATCTGGCGCAGGTGTCGATGAAGCTGGGCGAGGCCATGTACAAGGACAGCCAAGCCGCGGCCGGCGATGTCGGCGGCGATGCCGGCGGCGCTTCCTCCGCGGCGGGCGACGACAAGGTCGTCGATGCCGAATTCGAGGAAGTCGACCCCGAGAAGGAGAAAAAGGCCAGCTAATCCCGACTACGCCGGTGTGGCCGGTAGCGGCCAATCGAGCAAGAACTGTCCCGCCGCCGGCGATTGATCGCGCCGCGGCGGGGCTTTCATTTGCGTGGGATCGTTGATGGCAAAAGAAGATTATTACAAGCTGCTGGGGGTCGGCCGTGACGCCTCCAAGGACGATATCAAAAAAGCCTTTCGCAAGCTGGCGATGAAGCATCACCCGGATCGCAATCCGGGCAATCACGAGGCCGAGGTCAAATTCAAGGAACTCAACGAGGCCTACGAAGTTCTCCAGGACGGCCAGAAGCGCAGCGCCTACGACCGCTTCGGTCATGCCGCGTTCGAGCAGGGCGGCGGGCCGGGTGGGCCGGGCGGTTTCGGTGGCGCCGGATTCGCCGACATCTTCGAGGAGATGTTCGGCGAGTTCATGACCGGCGGCCGGCGCGGCGGCCGCTCCGCCAATCGCGGCTCCGACTTTCGCTTCGACCTGCAGATCTCGCTGGAGGACGCCTTCAAGGGCAAGAGCGAGCCTGTCGACATCCCGGCGGTGGCGACGTGCGAGATCTGCAAGGGAAGCGGCAGCGCCGGCGGCGCGCCACCCGAGACCTGCTCGACGTGCCGGGGTACCGGCCGGATCCGCAGCCAGTCCGGGTTTTTCAGCGTCGAGCGAACCTGTCCGGCGTGCGGCGGAACGGCGCAAGTGATCAAGGATCCGTGCCGGGCGTGCGGTGGCGCCGGCCGGGTGCGCAAACAGAAATCGCTGCAGGTCACCATCCCCGCCGGTGTCGAGGATGGAACCCGTATTCGCCTCGCCGGCGAGGGCGAGGCCGGGGTGCGCGGCGGGCCGTCCGGCGATCTCTACATCTTCGTCAGCGTGGCGCCGCACAAGCTGTTCCAGCGCGACGGCGCCAACATCTATTGCCGGATGCCGATCCCCATGACCACGGCCTCGCTCGGGGGATCCGTCGAGGTCCCGACGATCGACGCCACCCGAGCGAAGATCACCATTCCCGCCGGAACCCAGACCGGCGAGCAGTTTCGCTTGCGCGGCAAGGGGATGTCGGTGCTGCGCTCGCAGGCGCGCGGCGACATGTTCGTCGAGGCGTTCGTCGAGACCCCGGTCCGGCTGAACGACCAGCAGCGCAAGCTGCTCGAAGAGTTCGAGGCAACCGGAGCAACGGAGAGCCAAAGCCCGGAGTCGCACGGCTTCTTCGCCAAGGTGAAGGAACTGTGGGACGATCTGAAGGAGTAGGCGCGGCTGGCGAGCGCGGTGACGGCGCTGATGGGGACGGGTTCACGGCCATGAAAATTGGAGTTGCCGGCTGCGCCGGACGGATGGGCAGGATGCTGGTCGGCGCGGTGCTTGAGACGCCCGGCGCCACTCTGGCCGGTGGCACCGAGCACCCCGGCCACGCCGCGCTTGGGACCGACATTGGCGTGCTGGTCGGCGCGCCTGCCGTGGGCCTGGTCGTCACCGTCGACGCCGAGGCAATGTTCCTGGCGGCCGATGTTGTCATCGATTTCACCACCCCGGCCCTGATCGGCGAACACGCCCAACTCGCCGTCGCCCACAAGGTTGCCCTGGTCGTCGGGACCACCGGAATCGGCGCGGCGGAGGGTGAGACGCTAAGACGGGCGGGCGATCATATCGCCATCGTGCGGGCCGCCAACATGAGCGTCGGCGTCAATCTGCTGCTGGGCCTGACAGCCCAAGTCGCGGCCATCCTGGACGAGACCTACGACATCGAAATCGTCGAGATGCACCACCGCCACAAGGTTGACGCACCGTCCGGCACCGCGCTGGCCTTGGGGCAGGCGGCGGCGGAGGGACGCGCGGTCGAACTCGGCTGCGTCTCCGAGCGGGGTCGCGACGGGCTCACCGGCCCGCGCCGGGCGGGCGCCATCGGTTTCGCGACGCTGCGCGGCGGCGATGTCATCGGCGAGCATACGGTCGTGTTCGCCGGCGAGGGCGAGCGCATCGAGTTGACCCACAAGGCGACGTCGCGAACCGTCTTCGCCAAAGGTGCGATCCGCGCCGCGCGATGGACCGCCGGGCGGGGACCGCCGGGCGGGCGCCGGGCCTTTACACGATGCGCGACGTGCTCGGCCTAAACTAAGTCTAGACTAAGCCGGCGGCGTTTCCCGCTTCGGCCTTTTGGGTCAGCCTGAACAGCTCCCGGCGCAGCGTTCGCGCCAGCGCCAGCCGTTCGTCGGGCAGAAGACAATTGCCGATGAACATGGATTTGCCGTGCGAGCGCAGCTCGAGCCGTGGCCCGCTCGGGCCCTGCGTGTCGGTGTTGACCTGAAGCCAGTGCGGCGGGAACGAGAACAGGGTCTGCTTGCCCCAGTGATCGATCTGGCGGACGGTCAAGGCCTCGGCGGTCAGGTTGATCGTTTCGACGGCGCTGGCCGCGCGATTGTTGAGCGCGAACGCGCCGGCGAGCAGCCCGATCTCCAGGCCGAGAAAAGGCAAGACCGGCCATGCGCCGACGCTCACCAAGACGGAGCCGACAATCATCCAAACGCCCGCGACGAGCAGGAGAACAAGTCGCATGCCGTTGGGGCCGGTGCTGCGGTGCGGCCGGATGATCGCGCTGTAGACAACCGGAGCGTTGACCAGCAAACTCACCGTGTTCCAGGCGTTAGGAGCAAAAACGAGAATGAGTTTAACGAGCCTTCCGCCCAAGTCCAAGCCGGAACGCCCAACGTTGACCACGACCCGACCGCGCAGCAACGCGCCGGTTTCCAAAGCGCCCGCGGGTGGGCGCGCTACACCGAGGAACGCCCGCGGGTTCCGCGCGCTACAACGACGCATGCCCGCGGGGTCGGCGCGCTACAACGAGGCATGCCCGCGGAGGGTCGATTTGTGCTACGATCTCCATGCCCGTCCATGGTCGGATCCGGCCCAATCCGGTCCGTCGCGCAGCGATATTGTTTTTGTGGGCCAGAATGGCGATGTCTTATATTTCAATAGGTTAAGGGAAAACTCATAGGTCATTCTGACCTATTTTTTAGGTCATTCTGAACTATTATGGTTGCCCGCGATGGTTCGCGCCGCCCCTCTGTCGGCGTGTCGGTCAATGGCCGCGTCCCGCGATGATGCGATCCGTGGTTGCGCACCCGCCCGAGCTCATCTTCCCCGAACAGGACTCCGCGATGCCCGCGCCTTCTCCTCGCCTCCCAACCGTTTTCGCGCTGCCGGCGGCGGCGATCGTCGCGGCATCGCTGGCGCTGCTGGTCTCGGCGGCAATGGCGGCGCCGGCGACGCTGCCGCCCGATGTGGCCGCCGAGCCCTTTAACGTCGTCGTTCTGCGCGGGCTCGACAAGGTGACGGCGCGGATCTCGACATTCCAGGCGCCGGTGGGCGAGATGGTGCGCTTCGGCACGCTGGAAATCGTCGCCCGCCACTGCGAGAAATCGCCGCCGGAGGAGCCGCCGGAGGCCGCGGCCTTCCTGGAAATCTCCGAGGTCAAACACGGCGAGCCGGCGGAAACCGCCTTCGAGGGCTGGATGTTCGCCTCAAGTCCGGCGCTGTCGGCGCTCGAGCATCCCGTCTATGACGTGATCGTCGTCGACTGCGAGACCAGTTCCACCGCGCCGCGCCAGAGATCGTCCGGAGACAAAGCCGAGTAGAACGTCGCCGGGCGCTGCAATGCGTCATCGAGGTGCTGAAGATAGACCGGGCTCGGGATCTCGACGGCGCCGAACCGGCGCAGATGGTCGGTGACGAACTGGGTGTCGAACAGGACGAAGCCGCCGCGGCGGAGCAGGGCAACGAGATGGACCAGCACGACCTTGCTCGCGTCTGGTTCACGTGAAAACATGCTCTCGCCGAAGAAGGCCGCGCCGAGAACCATGCCATAGAGCCCGCCGAGCAGCTTGCCGCCGCGCCAGGCCTCAATGCTGTGGGCATGGCCGAGGCCGTGGAGCTCGACAAAGACGCCCGCGATCTCACGGTTGATCCAGGTTTCGGGGTGGTTCTTGCGCGGCGCCGCGCAAGCAGTGATGACGCCTTCGAAATCACGGTTGCAGCGGATCTCGAATCGCCGCTGGCGGATGGTCTTGCCGAGGCGCCGGGGCACGTGGAACGATTGCAGCGGCAAGATGCCGCGCGCGTTCGGGGCGACCCAGTGGACCTGCCGGTCGTTGCGATGGCCGGCCATCGGGAAGATTCCGATGGAATACGCCCGGATCACCATTTCCGGCGTCAACCGGTAGCCGCCGACCCCGTGTCTGATTGCGCTTCTCCCACGAACTCTTCGAGCCAATGAATATGATAGCGGGCCTCGATAAAGGGTAGCGAATCGAGCAGCCTGAGGTGCAGCGGAATCGTCGTCGGGATGCCGTCGATGACGTATTCGGCGAGCGCGCGGCGAAGGCGCATCAGGCAGACCTCGCGCGACGGCCCATGAACGATCAGCTTGGCGATCAGGCTGTCGTAATAGGGCGGAACGCTGTAGCCCGAATAGAGCGCCGAAATCGACCCGGACACCGGGCCCGCCCGGCGTATGGTAGTCGCCGATTCGCCCCGGCCTGGCCATGAAGGTATCCGGATCCTCGGCGTTGATCCGGCATTGGATGGCGTGGCCCGAAAAACGGATGTCGTCCTGGCCGAACCCGAGCGGCGCGCCGGTCGCGACCCGGATCATCTCGCGGACCAGGTCGACCTCGCAGACCATTTCCGTCACCGGATGTTCGACCTGCAGCCGGGTGTTCATCTCGATGAAGTAGAACTCGCCGCCGGCGTAAAGGAACTCGATCGTGCCGACGCTGCGGTAGCCAAGCGTCTTCGCCGCGCGAAGCGCGATGTCGCTGAGCGTCTTGCGCTCGCGTTCGCTTAAAGCCGGCGACGGCGCCTCTTCGAGGATCTTCTGGTGACGGCGCTGCATCGAGCAGTCCCGTTCGCCAAGATGAACGACGTTGCCGTGGTTATCGGCGAGCAGCTGCATCTCGATATGGCGCGGGCGGTCGAGATACTTCTCCAGGTAAACTTCGCCGTTGCCGAAGGCCGAGATCGCTTCGCCGCTGGCCATGGCGATGGCCTGGGCAAGATCCTCGGGTCTCTGGACCACCTTCATGCCGCGTCCGCCACCGCCGGCGGTGGCCTTGATCAGGACCGGATAGCCGACGGATTCGGCGATGGCCGGTGCTTCGTCCGCACTGCCGATCGGACCCTCGGAGCCGGGCACGACGGGAATGTTTGCCTCGCGGCAGAATCGTTTGGCCGCAACCTTGTCGCCCATCAGCCGGATATGCTCCGGCGACGGGCCGATGAAAGTGATGCCGTGGTCCTCGACCATCGCCGCGAACCCGGCGTTCTCGCTGAGAAATCCATAGCCCGGATGAATCGCGTCGGCGTTGCTGATCGTTGCCGCCGACAGAATCGCGACCGGATTAAGGTAGCTCTCCGCCGCCGACGCCGGGCCGATGCAGATGGACTCGTCGGCCAGGCGCACGTGCATCGCGCTGGCGTCGGCGGTCGAATGCACGGCGACGCAGCGGATGCCCATGTCGCGGCAGGCGCGTAAGATTCGCAGCGCGATTTCGCCCCGGTTGGCGATGAGGACCTTTTCAAACAACGGCCGGTCTCACTGAGGGGCGTCTCACTCGATGATCAGCAGGGGTTCGCCATATTCGACGGGAACCCCGTTGCTGACCAAGATCCGGGTGACGACCCCCGCGTGCGGCGCCTTGATCGGATTGAAAACTTTCATCGCCTCGATCAGCAGGAGCGTCGCGCCGGCCTCTACCGTGTCGCCGGCCTTGACGAACGGCGGCGTCGACGGATCTGTCGCGGTGTAGACAACCCCGACCATCGGCGAGGTCAACAGCCCTGGATGGTCGAGCACGGCGTCATGGTCCCTGACCACGCCGGCATCCGCGCCGGCCGCCCGCGCCGTGGCCGCCAATGGCGCGGCGGCGACCGCCGGTCCGCCGTTACGCGCGACCCGCACGCGCCATTCGCCGATCGCGTATTCGATTTCGCTTAGGCCCGTTTCGCTGAGCAGGCTCGCCAGCTCGCGGACGACGTCGGCGTCGATATCGGCTTTCTTCTTCGGTCCGCTCATGTTCCCGCAGTCAGTCGTCAGGGTTTATCGCAAAGCATTCGCGCCGCCGCCTCGATGGCCAACTCGTAGCCGAACGGGCCAAAGCCGCAGATCACGCCCCGGGCGGCTTTTGATACAAACGAGACGTGGCGGAAGTCCTCGCGCCGAAAAATGTTGGACAGGTGCACCTCGAAGATCGGGATGTCAATGGACACCAGCGCATCGAGGATGGCGATCGAGGTGTGGGTGTAGGCGCCGGCATTGATGACAAGCGCGCCGCGGGTCCCGCGGGATTGTTGGATCCAGTCGATGAGCTGGCCTTCACTGTTGCTCTGGCGGAAGTCGATATCGAGGCCGAGCGCCGAAGCCCTGCGCCGGCAGGCCGCCTCGACGTCGGCCAAGGTCTCGCGACCGTAGATGTCCGGTTCGCGTGTCCCGAGGAGATTTAAGTTTGGGCCGTTAAGGACGAGGATGCTTGCTGTCATCATTGGCTGCGGCGGAACGCATCGAAGGCTGCGGCGGAACGCATCGAAGCTGCGCTTATAGCATGGCGCCCAGCTTGTGTAACGACACCATTGGGTTATCTTACCGGCTCTAGTGGCAAGACGCGCGCGCACTTTGCGCGCGAGGGTGGAGCAGGACAGCGACCATGCGCGTGACGGTTAACGGCGAAGAGAAGCTTCTTTCCAATCCGCTGACGGTCGGAGAATTGCTCGCCGATATTGGCCTCGACCCGCGCAAGGTCGCGGTCGAGCGCAACCTCGAAATCGTACCGCGCTCGGGCTATGGGCGGGTGAACGTCGATGACGGCGATCGCATCGAGATTGTTCACTTCATCGGCGGTGGCGCTCCCGATGCCGACGGGCCAAGGTCCGCCGACGAGCCCTTGGTGATCGCGGGGCGGCCATACCGTTCCCGGCTGTTGGTCGGCACGGGAAAATACCGAGATTTCGCCGAGACCGCGCGCGCGATCGAGGCTTCGGGCGCCGAGATCGTCACCGTCGCGGTTCGCCGGGTCAACGTCACCGATCCCAAACAGCCGATGCTGGTCGATTATGTCGACCCGAAGGTCTACACCTATCTGCCGAACACCGCCGGCTGCTACACCGCCGCCGATGCGGTCCGGACCTTGCGGCTGGCCCGCGAGTCGGGTGGCTGGGATCTTGTCAAGCTCGAAGTTCTCGGTGATCGACAGACCCTCTATCCCGACATGGCGGAGACTTTGACCGCCGCCGAGGCTCTGGTCGCCGACGGCTTCAAGGTGATGGTCTATTGCTCCGACGATCTGATTTTCGCCAAGCGGCTCGAGGAGATGGGATGCGTCGCGATCATGCCCTTGGCGGCGCCGATCGGCTCGGGCCTCGGCATCCAGAACCCGATCAACGTTCGCCTGATCGTCGAGCGGGCCAAGGTGCCGGTGCTGGTTGACGCCGGCGTCGGCACCGCGTCCGATGCGACGGTGGCTATGGAGCTCGGCTGCGACGGGGTCTTGATGAACACGGCGATCGCCGGCGCCGCCGACCCGATCGCCATGGCGCGGGCGATGCGGCTCGCGGTCGAGGCCGGGCGCCTCGCTTACCGCTCGGGGCGGATGGCCAAGAAATTTTATGCCGATCCTTCATCGCCGCTCGCCGGTTTGATCTAACCGCGCGATTGCCGCGCCGCCGGACGGCTCGGGCGGTGCCGGCAAAGCGAGCATTCCGCCCGAATTGATCAAAATATGCGCAGTCGGCGCTGCCGAGACTCGGGCGCCGGGTGCCGTGAACGGGGCAGGTCTCGCGCTCCCTTGTCATCCCTCCCAGGCCAGGCGCTCCCGCCCGACCGTGGCACGAAGATTGCTGATCCGGGCTATATCGCGAGGCGAGGTAAAGCCTGATCAAGCGATAACGCGCCCAGGTTTGGGGACTAGGGAACTTGATAGCGGTCGAGACAGCGTTCGATGAGATGAACGACGTGACCGGTGGCGTGCGCAACGCCTACCGGGCATACCACCAGTGGCTTGAGACGACCGCGGTCGAGCGCTTGATCGAAAAGCACCAGCAGGCCGACCTGATCTTCAAGCGCCTCGGCATCACGTTTTCCGTGTACGGCAGCGACGAGGGTGCCGAACGCCTCATTCCGTTCGACGTCATCCCGCGCATTCTCGACGCCGACGAGTGGAAAATTGTCGGTTCCGGGGTATGCCAGCGCGTCCGCGCGATCAATGCCTTCCTGGACGACATCTACCACGAGCAGCACATTCTGCGCGCCGGCCGCGTCCCGGCCGATCTCGTGCTCAACAATCCATGCTTCCGCCCCGAGGTTCTCGGTCTCGACCTGCCGCGCAAGGTCTACGTTCACATCGCCGGTATCGACGTGGTCCGGGTTTCGCCGACCGAATACTTTGTACTTGAGGACAATGCGCGGGTGCCCTCCGGGGTATCCTACATGCTCGAGAACCGCGAAACGATGATGCGCCTGTTCCCGGAATTGTTCGCGTCCCACGCGGTTGCCCCGATCAACCATTACCCCGAAGTCCTGCTGCGGACCCTGCGCACGTCGGCCCCGCCAGGATTGATCGAGCCGGTGGTGGTGGTCATGACGCCGGGCTTCTACAACAGCGCCTACTTCGAGCATGCGTTCCTCGCGATGCAGATGGGCGTGGAACTGGTGGAAGGGCAGGATCTGTTCGTCGAGGACGATCTTGTCTACATGCGCACAACCTATGGCCCTAAGCGGGTCGATGTGATCTACCGCCGGATCGACGACGACTTCATCGATCCTCTGGCCTTCGATCCCGGGTCTGTCCTCGGTGTTCCAGGCCTGCTCTCGGTCGTCCGCAACGGCCGGGTCACCTTGGCCAACGCCATCGGCACCGGCGTCGCGGACGACAAGGCGATCTACTGCTTTGTCCCCGACATGATCGATTTCTATCTCGGCGAGAAGCCCATTTTAAACAACGTGCCGACGTACCGCCTGTCCGACCCCGACGATCGCGGCTACGTCCTCGATAATCTTGAGGAACTCGTCGTCAAGGAAGTCGGCGGGTCCGGCGGCTACGGGATGCTGATCGGGCCGGCCAGCACCGCCGAGCAGTGCTTCGACTTCCGCAACAAGATCCTGGCCGATCCCGACAACTTCATCGCCCAGCCGACCCTGAGCCTGTCGACCTGCCCGACGTTGGTCGATGCCGGCGTGGCGCCGCGCCATGTCGATCTCAGGCCGTACGTGCTGACCGGAGAGACGACGACCGTGGTGCCCGGCGGCCTGACGCGGGTCGCGCTCCGCGAAGGCTCGCTCGTCGTCAATTCCTCCCAGGGCGGCGGAACGAAGGATACCTGGGTTTTGGAGGCCTGATCGTGCTTGGCCGGACCGCGAACAACGTCTACTGGATGGCCCGCTCGGTCGAGCGCGCCGAAAACATGGCCAGGTTGCTCGCCAGCACCTATCACATGTCGCTGCTGCCCGTGGCCAGCGGCAACGATGCTCAGCAATGGGAGGTTCCACTCAAGCTCGCGGGTGATCGCGATGTTTTCCTCGAACGGTACGGAGAGGTCACCCCCGGCAGCGTCATGCAATACATGGTTCTAGATCCGGACAATGTCGCCAGCATTCGCTCGGCGGTCCGCCAGGCCCGGGAGAACGCGCGCGCAACGCGGCCGGAATTGACCACCGAAGTCTGGGAGGGGATCAATCAGACCTACATCGAATTCGAAAGCATGTCGTACGGCAAGATGGTCGACCAGGGCTTCCGCGAGTTCTTCGACTGGGTGAAGGAGCGATCGCACCTGTTCCGCGGAGCCATCTACGGGACCATGCGCCGCGGCGATGCTTTCACGTTCTCGCGGCTTGGCACCTTCATCGAGCGCGCCGACAACACCGCGCGCTTTCTCTCGATCAAATGGGAAATGCTGACGCCCTCGACCAGCGGACGGCCGCTCGCCGCCGAGGACTATTACCGCTGGGGCGCGCTGCTTCGCGCCTTCAGCGCCTTCAAGGCCTATCGCGAGGTGTACTCGGGGATCATCGAGCCGAGACGGGTCGCGGAACTTCTCGTTCTTCGCCAGGACATGCCGCGCTCGCTCCATGCCTGCACCTGCGAGGTCCACGAGATCCTGAAGGAATTGCGCGCCGAGGCGGGATGCACCCGGCTGGCGACGCAGATCCACGATGGGCTCCAGCGCCACCGGATCGATGGCATTCTCCGCTCGGGTCTTACGCGTTTTCTCAACGGTTTTGTCGCCCGCAACAACGAGTTGCACTCGATGATCGGGCGGGAGTTCATGCTGGTCCTATGAGACTTTCCATTCAGCACGAGACGCATTACCGCTTCGCGTCGCCGGCGCACCATTCCATTCAGTACCTGCACCTGACGCCGCGCCCGGATCTCTGCCAGGCGGTGATTGCCTGGCAGGTGACGACACCGGGGTCCGTGCGCCGCTGGACCGACGGCTTCGGCAACACGGCGCACGTCTCGGTGCATAACGGCATCCATAGCGAAGTGCCGGTGGTGGTTCGCGGCGAGATCGAGACCTACGACACCAACGGCGTTCTGCCGTCCGACGACGGGCTGCCGCCGAGGATGTTCCTGCGCTCGACGCCCTACACGCAACTCGATGACGCGATCCGCGATCTCGCCGATCCGCTGCTCGAACGGATCCGCGACGAGGGGACCATTGCCGGGCTGCACGCCCTGATGTGGGCGCTGCACCACGCCGTGGCTTACCGTCCCGGTTTTACCGATGTCGAGAGCACCGCCGCCGAAGCATTGGCGCACGGCTTCGGCGTCTGCCAGGATCACGCCCATCTGTTCATTGCCGGGGCAAGGGCCCTCGGCCTGCCCGCGCGCTACGTCAGCGGCTACCTCTACAGCGGCGAAGGCGCGCTCGCCAGCCATGCCTGGGCCGAGGCCTACGTCGACGATCTGGGCTGGGTTTCGTTCGACCCGTCGAACAGCCAGTGCGCCACCGACGCCTATGTCCGCCTGGCGGTGGCCTTCGATTACGCCGGGGCGTCGCCGATCCGCGGCGTGCGCAAGGGCGGCGGCATCGAGGAGATGTCGGTCATGGTCAACGTACTGCAGACTAACAACCAGTAGCCGCGAAGCCCGGTGAAGAAAGGGCCACCGAGCGGCGTCTCCTCGCCCGGCTGTTTCGCCGCGATTGAGCCCGTGCGCTTCCTTACTCGGCGGCCGAGGCTTCCGCCGCCGGTTTTTCGAACTCGAGAATGATCTGCCCCGAGGTCAATGTCGCGCCCGGCTCGGCATGGATCTTCACGACCTTGCCCGGGCGTGTCGCGCGGAGAATGTTCTCCATTTTCATCGCCTGAATGCAGGCCAGCTCGTCGCCCGTATCAATCCGCTCACCCGTCTCGACCGCGAGCGACTGCAACAGTCCGGGCATCGGCGAAAGCAGGTACTGGGACATGTCCGGCGGCTTGCGCTCGGGCATCATCTTGGCGAGCTCGGCGACCTCCCTGGTGTAAACCATCACCTGGACTTCTGCGCCGAGGTGATAGAGGCGATAGCCAAGACCATCGCGTTCGACCTTGAAGCGCTTCGGCTCGGCGTTGATCGTGCAGCGCAGGACCGGTTCGCCGACCTGCCAATCGCTGCGAATGGCGAGAAGCTGACTTCCGCGGGCGACGTCGAACCCCTCCTCCGAGCCACGGCCGACGAAGTCGGCGATGCGAATCGGATGGTAGGCGCCGTTCACGGAGACGACCCAGTCGGGGACGATCTTGCGCTCGTAACCCGGCATCTGTCCGGAGACATCCTTGGCCCGGTAAAGATAACGCAGGTGCATCAGGATGCTGACCGCGAGGATCGCATCAACGTCCTCCTCCTCGAGGAGCGCCGGCGCGAAGCCGTCGGGATATTCTTCGACGATGAAGTTCGTGCTTAGCCGGCCCTGGAGGAAGCGGGGATTGGCCATCAGGGCGGTGAGAAACGCGATGTTGTGATGGACGCCGACAATGTAGAATTCGTCGAGCGAGCGCCGCATCTGCGCGATGGCGGCATCGCGGTCCCGACCCCAAGTCGTGACCTTGGCGATCATCGGATCGTAAAACATGCTGATCTCGCCGCCTTCGTAGACGCCGGTATCGACGCGCACGTCCTGGCTCTCCTCCGGCTCGCGGTAGCGCACGAGCCGCCCCGTCGACGGCATGAACTTACGGTTGGGATCCTCGGCGTAGATGCGCAACTTCGATCGCCCAGCCTTGCGGCTGGATCCTTTCCTGATTGAGTCTCAGGCGCTCGCCATTGGCGATCCGGAGCATCCACTCGACGAGGTCGATGTTGTGGGTGAACTCGGTGACCGAGTGCTCCACCTGAAGGCGGGTGTTCATCTCGAGAAAGTAGTAATTGCGCCGCTGGTCGGAGATGAACTCGACGGTTCCCGCGGAGTCGTAGCCGGCCGACTTGGCCAGGGCCGCGGCGCGCGCACCCATGTCGCGCCGGGTGGCGGCGTCGAGGAACGGCGATGGCGCCTCCTCGATGACCTTCTGGTGCCGGCGCTGGATCGAGCACTCGCGCTCGTTGAGGTGAAAGACGTTGCCGTGCTTGTCGGCGAGAATCTGGATCTCGATATGCCGCGGATCCTCGATGAACTTCTCGATGAAGACTCGGTCATCACCGAATGCGGACTTGGCCTCGCTCGTTGCCATGCGGAAGGCATCGTGAACTTCGGCCTCGTCGTGGGCGATGCGGATACCCTTGCCGCCGCCGCCAGCCGCCGCCTTGAGCATGACCGGAAAGGTAATGCCCTTGGCGATCTCGACCGCCGCTTCCGCGTCGGGAATGACGTCCCAATGACCGGGCACCGTCGGCACCCCCGCCTCCTTGGCGGCGCGGTTGGCCATGATCTTGTCGCCCATCAACTTGATCACATCGGAATTGGGACCGACAAAGGTGATCCCCGCCGCCGCAAGGGCCTGAGCGAAGAGGGTGTTCTCGGATAGGAAGCCATAGCCGGGGTGGACCGCGTCGACACCCATGCGCCGGCAGGCCGAGACGATCTTGTCCATCTGCAGGTAGCTCTCGCTCGCGGGCGAGGCGCCGAGATAGACCGATTCGTCGCACATCCGGACGTGACGACCATACTTGTCGGCGTCGGAGTATACCGCGACGGTGGTAATGCCCATGCGTTTCGCGGTCCGCGCGATGCGGCAGGCGATTTCGCCTCGATTGGCGATGAGAAGTTTTTTGAACATCTTCGTTTTTCCCGCTCAGAGAGTTGAAGGCTCCGCGCTTTCCGGCGCGCCCCGGTTCCTTTCGCCGCTTACAAGGGAGGGTTGGGGTGCTTGCGCTTGGGCAGCTCGATGTTCTTGTTGCGCAGCATGGTTAGAGCCTTGCAGATCCGCCGCCGAGTGCTGTGCGGGTGAATGACATCGTCGATGAAGCCCCGCCGACCCGCCGCGAACGGGTTGGCGAACTTCGCCTTGTAGGCTTGCGTGCGCTCGGCGATTTTTGCCTCGTCACCCAGCTCGGCGCGGAAGATTATTTCTACCGCGCCCTTTGGTCCCATGACCGCGATCTCGGCCGTCGGCCAGGCAAAGTTGACGTCCGCGCGCATGTGCTTGGAGCCCATGACGTCGTAGGCGCCGCCGTAGGATTTCCGGGTGATGACCGTGATCTTCGGGACGCTGGCTTCGGTGTAGGCGAACAATAGCTTGGCGCCATGGCGGATGATGCCGCCGTGCTCCTGGTGGACGCCGGGGAGGAACCCGGGAACGTCGACAAAGGTGACGATCGGAATATTGAAGCAGTCGCAGAAGCGGACGAAGCGGGCCGCCTTGATCGAGGCGTCGATGTCCAGGCAACCGGCGAGAACGGCCGGCTGGTTGGCGACAATGCCGATGGTCTGGCCGTTCATCCGGCCAAATCCAGTAATGATGTTCGCCGCGAAGTCGGGCTTGATCTCGAAGAACAAGCCTTCGTCGACGACCTTGGTGATCAGCTCCTTCATGTCGTAGGGAGCATTCGGATTTTCGGGAATGAGGGTATCGAGCGAGGTTTCTACCCGCTCGATGCTGTCGAAGTTCGGCCGGACCGGTGGTGGCACCCGGTTCGAGGACGGCAGAAAGTTCAACAGCCGGCGAACATAGAGCATCGCCTCGACGTCGTTTTCAAAGGCGAGATCGGCGACGCCCGATTTCACGGTATGGACGCTGGCGCCGCCCAGGCCCTCGTGGTCGATTTCCTCATGGGTCACCGTTTTGACCACGTCGGGTCCGGTGACGTACATGTGGGCCTCTTCCTTGACCATGAAGATGAAATCGGTCAGGGCCGGGGAATACACCGCGCCACCGGCGCATGGCCCCATGATCACGGAAATCTGAGGAATGACACCGGAGGCGTCGACGTTGCGCGCGAACACTTCCGCGTAGCCGGCGAGGGAAGCGATACCCTCCTGGATGCGGGCGCCGCCGGAATCGTTGAGGCCAACCACCGGTGCGCCGATCTTGACGGCCGTGTCCATGATCTTGCAGATCTTTTCGGCGTGCGCTTCCGAGAGGCTGCCGCCGAAAACGGTAAAGTCCTGGCTGAAGACGAAGACCGGCCGGCCATTGACGGTCCCGTAGCCGGTGACGACGCCGTCGCCCGGGATCTGCGTTTTTTCCATGCCGAAGTCGATGCAGCGATGCTCGACGAACATGTCCCACTCCTCGAACGAGTCGGGGTCGAACAGGATGTCGATGCGCTCGCGCGCCGTGAGTTTGCCTCTCTTGTGCTGAGCATCGATGCGTTTTTGTCCACCGCCCAATCGAGCCAGTGCCCGCTTCTGCTCCAGCGCTTCCACAATCTCGCGCATTGTTATTTCCCTCCGGCGTTACGCAACTGCAACATCATAGTGGCGCGATGGGCGCGATCAATGGGAAGAATGCGGGTGGACGCGAAAAACCATAAATGACGAAGGGGTTCGCCTCGCACTCGCACGTTGGCCGGCGCGTTCGGCAATCTTCGGTATGTGCCGGCTCAGCGCGTGAAAAAATAAACCAGCAGATAGCCGGTGAGCATGACGATCACCCACAGCACCATGTTGCCGGCGCTCAGCGTGCGGGCGAGTGCGCCTGCCGGACCGTAGTGGCGCGAGACCTGTTCGGTCACCCGCCAAACGCCGGCGACGAAGCCGAGCCGGATCGCGCGGTCGATGGGCGCGACCAGCCGGGCGATCGCGCCCACGATCGCGGGCAAGGCATTGCGATAGATCCAGTCGAAATCGAGAGTGATCGTCAGCGTCCGCTTCATCAGCGGCAGCAGCAGGAAAAAGGCGAGCCCGGAGAAGAACAACAGCTGCAACATCTCGATGACGTGCGGGACGGTGTAGGCGTCGTAGTCGACCGGGAACGGCAGGATGGCGTAGAGCGGCGCCGGATAGACGCCGATGCCGATGCATAGCGCGGAAAACAGGATCATCGCCGCGCGCATGTTCCACGGCGGGTCTGGCGGCCGCAGGCCGGAGTCCTTCTGGAAAAAGACGAACCACGGGAACTTGATGCCGGCGTGCAGGAAGACGCCGGCCGAGCCCGCGGTCAGCATGAACCAGGCAATGGCCAGCTGCTGGTCGGCGGCGGCCTGGTTGATCATGGATTTGGTAACGAAACCCGAAGTCAACGGGAAGGCCGAAATCGCCAGCGCGCCGATGATGCCGCACAGGGTCGTCAGCGGCATGGTCTGGAACAGCCCGCCCAGCTCGGAGCACTTGCGCCTGCCGGTCATCAGCAGAACCGAACCGGCCGACATCAGGAGCAACGCCTTGTAGATGATATGGGCGAAGGCGTGGGCCGCGGCACCGTTGAGCGCCATGTCGGTGCCGATGCCGATGCCGGTCAGCATGAAGCCGACCTGGTTGACGATGCTGTAGGCCAGGATCCGCCGCATGTCGTTTTCGAGCAGCGCATAGATGATTCCGTAGAAGATCATGCACAACCCAATGACGATGAGGATCTCGGCGCCGGGAAACCCGCGTAACAGCGCATAGACGGCCGTCTTGGTGGTGAAGGCCGACAGGAACACGGTGCCGCTCCACGACGCTTCGGGATAGGCATCGGGCAGCCATGCCGACAGTGGCGGCGCGCCGGCGTTGATGACAAAGCCGATGAAGATCATCCAGGTGGCGAACCCGTCCGGACGCATCGCTGCGAAAGCGACCGAGCCGGTATCGGTGACGTAGGCGACGACGCCGATCATGAGGATGACGCCGCCGAGCAGGTGGATCATCAGGTAGCGCAGCGAGGCGCGAAACGACGCCTCGGTGCCGGCCGACCAGATCACGAGCGCCGAGGCGACCGCCATGACCTCCCAGAAGACGAGCAGGGTGATCAGGTCGCCGGCCATCGCCACCGCGACCGCGCCGCCGGCGTAGACGAAAGCCGCGGCGAGTTCCACCGTGCGGCGCTGGTTCAGCGCGAAGAGCGCGCCGGCGAAGGCCATGATCGTGAAGATGGTGGCGAACAGGCGCGCGAGCGGATCGACGCGGAGCGGCACCAGCTGGTAGCCGAGATAGGCTACGCTCAGGACCGGACCGTCGGGCAGCATCCAGATCGCGGCCATGGTGAGGATCGGCGCGCCGAGAAGGAGCGCGGCGCGGACGAACGCGTTGCCGCGGGCAAGAGGGAGAAGCAATCCCGCGGCGAGAAGAACCAAGCCGGGCGGGATGCTAGCGCTCATAATACGTATCCTCGCGCTTCAGCAGGACGCCGAGCGCCTTGGCGACGACGACCATGAGCGCGCAGGTCGCCAGGCCGTACCACGAGTAGAACCCGAAGGTGCCGTCGATGCCGAACGCCGCGTGGCCGTGGACGACCAGGTCGGCGAGAGTCGACGATGACCAGCAGAGCACTGCCGCCCCACCACAGGCCGCGGATCGTCTTCGGCCGGGTCAGCCAATGCCGCCGCGGTTCGCTAGCGTTGTTGTCGGCGTTCATTCGACCCCCGCGACAAACGTTCGGGCCAGGGCGATGGGCAAGTCGGGCAGGAAGAACAACAAAATCGTGATCCCGGCGGTCAGCGTGAGGGCAAGAACGGCAGGCAACGGCGCTTCGCCGTGGGCGGGTTCGTCGCCGACCGGCGGGCGAAAAAACGCGGCATAGACGATCGGCAGAAAATACGCCGCGTTGAGCAGGGTGCTTGCGATAAACACCGCGATCACGACCATCTGGTCGGCCGCCAGCGCGCCTTGCAGCAGATACCACTTGCTGACGAACCCGCCGGTCGGCGGCAATCCGATCATGGACAGCGAGCCGACGGCGAACGCTGCCATGGTCCAGGGCATCCGCCTTCCGATCCCATCGAGTTCGCTGACTTGCGTCTTGTGCGAGGCGACCAGGATGGCGCCGGCGGCGAAGAACAAGGTGATCTTGGCGAAGGCGTGGGCGACGATGTGAACGCTGGCGCCGACCAGCGAGACCGTGTTCAGCAGCGCCGCGCCGATGACGATGTAGGACAGCTGGCTGATCGTCGAATAGGCCAGCCGGCGCTTCAGATTGTCCTGGAACAGCGCGACCGCGGACGCCGCGAAAATGGTAAAGCCGGCGACGTAGATCAGCCAACTCGTGTGCGCGGTCGCCGCAAGCAGGTCGACGCCAAAAATATAGACGGTCACCTTGAGCACCGCGAATACGCCCGCCTTGACCACGGCGACCGCGTGCAACAGGGCGCTGACCGGCGTCGGCGCGACCATGGCCGCCGGCAGCCAGCGATGGACCGGCATCAGCGCCGCCTTGCCGATACCAAACATGAACAAGGCGAACAGGATCGCGACCGTTGCGGGCTGGGCCTGGCCCGCGAGGATACCGCCCACGGTGAAGTCGAGCGTGCCGGCGAGCAACCAGACCGCGACGATCGCGGGCAACTGCAAGCCGATCGAGGTCCCGAGCAGAATGCCGAGGTAGACCCGCCCGGCGCGCTTGGCTTCGCGGGTCCCGTGATGGGTCACGAGCGGATAGGTGCTGAGCGTGAGCGCTTCGTAGAATACGAACAGCGTCAGCAGGTTGCCGGCAAAGGCCACCGCCATGGTGGCGGCGAGGGTTACCGCGAAGAAGGCATAGAAGCGGGTCTGGTGCTTCTCGTGATGGCCGCGCATGTAGCCGATCGAATAGATCGTCGTGATGATCCACAGCGAACTGGCGACAAGCGCGAAGATCGCGCCCAGCGGCTCGACGACGAAGACGATACGCAGGCCCGGAAACATTTGGATGAAGTCGACTTCCGGCCGTGCTCCGGCGAGAACCGACTGGACAATCACGCAGACCAGGGCGAAGAGGGCAGCGGCGGTCGTCAGGCTCACCGCCTCGCGCAGATTAGGCCGTGATCCGGTGGCGACGATGAACCCCGAGCCGATCACCGGGACGAGCAGCGCCAGGACGATCGCTGTTTCCGGGCTGATCATGGCCCGCTGCCGAACAATGACGCCGCGGCGGCCGTGGCAAGATCGCCGGCGAGCGTGCCGTCGACGCCGAACACCAGGTTGACGATGGCAAGAACGATCATTGGCGCCAGCATCATCCACGGCGCTTCGCGGATCGCCGGCGCGTCGGCCGGGCGCGGGCGGAAGTAGGCGGTCTCGACCATCCGCCAGACGTAGATGAGCGCGAGCAAACCGCTGGTGACGACAATGCCCGCGATCGGCACCCACCCTTTTTCCAGCGCGGCCGCGATCAGGTACCACTTGGTCACGAAGCCGACGCTAAGCGGAACCCCGATCAGGCTGAAACCGCCGATCACGAGCGCCGCGGCGGTCACCGGCATGTGTTTGCCGAAGCCTGCGATGTCGGCGAAGCGAACCGAGCCGATGCGGTAGAACACGCAGCCCACGGCCATGAACAGCAGGCCCTTCATCATGGCGTGGTTGAAGATGTGGACGATGCCGCCGGCAAGGCCCTCGACGTTGCCGAGGCTGAAGCCCAGAGCCATGTAGCCGATCTGCGAAATGCTGGAATAGGCGAGCACGCGCTTGATGTTGTCCTGGAAGATCGCGACCAGCGCGGCCGCGATCATCGACAGCACGCCGAGGCCGAGGAGCAGTTCGTTAATCGGGGTCGCGGCAAAGACGACGGGGCCGCCGAAGACCGTGTAGAGCATTCGGATCATCGCGTAGACGGCGACCTTGGTCGAGGTCGCGGCGAGGAGAACGCTGACCGTGGACGGCGCGTAGGTATAGGCGCCGGGCAGCCAGAAATGGAGCGGAAACAGCGCAAGCTTGAGGCTGAGCCCGACCGTCAGGAAGGCCAGCGCCATTTCCATCGTCCGCAAGTGCATAAGATCGGGCACCCGGGTGGCCAGGTCGGCCATGTTCAGAGTGCCGGTCATCATGTACATCATCCCGACGCCGATGATGTAGAACGTGGCGCCGATGGTGCCCATGATCAGATAGCGGAAGGCCGCGGTCAGCGCCCTGCGGTCGCGGCCGATGCTGATCAGGACGTACGATGAGAGCGACGATATCTCCAGAAAGACGAACAGGTTGAAGGCGTCACCGGTCGACGTGATGCCGAGCAGGCCGGTGAAGTTGAGCAGATACATCGTATAAAACAGGTACACCCTGTCGCCCGCGACCTCGCGCGCGACGCTCTCTCGGGCATAGACGATCACAAGCGCGCCGATGGCCGCGACCGTGACCAGGACGAACGCGCCGAGCATGTCGATGCGGTATTCGATCCCCCACGGCGGCGCCCAGCTTCCGAGTTCGTAGGAGATCGTGCCGTGGGCGCGGACCTCGACGAGCAGCATCACCGCGCCGGCGAAAGCGGCCCAGGTGATGACCACGGCAATCGCCCAGGCGGCCCTGGCGCTGCGGAGGACCAGGCAAATGGGCGCCGAGACCAGCGGGATCACGACCTCGAGAACCGGAAGGTGAGGCGAGATCAAGGAAGGTCGCCTTCCATCGCCTCGATCTCGTCGTCCTCGATGGTCCCGAACGCGTCGCGGATCCTGACGACCAGCGCGAGGCCAAGGGCCAGTGTCGCGATGCCGACAACGATGGCGGTGAGGATCAGAACGCTCGGCAGCGGATTGGTGTAGACCTGCTGATTGTCGGCGAGGATCGGCGCGGTGCCGTTTTCGACCTTGCCCATGGAGATATAGAACACGAACACCGCGACCTGAAAAACGTTCAGTCCGAACAGCTTCTTGACCAGGTTGTGCTGGGCGATGACGACGTAGAAGCCGGTCATCATGAGAACGACAACCAGCCAGTAGTTGAAGAGGCCGAAAAGCTCCGTGCTCACTTCAGCCTCTCGTCGCCGTCCCTGCCAATGTCCTGGCCGGCGAAAGTAAAAAAAATGGTGATCATCGCCGAGGCGACGGTCAGGAAAACCCCGAACTCGATGAGGTTGATACCGAGGTGCTGGCCGTGGAGGGGGTCGTGCGCCAGGACCGAGTAGTCGAGGTAGTTCCCGCCAAGGATCAGGCCGGCGAGGCCGGTCCCCGCATAAAGCAGGACGCCGAGGGCCAATATCGTCCGCACCACCCGTGGCGTCGCCACCTTGCGGGCGACGGAAACGCCGAACAGCAGGGCGTAGAGGATGAACGCCGCAGCGAAGATCACGCCGGCCTGGAAGCCGCCGCCGGGGCCGAAGTCGCCATGGAATTGGACATAAAGGGCGAACAGCATGATCGCCGGAATTAACAGCTTCGCGGTGACGCGGATAACCGCGAAGCGCTTCATGAGGATGTTTCCTCAGGTGTCGTCTTGTCGGACTCCGCGACCTTGACCCGCCGCCGGCCTCTGCCGAGCAGCACGAGAACGCCGCAAGCGGCCGTCAATATCACCGTGGTTTCGCCGAGGGTGTCGTAGCCGCGGTAGCTGGCGAGAATGGCCGTAACCACGTTCGGAACGCCGATTTGATGCTCGGTCTGGGTGAGATAATGGGGTGCGACGTGCTGATGAATGGGCGCGGACGGATCGCCGTAGTCCGGCATATCGAGCGTGCCATAGATTAACGCCCCACCGGTGACGAGGACGACCAGGAGCGGGCCGAAGGCAACAGCCTTGCCCGCCTTTTCGACTTCGCATCGGGTCAGAGCCAGTGTCGCCAGCCCGAGAACGGTGGCGATACCGGCGCCGACGGCGGCCTCGGTGAAGGCGACGTCGACCGCGTCCTGGACGACGTAAAGGACCGCCGCCGTTAGGCTGAAAATGCCAGACAGCATGATGACCGCGAACAGGTTGCGGATCCGGGCAAGCGCCAGCGCGGTAACCGCCATGAACAGCAAAAGGGCGACGTCAATCGCGGCTACGATGGCTCGTCTCCTTTTTCTTTTTTCGCAGTGGTGGTGACCGGATCGACCCCGCCGCTGAAGGCGGCTCGAGCCAGCGCAAAGGTAGCTGTCGGGTTGGTAAAGAACAGAAACACCGCGATCAGGACAAGCTTCACGCTCACAAGCGACAGCCCCGCCTGGATCATGAGGCCGAGAAGGATAAGCCCGGCGCCGAGGGTGTCGATCATGCCGGCGCCATGCATTCGCGTAAACACGTCGGGTAGGCGAACCATGCCGATGGCTCCGATCAACGCGAACGCGGCGCCCGCGATCAGGCAGGCCCAGCTCACCAGATCAAGCGCGAACGCCATCACACGTCCTCCCAATCGCTCTCGTGCAGCGGGCCTCCGAGATCGGAAAAAGCGACGTACTTGCTGACCGCGATCGTGCCGATGAAATTGATCAGGGCGTAAACCAATGCAATGTCGAGAAACTCCGGCCGCCCGGTCAGGAAGCCGAACACCGCGATGAGAAGGACCGTCAGCGTGCCGAAGGAGTTGACCGCGAGAATCCGATCGTAGATCGTCGGGCCCCTGACCGCGCGATACAGCACCAGCGCCATAATCACGAGGAGGGCGAGGCTGGCCTGAATGAACATCGCCTCAGCCCTCTAATGCCGCGCACCGACGGTCCATCTCGCCCGAGTGCACGCCGTCGGCGGCGGCGGCGGTCAGCGCGTGGACGGTGAGGATATTGTCGTCAACGGCGACCGTCACCGTACCCGGCGTCAGGGTGATGGAGTTGGCGTAGACGACCAATCCGAGTTCCGAACGCTGGCTGCCTTTAGTCGTGATCATCGCCGCGCCGAGCGGCATGCGTCCGGACAAGATCACTTTCGCGACGTGGATATTGGCCTTGGCGATCTCCCAGAACAGCCAGGGAAAATAAAGAACGGCGCGTTGGCTGAGGTGGATCGGGTGGCCCTCATGATCGACAACGTCCATTCGGCGAGCGATGGCGACGACCGCGATGACGGAAGCGATCCCGAGCCCCAGGAGCAGCGGCTCGGCGAAATGGCCTGACAAGAGAAGCCAAAGGGCGAACAGAAAACTCGCCAAACTGAGGGCGTGAGACAGAACTCTCTCCTCCCCGCGAAACGGCTCTTTAAGGCCTTGCGCGCTCGCCCCGGCGAGGACGAGCACCGCAAGATGATAGTTTCAGCTTCGGCGTCATGGCAAGGAAACGATAAGCTCAGCTGCGCGCGGCGCCGTGCCCGGCCCCCGTGCCGGTCGCCGTGATCTTGAACGGGTGTGGGTGGTAACGGAATGCGACCGTGGTTGGCGTGCCTCGGCGACGAACTTAGGCGATCGCGCTCGTGGGCTGTCGCCTTCGCCGCCGGCGCGAGTGTCGTTTACGTGCTGAGCGCGTCGGTGCCGTGTTGGGGGCGCGCCGATGTTGCCCCGAGCGTTGCCCCGAGCGTGCCGTCGGATGCGTCGTCGGCGGAGTTGGTCTCGTCGTGGTTGACGATCCGGACCCGGGACGGACCCGTTCGCTTCGCCGTCGAACTGGCCGAGACCGCCGAGCAGCAGGAACGCGGGCTGATGTACCGGCGAAATCTCGCCACGGGCGCCGGCATGTTGTTCGACTTCGGCGAGCCCCGCGTCATCACGATGTGGATGGAGAACACCTACATCCCGCTCGACATGCTTTTCATCGACGAGGGCGGCGTTGTCGCTGGCATCGCGCGGAACACCAAGCCGCTGTCGCGCACGATTATTTCTTCTCGCATACCCGTGCGCGCCGTGCTCGAGATCAACGCGGGCGCTGCGGCGCACCTCGGTATCCGCCCCGGAGATCGCGTCGATCACGCGATCTTTCGCTCCCGGCCTTCAGCCGTTACGCCACCGGCAGGCGGACGATGAACCGCGCGCCCGCGATCGCGCCATCGGCGCCGCGACGATTCTCCGCGGTGACGGTACCGCCGTGCGCATGGATGATTTGCTTGGAAATGCTGAGGCCGAGGCCGGAGTGCATGCCGAACTTTTCCCCGTGCGGCCTTTCGGAATAAAAACGAAGGAAGATCTCCTTCTCCTTGCCGTCGGGAATGCCGGGGCCATCGTCGAGGACCTCGGTGACGACCATCCCGTTCCGGCGCGCCGCCTTGAGCATGATCGTGCCGCCGGGGGGGCTGAACGACATCGCGTTGGTGATCAGGTTGCGGTAGACCTGAACGAGCCGGCCCTCGACGCCGTTGACGACGAGCTTGCCGCGATTGTGAACGTCGAGACGCAGGCTGGTCTTGCGCTCGGCCGCCGCGACTTCGGTCACCTCGACCAGCATCGCCAGCATCCGGCCGATGTCGACGGGCTCGGACTCCGCGCGCGACAACTCGGAATCGAGCCGCGACGCATCGGAGATGTCGCTGATCAGCCGATTCAGCCGCTGGACATCCTGCTGGATGATGTCCAGCAGCTTTCGCTGCTGTTCGGGGTCGGTAACTTTGGCCGCGGTCTCGACCGCGCTGCGCAGCGAACTCAAGGGATTCTTGATCTCGTGGGCGACATCGGCGGCGAAGCGTTCGATCGCGTCCATGCGCAGCCACAGCGCCTCGGTCATCTCGCGCAGCGCCGCCGCCAACTGGCCGATCTCGTCGGAGCGGTCGCCAAAGTCCGGCAAGGTGCGCTTGCGATGACGGTCGCGGCGGACGCCCTCGGCCGCCTCCGCGAGGCGGCGGATCGGCCTTGCGATGGTGCCGGCGAGGTAGAGCGAGAGCAGAATGGTGATGGCCGCCGCAACGGCGAACACTTTGAGGATATCCAGGCGAACGTCGAGGACCGCGGCATCGATGTCGTGCGAGGTCTTATTCAACATCAGCGCGCCAAGGACCTGCTTGTAGCGCTGCACCGGCGCGGCGACGCTCAGGACCATGCCATCGCCGCCGGGTGCCGCGCGCACCATCTCCCGGATGCCTCCGGACAGGGCGTTGACGACCTCCTGGTAATCAGCCGCGGTCTGCACCGCGTACTCACTATAGGGCGCCAGCGGCCCACCACGTGACAGCCAGCCGGCGACAATGTCATAGACTGCGAGTACGGCCTTCAGCGGTTCCGCGTCGGTTTTTGGGGCGGGCAGCTCGGTGATCTGGACCATGCCGCCTGGTCCGGCGAGCATCCGGCTGTCGGCGAGCAGCGACCCATCGATGCCGAACAGCCGCGCCCGCGTGCCGGTCGTCTCGACCAGCCGGCGGATCAGTTGCTGCGCGAGGCGGGGACTGAGCGACTCACCGGCGGGGAGCTCGGGTTCGGCGGCGCTTTCGCCGAGCGCGGCGGCGAACAGCTCGGTCTGCGTCTGCAGGGCCGCCAGCTCGGCGCCGATCAGGCCGCGCCGGTATTTGTCGAGATAAAGCATCCCGGCGAAGAGCACGACCAGGGCGAGGATATTGATCGCGAGAATCCGCCGGGTAATCGGCGACATGAGCGGCTTGCGTTTGTGTTTTTGTTCCGCGTTGGCCATGGCCCATCACTCAGGCACGCTGGACGTTCACGCGGCACGATACCGGTAACCCACGCCGTAGAGCGTTTCAATTTGCGCGAAATCGTCGTCGACGTCCTTGAATTTCTTGCGCAGGCGCTTGATGTGACTGTCGATCGTGCGGTCGTCGACATAGATGTTCTCGCCGTAGGCGGCGTCGATCAGTTGATCGCGGCTCTTGACATGGCCCGGCCGGCGCGCGAGCGCCTGGACGAGCAGAAATTCGGTTACCGTCAGATTAATCGACTCGCCCTTCCAGGCGCAGAGGTGACGGGTTTCGTCAAGCACAAGCTCGCCGCGGCGAATAACCTCGCCTTCCGGTTCTCCTTCCACCGGACCGCTGCGCCGGCGCAACACCGCCCTGATGCGCTCGATCAGAAGACGCTGCGAGAACGGTTTGGTGATGTAATCATCGGCGCCCATGCGCAGGCCGAGGGCCTCGTCGAGTTCGTCGTCCTTGGACGTCAGGAAGATCACCGGCAGGTCGCTTTGTTGGCGCAGCCGGTTGAGCAGTTCCATGCCGTCCATGCGCGGCATCTTGATGTCGAGGACGGCGAGGTCGACGGGATCGCGCGCCAATCCGGCCAAGGCTTCGGCGCCGTCGCAGTAGGTGTGAACTACGAAACCCTCGGCCTCGAGAGCCATCGCCACCGACGTCAGGATGTTTCGGTCATCATCGACCAGCGCAATTGTTTCAGGCACGCGGCATTTTCCCTCATCGTTGCCGAACTGGCGCGTTCGCGTCGCGAAGTCGTGCGCGCTTCGAGTTGACGAACGCTTGATGGCGAAAATATAGTCTCTCCGGATGCAGGCGACATCCCCGCTCGCGTATTGCTTGCTGTTCTCCCCGCCACATCGCCGCGAAGGGCGCGACATGATGGTTCTGATATCATCGAGTGGCGAGAGCGCCACATCGTTTGCCGTCATGCTTCCCACCGCAAGTTCCGGGCGCCGCTCGGGGCCTGCGAGCAAAGCCCATACAGGATTGGATAACAAACGTTATGGCAAATATAGCGCCGCCGCTGGCTCTGGCGATCGGGCTGCTTGCGGTGTCGCCGGCGTGGGCTCATTTCCAGGAATTGATCCCGACCCCGGATATTGTCACCTCGGAAACCGGTCGGCGGGTGACGCTGGAGGCGGTCTTCACCCATCCGTTCGCCCGCGGCCCGGTCATGGACATGGCGCCGGCGACGCGCTTCGGCGTCCTCTCCGATGGCGTACACACTGATCTGACAGGCGCCCTTGAGCCTTATTCGGTTAACGGGCGCACCGCCTTTCGCGCGACGCACACGCCGCCAGGGCCGGGCGACTATGTCTACTACCTCGAACCCGCGCCCTATTGGGAGAACGCCGAAGGCAAGACGATCGTCCAATACACCAAGGTCGTCGTCGACGCCTATGGTGGCGAGGGAGGCTGGGATGCGCTGGTCGGCTTTCCGGTCGAGATCGAACCTCTGGTCCGGCCCTATGGTCTGTGGACCGGCAATGTCTTTCGCGGAATTGTCCGTCACGAGGGCGCGCCGGTGCCCTTCGCCACGGTGGAAGTCGAGTGGCGCAACGACGGCTCGGTGCGCGCGCCCGCCGACATCTTCACGACGCAGGTGATCAAGGCCGACGGCGAGGGCGTGTTCACATACGCCATGCCGCGCGCCGGCTGGTGGGGGTTTGCCGCGCTGGTCGACGGTCCGTCGATGCCGGGGCCGGACGGCACCGCAGCCGAAAGTGAATTGGGCGGGCTGATCTGGGTGCCAACAGCCGATATGCCCGCGCCAGCCGCCGGCGACAACGGCGGGGCCGGCGGGGCTTACAAAGGACAAACGGGCGGCGGAGGACCGAGTAGTGGCCCATCTCGTTGACGGCGTACTCTCACCGGAAGTCCTCGCGGCCGGGGCCGTTCTCGCGGCGGCCGGGGTCGGCTTGGGCCTGCGCGCGATCGATTTCGAGCGGATCCCCCAGACCGGCGTGCTCGGCGCGGCATTCTTTGTCGCCTCGCTGATCCATGTTCCGGTCGGGCCTTCGAGCGTGCACCTTATTCTCAACGGTCTGCTTGGGATTGTCCTCGGCTGGGCGGCGGTACCGGCGATCTTCGTCGCGCTGCTGCTGCAGGCGGTATTTTTCGGCTACGGCGGCGTAACGGTGCTTGGTGTCAACACCGTGGTCATGGCGGTGCCGGCGCTCATCTGCCATGCTGTCTTCGCTGGCCCCATCCGCCGTGGCGCGGCGTTCGCGTGGGGCGCGGCCGCCGGAACGGCGGCGATCGCCCTGACCTGTGGGCTTGTGGGCGCGGCGCTCGCCCTGAGCGGCCGTGAGTTCATCCTTGCCGCGAAGCTGGTGTTCATCTCGCATCTGCCGATCATGGTCATCGAGGCGGTGGTCACCGGCGCGGCCGTGTCGTTGCTGCAAAAGGTCAAGCCGGAGGTGTTGATGATCGGCACCCGCAGCGGCAGGTTTGCGTCCTCGCCTGCCCCCGTTCCCGCCCTTAACTCAGGCGACGGTTAGGGCGGGGATGGTCTTCCTTCGCTTTGTCGCCGGGCTCGCGATTGTGCTGGCGTTGACGGCGATCACGCCCAACGCCGCCGAGGCGCACGCTCTGAAGGTTTTTGCCGTCGTCGAAGGCGGGATGATCACGGGAACGGCCTACTTCAGCGGCGCCAGCCGCGCTCGAGGCGCGCGCATCCTCATCCATGGGCCCGATAACGCCGTTCTGGGCGAAGGAGTCACCGACGACAACGGGGCCTTCGCGATCCCGGTGGGCCCGCGCGTCGATCATCGAATCGTCGCCGATAGCGGCGACGGGCACGCGGCCGAATTTATCATCCGCGCCGCCGAAATTGCGCCCCAGGGCGCGGGTCTTGTGTCTCCGGCAAAAAGCGAGGAGCCCGTATCCGGTGTTGCCGCCGCGCCGGGCGGGGCCGCGCTTCCCGCCGCGCTCGATGCCCAAGTCGAGGCCGCGGTCGAGACGGTCATCGCCCGCCATGTCACGCCGCTACGCCAGCAGTTGGACGCCTACGAGGACCGGGTGCGCTGGCACGATGTTCTCGGCGGCATCGGCTACATATTCGGCCTGACCGGGATCGCCGCCTATTTTCTTGCCCGGCGACGTTCTTGATCCGCGCGCCGGGACACCCGCCGCCGACACGTCGAAGCGCCGCCGGCGCAGTGATAGCGGGCGGTTGAGATGGCGGGGGTTCCCGCGCCGCCGACAAGCCATCCGTTGGGCCTGCTTGCGGCGGTCGATCCGCGCGCGCGCATCATGATCGCTGCGCTCTTCGCCGTTGCCGCCGTCGCCGTCGACAACCTGCTTATCCTTGCCGGCTTTCTCACAATGGCGTTTGCCTTCACCGCCGCCGCCCACCTGCAACTCCGCCCGACGCTGAAGCGGATTGCGGCGGTCGACCTGTTTATCGTTTTTTCGGTGCTGGCATTGCCGTTTACGCTGCCGGGCGTGGCGCTCTTTAACCTCGGGTCATGGACGGCAAGCGAAGAGGGGACGCTGGCCGCCGCGCGCATCGTGCTCAAGGCGACTTCGATCATGCTCGCCCTGATCGGCCTCGTCGGAGTCATGCCGGTGGCCGATCTTGGCCATTCGCTCGCCCGCCTCGGCGTTCCGGCCAAGCTGATTTCCCTACTGTTCCTGACGGTGCGCTATATCGAGGTGCTGCAGCGCGAGCAGCGGCGCTTGCGCTTGGCGATGAAGGCGCGTGCTTTCACCCCGCGCGCCGACGCACATACTTGGCGGGCCCTCGGCTTTCTCGTCGGTATGCTGCTGGTGCGCGGCTTCGAGCGGGCCGAGCGGATCCTCGCGGCGATGAAGTGCCGCGGCTTCACCGGCCAGTTTCACGCCCGCGACCCCGCCCGCTTCGCCCTTCGCGACGGCGTTTTCCTCGGCGGTTGTGCGCTCTGCATGGTGGCGCTTGTCGGATGGGATCGGCTTTGAGCGAGAGCGCGCCGCTGTTTTGTCTCCGTAATGTCCATTTCTCCTATGGGCCGACGCAACCGGTTCTGCGCGGCGTGGATTTCAGCCTCTACCGGGGAGAGCGGCTTGCCGTGCTGGGCGCGAACGGAGCCGGCAAAACGACCCTGCTGTGGCTGATGGTCGGCCTTTTAATGCCGCACGGCGGCATCATCGAGGCCTTCGGCCGCGTCCGTCATGGGGAGCGCGATTTTAACGAGGTCCGCCGCCGCGCCGGGCTGTTGTTCCAGGATCCGGACGATCAGCTCTTTTGCCCGACGGTCCTTGAGGACGTTGTCTTCGGGCCGCTCAATCTCGGCCTTGATCGCGCCGCCGCCGTCGCCTTCGCCAGGCGCACGCTCGCCGCGCTCGGACTTGACGGCATGGAGGAGAGGATCACCTACAAGCTTTCCGGCGGCGAGAAGCGGCTTGTCAGCCTCGCCGGCGTTCTCGCTATGGAGCCCGACGTGCTGCTGCTTGACGAGCCGACCGCCGGTCTTGATGATCGTGCCGCCGCTCGTCTGATCGAAGCCCTGCTGTGCGCTCGACCAGGCGATGGTCATTGTTTCTCACGACCAGGCTTTTCGCGGCCGTCTCGCCAACCGCTACGTTCGCCTTGAAGATGGCGTAATTCTCCCCGCGTCGGCTTGAGCAGGGCGAGTCCAGATCCATGCCAGTCACTCACGCATCCATGCGTTCGTCCTATAACTATCCGCCACCATCCGATTGAACTGGTGGGCTGATTCACCTGGCGCTCGAGGACTCAAGCGTCAGGATCAGACCACTACGCGTCCTCCGGCCTCTCAAGATCTTCTGGTGTCTCGGCGGCGAGGAGGCGGGTGGCAATGGCGTAGGTGAAGCCGGCGCGGGCGAGCGTGGCGAGGTCCTTGTCGCGGTGGGCGGCGCGTTCGGCGGCGGAGCGGAAGGGGCCGAGGCGGCGGCGGCGAGCCAGGTTGACGGCGGCGGCCCAGTCGATGTCCCCGCGAGCGCGCGACGCACCGTACCACACATCGTCGCCATCGGCGGCAAGCGTGTCCAGGGCGGCCGCGATCAGCTCGGCCGCGATGCCCTTGTTGCGCAGATGCGCGGCGATGGCCCGCCTTGATGCGCCGCGGCGGTGCAGGCCGGCGGCGCGGGCGGCGGCGAAGCTCCGATCATCGACGAGACCGGCGGCGGCCAAGCGGGCAATCAGCGCATCGACCACCGCGACGCCCTCACCGCGGTCCGTCCCGTGCGTCCGAACCGAACGCTCGACCCGGCGCAGCAACACCCGGCGCAGCGATTCGGTCGAGGCGGCGAATCTGGCAAGATAATGGAGCGCCACATTCTCCAGCAGCCGGGCGGACACCTTTTGCGGCTGACGCATCGCTTCGTCGCCCCATCGCCTTTGGCCTTGAAACTGCGGAATAAAATTTAACGCAGAGCGAGATGTGGGGCAACCTGCCAAACGTGGCCGCAAAATGTTGCAGCTCAGGTGGCCGTCGTGCAATTGAAAAGAGGGCGCAATTCGGCGACGAACGGGCGTCGCCACAACCTAACGGCCGTGCGAAAGCGATGCGGGGGCGACCGAAACCGGAGGGATGCGGCAATGACCCTGTTTACGGATCGATCACTCGTCCCACCCATCGCGACTGCCGTTAGTGTCCTTGTCTTCGTCTTGGTATTCGCGCTCGCGGCGAGCCGGCCGGCGGCCGCCGCGGCGCCAGTGTCCGATGCCGACCTGATCCGCCATGCCACCGAGAAGTTCACCGGTGACTTCGACGCCATGTCCAAGCGCGGCGTGATCCGTGTCCTCGTGCCATTCAACAAGATGATGTACTGGCTGAACGGCGCCGAACAGCGCGGGGCCGCCTACGAGGAAATGAAGGCATTCGAGGACTACATCAACAAGAAGGCCCAGCATGGCGCGGAAAAGGAAAGGCGCGCTCAAGGTTCGGGTGATTCTCATTCCGGTAGCCCGCGACCAACTCATCCGCGGCCTGGTCGAGGGTCGCGGGGATATCGCCGTCGGCAACCTGACGATCACATCGGAGCGCAGGAAGCTGGTCGATTTCTCCGCGCCGTTTCTGAACAACGTCAGTGAGGTTGTCATCACCGGGCCGGACGGTCCGAAGCTGAATGCCATCGACGACCTCTCCGGCAAAGAGATCTACGTCCGCAAGTCAAGCAGCTATTACGAAAGTCTGCTCCGATTGAACGAGACTTTCGCCAAGGCGGGCAAGCCGAAAATGAGCTTGCGGCCAGGCGACGAGAACCTGGAGGACGGCGACCTCATCGAGATGGTCAACGCCGGCATGATTCCGATGGTTGTCGCCGATGACCACAAGGCCAAGTTCTGGTCCCAGGTGTTCAAGAAGGTCGAAGTCCACCCCGACATCGCCGTGCATTCCGGCGGCGAAGTCGCCTGGGCCTTCCGCAAGAACAGCCCGAAACTTAAAGCCGTGGCCGACGCGTTCGCCGAAAAACACAAGAAGGGCACGCTGTTCGGCAACATGATGTTCAACCGCTATCTGATCAGCGCCGATTACATCAAGAATTCGCTCTCGAAAGCCGAAATCGCGAAATTCAATCGAACAATCTCGTTCTTTCGCAAGTACGCCGGCCAGTACGATTTCGACTATCTGATGGTCATGGCCCAAGCCTATCAGGAGTCCGGGCTCGACCAGAAGCGCAAGAGCCGCGGCGGCGCCGTCGGCATCATGCAGATCAAGCCGGCGACCGCTTCGGATCGTAACGTCGGCATTGCGAATATCGACAAGATCGAGAACAACATACACGCTGGCGTCAAGTACCTTCGCTTTATCGCCGATCGCTATTTCGCCAACGGCAAGGTTGACAACGTCAACCAGACGTTGTTCGCGTTCGCTGCGTACAACGCCGGGCCGGCGAAGATCGCCCAGTTGCGCAACCTTGCGGCCAGCCAGCGGCTCAATCCCGACAAGTGGTTCCAGAACGTCGAGATCGCCGCGGCGCAGAAAATCGGCCGCGAGACCGTCGACTACGTCGGCAACATCTACAAGTACTACGTCGCCTACAAAATGCTGGTCGAGCAACAGGCCCGCCGCGACAAGGCGCGCCAGGCCATCGGCGGCTAGTGGGCCCGGGCCGCCGAGGGAGCGCCGCGGGACGGAACTCGACCGGAGTATTTCTCGCGCCGCCGTGTTAAAGGGCGGCATGAAACGCGTTCAATATTCCAATGCCCTGGGGCTCTGGACCCTCTACTGGCGCGAGGTCCGCCGCTTCGCCAAGGTCCACAACCAGACCATCCTGGCGCCGATCGTCACGACCTTGCTGTTTCTCGCCGTCTTCGCCCTGGCTCTGGGCCGCGCCGTCGAGCGTGTCTTCGGCGTGCCGTTCATGGAGTTCCTCGCCCCCGGCCTGATCATGATGGCGATCGCCCAGAACGCCTTCGCCAATACCTCGTCATCGATCATCATTGCCAAGGTGCAGGGCAACATTGTCGATACCCTGATGCCGCCGCTCACCGCGCACGAACTGACGCTGGGGATCGCCTTCGGCGGGGTGACCCGCGGGGTCATCGTCGGGCTTGTCGTCGCCATGGCGATCGAGGTTTTCGTGCCCTTACACATCCACCACTTCGGCGCGATTGCCTACCATGCGGTCATGGCCGCGCTGATGCTATCGCTGCTGGGGATCGCCGCAGGGGTATGGGCCGATAAGTTCGACCAGATGGCGGCAGTAACCAACTTCATCGTCACGCCGCTATCGTTCCTGTCCGGGACCTTCTATTCCATCGACCGGCTGCCGCCGGCATTTCAGCACATCGCCCATGCGAATCCCTTCTTCTATATGATCGATGGCTTCCGCTACGGCTTCATCGGCCATGCCGACGTCAACCCGCTGATCGGGTTCGTCGTCATGGCCGCGGTCAACGCCGCGTTGTGGTTGTTGTGTTGGCGGATGTTCGCGCGCGGCTACAAGCTCAAGGCATAGAACCTCTGCTCAAGCGGCGCGCTCGCCGCCGGTAACCGCCTTGGCCTCGACGAAGATGCGCCGGATGTCGGGGTGCTCGGCGCGGATGCGGGCTTCGAGCCGGTCGACAGCGGCGGCGACATCGTTGGCCGAGAGCTCGGAACGGAAGCGAAGGTTGAGCGCGAGCAGGATCTCGTGCGGGCCGAAATGCATTGTCAACGGCGGCAACGCTTCGTCGACATCGGCGTCGGCCGCGGCGATGGCCCGGATGGCCTTCCGAACTATTGGGTCGGCGCCCTCCCCGATCAGCAGACCCTTGGTCTCGACGGCGAGGATGATTGCCACCGCCGCCAGGATGACGCCGATCACCAGCGAGGCGCCGCCGTCGAAGTATGGATTGCCGAGCCGATGGCCGAGATAGATGCCCACGAGCGCGACGATGAGGCCGAGCATTGCCGCGGTATCCTCGAGCAGAACCGTGAACAGTGTCGGATCTTTGCTGGTGTGGATGGCCCTCCAGGTGCTCTTGTCGCCGCGCTGTTTGCCGAAGGCACGCATCGCCACCGTCCACGAGATCCCCTCGAAAACGATCGCCGCGCCGAGAACGGCGTAGTTCCAGGTCGGATCGGTGATCGGCGCCGGATGGCGGAGATGGGCGACGCCCTCATAGAACGACATCCCGCCGCCGACGGCGAAAATGAGAATGGCGACGATCAGGGTCCAGAAGTAGAGTTCCTTGCCGTAGCCGAACGGATGGGCCTCGTCCGCCGGCTTTCGGCTTTGCCGGATGCCGAGCAGCAGCAATCCCTGGTTGCCGGTATCGACCACCGAATGGATGCCCTCCGATAGCATCGCCGAGCTGCCGGTGAAACTTGCGGCGACGAACTTGCTGACGGCGATCGCCAGGTTGGCGCCGAGCGCCGCGAAAATGGCCGTCCTTGATTCCTCAGCCACCGATGTTCTCCCATCCAACCCGCGCTTGCGTAGGGTAATGACATAGCCGAGCGGGAGCACCCGGGTATCACAAAATTTCGGATCTCGCCGAGAACTTGGGGATGCCAGGGAGATGCCAGGGGGATTGCAAGTTCCTGGTGTGGGATTAGTTTGGTAGGGTCAGACGGCCGGATGGTCGCTCTTGGCCGGGTCTCATGTCCGGCCGGGGGAGGAAAGTCCGGGCTCCACGGGAACACGGTGCCGGGTAACACCCGGCGGGGGCGACCCTAGGGAAAGTGCCACAGAAAGCAAACCGCCGGCCGGGGAGCACGGATTTGTCCGAGCGCCTGCCGGTAAGGGTGAAAGGGTGCGGTAAGAGCGCACCGCGTCACCGGTAACGGGGACGGCATGGTAAACCCCACCGGGAGCAAGACCAAATAGGGGTGGCACGCCGGCAATTGCCGGCAAGCGCGTTCCCGCGCCGTCACCCGGGTCGGTCGCACGAGGCGTTCGGTAACGAGCGTCCCAGATGAATGGCCATCGCCCGCCTCAACCGCGGGTACAGAACCCGGCTTACAGGCCGTCTGGCGCCTTGCCCTGGAACCGCGAGATATTCTTACTTTGTTCCGCATCGCGTGGCGGAACAATAGAAGAACAGAGCCATCGGAAAGGCGCGAGCCGCCGTCGGCCTCACGCTTTCGCCAAATAGATCCAGCGGCCATTTGTGGCTTGACCATGAAGACTGTGGATATCTTTGCCGATTCGCCGGTGAGTCTTGGCGCGGGCGGCGTAAGACATTGTTAACCCAAATATTTCCGCCGTTTCCCATTGACGCCCACGACGTCCCATGTTATCCCATGTTCTACCGTCGCGTGGAGTTTCTGGGAGCGCTCCTAGCTGATGGTCATTCGCTGCATTCTTGGACGCATCGCGGCGCGTCCCCACGAGGAGCGGTTATGCCGTTGCTGGTCGGCCGATACGTCAACAAGATCGACCGCAAAGGGCGGGTGTCGGTGCCGAAGCAGTTTCGCGACGCGCTGGCCGGCCAGCCGTCCGCGTTCCCCGGGATCTACGCCTACCCGCTGTTTAAGGCGCCCGCGGTCGAAGCCTGCGGCGAAGCCTTCATGCAGCAGCTGGCCGACAGCATCGACGGCCTAGATATGTTCTCCGACGATCAGGACGACCTCGCCTCGATCCTCCTCGAAAGCGCCCACCAGCTCCCGTTCGACCCGGAGGGTCGTGTCGTTCTTTCCACCGAACTGCTCGACCACGGCGCCATTTCCGGCGAGGCGATGTTCGTCGGCCGAGGCGTGCGTTTCTCCATCTGGAATCCGGCGACCTTCGCCGAGCACCGCGGCCAAGCGTTCGAGCGCGCCCGGGCGCGCGGCGCGACTCTGCCGATGCGCCCCGGCGCGGAGCGCGCGCCGTGAACGACCAACCCGTCCGCGCCGGCGGCCACAGCCCGGTCATGGTCTCAGAGGTCGTCGCCGGCCTGGCGCCGCGCGATGGCGGCGTGATTATCGACGCGACGTTCGGCGCCGGCGGCTACGCCCGCGCCATCCTCGACGCCGCGGCCTGCGCGGTCATCGGGATCGACCGCGATCCCGAAGCCTGCGAGCGCGCCGCGGCGATGAGCCGCTCCTACGCCGGCCGGCTCAGCATCGTTCGTGGCCGCTTCGGCGCGATGGCCTCGTTGCTCGCCGGCATCGGCATTGATCTGGTCGACGGCGTCGCCTTCGATCTCGGCGTTTCGTCGCCGCAGATCGACACCGCCGAGCGCGGCTTCTCTTTTCGTCTCAACGGCCCGCTCGACATGCGGATGGACCCCAACCAGACGCTGAGCGCGGCTGATGTGGTCAATGGCCTGCCCGAAGACGAACTCGCGCACATTCTTGCGACCTACGGCGAGGAACGGGCGGCGCGCCGCGTTGCCCGCGCGATTGTTAGGGCGCGCACGGAGACGCCGATCACCTTGACCGGCCGCCTTGCCGAGATCGTTCGCCAGGTTCTGCCGCAGGGCCGCGAGAAAATCGAACTCGGCGACGCGGACCTTTCAAGCGCTGCGAATCTTCGTCAACGACGAACTCGGCGAGCTCGACCATGGGCTCGCCGCCGCCGAACGGTTGCTCGGGCCGGGCGGCCGGCTCTGTGTTGTCGCCTTCCACTCGCTCGAGGACCGCAGGGTCAAGTCGTTCCTCCGCGCCCGCGCCGGCAAACTTGGGGCGCCATCGCGCCATCTGCCGGAGATGCCAAAGGCCGATCGTCGTGCCCCCAGCTTCCGGCTCGTCGGCGGCGGCGCGGTTCGCCCAGACGCTAGCGAAATCGCCGCCAACCCAAGGGCGCGCTCGGCGCGCCTGCGGATCGCTGAACGCACCGCCGCCGCGCCGTGGCCCGGTCCCAGCGCCGATGAGCCTAACGGGGGCGGGTTGAAAGCAGACAGGTTGAAAGCAGACAGGCCGAAAGCAGACAGGAGAGCCGCATGAGTCCCTGGTCGAGCGTGTTTCGTCAGACTGCCGTTCTGTTCCTGCTGCTGGGGGTCGGCCTCGCGGTCGTGCTGTTCACCGTTAAGCATCAGGTCCAGGCGCTGGAAGAAGAGCTGGGCGGACTGAACCGCGAGATCGCTCAGGACGAAAACTCCGTCCGCGTTCTGCGCGCCGAGTTCGACGTGCTGACCGATTCCGAGCGGCTCAAGCGCCTCTCGGCCCGCCACCTGAATCTGGCGCCGATCGAGCCGCAGCAGCTCGCGACCTTCCCGCGCTTGCGCCAACTCCTCGATGGCGGTGCCGCGAACAGTGACGGCTACGTCGGTAACGGCGGCGCGGGCGTCCTCGTCACTCCGGCGCGAAGCGGAGGCATGCGATGAACGGTACGAGCGTGCCGTTGCGGGCCGGCCCGGCGGGCGAGGAGCCGATCTGCCTCGATGGCGCGCACAAGCGCGTGCTCGAAACCGCGCGGAGCCGTCTCGCCATCACCGCGGTGGTGTTCATTCTGGCGTTCGCGATCACCGTTGGCCGGCTTGTCGATCTGACCGTGCTTGGCGACGCCGACGGTCCACGCGTGGCGCGCCACGGCGCCAAGCCGATGGTCGGGCGCGCCGACATCGTCGATCGCAACGGCGTCATCCTTGCAACCAGCCTGCCGACCGCGTCGCTCTACGCCGATCCCACCCAGATCATGGACCCGGCCGCGGCGGTCGACGCCCTGGCGAGCATCATTCCCGACCTCGATCGCAACGCACTGTTGGCCAGGTTGACCACGCCGGGCTGCCGGTTCATCTGGATCCGCCGCCACCTTACCCCCGAAGAGCACTACGCCATCAACGGGCTCGGCCTGCCCGGCCTGTTGTTCAAGACCGAATACCGGCGGATCTACCCGCACGGCCAGATGGCGGCGCACGTCCTTGGCGGCACCGACGTCGATGGCCGCGGAATCGCCGGGGTCGAATACGAGTTCGACCGTCAGCTCGGCGACGGCGAACCGTTGCGCCTGTCGATCGACGTCCGCCTGCAGCATATTCTCGCCGAGGAGCTCGGCGCGGCTAAAAATGAATTCCAGGCGCTCGGCGCCGCAGGCATCGTTCTCGACGCCAACACCGGCGAGACGGTCGCCCTTGTCTCGCTGCCCGACTACGATCCCAACGCGCCCACCGTTACGCCCCCCGACGCCCGCTTCAACCGGATCACCAAGGGCGTGTTCGAGATGGGTTCAACGTTCAAGCTGTTCACCGTGGCGACCGCGCTAGACGCCGGCGTGACCACCCTTCAGGGAGGCTACGACGCGACCAAGCCGCTGCATGTCGCGCGCTTTACCATCAGCGACTACCACCCCGAGAAGCGCTGGCTGTCGGTGCCGGAAATCCTCGTCCATTCGTCGAATATCGGCGCGGCGCAGATGGCGCTCGATATTGGCACGCCGCTGCAACGCGACTATCTCGGCCGTCTTGGCCTGCTGCGTGCGGCGGCGACCGAGGTGCCCGAACTCGGTACGCCGCTGACGCCAACGCCGTGGCGCGAGATCAACACCATGACCATCGCCTTCGGCCATGGCATCGCGGTCACCCCGCTCCAGCTCGCCGCCGCCGTCGGCGCGGTGGTCGACGGCGGCGTGCTTCGCCCCACGACGTTGCTCGCCCGCGAGGGCACGCCGGCCGGCGAGCGGGTGTTTTCGGCGAAGACATCGACACAGATGCGCACGATGATGCGCTCTGGTCGTGCAGGAAGGCACGGGGACCAAGGCCGACGTTCCCGGCTACATGGTCGGCGGCAAGACCGGGACCTCGGAGAAGCTTATCGACGGACGTTATGTACACGACAAGCGGGTGTCGTCATTTGTCGGCGCCTTTCCCATGGACAACCCGCGCTACGTCATCTTCGCCCTGCTCGACGAGCCTAAGGGCAACAAGAGCACCTGGAACTTCGCGACCGGCGGATGGGTCGCGGCCCCCGTCGTCGCGCAGGTGATCAAGCGGATGGCGCCGCTGTACGGTCTGGCGCCACGTGACGAAGGCGGGAAGCCGGAGGCGCCGAGATCGATCACCCACAAGCCGAGCGTCGTCGCGGCCACGGAGCCGGACCCGCTCGGCGCGATGCGAGCGAGGCAGCTTGCGGCGAATTGACCTGCTGGAGGGAGAGCTGGCGGCGAGCGGTAACGCGCATGATCAGGAGACCAAGATCACCGGGCTGACCAGTGACTCGCGCGCGGTCGAGCCCGGGTTCTTGTTCGCCGCCCTTCCCGGCACCCGGACCGACGGTCGGACGTTCATTGCCGAAGCGATCGCTCGCGGTGCAACCGTCATTCTTGTTCCTGAGGGTGCGGATATTGCTATTGCGGGCTCGATCGGACCGGAAGGCGGGGTCGCGGTCATCGCCGATCCTAATCCGCGGCGGCGGTTCGCCCTGCTCGCCGCCCAATTCTATCAAAAACAGCCGGCGAGTGTGGTCGCCGTCACCGGGACTAACGGAAAAACGTCCGTTGTTCGCTTCATGCGCCACATCTGGTATGCGATTGGTGTTCGAGGCGCAAGTATTGGAACTCTAGGGGTTAGCAGTGAACATTTCACGCGGCACGGCAACCTGACGACGCCCGATCCCGTCAGCCTGCATCGAGCGCTTGCCGAACTCGTTGAGCGAGGCATAGACCATGTAGCCATGGAAGCATCGAGTCACGGCCTCTCCCAGTACCGCCTCGACGGCGTGCGCATCGCCGCAGCCGCGTTCACCAACCTGACGCGCGATCACCTCGACTATCACGGCAACATGGATAGCTATCTCTCCGCAAAGTTGCGGCTGTTCGAGGAATTAATCGCAGACGGCGGGGTGGCCGTCGTCAACGCCGATGTGCCGCAGGCGGAGGCCGTTCGCGCCGCGGCGGCAAGACGCCGCCTCCGGGTGATCGACTACGGCGCATCGGCCGGCGATATCCGGCTGGATCGGGCGATCGCCACGGCCGAGGGCCAGGACCTGTCGATCTCGCTATTCGGCGCCCGCCACCAGGTCGCGCTGCCGCTCGCCGGCGATTTCCAGGCCTCGAACGCCCTGGCCGCCCTAGGCTTGGCGGTTGCCGCCGGCGCCGGTGCGACTGGCGCGGTCGAGGCGTTGGCGACACTGCCGCAGGTCACCGGCCGGCTCGAGCGCGTCGTCCGCCTCGCCAACGGTGCTCCCGTCTTTGTCGACTACGCCCATACGCCCGATGCTTTGGCCAACGTCCTCGCCGCCCTTCGCCCGCAAACGAGAGGACGCCTCGTCGTCGTCTTCGGCTGCGGCGGCGATCGCGACGCCGGCAAGCGTCCGGAGATGGGGCGCGTCGCGGCGGAGCTAGCCGACCGGGTGATCATCACCGACGACAATCCGCGCACAGAGGATCCCGCCACGATCCGCCAACAGATTATCGCCGCCTGTCCCGGCGGTCTCGACATCGGCGATCGGTCAGAGGCGATCGCCGTTGCGCTCGCCGGTCTCGGCGCCGACGATGTTCTCGTCGTCGCCGGTAAGGGCCACGAAACCGGGCAGATCATCGGCGATACCGTCCATTCCTTCGAGGACGCCGCGGCCATTCGCGCCGCCGCCGTGAGGATGGGGCGATGACTGGCGCGCCCGTCATCTGGACCAGCGACGAAGCCGCCCACGCCACCGCTGGGCAAAGCCGCGCGCCGTGGTCCGCGACCGGCGTATCCATCGACACTCGCACCCTGCTTCCCGGCGACCTGTTCGTCGCCCTGCAAGGGCCAAACTTCGACGGCCACGACTATGTGATGGAGGCGTTCGCACGTGGCGCGGCGGCGGCGGTCGTGGCGAAAAGCCCGCCCGATCTTGCCGCCGGCGCGCCGGTGCTGTTCGTCGATGACACCGAAGCGGCCTTGCGCGCGCTCGCCCGCCACGCCCGGTCGCGAACCGCGGCAAGGATCTGCGCCATCACCGGCAGCGTCGGCAAGACCGGGGTCAAGGAAGCCCTGCGCAAGGTCCTTTCCGCCCAGGGGCCGACGGCGGCCAGCGAAGGAAATCTCAATAACCACTGGGGGCTGCCGCTGTCGCTGGCGCGGACGGCGCGCGATACCGCCTATGGGGTCTTCGAAATCGGCATGAATCACGCCGGCGAGCTGACGCCGCTCTCGCGGCTCGCCCGCCCGCGGGTCGCGGTTGTCACTACCGTCGAGGCCGTGCACAAGGCGCATTTCGCGTCGCTTGAAGCCATTGCCGACGCCAAGGCGGAAATCTTCGTAGGCGTCGAGCCGGGCGGGACGGCGGTGCTCAATCTGGATAACTCAAGCTATTCACGCCTGCGCGCCGCCGCCGAAAACGCCGGCGTCGGAACCCTGGTCAGCTTTGGCCGCGACGAGCGCGCCGATGTTCGGCTGATTGACGCGGTCATGGAGTCCGCCGGCTCGCGGATCAAAGCCTCGGTGCATGGGGCGGAAATGGTCTATCGCATCGGCGCGCCGGGGAGCCATTGGGTCGTCAACAGCCTGTGCGTGCTGGCCGCCGCCGCCGCGCTCGGCGCGGATATCCCCCGGGCCGCGGCCGCGCTCTCCGGCTTCTCCGTCCCGGCCGGCCGCGGCCAGCGGACAACCGTGCAGGTCCCGGGCGGCTCGTTCGAGCTGATCGACGAAAGCTACAACGCCTCGCCGGTGGCGATGATCGCGGCCTTCGAGGTTCTCGGTCGGACGGAGCCCGGGCGGGGCGGCCGCCGCATTGCCGTGCTCGGCGACATGCTCGAACTCGGCGACGACGCCGAAGCCCTGCACGCGGGCCTTGCCCGCCCGCTTGCCGGCAACGCGATCGACCTGGTGTTCACCGCGGGGCCGGCGATGGCGCAGCTGGCCGAGGCCCTGCCGCCGGCCATGCGTGGCGGCCATTGCGGGGACTCCGCGCGGCTGGCTTCGATTGTCGCGGCGGCAACCAACGCCGGTGACGTGGTTATGGTCAAGGGCTCGGCGGGAAGCCGGATGGGCGTGATCGTCCGGGCCTTGCGCGCCCGCGAGCAGGCGTTCGACGCCGAGCGCCCGCGCGCGGCGAACGGGGGCTAGCCGGCGATGCTTTATCACCTGCTTTACCCGCTGGCCGACGAGTTCAGCGCGCTCAACGTCTTTCGCTACCTGACGTTTCGTGGCGGCGGCGCGGTCATGACCAGCCTGCTCATCAGCTTCGCCTTTGGGCCGAGCCTGATCCGGATGCTGAAGAGCCGCCAGCGCGGCGGACAGCCGATCCGCGACGATGGCCCGGAGAGCCATCTGCTGACCAAGCGCGGGACGCCGACAATGGGCGGCTTTCTCATCCTGCTGGCGATGACGGTTTCGACCCTGCTGTGGGCAGACCTGAGCAACGGTTTCGTCTGGGCCGCGCTGATCGTCACCATCAGCTTCGGCGCCATTGGTTTTCTCGACGACTACCGCAAGGTGGTTCAGCGCAACAGCAAGGGATTGCCGGGCCGGGCCAAGTTGCTCCTCCAGGTCATGATCGCCGCGTCGGCCGCGTTTTGGATCACCCGGCTGTCGCCGGAGCCGTTGCAGTACATGTTGGCCGTGCCCTTCCTCAAGGGCGTCCTGCTCGATCTCGGGCCGATGTTCATCGCCGTCGCGACCGTGGTCATCGTCGGCGCGTCCAACGCGGTCAATCTGACCGACGGGCTGGACGGGCTTGCGATTGTCCCGGTGCTGATCGCCGCCGGCGTCTTCGCGCTGATCGCCTACCTTGTCGGCAACGCCGTCTTCGCCAACTACCTGCAGATCCATTTCGTCCGTGGCGCCGGCGAACTGGCGATCTTTTGCGGCGCCATGGTCGGCGCGGGGCTCGGCTTTCTCTGGTTCAATGCACCGCCGGCGCGGGTGTTCATGGGCGACACCGGGTCGCTGTCGCTGGGCGGCGCGCTCGGCGCGGTCAGCGTCATCACCCGTCACGAACTGGTCCTGGCCCTGGTCGGCGGCCTGTTCGTGCTCGAGACCGTCTCGGTCATCGTTCAGGTCATCTCGTTCAAGTTGACCGGCAAGCGCGTATTTCGGATGGCGCCGCTGCACCATCACTTCGAAAAGATGGGCTGGGCGGAGCCGACCATCGTGATCCGCTTTTGGATCATCGCTTCGATCCTGGCGCTTGCCGGGCTCTCGACATTGAAGCTGCGGTGAGGCCGGCGATGATCGATCTCTCCAGCCTGCCCGCCAATCGCCCCTACGCCATCCTTGGTCTTGGCCGAAGTGGCCGGGCGAGCGCGCATGCGCTCCTTGCCGCGAAGATCCCGGTGTGGGCTTGGGACGACGCGCCCGCCAGCCGCGATGTCGCGCGCGGCGAGGGGATCGCGCCGATCGATCTCGACGCCGTGGACCTGGCTGGCGCCGCCGGCCTGGTATTGAGCCCCGGCATTCCTCATACCCACCCGGCGCCGCATCGCCTGGTCGTGCGGGCGCGCGATGCCGGCTGCCCGGTCATCGGCGACGGCGAGTTGCTCGCCCGGGCCTATCCCAATGCGGCCTGCGTCGGCATCACCGGTACCAACGGTAAGTCGACGACGACCGCGTTGATCGGTCATATTTTCCAAGCGGCGGGCCGGCGGTGCGCCGTTGGCGGCAACCTCGGCACACCGGTCCTCGCGCTCGAGACGCTTGCCGGCGGCGGCATGTACGTGCTGGAGATGTCGTCCTACCAGCTCGAGCTGACGCCGTCGCTGGTCTTCGTCGTCGCGGTTTTACTCAATGTCACCCCCGACCATCTCGATCGCCACGGCGGCATGGCCGGCTACATCGCCGCGAAAAAACTGATCTTCCGCGGCGCGCGGCCGAGCGCGACGGCGGTTGTCGGCGTCGATGACGATCTCTGCCGCGCCGTCGCCGGCGAGATGATCGCCACGCGCGGCGGCGCGCGGGTCGTGCGCATTTCCGGCCGCGAACCCGTCCCGGGCGGGGTCTATGTCGTCGCCGGTAAGCTTTACGACGCTGTTGATCATTCCGCCGAGCCGAGGCCGGTCCTCGATCTCGCCGACGCGCCGGCGCTGCCCGGCGATCACAACGCGCAGAATGCGGCGGCGGCGTACGCCACGGCGCGCGCGGTCGGCCTTGAACCCGAGGTGATCGCCGCTGCGATCAGGACCTTCCCCGGGCTCGCCCACCGTCAGGAACGGATCGCGGTTCTTGACGGGGTGACCTACGTCAACGACAGCAAGGCGACCAACCCCGACGCCACCATTCGCGCGCTCGCCTGCTACGACGACATCTACTGGATCGCCGGTGGCCGGCCCAAGGAGGGCGGTCTCGATGCGATCCGCCCCTATCTCGGCCGCATCCGGCACGCCTTTTTGATTGGTGAGGCCGCCGAGGCGTTCGCCGCCTGGCTTGACGGAAAGGTCGCGGCGACGCGCTGCGGAACGCTGCCATGCGCTCTCGCAGAGGCAGCGGCGATGGCCGCGCGCGATCGCCGACCGCATCCGGTCGTCCTGCTGTCGCCGGCCTGCGCCTCGTTCGACCAGTTCGCCAATTTCGAAGCGCGCGGCGACGCCTTCCGCGCCCTCGTCGAGAGCATGAGCCAATGAGCAGTTTCGCGCGCAGCGACACCAGTCTGCTTTCACGGTGGTGGTGGACAGTCGACCATTGGACCCTCGGCGCCCTGGTGGTGCTGATCGGAATCGGACTGGTTCTGACCATGGCCGCCTCGACGGCGGTTGCCGAGCGCATCGGCCTCGATCCGTTCTATTTCGCCCAACGCCAGTTCATCTATCTGCCGGCGGCGCTCACGCTGATGCTGATGACGTCTCTGCTCTCGCCAATTGGCGTGCGCCGGGTCGCGGTGGTCATTTTCGCGGTGGCGCTGGTGCTGACGGCGATGACGCTTTTGACCGGCGAGGTCAAGGGCGCGACCCGCTGGGTTCGCGTCGCCGGCATTTCCCTCCAGCCGTCGGAGCTTCTGAAGGTCGCCTATGCCGTGGTCTCGGCCTGGATTGTCGCCGAGAACACCGGGCGCGAACGGACACGCGGATTCCTCGCCAGCGCCGGCCTGATGGCCATTGTCGCCGGCATCCTGGTGCTCCAGCCCGACATCGGCACTACTCTGCTGGTCGCCGGCATCTGGGCGGTCCAGGTGTTCCTTGCCGGACTTCCGCTCATTCTCGTCGCCATCGTGGTCGCGCTGTTTTTTGGCGGCGCGCTCGGTGCGTACTTCACGTTCGATCACGTCCGCGTCCGGGTCGATAATTTCCTCGATCCGTCAAGCGGCGACGGCTTCCAGATCGCCCGCGCGCTCGACGCCTTCAAGAGCGGCGGGCTGTTCGGCCGCGGCCCCGGCGAGGGCCACATCAAGGAGTTCTTGCCCGACGCCCACGCCGATTTCATCTTTGCCGTCGCCGGCGAGGAGTTCGGCCTGGCCGCTTGTCTCATCCTCGTCTCGATCTTCAGCTTTATCGTCCTGCGCGGCTTCAACAAAGCACTCAAGGCCGATGACATGTTTGTCGTCCTCGCCACGGCGGGCCTGCTGTCGCTTTTCGGAATGCAGGCGCTGATGAACATGGCGTCGACCACCCATCTCATTCCGCCGAAGGGAATCACCCTGCCGTTCATCTCGTATGGTGGCAGCGCCACCATCGCGATGGCCTGGGCCATGGGCATGGTCCTGGCGCTGACCCGCGACCGGCGGGACGGGAAGGCGTAAATGGCTGTTCGTCCTCCCGCCTTGACCCAACCCATGGCCGCGCCCCCGCTGGTCGTTCTCGCCGCCGGCGGGACCGGTGGCCACGTCTTTCCTGCCGAGGCTTTAGCCTCTGAGATGCGCGCGCGCGGCGCGGCGCTGGTGCTGTTCACCGACCGACGCGGTGGAGCCTACGGCGGAACGCTCGGGGTGTTGCCGACCCAGCAAATCCGCGCCGGGGGGATTGCCGGCAAGGGTATTGTCGCGCGGGCGCGAAGCCTGATCGATCTTGCCATGGGATTCACTCAGGCGCGGGGTTCGCTGAAGCGGCTCGGACCGAAGGCGGTCGTGGGCTTTGGCGGGTATGCCTCGGTGCCGACGGTTCTCGCCGCCAGCGCCAGCGGCATTCATACCGTGATCCACGAACAAAACGCCGTTCTCGGGCGGGCGAACCGATTGCTTGCCGGTCGGGTCGACAGGATCGCGACCAGCTACGCCGAGGTAGCCTGCGTGCCGCCATCGGCCGCCGGCAAGCTCGCGCGGACCGGGATGCCGGTGCGGCCCGCTTTCGCCGAGGTCGCGAACCACGACTACGCCCCGCCTTCGGCCGGCGGCGAAATCCGCTTGTTGGTCCTTGGCGGCAGCCAGGGCGCGCAGATCTTCGGCGAGGTTGTTCCGGCCGCCATTGCCCGGCTTGACGCGGCGCTGCGCCGTCGCCTGGTCATCAGCCAGCAGTGCCGCCCGGAAGGACTTGCCGCCGCCGACGCGGCCTACCGGCAGCTTCAGGTGACGGTGGATCTCGCGCCGTTCTTCGACGATGTTCCGAAGCGATTGGCGGCGGCGCACCTGGTCATCGCCCGGGCCGGCGCATCGACCGTCGGCGAATTGACTGCGGTCGGCCGGCCGGGAATCCTGGTGCCCTATCCGTTCGCCATCGATGATCATCAGACCGCCAACGCCCGCGCGCTTGCCGCGTCCGGCGCGGCCTGGATCATGCCGCAGGACGGCTTCAACGCCGACACCCTCGCGGGAAGGCTTGGTGATCTGCTGCCCGGCGATGGCGAAGCGCTGAGCGCGGTGGCCCGGGCCGCGCGCGCCGCGGGCTGTCCGGACGCGACGTCGCGGCTGGCCGATGTTGTCGCCGAACTCGCCGGCCTGTCCTGCCATCAGGCTGCCGGAGGGGGAAGCGCATGAATGGGATGAAGGCTCTGCCTCTCGCCGTAGGCACGATCCATTTCGTCGGTATCGGCGGCATCGGCATGAGCGGCATCGCCGAGCTGCTGCATAATCTCGGCTACCGCGTTCAGGGCTCGGACCGGACCGAGAACGCCAACACCCGCAGGCTGGCGGGCCTCGGCATCACCGTGCGGATCGGCCACGACGAGGCCAATCTTGGCGACGCCCAGGTCATCGTCATCTCGTCCGCGGTCGGCGCCGACAATCCGGAAGTCGTTGCCGCGCGCAAATGCCTGCTTCCGGTGGTTCGCCGCGCCGAGATGCTCGCCGAGCTGATGCGCTTGAAGTGGTCGATCGCCGTCGCCGGGACTCACGGCAAGACGACCACCACGTCGCTGGTCGCGGCCCTGCTCCACGCCGCCGGCCTCGACCCGACGGTGGTCAACGGCGGAATCATCAATGCCTGGGGTTCGAACGCTCGGCTCGGCCAGGGCGACTGGGTGGTCGCCGAGGCCGACGAATCCGACGGCACGTTCATCAAGCTGCCGGCCACGGTCGGTGTCGTTACCAACATCGATCCCGAACACCTCGATCATTATGGCACTTTCGACGCGCTGCGCGAGGCGTTCGTAACCTTCGTGTCGAACATCCCGTTTTACGGCTTCGCCGCGGTGTGCATCGACCATCGCGAGGTCCAGGGCATCATTCCGCGGCTGCTCGACCGCCGGGTGGTGACCTACGGGCTCAGCCCGCAAGCCGACGTGCGCGGCGTCGACTTGACGGCATCGATCGAGGGCATTCGCTTCGATGCCGTCATCCGGGACCGCAAGACCGCGAGCTCGCGCATCCTCGGTGATCTGTTCCTGCCGATGTTCGGTCGGCACAACGTGCTCAACGCGCTCGCGGCCGTAGCCATCGCCAACGAAATGAAGATCGACGACGCCGTTGTCCGCCGGGCGTTCGCCGAGTTCGCCGGCGTCAACCGTCGGTTCACCAAGACCGGCGAGGTCGACGGCATCACCGTCATCGACGACTACGCCCATCATCCGGTGGAGATTGCGGCCGTTCTCGCCGCGGCGCGGAGCATTGCCCGCGGGCATGTCATCGCTATCGTCCAGCCGCACCGCTACAGCCGGTTGCGTGACCTGTTTGAGGGCTTCTGTTCGTGCTTCAACGACGCCGACGCGGTCGTCGTCGCCGATGTCTATCCCGCCGGCGAGGCGCCGCTGCCGGGAATGGACCGCGGCGCCTTGGTCGACGGCCTACGCGCGCATGGCCATCGCCAGGTCGTTGCGCTTGCGGAGCAGAATCAGCTTGCCGCTGAGCTTAACGCCATTGTCCGGCCCGGCGATCTTGTCGTCTGCCTCGGCGCCGGCAGCATCAGCCAGTGGGCCCACGCACTGCCGGGCGAACTGGCGGCCTTGCGCGGCGGCGCGACGACGGTGGCGTCATGATGGCCGCGCGGCGACATGAGGCTGGCCTCATCGAGCGGTTGCCGATGGTGCGTGGCCGCTACAGCGAGAATGTTCCGCTCGCGCCGATCACCTGGTTTCGCGTCGGCGGCCCGGCCGAAGTCCTGTTTCGCCCGGCCGACGAAGCCGACCTCGCCGCGTTCATGGCCCAGCGCCCGGACAACGTGGCGGTGAGCGTGCTCGGCGTCGGCTCCAATCTGCTGGTGCGCGACGGCGGCGTGCCGGGGGTCGTCATCCGCCTGGGCCGCGCCTTCGCCGCGATCGAGGCAGAAGGTGACGAGATTGTCGCTGGCGCCGGCGCACTCGACGGCAACGTCGCCCGTGTCGCGCAGGAGGCCGGCATTAGCGGGCTGGAATTTCTTAGCGGCGTGCCCGGCACCATCGGTGGCGCGCTCAGGATGAACGCCGGTGCCTATGGCGGCGAGACCAGGGATATCGTGCGTTCGGTGCGCGCGCTCGCGCCCGACGGCGTGATCCACCGGCTTGATGCCGATGCTCTCGCATTCGGCTACCGCTCATGCGCGCTGCCGCGCGATTGGATCTTCCTCTCGGCCCGGCTCGGCGGGCGGCTCGATGCTCGCGACAAGATCACCGAGCGGATGGACGAGATCCGCCGCCGCCGCGAGGACACCCAGCCGATCCGCACCCGTACCGGCGGTAGCACCTTCGCCAATCCGCCGGGCGCGAAAGCCTGGGAGCTGATCGACCGGGCCGGCTGCCGCGGCCTTGCCGTCGGCGGCGCCAAGGTCTCCGAGCAGCACTGCAACTTCCTGATCAACACCGGCACGGCGAGCGCCGCCGACCTGGAAGCGCTGGGCGAGGAGGTTCGCCGCCGTGTCTTCGCCGCGAGCGGTGTTCGCCTGAGCTGGGAAATCGACCGCGTCGGGCTCGCGGCGACGTCGCGCCCCGAGGAGGTACGTTCATGACCAGGCATGTCGCAGTGCTGATGGGCGGCTGGTCGGCGGAGCGCGCGGTTTCGCTGGTCAGCGGCGCCGCCGTCACCAAGGCCCTCACCGCCGCCGGCTACGAGGCGCGCGCCATCGACGTCTCGCGCGATGCCGGCGCGCTGCTCGCGGCGCTGAGCCCGCCGCCCGATGCCGTCTTCAACGCGCTGCACGGCCGCTACGGCGAGGACGGCTGTGTTCAGGGTCTCCTCGACATCCTCGCCATCCCCTACACCCACTCCGGCCTTCTTGCCTCGGCGCTGGCGATGGACAAGCCGACCGCCAAGCGGCTGTTCGCCGACGCCGGCATTCCAGTCGCCCGGCACGTGATCGCGACGCGCGAGGCGGTGATCGCGGGCGACGTGCTGCCTCGGCCCTACGTCATCAAGCCGCTGAACGAGGGCTCCAGCGTCGGCGTGCTGATCGTGCGCGAAGGCGACAATCGCCGCCCCCTGTCGACCGGGGACTGGCCGTACGGTGACCAGGTCATGGTCGAGGCGTTCGTCGCCGGGCGTGAACTCACCGTCGCGGTGATGGGCGAACGCGCGCTGGCTGTCACCGAGATCACGACCGCGCGCGGCTTCTATGACTATGACGCCAAGTACGCGGAGGGCGGCTCGCGCCATGTCGTTCCCGCCGAACTCGACCCCGCGGCCACCGCCGAGGCGCTGAGGCTGGCGCTGCTCGCCCACCGGACGCTGGGCTGCCGCGGCGTTTCCCGCGCCGACTTCCGCTACGACGGCGTGCGGATGGTCGCCCTCGAGGTCAACACCCAGCCCGGAATGACACCGACCTCGCTGGTGCCCGAGCAGGCGCTCGCCTGCGGCATTTCGTTCGAAGCCCTGGTCACGTGGATGGTGGAGAACGCGACGTGCGACTGATGGCGAGAAAGCAGCCCGCGACCGCGCGCAAACGCGGCCAGCCGCGCAAGCGGGTGGTGCCCTGGTGGCGGCGCAAGCTGGCGCTGTCCGGCTTCGCCACGCTGGCCGTGGCCGCCGCCGCCGGCTACGGCTGGTGGGCGTGGAACGCCGGCGTGCCACAGCGTCTCGCTGAACAGACCCGCGCCTCGCTGATGCAGCGCTCGGTCGAACTCGGCTTCGGCGTCAAGGAAATCTTTGTCGAGGGGCGCACGAACACGCCGCTGAAGGCCCTGCGCAAGGCGCTGGCGGTGGAACGCGGCGCGCCCATCCTGTTCGTCGATATCGTCGAGGCAAGGCAGCGGCTTCTGGCGCTGCCGTGGGTCAGTGAGGTTTCGGTCGAGCGGGTTTTGCCCGACACCGTTGTCGTTCATCTGGTCGAGCGGCGGCCGCTCGCGCTGTGGCAGCACAAGGGCCACTTCGCCCTGATCGACAAGACCGGAACGGTCATTGCGCGCGATCACCTGGGCCGCTTCGGCGACCTCAAGGTTATCGTCGGCGACGAAGAGGCCGCGCGCAAGGCCGCCCATCTACTCGCGGCTCTCGAGACGGAACCCGAGCTGATAGGGCGGGTCGAGGCCGCGGTCCTGGTCTCCGGGCGGCGCTGGGATCTGCATTTGAACGACGGCATCGACGTCAAGATGCCCGAAGACGACTTCGCGCGCGGCTGGCGCCGTCTCGCCGAATATCAGCGCCGCCATGACTTGCTGGGCTCGGGCGTGCGCACTGTCGACCTGCGCCTGCCCAATCGGGTGGTCGTCGGCCCGATCCCCACCGCGAACACCGACAAGAAAGCACCGAAGAAAAATGCCTAATCGGGACATCACGCCGGAGCGGGCCCCGCCGGCGCCGCCCAGGAAAAAGCGAGCGGCGCCGCCGGGGTGGGCAAAGAGCGGCCTGATCGCCGCCCTAGACGTCGGCACCACCAAGGTCAGCTGCATCATCGCCCGCCGCGTCGGCGACGGGCTGGTGGTCGTGGGCGTCGGCTATCAGGCATCGCGCGGCTTGCGGTCGGGAACGTTCGTCGATCTCGACGCCGCGGAGAGATCGGTTCGCGCCACCGTCGAGGCCGCGGAGCGGATGGCCGGCGAAAACATCCGCCAGGTCATCGTCAACGTTTCCGCCGGCACGCCGCGCTCGCGATTGGTGGCCTACGAGGTTTCGGTCGGCGGCCACGAGATTGGCGACTCTGACCTGCGCAGGATTCTCGAATCCGCCGGTGTCGGCCAAACCGACGGCAACGACAGGGAGATCGTTCACGCCATCCCGGTAGGCTACAGCATCGACGGCTGCCGTGGCGTGCGCGATCCGCGCGGCATGTTCGGCCAGCGGCTCGGCGTCAACCTGCATCTCATCTCGGCGCCGCGCGGCGCCCTACGCAACCTCAGCGCCTGCATCGAGCGCTGCCACCTTGAGCTCGCCGACAAGGTCGTCTCGTCGTACGCCGCGGCGCTCGGTTGCCTGGTCGATGATGAAACCGCGCTCGGCGTGACCCTGATCGACATGGGCGGCGGCACAACCTCTCTCGCGGTGTTCTTCGACGGCGAGCTGATCCACACCGACAGCATCGCCATCGGCGGCATTCACGTCACCAAGGATATAGCCCGGGTGATGTCGACGCCGCTGGCACAGGCCGAGCGCATGAAGACGTTGTTCGGCAGCTGTCTGCCGTCGCCGTCGGACGACCGCCAGATCATCGAGATTCCGCCGATGGCCGAGGATAGCGCCGGCGAGTTTAGCCAGGCGCCGCGCTCGATGCTGGTCAACGTGATCCGCTCGCGGCTGGAGGAAGTCTTCGAAATGCTGCGCGCCCGTCTCGAAGACGTCGGCCTCGACAAGATGGCTGGCCGCCGCGTCGTGCTGACCGGCGGCGCCAGCCAGGTTCCGGGCGCGCCGGAACTGGCGAGTATGATTCTCGACAAACAGGTCCGCATCGGCCGTCCGCGGCCGATGAAAGGTCTGCCCGAAGCAGCGTACGGACCGGGCTTCTCAACTTGCGCGGGACTTTTGCGTTACGCCGTTAACCACCCCCACCAGGGTGAATCGACCACCTATCGGCCGACCGATGCGCCGGTGAGCCGCCTGAGCCGTTTGGGGCAATGGCTCCGGGAGAATTTTTAAGCTCCAACCGACTAACTGAAGATACGGAGGCTGCTTCTCATGTCTATCAACCTTAGTGTTCCGCACGCCAACCCAACCCCGGAGCTTAAGCCACGGATCACGGTGATCGGTGTCGGCGGCGCCGGTGGCAATGCGGTCAACAACATGATCCGCTCGCATCTCGAAGGCGTTGAGTTCGTCGTCGGGAACACCGATGCCCAGGCGCTGGCCCAGTCCACCGCCGACCGGCGGATCCAGCTCGGCGTCACCGTCACCCAGGGCCTCGGCGCCGGCTCGCGGCCGGATATCGGCCGGATCGCCGCCGAGGAGGCGCTCGAGGAAATCATCGACGAGCTGCGCGGCTCGAACATGGTGTTCATCGCCGCCGGCATGGGCGGCGGGACCGGAACCGGCGCCGCGCCGGTGATCGCGCGCGCCGCCCGCGAGGCCGGAATCCTCACCGTCGGCGTCGTGACCAAGCCTTTCCACTTTGAAGGCGCGCACCGGATGCGTCTCGCCGAACAAGGCATCGAGGAACTCGAACAGTTCGTCGATACCCTGATCATCATTCCCAACCAGAACCTGTTCCGGATCGCCAACGAGCGGACGACCTTCGCCGACGCCTTCAACATGGCCGACGACGTTCTCTACTCGGGCGTGCGCGGCGTTACCGACCTGATGGTCATGCCGGGGCTGATCAACCTCGACTTCGCCGACATCCGCGCGGTGATGAGCGAGATGGGCAAGGCGATGATGGGCACCGGCGAGGCCGAGGGCGACCGCCGGGCGCTCGACGCGGCGGAAGCCGCGATCTCCAATCCGCTGCTCGACGATGTCTCGATGAAGGGGGCACGCGGCGTTCTCATCAACATCACCGGCGGACCCGACATGACCCTGTTCGAGGTCGACGAGGCCGCCAATCGGGTCCGCTCCGAGGTCGATCCCGACGCCTTCATCATCTTCGGCTCGACCTTCGACGACGGCCTGGCCGGCAAGGTCCGTGTTTCCGTGGTCGCCACCGGCATGGACAGCATCGCCGCCGTTCGTCCGGCGCCGACCAAGCTCAGCCTGGTCACGGCGGAAGAGGACGAATCGCCCACTTTTGGCGGCATCGCCGGCGAGATGGAAGAAGACGACGATCTGGCGCCGGCGGCTCTGCTCGGCACCGGCACCGACGGCGGCGGCGCGTTCACGAGCGGCGAGGCCAAGTCGTCCGGCAGGACCATTTCGGTTTCGCCGGCGGCGACCATGCATCCGCGGGCCGAGGATCGCCGCAGTGACGACGTTTTCGGCGGCGGCAGCCACGAGGGCCACGGCGCGATGGAGCGGATGAGCAACCTGCTCGCCCGCGTCACCGGCGGCTCGCGTGGCCCGGCGCGTCCGGCCAAGGTCGCCGAGGGCGAACCGGTCAGCGCCCCGGCCATGAGCACGCCGACGATGAAGCCGCCGCGGTTCGGCAACGTCGCTTCGGAAGAGCGCCTGCCGCAATCGAAGCCGGAAGAAGAGCTGCTCGACATCCCGGCGTTTCTCCGCCGTCAGGCGAACTAGAGCGGTGCCGGAGCGGGGTCGGAGCCGGCCGTTACGGCCGGCTCCGACCTACGTTCAAACCATGGCCACCCGGCGCGGACATCGTGCCGGGTGGCAGCGGCTCCGGCCGTCCGCGGCCTAAGCCTTGGGTTTGCTTGCATCGCCGGCGAGTGGTCATGATATAGTGCTCGGCATCATGATGTTTTTGCTGAGCGGAAGCGCAAGGATGTTTGAAATCCTGAGCAAACGGGCTCTATTTGCCGCGTTGGCGAGCGTTGCGCTCGCAGCCGGCTGTGCCTCATCGGATGACAAGGACAAGTACGTCGAGCGGCCGGTCGAGGAACTTTACGGCCTCGCCGGAACGGCCATGAACGATGGCGACTACAAGCAGGCGGCGAAGCTCTACGACGAGGTCGAACGTCAGCATCCCTATTCGCCGTGGGCGACCCATGCGCAGCTCCAGGCTGCGTACGCGCATTATGAGGCGAACGATTATGATGACGCGATCGTCTCGCTCGACCGCTTCATCGATCTGCATCCGGCCGACAAGGACGTGCCGTACGCCTACTACCTGAAGGGGCTCTGTTACTACGAGCGGATTTCCGACGCCAGCCGCGATCAGAAGATGACCGAGGATGCCAAGCGCGTCTTCCAGGAGCTAATCGCGCGTTATCCCGAAAGTGAGTATACGCGCGACGCCAAGGTCAAGATCGACCTCGCCAACGACCATCTTTCCGGCAAGGAAATGGTCGTCGGGCGCTACTACCTGAAGCATGGCTACTACGTCGCCGCCATCAACCGCTTCCGTTCAGTGCTCGAAAAATATCAGACCACCACCCAGGTCCCCGAGGCGCTGTTGCGCCTGACCGAAGCGTATACCGCGTTGGGCCTGACTGAGGAGGCGCGCAAGTCGGCGGCGATCCTGGGCTACAATTTTCCCGGCAGCGATTGGTACGCCGACGCCTACGCATTGGTCGGAGGCAAGGGCGGATGAGCGCCGCGACCAAGCTCGGCCCATCTTCAGACGATGCTGTCCGCGCTCTCCATCCGTGACATCGTCCTGATCGACAACCTGGATCTGGATTTCCAGGCGGGGCTTTCGGCGTTGACCGGCGAAAGCGGTGCGGGCAAGTCGATCCTTCTCGATGCCCTTGGCCTCGCGCTAGGCGGCCGCGCCGAAGCCCGGCTGGTTCGCCAGGGGGCTGCCCGGGGCTCGGTCAGCGCGGCGTTCGCGCTCGGCGAGAATCATCCGCTGATGACGCTGCTGGCCGAGCACGGCATCGATGGCGAAGACGACATGATCGTGCTGCGCCGGATCGTCGGCGGCGACGGCCGCTCGCGCGCCTTCGTCAACGACCAGCCGGTCGGCGTTGCCCTACTGCGCCGGATCGGCGACGGGCTGGTCGAGATCCACGGCCAGTTCGACAACCAGCGTTTGCTCAGCCCGGCGACCCATCGCGGCCTGCTGGACGCCTTCGCCGGTTTGAACGATCGTCTTTCCGCTGCGGCCGAGGCCTGGGCCGCCTGGCGCGCGGCGATCGCGGCGCTGGCCGGGGCCGAGGCCGATATGGCGGCGGCTCGGCGCGACGAAGCCTATTTCCGCCACGCTTTTGATGAACTCGACCGGCTCGACCCGAAGCCCAACGAAGAGGCGGCCCTGGCCGAGACCCGGGCGCGGCTGATGAGCGGGGAAAAAATCATGCAAGCGATGGTCGATGCCGCCAGGGCGTTGGCCGGAGAGGACGCGGTGCCCGGCGCCGAGGCGGCGCTCGACGGCGCCTTGCGTCAGCTTGAACGGGTCGCGGCGACCGCCGGCGGAAGGCTTGATGGCGTCATCGATGCGCTGGGCCGCGCCCGCTCGGAGACTATCGAGGCCCACGCCCAGCTCGACCGGTCCTTGGCCGATATGGATCTCGATCCGCTCCGGCTGGAGGAGGCCGAAGAGCGGTTGTTCGCCCTGCGCGCAGTCGCCCGCAAGCACGATTGTTCGGTCGACGGGCTGGCGGCACTGCGCGACGAACTGGCCGAGCGCCTTGCCGGGCTCGACGACGGCGGGCATCGCCTCGCCCGCCTCGCCGCCGCGACCGACGCCGCCGGCGAGGCCTATCGCGCCGTCGCGGTCCGGCTCAGCGAGGCGCGCCGCGCCGCCGCCGAGCGCCTCGATGCCCAGGTCGGCGCTGAGCTCGAACCCTTAAGCCTGGGCAAGGCTGTTTTCCGTACACAGGTGCTTGAACTTGCTCCCAACGATTGGGGCGCGCACGGCAAGGATCAGGTCGCCTTCGAGATCGCGACCAACCCCGGGAGCCCGCCGGGGCCTCTGGTCCGCATCGCGTCGGGCGGCGAGCTCGCCCGCTTCATGCTGGCGCTCAAGGTCGTCCTCGCCCAGGCCGATCCGGTGCCGACACTGGTCTTCGACGAGGTTGACGCCGGCGTCGGTGGCGCGGTTGCGGCGGCCGTCGGCGAGCGGCTGGCTCGCCTCGCCGAGACGGTGCAGGTGTTGGTGCTGACCCATTCGCCACAGGTGGCCGCGCGCGGCGCCCACCACTGGCGGGTCCGAAAAGCGCTGGGCGAGGGCGAGGCGCGCACCCGCATCGATGTTCTCAACAGCGACGACCGCAAGGAAGAGCTGGCTCGGATGCTTGCTGGCGCGCGCATTACCGATGAAGCCCGTGCGGCCGCCGCAAGCCTGCTTGTGAGCAAGAGCGCTTAGGAATGAGCGCGTCCTTGCGCGAAATTCCGCCGGACGCGCTGACCCGCGCCCAGGCCGAGGCCGAATTGCGGTCGCTGGCCGAGGAAATGGCCGATTACGACCGGGCCTATTACGTCGATGACGCTCCCGTTATCAGCGACGCTGACTACGATGCCTTGCGCCGTCGCAACGCCGCGATCGAGGCGCGCTTTGCCGATCTGGTCCGCGACGACAGCCCGTCGAAGCGGGTAGGCGCCGCGCCCGCCGAGGGCTTCGCCAGGGTCACCCACGCGCGGCCGATGCTCTCGCTCAACAACGCTTTTACCGACGCCGACCTGATTGAATTCGTGGCCCAGATCCGCCGCTTTCTCAAGGAACTGAGCGACGATTCGGATCGCGCGCTGGTAATGGTAGCCGAGCCGAAGATCGATGGCCTGTCGGTGTCGCTGCGCTACGAGGACGGTCGGTTCGTGCGCGGGGCGACCCGCGGGGACGGCGCCATCGGCGAGGACGTCACCGCCAACCTGCGGACGCTCGCCGACGTGCCTGAGGCGATCGGCCCCGAAAAAGATGGCGGCGCGCCCCGTATCGTTGAGGTCCGCGGTGAGGTCTACATGACCAAGACCGACTTCGCCGCGCTCAATGAGCGCCAGCGCGAGGCCGGCGCCAAGGTCTTCGCCAACCCCCGCAACGCCGCCGCCGGCTCGCTGCGCCAGCTTGATCCGAGCGTGACCGCCGCCCGGCCGCTGCGCTTTTTCGCCTATGCCGCCGGCGAGGCAAGCGCGCCGTTGGCCAAGACCCACCAGGGCTTTCTCGCCCAGCTCGAGACGTTTGGCTTTCCGGTCAACCCGCTCGCGCGGGCATGCCATGGCGTAGACGATATGCTGGCCTTCTACCACAACCTCGCCGACCGGCGTACCGGGCTCGACTACGATATCGACGGCGTCGTCTTCAAGGTCGACCGGCTCGACTGGCAGCAGCGGCTCGGTTTCGTCAGCCGGGCGCCGCGTTGGGCGATCGCGCAGAAGTTTGAAGCCGAACGGGCGCGCACCCAATTGCGCGAGATCCGGGTGCAGGTTGGCCGCACCGGAACGCTAACACCCGTCGCCGTGCTGGCGCCGGTCACGGTCGGTGGGGTCGTCGTCTCGCGGGCGACCCTGCACAACGAAGACGAGATCGCGCGCAAGGACATCCGCGCCGGCGACACGGTCATCGTCCAGCGCGCCGGCGATGTCATTCCGCAAATCGTCGCGGTGGTCGGCGAACTGCGCCCGGCGGACGCGGTGGCGTACCGCTTTCCCGATCATTGTCCCGAATGCGGCAGCCTTGCCGTCCGCGAGAACGGTGCCGTGGCGCGCCGGTGCATCGGCGGGCTTGTCTGCCCGGCCCAGTCGATCGAGCGGCTGAAGCATTTCGTTTCGCGCGGCGCCTTCGACATCGACGGGCTCGGAGCCAGGCACATCGCGGCCTTTCGCGCCGACGGCCTGATTGCGGGGCCGGCCGACATATTCCGCCTGCACGAGCGCGCGACCGAGATCAGCGAGCGGCCCGGCTGGGGCGAGCGGTCGACCAGCAACCTGATCGCCGCGATCGACGCCCGTCGGCGGATCGCGCTCGAGCGCTTCGTCTATGCCCTCGGGATCCCCCAGGTCGGCCAGGCAACGGCGCGCCTGCTCGCCAAACACTATGGCTCGCTGGCGGCATGGCGGACGGCGATGATCGCGGCCGGCGATCCGGAGCAGGCGGCCTACGCCGATCTTGTCAACATCGACGGGGTCGGACCGTCGGTCGCCGGCGATCTCGCCGCCTTCTTCGCCGAACCGCACAATCTCGAAGTTCTCGACGATCTTGCGGCCGAGGTCACGGTCGAGGATTTCGCCGCCGGCGAGACGGCGGCTTCGCCCATCACCGGCAAGACCGTCGTCTTTACCGGGACGCTTACCACCATGACCCGCGGCGAGGCCAAGGCCCGCGCCGAAGCGCTCGGCGCCAAGGTCGCGGGCTCGGTCTCGCGCGCCACCGACTACGTCGTCATCGGCGCCGACGCCGGCGCAAAGGCCGCCAAAGCCGTCGCCCTCGGCGTCTCCACGTTAAGCGAGGACGACTGGCGCGCGCTCACCGCGCCGCCGGACTGAGCGAACTGCTGAGACCGACCTTACTTGGCGGCTTGGTATTTCGCGTAGCCACCGGCGCGCAAGCCGCAGGCGGGACAGGTGGCGCAGCCGTGGCCCCAGTCGTGGCGGGCGCCACGTTCGCCGAGGTAGCAGGTGTGGGTGTGTTCGACGATGAGCGCGACCAGGGCCTCGCCGCCGAGGCGTTCGGCCAGCCGCCAAGTCGCGGCCTTGTCCAGCCACATCAGCGGGGTGTGGATGACGAAGCGGCTGTCCATGCCGAGATTGAGCGCGAGTTGGGTCGCCTTGATGGCGTCGTCGCGGCAGTCGGGATAGCCCGAGGAGTCGGTCTCGCAGACCCCGGCGACGAGGTGGCGGATGTTCCGGCGGTAGCCGAGCGCGGCGGCCAGGGTGAGAAACAGGATGTTGCGTCCGGGCACGAAGGTGGTCGGCAGCCCGTTATCGCCAAGGTGGATCTCCGCGTCGCTCGTCAGCGCGGTTTCGCTGATTTCGGCGATGACGGCGAGGTCAACCAGGTGATGCTCGCCGAGATGTTGAGAGAGATCCGGAAGGCATCGGTGGAACTCGGCGAGGACTCTCTCGCGGCACTTCAGCTCGACGGCGTGGCGCTGGCGATAGTCAAAGGCGACAGTCTCGACGCGGGCGAAGTGGGCCAGAGCCCAGGCGAGGCAGGTCGTCGAATCCTGACCGCCGGAAAAGAGCACCAGCGCGGTTGCATCCTCCAACCCGGTCGTCACGCGCCGCTCTTGCCACCACCCTCACCGCGCGGCTTGTCGCGGTCGGTCGGTGTCGCGGGCCTTGGCTTTTTCGGCGGCCTGTTCTTTGATTCTGTCGCGAATTCGAAGCGGCCGGAGAGGATGCAGCCCTTCATGCCGGGATCGCAGTCGCGCCCCAGAACCCGCGCGCAGGTGCCGCGCACCTCGTGCGGACAACCCCAACCGCTCATTTGCCTCGCCTCCGCCTGTGTCGTCGTCTGAGCTTGCGCTACCGCTCGGCCGAGCCTGTGCTGCCGCACGGTTCGAGCTTGTGCTGCTGCACGGTTCGAGATTGTGCTGTCGCACAGTGCGGACGCCAGCCGCCGGCGTCAAGGCCGCAAGCGCTTAAGCGCGTGTTAGCCGCGTTTGCGCCAACTGCCGTCGCCGGATTTCTCGTAGACCTTCTTCACCGCCGCCCAGGCGACGCGGTGCGCGGTTTCCTCGCGCGACGCATCGCCGCGGCGGTCGTCGGCATCGCGGTATTCGTCCCAGGCGCTGTCGAACGCCTTTCTATAAATGTCCTGGGCATGCTTCGGCAAGACGTTGCGGACGTTTTCCGGCAGCTCCGCGTTTGCTCTCGTAGGGCATGGCCGAGCCCCGTCTCCTAGCCCTCTGTCTCCAAGTCCAGCGTCTACGCCGCGCTCGCAGCGTAGACCGGCTCGCGCTCGTGGGCCACCGGCTCGGCGCGCAGCGCCTCGCGCGCGCGCGACAGGCGCGAACGCACCGTGCCCGTCGGCGTACCCATGATGCTCGCCGCCTTCTGATACGAGCAGCCGTCGTGCACGACTAAGATTAGCGCCTGGCGCTGGCTCGGCGGCAGCCGATCGATGGCGTCGGAGGTTTCGCGCAACTCGATCGAGGCATGCTGCGCCGGCGGGCTCGACATTCCATAAAGCCTGGCCATGCCGTCGCTCAACGCCATCGCCCGCGCGCGATCGCGCGTCTTGTTGATGAAGGCGTTGCGCAGGATCGTGAACAGCCACGCGCGCAAATTTGTCCCCGACTGGAACTTATCGGCCGCGCCTAGCGCCTTTACCAGACACTCCTGGACCAGATCGTCGGCTTCATCACGCTGGCGAGCCAACGACATCGCATATCGCCGGAGGTGGGGAATTTCCTGGGTGAGTTCGGCCCGCATCGCTATCTCCCTTGGTCTCGTTATCGCGCGTCAGCGATGACCAACTTGCGGCGGGAGTGGGCGGACGACCTTAATCCAAGTTACGATCGAAGGCGGCTGAGTGAACCATGCATCTTTTATTAATCACCGGGGGCCAAGAGCCATTATTTCACTCTTGCACTATCAGACGTTAATGCGAAGCGCGAACTCCCGCGGGCGCGCTCACGAAGCTTCGTCGTGGCGGCGCCGGCGGCCCATGAGGTAGCCGACCAAGCCGGCGGCGAGCGGAATGGCGAGCGCCGCCGCAGTGAGCACGGGGCGGAGCGAGTCCGTCTCAATGGCTCGGCCGGAGGCTCTGGCGTCGAACCGGCCATGGGCGCCGAAGTCGCCCGGCACCGGCAAGAACAGGTTGTCGGGCCTCGTCTCCGCCGGCTCGTCGGTCTGCTGGCTGGTGTAGCCCATGCGCGAGAGGACCTTGTCGACGAACCCCGGCGCGAGAATACTGCCGAGGATCAGCTTGAACGAGGCCCGGCCGATGACAAGTTCACGGGCGCCCGTTTCGGCGGCGCGGACAATGGCCTCGGCCGGTACTTCCGGCTGGTAGATCGGGGGCGCCGGCTGCGGCCGCATCGCCATCTTGTTACGCGCCCAGTCGAACTGCGGGGTGTTGACCGCCGGCAGCACCACCATGCCGAGGGTTACACGGCTGCCGTCATGGATCAATTCGGAGCGGACCAACTCGGTGAAGCCGCGTATGGCGAATTTGCCACCGCAATAGGCCGATTGCAGCGGCAGGCCGTGATAGCCAAGCGCCGAGCCGACGTTGACGATGGCGCCGCGATCGCGCCGGCGCATCCGCTTAAGCGCGCTCATGGTCCCGTAAACCTGACCGAGGTAGGTGACCTCGGTGACGCGGCGGAATTCTTCGGCGGCCAAAGCCTCAAAAGGAGAAAACGCCGTCGCCATCGCGCAGTTCACCCAGACGTCGATAGCGCCAAGTTCGGCCTCGGCTTTCTCGGCGGCCTCCTCAATGGCGCGGGCGTCGGCGACGTCGGCCGGTAGAACCAAGGCGCGCGAGCCCTCCGCCTCGACCTCGGCCTTGGCCGCGTTCAGACCATCGAGGCCGCGGGCGATCAGCCCGACCGAGTAGCCGCGCCGGGCGAAGGCGAGGGCGGTTGCCCGGCCTACGCCGGCCGAGCCTCCGGTGATGACGACGCACGGAGCATCGTTGCCGCTATTCATGGTTCCGGCCTTTCGCTGTTCAGACGCGGATGCGCGTTGAAACAACGAACAGGCGGCGCTCCAGTTCCCGCGTGCCCGCCCCCGGCTCGCTGGTTGCGGTTAGCGGCAGTCGGCGAAGCCGTGGCGGACGCGCGGCGCGACCCTTTGGACCATGGTCTCGAACCCGCTCGGTGGCGTCGCCAGCGCCGCGGACATCAGCGACCGGGCAGACGCGCAAAACGTTTCCTTGGAACTGGCGCTGCGCATTGCCGCGTCATTGGCGAGCCTGGTGACGAAATCGTTGAGTTGGCGCCTGCCACCCCCGCCGTAGGCGCGGTCGAAAAGCGCGCGGAGCGAGGTCCCTTGCGCGATGATCTGGCCACGGAAGGTGCGCACGAAACTGTTGTAGCGCTGCTGGTCGCCGCACGACAGCGCCCCGACCATCAACTCGGTCTGGAAGGCGCGGGCGTTCAAGGCGAGGCCGTCCTCGGCGCTTTCGCAGCGTGGGGTTCCGGCGGACGCGGACGCGGCGGCAATGCAAAGGGCCACGGACAGCGAGGCAAGGGACAGCGAGGCGCGGGTGGATTTGATCAACATCGGACGTCTACTCCTGTGCCGCCGGCCTGGAAACCGCGGCCATTGCGTGGTGTGTCGTCCCGTAAGCAAACCGCGAAATCGTTAAGACAACGTGGAGAGCCGAAGCACCTGACTTCCTCGCTCATATCGCCGAGAGCATCGGCGCGGAGTCTTCGATCTGTTGAATTTTTTCGAAGCCGTGGCGCAGCTCGAACATGATGAACTGCGACTGCTTGAGCGCGCTGGCGGCGCTGCCGCGCGGGAAGCGCAAGGCCCAGGCGTCGATCTTGACCGCCAACGAGCAAAGGACCCCGCCGATGGTGGTGTGGTAGCTCTTGATAAGGGACTCGACCCGGCGAAACCGTTCGGCGGAGATGTTCGCCCACAGGTCATTGGTGCTGCGCTCGAAGTTCTCAAACCTGCCGGCAATCGAGACCATCAGGCCGTTGATCGTCGCCTCCATGGAGGCGCAGGTGCTCATCAGCTCGTCGTCGTGCTCGAGCTGGCGAACCTGGCGGATGATGCCCAGTGTCTTGAGGAACTCGCCGATTGCCGGGACCATCTGATCGAGGCAATTGCGGTAGTAGGCGAGTGACAGGAAGATGTCGCCGTAGTCCTCGAGGAAGCGGGGAATGTCGGCGAGCCCGATGCCGAGGCTGTCGGCCATCTGTTGCAGCTTGCCCTGCGCCTGCTTGACGTCGGGATTGCGAAACAGCGTCAGGATGTCGTCGAAGGTTTTGACCGAGACGTCGTTACTGCCGTAGATGCGCCCGATCAACGGTCGGGTGAACGCGCTCATGTAGGCGGTCAGTTCCTTGATCTTGCGCGGCGACAGGCGCAGCGCATCGACCTCGTTGACGGCGATACCGCTCTCGCGAAGCATGATCCGCAGGCTGTAGACGTCGTAGCTCGGCAAATCGGCGAGCTTGCGCAGCAGCAGTAGATCTGGGTGGGGCGGGACCATCGGCCAGCCGAGAACGTTGACCAGGCTATCGACGTCGACCTGGCCACTGCCGGCCTGCGGATCGACGAACAGCTCGACGACCCCCTCGAGCTTGGAATTCTTGATCATCCGGGCGTGGCGCAAGGCCCGCGTCTGCAGCGGGATAATGCACAGCGGCAGAATATGCAGCGAGTCGCGGTCGACATCGTTGACCTCGATGTGGAACTCTTCGGCTGCTGCGTGCTTGTCGTGGCCGGGCGACGGCGCCTCGGCGTGCGTGCTCACGGCAGTGCTCACCCGAGTCCCTCCATCAGCGCGTCGATCTCGTCCTGGGTCTTGGCCATGGCGGGCAGTTGCGGCCCGTGGGCGCGCACGACCTCGTCATCGGCCTGCGCGAGCGCCGGCGCGGACGCGAGCGCGGCGACCTTGTTGCCGTCGCTAATGCCGAGGCGGGCAGAGAACGTCGCGATCATCGTGTCGATCTTCAACTCGATCTCATGCAACGCGGTGACGACCTTGTGGACGCGCTGGCCGGTCAGGTCCTGGAACGTGCAGGCTTCGTAGATCTGGGTCGCCGCCGCGCTTAGCGCCTCCTTGTCGGCAACAGCGCCGCCGCTGACCATTGCGTCGATGGACTCGGCGGCATCCATGATCCGGTTGGTCGCTTCGGCGGTGGTCTCGGTGATGGCCTCGAGCTCATCGGTCGCGGTCGGGATATAGCGGGTCTTGAGCTCGGGGCCGATCGACGACAGGTCGGTTTTGACGCTCTGGATATAGGCCGAAATGCTGTGCAGCTCGCTGACGAGCGAGATCTCGGCCTCGCGGCGGCGGGCTTGAATCGTCCCGATGAGCTGCTCGATCAGGTCATGCATGTCGGCCGCCGAGGGCGGCGAGGAGGTGGCGCGGTCGATGGTCATTCCCGAGGCCGCGCTCAAGCCGTGGCGAAGACGGCGGCAAGCTTCTTGCCCAGGGTTTCCGCGTTGAACGGCTTGACGATGTAGTTGGAGACGCCGGCTTGTTTGGCGGCGATGACATTGTCGGTCTTGCTCTCGGCGGTGATCATGATGAAGGGCAGCGCCTTGAGCTTGTCGTCGGCGCGCACCTCCTTGAGCAGGTCGATTCCGCTCATGGGCTCCATGTTCCAGTCGGAGATGACCAAGTCGTACTTGCCCTGGCGTAACTTCGCCAACGCCTCGGAGCCGTCCAGGGCCTCGTCGATGTGGCTGAACTCAAGCTGGCGGAGAAGGTTGCCGATGACCCTGAGCATGGTCTTGTAGTCATCGACGATCAGGATCTTCATATTCTTGTTCATCGGGCATCATGCTCCAAGGCGAGGGTTGCGGATCGCATCTGCGAAGCGACAACGGGCGTAAGCCCCAGCGGCGGTGCCGCGCTCAACGGATCCTACGGCCGCGATGTTTTCAGCCGATTTCGCTGCGCGCGCCGAATGTTTCGAAATATTTCCGGGCCTCATGCGACCGCGGCGACCGCCCCTGCGGTCGTCGGAACGCTGCCCGGCAGCGGGCGCTGCGCCTCGTTGACAGGCCGGTAGATTCCGCCGAAACCGGCCACGGGGGCGAAGGCGTCGGTCAACCCCATCACCGTTTCCGACGCACCGAGGAACAGGAAGCCGTCGCCGGGGATGCGCCGGGCGATGTTGTCGAGGGTGCGCGCCTTGGTGTCGCGGTCGAAGTAGATCAGGACGTTGCGGCAGAACACCACGTCGCACGCTCCAAACGGAGCCAGATTGTCGAGCAGGTTGAATTCGCGATAGCGGATCATGGCCCTAAGCTCGTCGGCGATCCGCCAGTTATCGCCTTCGCGCTTGAAGTACTTGAGCAGCATCGGGGTCGGCACGCCGCGCTGAACCTCGAACTGGCTGTAGACGCCGAGCCGCGCGCGTTCGAGCACCGTCGCGGAGATGTCGATGCCGATGATCTCGACGCTCCAACCCTGGAGCCTGGCCGCCTCCTCCTTGAGGATCATGGCCAATGAGTAGGGCTCCTGGCCGCTCGAGGCGGCGGCGCAGAGGATGCGGATCGATCGGCGGGCGGCCCGGCGCGCCATCAACGCCGGCAAAACCGTCTCGCGGAAGGCCTCGAAAGGACGGACGTCACGGAAGAACAACGTCTCGTTCGTCGTCATCGCGTCGACGACATCGCAGACCACCCGTGGATCGTTTCTCTCAACGGCGGCGGCCAAAGCGGCGAGGTCGGCGAGGCCGTGCTTGCGCACCACCGGCTTCAGCCGGCTTTCGAGCAGGTACGTCTTGTCGAGGCCAAGTATGAGGCCCGAGCGGTGCTTGAGCACCTCGCTGAGGACAACGAATTCCTGGGGGGTCATGCCGGTACTCCGGGCCGTCATCCGGTTGATGCCGGCGGCGAGTTCTTCGAGCGGCAGCACCGCTGTACACAGCCCGGCGCGGGCGACCGATCCCGGCATTCCCCAGACGACGCTCGACGCCTCGTCCTGGGCGATCAGCAAGCCGGCCGCCTCGACGATGGACTTGCCGCCGTGGGTGCCATCGGCGCCAATGCCGGTCAGCACAACGGCAAGCGCGCCGCCGCCGTAGCAGCGCGCGACGGATCGGAACAGGACGTCGACGGCGGGCCGGCAGAAGTTTTCGGGCGCGTCCTGGTTAACGCGGATCACTCGGCGCGGGCCGTCGGCCGCCACCAGCATATGGTGATTGCCTGGTGCAACGTAGATCCGTCCGGCCTCGACAAGCTCGCCGTCGCGGCCCTCGGCGCACGGCCGCCCGGCGATCTTGCCTAGATGGTCGGCGAGGATCTCGGTGAACTTCGGCGGCATGTGCTGGGCGATCAGGATCGGCAAGGCAAGCTCCGGGCGCAGCGCGGCGATGAGCGTCGACAGCGCCTGTGGCCCGCCGGTCGAGCTGCCGATGACGAGAACCTCGGGGCGGATAAGCCGGCTCGGGCGCAGGGTGAAGGTCGCTTGCGCGCGCGCCGGAGTCGCCACCGTGGTTCCCGTGACGCGGGGGCCCGGCGGGGGGCCGGCAAGCCCTTCGCGCCGCCGCCGGCCGGCTTCGCCGAGGCAGCGGACCTTGGTCACCAGTTCGACGCCGAAGCCCTGGCCGACCAAACGTGTCGCGGTGATGTCGCGGCTCGCCGTCGGCTTGGCGATGTAGTCGGCGGCGCCGTTGGCGAGCGCGCGCATGGTGATGGCGGCCCCGGGGGTCGACAGCGTCGAGGCAATGATTACCCGGGTTTGCGGGTCGGCCTTGAGGATCCTGGGCAGCGCGGTGAGGCCGTCCATGACCGGCATCTCAATATCGAGAATGACGATGTCGAAGGTCCGCTCCGACACGATCTTGACCGCCATCTGGCCGTTGGCGACCGAACCGGCGATTTCGATGTCGGGATGCTCCGTCAGCAGCCGGGCGATGAGGCCGCGGACGACGGCGGAATCATCGACGATCAACACTTGGATCGGCCGGCCGGCGGCGCGGCTCGCGGATACCGGCCGGGGACCGGGGGCAAGGACGGGCGCGATACTCACAGAACACCGACCATGGCGAACTTGAGCTGCAGGATCTCGCGGTCGAACGGCTTCATGATGTATTCGTCCGCGCCGGCGCGCATCGCTTCCTCTATTCCGGCGGCGGTGTTTTCGGCGGTGCAGAAGATCACCTTCGGCCGCTCGCCACCTGGCAGGGCACGCACCATCCGGACGCAGGCAACCCCATCCAGGACCGGCATGTTGCGGTCGAGCAGCACGGCGTCCGGCATGCAGCGGGTGCAGACGGCGACCGCTTCCAGGCCATTGGCCGCCTCGTCGGTGATGAAGCCGAGCGCCTCGAGGTGCTTGCTCGCGATCGATCGGACGACGGGCGAGTCGTCGACGATCAAACAGGTCTTGCGCGGCGGGTTCACCAGAGCCCGCTTTCGTCGGCGATGTCGAACAGTGCCTCGATGTTGAGAACGACCATAAGGTGGCTGTCGAGGCGGTAGATCCCGACGGAGAACTGGCGCCACTGCTCATCAAGCGTCACCGGGTTTTCCTCGAATTGGTCGTCGGTCACGGCGAGAACCTCGCCGACGGCGTCGACAATCAGGTTGAACACCTCGCCGTCATGCTCGACGACGATGCTCATGTGCTTGGCGCCGGGAACCATCGCCGGCAGGCCGAGACGCCTGCGAACGTCGATGGCGGTGATGATCCGCCCGCGCAGGTTCAGCGAGCCGGCGACTTCCGGCGGCGACAGCGGAACCCGGGTCAGCGGCCGGGCGTCGAGGACGTCGTCGACGCTGTGCAACGGCAGACCGAAGGTCTGCTTGTCGACCACGAAGGTAAGGAACTCATGCTCGCGGCCGGCGATGGAGCTTTTGCCGCCGGCGTTGCGCCCGCTGGCTGTCCGGCCGCCGGTTGTCCGAGGGCCGGCTGTCTGGGTGGTGGTCATGCCGCTTCTCCGTCTTGCGCGAGGACCTGCCGCAACACGCCGAGCAACTCGTCGCGCCGAGCTTTCGGCACGAAGTCCGAGAAGCCGGCGTCGCGGCCAAGTTGCAGGTTCTGCTTCGTCAGCCGGGAGGACAGCGCGATCATCGGCACGTTGGTCCATGCGCCGTCGCCAAGAACCGCCCTGGCGAACTCGAAGCCGTTCATGCCGGGCATTTCGATGTCGCTGACGATGACGTCGATGTCGACGCCCCGGTTGCGCATTTCGAGCGCCTGCTCGCCGCTTCCGGCTTCGATCACCTCGAAACCCGAGATCGAGAGCTTTGGCGACATCAGGCGCAGGAAGAAGCCGCTGTCGTCGACCAGGAGCAGGCGCTTTTTCGCCGCAACCTTGTCAAACGTCTTGGCGTCGCCCGCATCCATCCCAGCGTCGATCCCGAACCAGTCGGCGAAGGCCGAGGTGAGGTAGCAGCCGATGTCGATAAGGTCGGTCGCCTTGCCGTCGATGACGGCGCTACCCATGACGCCGCTGTCGTTGCCGGTGAGTTCAACGTTCAGCCGCTCTTCTACAATGTCGAGGATCTCGTCGACGATCAGGCCGACGGTGCGTTCGCCTTCGGAGAAGACCAGGACCGGCTGCTGACCCGCCGCGCGCGTCACGCAGTCCGGCGACAGGCTGATCAGCGGCATCATGTGGCCGCGGTACTGGATGACCTGGTGGCCGTTGACGTGCTCGATGGCGCCGACGTCGATGTTCTCGATACGCTCGACGAGCGCCATCGGCACCGCCTTGCGCGAGCGGTCGCCGGCACGAAAGACAATCAGGCTCGCCCGCCGGTCGTCGGCGCGGGCGGCGCTGCTCGTCTGCTCGCCGGAGGCCACCGCCGCCTGGCCGATCCGCGTCGCGATCCCGTTGGGATCGAGGATCATGATGACGCTGCCGTCACCGAGGATGGTGGTCCCGGAATAGAACGGGATCTTGCGCAGCATCCGGGCCACCGGCTTGACGACGATCTCCTCGGTATCGAACACCCGATCGACGATCAGGCCCAGGTGGCGGCTGCCGATCTGGGTGACGACGACGTAATAATTCCGGCCGGCCTCGTGGCCGCGTCTCGTGATTGGTCGCACCGGGAGCGGCGGCCGCGGCGGCCGGCCCGAGCTTGAGCAGGTCATGCAGCGAGACCAGCGGGAGCAGCCGGTTGCGCAGGCTCAATACCGGCGCGTCGTTGACCATCTCGACGCTGTGCGCGCCGCCGGGGGCGACGTGAACCAGTTCGCTGACGCAGATCTGCGGGATGGCGAAGCGCTGGTCGGCGCAGCCGACGATCAGCGCCGAGACGATGGCGAGCGTCAGCGGAATCTTGATGGTGAACGTGCTGCCCTTGCCGGCCTCCGACTTGAGCTCGATCACGCCGCCGATCTTCTCGACGTTGGTGCGGACCACGTCCATGCCGACGCCGCGGCCGGAGACGCTGGTGATGGTCTCGGCGGTCGAAAAGCCCGCCTTGAAGATGAATTGCTGAACCTGCTGGTCGGAGAGCCGTTCCAGCTCGGCGGCCGTCGCCAAGCCGCGTTCGAGGATCTTATCGCGGATCCGCCCGGTATCCAGGCCACGGCCGTTGTCGGCGATCTCGATGATGATATGGCCGCCCTCGTGGAAGGCGTTCAGCGTGATCACGCCGGTATCGGGCTTACCGGCGGCGCGGCGCTCGGCCGGCGCCTCAATGCCATGATCGGCCGAGTTGCGGACCATGTGGGTCAGCGGATCGCGGATCATTTCGAGGATCTGGCGGTCGAGTTCGGTCTCGCCGCCGTGCATTCTAAGTTCGATGCGCTTGCCGGTCTCGATGCCGAGGTCGCGGACGATCCGGGGCAGCTTCGACCAGGCGGTGCCGACCGGCTGCATCCGCGTCTTCATGACGCCTTCCTGCAACTCTGTGGTGATCCGGCTCAGCCGCTGGAAGGAATCGGTCGAGCGGCCGTCGTCCTTGGCGCGGAAGATCTGCAGGAACTGGTTGCGGGTCAGGACCAGCTCGCTGACCAGCGTGATCAGCGACTCGAGGACCTCGACGTTGACGCGGATGGTCTGGCTGGCCGCCGCCGGTTCGTTGGCCGCGGCGGTCGAGGCGGGCGCGGCGGCCACCGCCGGACGATCGAGAGGTTGAGCATCCTCTGCGGCGTCGCGGGTGGCGTCGGGCTCCAACCCGGGCCCGGCGCCGGCGCCGGGTTCGCCGATAGGTTCGCCGAAAGGTTCGACGGTCCCCTCGATCGCGGCGAAGATGTCCAGGCAGTTGCTGACAACGGTGGGTGTTCCGGCCTCGCCGGCTGCCGCCATCGCCCGCAGCGCGGCGATCAGGGCGTCGTTGTCGGTTTTGGGCTCGGCGCCGGCATCGTCGATCCCGCCGAGCAGATCACGGATTGCATCAACGCAGCGCAGGATTTGACTGACCGCTTCCGGCGTGACCAGCGAGGCATTCTCGCGGAACGTGCTGAGCAGATCCTCGCCGGCGTGGGCGACCTTTTCCAGCCGAGGCAGGTTGAGAAACCCGCAGGTGCCCTTGATGGTGTGAAACACCCGAAAGATGTTGCCGAGGATCGCGGTGTCACCGGGCGTCTCTTCCAGGCGGATCAGCTCGCCATCGAGCAGGCCCAGGCTTTCCGAGGTCTCGGCGAGAAACTCTTGCAGCAGATCATCCATTTGCGGCCTCAACTCCGTGGCGGGCGTTCGCCGGGGCGGGCTGTAGCCGCGTCGCCGCCATATCCGGGACGCGCGGACCGTGCACGGCGGCCGGCGCTTCGCCTCGGACGGCGCGAGCTCGGCCGAAACCGTTCCCCCCGGATCGGCGCGACGGCGGTGTCGGCGCCGGGCGTTCGGATCGCTCGAACACTATTCGTTAGAGTTTGCCCGCTAGTGTCGGCCGTGTTGCCGCCCCGTTTCCGATGATGTCGGGGGTGTTTCCGCGGAAAATTCAGGGCGCGAAATAGAGGAAATGACGACCATGACCGATACGGCCCATATCCTCGTCGTCGACGACGACGCCGCCGTCCGCGAGATCGTTTCGTCGTGTCTCGAAGGTGCCGGCTATCGCGTGACCGCCTTGGCCGACGGCGAACAAAGCGCCGAGATCGTCGCCGCCGAACGGGTCCGCCTCGCCGTCCTCGACATCGGCCTGCCCGGCGTCGACGGCCTGACGTTGACCCGCCAACTCCGGGTCCTGACAAACATCGGGATCATCATTCTGAGCGGCCGCGACGAGATCACCGAGAAGATCATCGGCCTCGAAATCGGCGCCGACGATTATATCGCCAAGCCATTCGAGCCGCGCGAGCTGCTCGCCCGGGTGCGCAGCGTGCTGCGGCGGCTGCCCGACCCGGCGGCGCAAGCGGCGGCGCAAAGCCCGGCCACGGGTTCGGTCTACTGCTTCGCCGACTGGCGGCTGGACTTGGCGCGCCGCTCGGTCACGTCGGACAGCGGCGAGAGCGCCGAGCTCACCTCCGGCGAGTTCGACCTGCTCGAAGTCTTCGTCGAGCATCCCAACCGGGTGCTCTCGCGCAACCAGCTGATGGACTACCTCCACGGCAACCGCGCGCCCGCGTTCGACCGCAGCATCGACGTCCGCGTCCGCCGCCTGCGCCAGAAGATCGAACGCGACGCCAACGCCCCAGAGCTGATCAAGACCGTCCGCCACGCCGGCTACATGTTCACCGCCCCGGTGCGCAAGGCCTGAGCCGCGCCCCACGCCGCTTTAACCCCGCTTTAAGCGGGCGTGGGGATAGTGACGGCGCAAGCATCCCGTTTCAGTATTGAGGGTAATTCATGGCGTTCTCGTTTTCTGTCCGCAATCTTCGTATTACGCAAAAAATCCCCATGGCGATCGTCGCCGTGGCGCTCATTTGCACCGCAACAATTGGTGCTATCGGCTACTCCAAATCGAAGACGGAATTGGAAGATCAGGCGCGAGAAGAGCTTGTCGCCGTGCTCGACGGACGCAAGCAGACCTTGTCGAATTATCTGGCCAGCATCGAGCATGACCTGGAGTTTCAGGCGAGCAACCCTCTCGTGCGCGACGCCATCGAACAATTCGCTACTTCTTGGGAGTCGCTCGGCGCGCACCCGGACGATCAGCTGAAACGCGCATACATCACCAATAATCCATCCAGCCAGAAGGAGAATCTGGACAGCGCGGCCGACAGCTCCGACTTACAGCCGGATCCACGCGAAGTATCATCCGTTCTTCAGAAAGTTTATGCGTGCCCGCGGATACTACGACATTTTCCTTTTCGATGCCGACGGCAATCTTGTCTACACCGTGTTCAAGGAGAGTGATTTCGCGACCAACCTCGTCACGGGACCGTGGAAGGACTCCGATCTCGGCAGCGCGTTCCGGGCGGCCAGGGATAATCCCCGCCCAGGCTTCCAGGCCTTTTTTGACTTCAAGGCCTACGCGCCGAGCAATGGCGCACCGGCGGCTTTCGTCTCCACGCCGGTGCTCGGCGCGGACGGCCATCTTCTCGGTGTCTTCGCCGTGCAGATGCCGATCGGCGAGATGAACACCATCATGCAGGACACCGCCGGCCTTGGCGAGACCGGCGAGACCTATCTCGTCGGCGGCGACCGGCTCATGCGCAGCAACTCCAGGTTCTCCGAGGAGCCGACGCTGCTCAAGCGGACGGTGGATACCGAGGCCGTCCGGCTTGCCCTGAAGGGCGAATCCGACGTGGCTCTGCTCCCCGACTATCGCGGCGAGACTGTCTTTTCGGCCTACCAGCCGCTGACGTTCGCCGGGGTGACGTGGGCGATGCTTGCCGAGATCGGCGAGGCGGAATTGCTCGCCCCCGTCGCCGCGATGCGGACGTTCATGCTGACCGCCGGAGGGCCTTCTCGCCGCGGTCGTTGCCGTCGCCGGCATCTTCTTCGCCCGCTCCATCACCGCGCCGATCTCCCAAATGACGGCGGCGATGGGGCATTTGGCCGAGGGTCAGCTTGACGTCGAGGTTCCGGCGCGGGGGCGCAAGGACGAGCTTGGCGAGATGGCCGGCGGCGGTCCAGGTGTTCAAGGAAAACGCGATCGAGCGTCTGCGGCTCGAGGCCGAGCAGGCCAGGCGAGCGCGACAAGCAGCTTGCCCGGGCCCAGCGGCTGGAGGAGCTGACCGGCGCGTTCGACTCGGAGGTCGCGGCGGTGTTGAGCTTCGCTCGGCGGTTCGGCCGACGAGATGCAGTCGACCTCGCAGGCGATGTCGGCGACGGCCGAGGAGACCAGCCGGCAGGCCTCGGCGGTGGCGGCGGCGTCCGATCAGGCGTCGAGCAACGTCCAGACGGTGGCCTCGGCGGCCGAGGAGCTATCGAGCTCGATCCGCGAGATCGCCCGGCAGATGGGCCAGTCGAGCACGATCGCCAGGGAGGCCGCCGGCGAGGCGGAGAAGACGCAAGCGACCGTGCGCAGCCTGGCCGCGGCGGCCGAGAAGATCGGCGAGGTGGTCGATCTGATCAACGCCATCGCCAGCCAGACCAACCTTCTGGCGCTCAACGCCACCATCGAGGCGGCGCGCGCCGGCGACGCCGGCAAGGGCTTCGCGGTGGTCGCCAACGAGGTCAAGTCGCTGGCCAACCAGACGGCCAAGGCGACCGAGGAGATCGCGGCCCAGATCGACACCGTGCGCGGCGAGATCAACGGCACCGTCGGCGCCATCGAGGGCATCGTCGGGACCATCGGCAAGATCAACGAGATCGCGGCCTCGATCGCCGCGGCGGTCGAGGAGCAGGACGCCGCCACCCAGGAGATCGCCCGCAACGTCGAGCAGGCCGCGCAGGGCACCCAGGAAGTGACCAACAACATCGCCGGCGTCACCCAGGCCGCAGGCGAAACCGGCACCGCGTCCGGCCAGGTCCTAACCATGGCCCAGCAGCTCGCGAGCCAATCCGAGGAGATGCGCCGCACCGTCGATAGCTTCCTCGGCAACGTCCGCGCCGCTTAAATCTCGCCAATGGAGTGCCCGAGGCGCGCCATTCGCGGGTCTCGGGCAGCACCAGCCTTTAGTGTCCGATAGACAACCACCCAGAACGCCCCCTACCGAGGCTTACGTTCTTGTGCCGGCGACATGTAGGAAAACGCAAATGCGGAATATGAATATTTCCTGGCGGCTGATGATCATCGCGGTGGTAGCCGTGGTCGGATGCATTCTTCTCGCCGGCACACTGCTATCGACGATCAGGTCGACCCTTCTCGATGATCGGCAGGAAAAAACACGCAATCTTGTCGAGACCGCGCACGCGCTGATCAAATATTACTACGACCGTGAAAAATCTGGTGAGCTGACACGCGACGAGGCGCAAAAAGAGGCTCAAGCGGCGGTTAAACAGTTGCGCTACGATGGCATGGAATATTTTTGGATAAACGACTTCCACCCCCGAATGATCATGCATCCAGGGAAACCGGCGCTCGACGGCACGGACCTTTCTAGCATAGAGGACAAACGTGGCAAACATCTATTCATGGATATGGTCAATGTTGTTACAAAAAACGGTGCCGGCTTCGTAAATTATTTTTGGCCTAAGCTTGGAGCCGACCAGGCTATCGAGAAAATTTCTTATGTTAAAGGTTTTGATCCTTGGGGCTGGATCATCGGCTCGGGCATCTATATAGACGATGTCGCTGATATTTTCGGCCAGAAGTTGCTGGTCGCCGGCGGCATTGTCATCCCGATGCTGTTATTGCTCGGTGGCGCGTGCTTATTCGTCAGCCGCGGTATCATTATTCCGCTCAAGACGATGACGAGGACCATGACCACTATGTCGACCGGCGACACAAGGGTGGAGGTGGCCGGGCTCGACCGTCGCGACGAGCTTGGCGAGATGGCGCGGGCTGTTCAGGTCTTCAAGGGTAACGCGATCGAGAAGGCTCGCCTGGAGGCGGAGCAGGAGGAAAACGAGCACAAGGCGGCAGCCGAGCGCAAGCGGACGATGGACTCGCTGGCAGACAAGTTCGAGGCCCAGGTCAAGACCATCGTCGACGCGCTCGGCGGTTCGGCCGACGAGATGCAGTCGACCTCGCAAGCGATGTCGGCGACGGCCGAGGAGACCAGCCGGCAGGCCTCGGCGGTGGCGGCGGCGTCCGATCAGGCGTCGAGCAACGTCCAGACGGTGGCCTCGGCGGCCGAGGAGCTATCGAGCTCGATCCGCGAGATCGCCCGCCAGATGGGCCAGTCGAGCACGATCGCCAGGGAGGCCGCCGGCGAGGCGGAGAAGACGCAAGCGACCGTGCGCAGCCTGGCCGCGGCGGCCGAGAAGATCGGCGAGGTGGTCGATCTGATCAACGCCATCGCCAGCCAGACCAACCTTCTGGCGCTCAACGCCACCATCGAGGCGGCGCGCGCCGGCGACGCCGGCAAGGGCTTCGCGGTGGTCGCCAACGAGGTCAAGTCGCTGGCCAACCAGACGGCCAAGGCGACCGAGGAGATCGCGGCCCAGATCGACACCGTGCGCGGCGAGATCAACGGCACCGTCGGCGCCATCGAGGGCATTGTCGGGACCATCGGCAAGATCAACGAGATCGCGGCCTCGATCGCCGCGGCGGTCGAAGAGCAGGACGCCGCCACCCAGGAGATCGCCCGCAACGTCGAGCAGGCCGCGCAGGGCACCCAGGAAGTGACCAACAACATTGCCGGCGTCACCCAGGCCGCCAATGAGACCGGCACCGCGTCCGGCCAGGTGCTGACCATGGCGCGGCAGCTTTCCGAACATTCCGAGGCCATGGAGCGGATCGTCAACGGGTTCATCGCCGAAACCAGGATGGCGGGGATGAGCGCGCTCGATGTCATCGAGGCATCAAAGTCCGATCATACGGCGTTCGCGCGGAAGATTCTCGATGCGATCGACGGGAAAGTTAAAACGACCGCCGAGCATCTTTCCGATCACCACGACTGCCGGTTCGGCCAATGGTACGCCAAGGTCGACGAGTCGGTGCGCCGCCACCCGGCGTTCGCGAAACTGGCCGAGCCGCATCAGCGGGTCCACGTTGCCGGCAAGCGCGCTCTCGAGGTCTTGGCAAAGCAGGGCCGCGGCGCGGCGCAAGGAGCCTATGCCGCGGTCGAACAGGCCATGCACGAGATTTTGCGTGGGCTTGACCAGCTCGAAGTCGAAGTCGCGGCGGTGGAACGAGGCGAAGCCAAACGCGCCGCGTAGGCTTGTAAGACGTTCACTCACCGGCTCGCTCCTCGGCTAAGGTTGCGGACCGGTTGCTGGGAGAGGGTCGCCGCGTGGCGCTTGAGGCATGGTCCTCGTGCGTGAGATTGGCGCCCTCGACCGGCGCTCAGGGCTCGAACGGTATCCTGGGGCCAAGCCTTGCCCGCTTGCGTCCTCGCTTGGACAAGCGTGAGCATGATCGCCGGCTCCGAGGCTCCTGGCCACTGACCATGCAAGGAGAGAGTATGTTCGCCGGCATCGATATCGCTTCCGAACGCCACACGCTCGCCCGCCTCGACGAGGATGGCGCGCCGATCGGCAAGTCCATGACCATCACCGAGGACCGCGAGGGCTACGACGCCCTGCTCGAAGCGCTTGGCCCTCCGCCCGTCCTGGTCGTCATGGAAGCGACCGGACACTACTGGAAGAACCTGTTCGTTGTACTGACCGCCGCCGGGCACGAGGTCGCGCTGCTCAACCCGTTCGTCGCCCGACGCTTCCAGGACAGCAGCCTCGAACGCACCAAGACCGACGCCATCGACGCCCGCGGCCTCGCCCGTCTCGGCTTCGAGAAACGCCCCGCGCCGACCCGGCTGCACGACAAGGTCGCCGAGAGCTTGCGTGAGTTGGTCCGCCACCGCGACCGGCTGCGCCAGGACTTCGACGACCGCGTCCGCCAACTGCACCGCCTGGTCGATCTCGTCTTTCCCGAGTTCACCCGCTACGTCCGCACCCTCGACAGCATGCTTGCCACCTGCCTGCTGGCCGAATACCCGAGCGCGCAGGCCTTCGCCCGCGCAAACCCGCGCCGGCTCGCAAAACTGCGCTACGACGGGCGTCACATGATCGGCGCCGAACTGGCCGAACAACTGGTCGACGCCGCCAGCCGCTCCATCGGCCAGCATCACGGCCCCGCCTATGCGCTGCAGGCGCGCCACATCTGCCAGGATCTCGACCTGTGGCGCCGGCGCCTGAGCGACATCGAGCGTGACATCGAGAACCTGCTCGACACCCACGAGGTCGGCAAGCTGCTCACCACCATCGATGGGATCGGCCCGCAATCGGCCGCGCGGGTCATCGCCGCCGTCGGCGATCCCGCCCGTTTCAGGAGCGCCGCCGCCTTCGCCGCCTATGTCGGCGTCGTTCCAGGGCTCAGGCACTCCGGCAAACGCACCGCCGGCCGCGCCGCCATCGCCCCGCTCGGAAACGCCCGCCTGCGCACGGCCTTGTGGATGCCCGTGCTCGGCGCCGTGCGCCGCAATCCCTGGCTGCGCACCTTCTACGAACGCTTGCGCGCCGCCGGCAAGCCACCCAAACTCGCGCTCATCGCCGCCATGCGCAAGCTGCTCCACGCCGTCTACAGCGTCGCCAAGAACCGCAAACCGTTCACAGTCCAGATCGAGCAGGCGCGGGCGGCGTAGTCCCAGTCCAACGCAGCCGACCGCGCCCCCAGCCCGCGCAAAAAAACCTTGCTCAACGTGACGGTATCTCACGCCGTCCCGGAACCGGAGGCCCTCCGGCGCAAGCCGCGAGGGCCTTTCTCCCTTCCGTCAAGGCCGGGAGAGGCTCAGGCGCGTACGCCGCCCACCCGGTCGCGGGGCTCGCGTCCGGCGAAGATGGCGTCGAGATTGTCGATCGCGCGAAAACCCATGGCGGCGCGTGTCTCTCGCGTCGCGCTGCCGATGTGGGGCAGCAGAAAGACATTATCGAGCGTACGGTAGGCCGGGTTGATGTCGGGCTCGCCGGTAAAGACGTCGAGCCCGGCGGCGGCGACATGGCCGGACCTGAGCGCCGCGATCAGGGCCTCGTCGTCGATGACCGGGCCCCGCCCGGTGTTGATAACGATGGCGCCCGGTGGCAGCAGGGCGATGCGCTCGGCGTTGATGAGGCCGGTGGTCGCGGGCGTCGCCGGGCAGTGGATCGACAGGAAGTCGCTGACCGCCAGCAGTTCCTCGGTGCTCTGATGAAAAACCGCGCCGGCCTCCAGCTCCGGCGCCAGGCGCCGGCGGTTGGCATAGTGGATCTCCATGGCGAAGGCTCGGGCGATCCGCGCAGTTATCTGGCCGATCCGGCCCATGCCGATGATGCCGAGGCGCTTGCCGCTGACCTGGGTGCCGAGCATGAAGGTCGGGCTCCAGTCGCTCCAGGCGCCGGTGCGAACCAGCCGTTCGCCCTCGTAAGCCCGCCGCGCGGCGCCGAGCATCAGAAGAATGGCGACTTCGGCGGTCGCGTCGCTGAGCACGTCCGGAGTGTTGGTGACGACGAGCCCCCGCTCCTCGGCGGCGTTGAGGTCGATGTGGTCGTAGCCGACGGAGAAGCTGGCGACGGCGCGCACGCTTTCGGGCAGCCGGGCGATGATCTCGGCGGTGAACGTCTCGGTCGGGGTCGCGAGAATGGCATGGGCGCCGCGGGCGCGCTCGATCAGCGCCTCGCTGGTGAGCACTGCATCGTCAGGGTTGAGGCGCGCCTCGTAGTCGCGGCCGAGCCGGGCCTCGACAGCATCGGGAAGCTTGCGGGTGACGAGAACGACGGGCTTGGCCGGCATGGGATCCTCCAAGGTAAGCGCTAGGACCGCCATAGCGCGATCCGCGTCCCAATGGACCATCCAAAAGCAGGCTGATCGGGGGCGCGATGGCCTATTCGAAAGGTACGACCTTGTCCGGGTTCATGATGTTGTCGGGGTCGAGCGCGCGCTTGATCGCGCGCATCATGTCGAGCTCGACCGCCGATTTGTAGCGGCTCATGTCCGCGCGCTTGAGTAGGCCAACGCCGTGCTCGGCGCTGAAGCTGCCGCCAAGCTCGGCTGCGACATCGGCGACGATGCGGTCGAACCGGTCCCACTGCGCGAGGTAGGCGGCGCGATCGGCGCCCTCGGGCTGGGACAGGTTGAAGTGGATATTGCCATCGCCGAAATGACCGAAGGCGACGACCCTGATTCCCGGCATCGCCGCCTCGACTGCGGCACTGGCGCGCGCGATGAAGGCCGGGACCGCCGACAACGGCACCGAGACGTCGTTCTTGATGCTGCCGCCTTCGGATTTCTGTGCCTCGGGGATGCTCTCGCGGATCCGCCACAGCGCCTGGGCCTGGGCTTCGCTCGCGGCAAGCACCGCGTCGCCAACAACCTCGGCCTCGAAGGCATCGGCGAGCAGCGCTTCCAAAGTCTCGCGCAAGGGATCGCCCGCGCGCGGGCTGGCGAGCTTGATCAGGGCGTAACACGCATGGGCATCGGCGAACGGGTCGGCGGCGCCGGGGATGTGGGCGACGCAGAACTCGAGACAGCGCCGCGAGAAGAACTCGAAAGCGGTGAGCGAATCTCCGGCCGCGGCGTTGGTCCGCTGAAACAGATCCAGCGCCGCGTCAACCGAGGGCAGCGCGACCAGCGCGGTCTCCTCGACGCGGGGCATTGGGTAGAGCTTGAGCACCGCGGCGGTAATGATGCCGAGCGTTCCTTCGCCGCCGATGAACAGGTGCTTGAGGTCATAGCCCGTGTTGTTCTTGCGCAGGCCGCGCAGCCCGTCCCAGATCCGGCCGTCGGGCAGGACCACCTCGAGGCCAAGGACCATGTCGCGAGCGTTGCCATAGCGGACGACGGCAATGCCGCCGGCGTTGGTCGCGATGTTGCCGCCGATCCGGCAGCTGCCTTCGGCGCCGAGGCTGAGCGGGAACAGCGCGCCGGCCTCGCGGGCGACCGCCTGAAGGTCGCTGAGAATGACCCCGGCCTCGACGGTGATGGTCCGGTTGATGGCGTCGAGCGCGCGAATGGCGTTCATCCGCGCCAGCGAGATGACGACGCCGCCGTCGGGCACGCCGCCGCCGACCAGCCCGGTATTGCCGCCCTGGGGGACGACCGGGATCCTGGCTTCGGCGCAGATCCGAACGACCGCCGCGACCTCCGCGCTCGACGCCGGCTTGACCACGGCGGCGCAGGCGCCGTGAAAGCGGCCGCGCTCCTCGCTCAGGTACGGCGCGATGGCGGCGGGATCACCAACCCAGCCGCGCTCGCCAACGGCGGCGCTGAGGGCAGCGAGAACGTCCCGCCCAATAACCGGCGGGGAAGGGAGGGGCTGCATGGTCATGGCCCCTCTCAGGTAGGCCGCCGCGACGCCGGGAACAATGCGCGATCGCCGCCGGCCGCTCTGGCGCGCGGTCCATCTTTATTCCCAAATGGGTTAGTCTTATAATCCTCCCCACGTAAGGCTCCCGCAACGGGAGCGGCGGGAGACCGGGGGTTCTCCGCCTATCGAGACGCTAAGCCAGGGCGAGCGATGTCCGCTCGTTCCGATGAAGCTCAAGTGTTTCGAGCGCGTGGAGGAGGCCACCATGGCGACATTCACGGGCACAAGCGGTGACGACGAGATCACACCGAACAAGGTAACGCCGGGCGTATTGGTTGTCCCCGTAGGGAGCAAACCGTCGGCGGCGGCGGACACCATCGATGGAAACGGCGGCAATGATAAGCTCGATGGCGGCTTCGGCGGCGATATCATCAACGGTGGCGCGTAGGCGACGATACGATTGACGACTCGCCTCGTCATTGGACCGACGACGGCGTTGTCGCGGGCGTGAACGCGGGCAACGTCATCCACGGCGAGGCCGGCAACGACTCCATCACGATCACCATCGTCGACAGCGGTGGCGCCAACCCGGTCGGTAATGCCGCATATGGCGATGATGGCAACAATTCCTTGGGGTTGAACATAAAAATGACTATCCCTCGACCGATTGGAAGGGCAACTTGCCCACGGGCGCGGTGTCGCTCGATGGTGGCAACGGAGAGGACGTGCTCGGGGTCCGCGAGTGGTATGTCAAGGCACCCGGAATGGAGACCGCGCTTTATGGTGGCGCCGGCAATGACGACCTGCGGGGGACCGTGTGGACGTGGGAGCCCGACGGGAGCTTCTCGGGCGGCGACAACACCGATCGTCTCTACGGCGGCACGGGCGACAACTCCTATTTGGTGCTTGAAAACAAAGACCTGGTCATCGAAAAGGCGGGCGAGGGTTACGACACGGTCACGGCTGACAAGACAGACTATATACTTCCCGCCAACGTCGAAAAGCTGGTGATGGAGAACTACGCCTACTACGCAGAGGATACCTTTAGCGGCACTGGCAATGAACTTGATAATGTAATCATCGGGTGGGCCTCGGGATGGGCCGACGGCGGCGCCGAACGTCTCGACGGCGGTGCCGGCAACGACACGATCTATGGCAGCAAGGTCGACGAATACTGGACCACTCTCGACGGATTCGACCGCGACATCATTCATGGCGGCGCCGGCAACGACACGATCTACGGCGCTTACGGTGAAATTGACGGCGACGACCATTCCGTGTTCTTGGATGACGACGTGCTCTATGGCGACGCCGGCAACGATGAGATCTTCGGTCTCTACGGCAACGACCTGGTCTATGGCGGTGCCGGCGACGACAAGTTGTGGGGCCAATCCGAGAACGACACCATATATGGCGGCGACGGCAACGATAGGCTCGGCGGCGGCTCGGGCGAGGATCATCTCTACGGCGATGCCGGCAATGACGTGATCAGCGGCACCGGCGGGCGCGACTGGCTCACCGGCGGCGCCGGCAACGACCGCTTCGCCTACGACAATGTGACCGAGTCGGCGCCGGGTGCTGCCAACCGCGACGTCATCGTTGACTTCTTCGGTGCCGGGGCGAAAGGCGGCGACGTCATCGACCTGTCGACCATCGACGCGAATACCGGGGTGTCGGGCAACCAGGCGTTCGTCTTCAAGGGTACCGGTGCCTTCACCGGCGCGGGCCAGGTCCACGTCGTCGCCTCTGGCGCCGATACCCTGATCCAGGCCAATACCGGCGGTTCGACCGCGCCGGAGCTGGAAATCCTGGTCCACGACGGCGCCGCGGAGCCCGCCCAATGGGTCGCCGGCGACTTCATCTTGTAGGCGGGCTCAAGCGCCCCGTCCGGGCGAGGGGCGGGGCGGCCCGCGCGTCACTCGTCGCCCATGTCGGGCAGGATACAGGGCGCCGCCGGACCGCGGTCATCGTTCCAGTCATCGTTGTTCTCAGGATCATGGGCGGGCTCAGGCGTCGCCGCGCGGCGCAGCCGGTCGTTGATCGCCCGGCCGAGCGCGACCTCGGGAATGGCCATCACCGCGATGGCGGCGACGCCGGGCCGATCGAGCGCGCGCAGCATCGCGAACAGATTGGCCGCGGCCTGGTCCAGGTTGCCCTCGGGGCTGAGATTCAATGCCGCGCGTTCGCCCGCCGGCCCGAAGCCGAGCAGGACTTCGCCGTCCATGGCTTCCTCGGCGTTCAGGCGCAGCGGCCGGCTCGGCGCGTAGTGACGCGCGAGCATTCCCGGCGCGCGCACGGGGCCCGGTGTCGCATTGTCCAGGTGGCCGACGACGGCCTCGATGGCCTCGAGCGCGACGCCGCCGGGACGCAGCAGGGTCGGGCGGGAGCCGGTGAGGTCGACGATGGTCGAACTCGACACCGATCCGGCAGGAACCGGCATCGAGGATCATGCCGACCCGCTCGCCGAGCGATGCGGCGACGTGTGCCGCCGTGGTCGGGCTTAGTGTTCCCGAACGGTTGGCGCTGGGCGCTGCGATGGGCACGCCGGCGGCGCCGATCAGGGCCTGCGCGACCGGATGGTCTGGGGCGCGAACGGCAACGGTCTCGAGGCCGGCGCTGACCAGCAACGCCAAGGGAGACGCCGCGCGGCGCGGCAGCACCAGCGTCAATGGTCCGGGCCAGAAGCGCTCGGCCAACGCGCGGGCGTGATCGTCGAACGCGACCAGCCCGCCGGCCTGTTCGACGCCCGTGACGTGGCAGATCAGCGGGTTGAAGCGCGGCCGATCCTTGGCGGCGAAGATCGCGGCGACCGCACGCTCGTCGGTCGCATCGGCGCCGAGGCCATAGACGGTCTCGGTCGGAAACGCGACCAGCCCGCCGGCGGCGATCACCCTCGCCGCCTCGGCGATGCTGGGGGCGTCGGCGTGACGGAGGTTGGTCGTGCGCGTCGCGTAGCCGCTCGGGTCGCTCACGTTCTGTGCGGCGGACCGCTGACGACGAAGTGCGGGTTTTCGAAACCCGGCTTGGCGTAGAGGAGCTCTCGGCCCTCCAGATCCGTCACCGTGCCGCCGGCGTAGCGGACAACGGCGTGGCCGGCCGCGGTGTCCCACTCCATGGTCCGCCCCATACGCGGGTAGAGATCGGCCTTACCGGCGGCGACGAGGCAGAACTTTATCGAACTGCCGGCCGAGATCGATTGAGCGAGATCGTAGCGGGCGAGAAATGCATCGGTCTCCGGGGTGCGGTGCGAGCGGCTGGCGACCGCGATGACGCCGCTCGCGGGCATCGGCCGGCAGGCGATGGCCTGTGGCGGCTCCGCGTTGAGGGCAGCGAACGCGCCGAGCGGGCTGCCCCAGTAGGTGCTGCCCAAGGCGGGCGCATGGACCACGCCCATGAGCGGCCGACGGTTCTCGATCAGGGCGATGTTGACGGTGAATTCGCCCTGACGCTTGACGAACTGCTTGGTGCCGTCGAGCGGATCGACCAGCCAGAACGGCCGCTCGCCAACCTCCGGAATATCGCCGCCGTCGACCGCCTCCTCGGCGACGATCGGATAGGCGCCGGTGAGTTCGCGGCGGATGGCATCGAGGATCAGGACCTCGGCGCGGCGGTCGGCCTCGGTGACCGGCGAGGCGTCGTCCTTGCGCGAGACGTCGAAGTCGGTCCCGTAGATTTCCATGATTTTTCTGCCGGCGCGCTCCGCAATATCGCGCGCCGTATTGACCAGCGTTTGGTCGATGGTGATGCTCAAAAAATCTCTCCCGGCGTCAGGCGGTTTTTGCCGCGCCGCGTACCCTAGATCAACCCGCTGTCGGATGGAATCATATGAAAGCGGAAACTTGATCGATACGACAAGCATCGAGCATCTTATCCGCGACCCCTCGGGCGCGGAATGCTCTCGAAGAACAAGGCAATCAGCAACCGGAGGATGTTTCATGGCTGGCGGCGAGATGGGCAAGATGCTTGCCGGGGAGTTGTATCATCCGGGCGATGCCGAGATCCGCGCGGCGCAGGCGGCGACCAAGGCCTGGCTGGTTCGCTATAATGCGGCCGGCGCGCAAGAGCCCGCGGCGCGGCGGGCGCTTCTCGCCGAGCGAACTCGGCGCGGTCGGTGAAGGCTGCGTCATCCGTCCTCCGTTCTTCTGCGATCACGGGTTCAACATCCGCCTCGGAGCGGGCGTTTTCCTCAACTTTAACTGCGTCATTCTCGATGTCGTCGAGGTTGTCATCGGCGCACGGACCCAGATCGGCCCGGCGGTGCAGATCTACGCCGCCGACCATCCGCGCGATCCGAACGTTCGCCGCGACGGCCTGGAATTCGGCCGCCCCGTGCGCATTGGTGAGGATGTATGGATCGGCGGCGGCAGCATCATCCTGCCGGGGGTCACCATTGGCGACGACGCGATCATCGGCGCCGGCAGTGTGGTGACCCGCGACGTCCCCGCGGGCGCGACCGCGCTTGGCAATCCCGCCCGCGTGAGATCGTCCATTCCACCGACGGCGTAGGGGCGACGTTGTAGAGGAGAAAAACTCAGGCCGGGCAAAGCGCCCGGCCTGAGTTTTTGGGGAGGGAATAAACAGCGATTGGTCCGACGCAGGCGCGCCATGATGACCAAGCGACACAGATTACGCGCGCGCCGCCCGATCGGATCAAGCCTGGGCAAAATTTTCAGCGGCCGCGAAAGCGCACGCGCGCATCAAGCGGGAAAGCGCTTGGCGATCAGCCCGTAGAGCGCGCGCATGCTTGAAGCTTCGCCGCCTTCGGGCCGACCGGGCCTGGAGGTGACATTCCAGGCCATGACATCGATATGCGCCCAGGCCGTCACCGGCTCGACGAATTCGGCGAGGAATAGTGCCGCCGTGATCGCGCCGGCGAAGGGACTGTCCGGCGCGTTCGTCAGATCGGCGGTCTTGCCGTCAACAAGGCGGCGGTAGGGTCGCCACAGCGGCAGCCGCCACAGCGGATCGTCGACCGTCCGGCCGCTTGCGACCAAGTCGTCGGCAAGGGCGTCGTCGTTCGAAAACAAGGCCGGTAGCTCCGGACCGAGGGCCACCCGGGCGGCCCCGGTTAGCGTCGCACAGTCGATCAGCATCGACGGGTTTTCGCTCGCCGCCTCGCACAGCGCGTCGGCGAGGATCACCCGCCCCTCGGCGTCGGTGTTGCCGATCTCGATGCTGAGGCCTTTTCGCGTCGTGACCACGTCGAGCGGGCGGATCGCGTTGCCGGAAATGCTGTTTTCGACCGCCGGGATGAGTAGCCGCAAGCGGATCGGCATGCCGGCGTCCATGATCATGCGCGCAAGCCCGAGCATGATCGCGCCGCCGCCCATGTCCTTTTTCATAAGCTTCATTCCGGCCGACGTCTTGATGTCGAGGCCGCCTGAGTCGAAGCACACACCCTTGCCGACCAGCGTCACTTTCGGATGAACCTCGTCGCCCCAGGTCAGGTCGATCAGGCGCGGGGCGCGAGAGCTGGCGCGGCCGACGGCGTGGATCGCCGGAAAGCCGCGCTTGATGAGCTCGTCGCCGACAATGACGCCGGAGCGCGCGCCGTAATCCGCAGCAAGCCTCAGCGCGACCGCGGCGAGGTCCTCGGGGCCCATGTCGGAGGCCGGCGTGTTGATGAGATCGCGCACCATCGCCGTCGCCTCGACGGTGCGCTCGACCATCGGGCGATCGCAGTCGTGCGGCCAGATGAGGCTTGACGGCTCGCGGTCGGCCTTGCTGTAGCGCGAAAAGCGATATGCGCCGAAACCCCAGCCGGTGGCCGCGGCATCGGCGCGCCGTGGCGATGGCGATGCCGCGACGCGGTAGAGTCCCGGCGGCAGTGTCGTCGGCAGCGCCGCCCAGTCCCACATTTCACTAACACCACCGGAGCCGCCAACGGAGCTACCGCCGACGCCAAGCGCGACGGCGGCCAGTCCGCCGTCGGCGGCGGGGATGAGGCACGACGTTCCGGGTTCGGCGCTGAAACCGGAAGCTTCGATCCATCGTTTCCGCTCGGGGCTATGCTTCTCGAGCCAGACCGAAAAGTCGGCTCGCTCGACAGCTTCAATGGGTACCGCCGCGCCGCCGTTCGCCTGTTCGAGAAGGCCGTGACGCGCACTCATTGGGCCGCGGCCTCCGCGGAAAGTAAGTGTTCCTCGGAATAGTAGCGCTCGGCACCCCGGTGGAGCGGCAGGCCGAGCCCGGTCAACGCGTCCTCGCGGCGGATGTGCAACGCCTCGGGGAGATCCCGGCTCAGCGCTTGCGCGGTCTCGGGCAGCCACAACGCCTTGGTGATGGCGTAGACCAGATCCGGGGTCATCTTCGCGTCAACCACCAGCTGCGCACGGACACTCAGCGTCGGCGTCGCCTTTACCTTCTCATAGGTGTTCGCCGGAATAATCGCTTCGTTGAAAAATCCGAACTTCTCACGCAGTTCGTCCGCATGTTTGCCGGAGATCGCCAATAACCGGATCGCGCCCGCCTCGGCGGCATGTTGGATGGTCACGATCGGATAGCCGCCGACCATGAAGAAGGCGTCGATCTCGCCATCGGCGAGCATGTCGCTCGAGCGGTCTAAATCAACGTAGACCGGCTTGATGTCGCTCGGGGTCAGGCCGAAACCGCGCAGAATCATTTCCGCGCTCACCCGAGTGCCCGAGCGTTTACCGCCCAAAGACACGCGCTTGTTGCGAAGATCCTCGATTTTCTTGATCGGCAAATCTGCGCGCACAACGATGTGAACGGTCTCTGCATAGAGGCCGGCGATGGCGCGAAGATCGCCGTGCGGCGGCTCGCCGGAAAATGGACCCTTACCGACGGAGGCGAAATTGGCGACGTCGGCCTGAACCAGCGCCAGATCCAAAGAGCCGTCGCTCAGGCCGGCAATGTTTTCGACCGACCCTTGCGTCGAGATCGCCGACGCGATCAGGCCGGGAACACCGCAACTGCCGCCGGCGTCACACGACAGCGAGCCGGGCGGGCTGCTGATCAGGTTGGCGATGACGCCGCCGATCGGAAAGTAGCTTCCGCCCGTCGGCCCGGTGCCGATCCGCATGACGCGCACCTCGACTTGCTGGGCGAGCGGCGTGTGCGGCCAAATTACGGCGACGGCTGCGGCCACCAACAGCAGGAACGGCAGAATGCGTTGCGCCATCCGTTCGCCTCTCGAGCGGTGGTCGAATCGCCATTGACCCTACAATATGGCAACGGCCGGTCTTTATCCAACAAGAGGTTGGCGTCTCGGCCAAAGGTTTGGGATCAGAAAAGAAACCCCCGAAAGCCGGGGCCATTTGTACGCCGTGGCATGACTTGCGATCGTCACATTGCACGGCGGCCCCTGGCGAGGTCTTAGACGCGGATCGTCAAGCGAGAGGCGCTCACGGCCATCAACAGCTGCCTATGAGGCAACCAGCAGCGTGTCGAGAATGTGTTTGAAGGTGTGCCAGAGGTTGGCAAGGATGGCAGCGCTGCAGAGGTTCCTCCAAAGGCCGTTTGAGCTCATGCCGGTGGGGAAGGCGCATCGTCGGAAGATGTTCTGACGGGGGAGGTAGACGCCACCGCCGGTCTCGCCCGGCTCATCCGGATGTAGGTCTTCGCGCTGAACGGGATCGTCGCGACATAGGCGATCAGCGTGATCGTCATCGTCGTCCACGGCGCGCTGACGAGAAGGGCCAGGTAAAGCCCGACCGAAAGCATCGTAACCAGTACCCAACCCTCGGGAATGCGCATTTTCTTGAACGAGTAGGTGCGCAGCCGGCTGACCATCAGGCCGGCGCCGCCAAGCATGAAAAAGGCGACGAAAACCGGGTGGCGGAACACCTCGCTGTCGGTTTGCAGCCACAGGACCAGGGGCAGAAGAACAATCCCGGCGCCCGCCGGCGAGGGCACGCCGACAAAGTAGTTGCGGTCCAAGATCTGCGCGTCGTCGGCCTCGTCGGCGGTGTTGAAGCGGGCGAGCCGCAAGGCGCAACAGATGCACAAGACCAGAACCAACGACCAGCCCCAACGGCCCGCGCCGCTCAGCGCCCAGAGGTAAAGCACGAAGGCCGGGGCAACGCCGAAGGAGAGAAAATCGGAAAGCGAGTCCAGTTCCGCGCCGAACTTGCTGGCGCCCTTGAGGATGCGGGCAATGCGCCCGTCCAGTCCGTCTAGGACGCCGGCGACCAGGACCGCCAGCACCGCGTGCTCCCACTGCGCGTTCAGCGCGAAGCGCAGCGCGCTCAACCCGGCCGCCAAGGCAAGAAGGGTCAGGACGTTGGGGATCATGCGGTTGATATGCAGGCCGCTCAACCGCCGCCGGCGGACTTCCATCATGCTCACCCTACCTCCTCTCGACGAGCCGCGCCGGCTCCACGCCGTCAAGGTCGGCCAGCACCGTCTCGCCCGCGAGCGCGCGCTGGCCTGGACCAACCAGCGGCGCGACGCCGTTGGGAAGATACACATCGACCCGGCTGCCGAAGCGGATCATGCCCAGTCGCTGCCCGGCGCGCACCGGTTGACCCTCGGCGACCCAGCAGACGATCCGCCGGGCGACGAGGCCGGCGATCTGGACGACGCCAAGCTCGCGGCCGTCGCCGGTTGCGATGATCAGGCCGTTGCGTTCGTTGTTCTCGCTCGCCTTGTCGAGCGAGGCGTTGACGAAGGTTCCGGGCGTATAGGCGATGCGGCGAATGGTCCCGTCGACGGGACTTCGATTTACATGAACGTCGAAGACGTTCATGAACACCGAAATGCGCGTTCGCGGCAACTCGTCTAAGTCCAACTCGGGAGGCGGAACGGCCGGCCCCACCGACTGGACCAGGCCGTCAGCGGGGCTGACGACGAGCCCCGCGCGGACGGGCGTGAGCCGGTGCGGATCGCGGAAGAAATAGGTGCACCACAGCGTCAACGCGATTCCGAGCCAGCCGAGCGCCGGGATGAACGCGAACAACAGCACGGTGACCGCCGCGAAGGCTACGATAAACGGCCACCCGGCCCGGGCGATGGGGATGCGTAGGGTATCGATCACGGTGCCTATCACGGTCGCTCGAGGTCCTTAAGTGCGGGCGACGACGCCTCGTTCAAATCCGGCTCCGATCGGCGCGGCCATGGTTGAAAAGCGTCGTTGCGTTATCTAATTCCCGGACGGGACAGAGAAAACCTGTCCGGGGTAAATCAGGTTTGGATCGACGATCTGCGTCTTGTTGGCCTCGTACAGCGCGGTATAGGCCACGCCGCTACCGAGCGCGCGCCGGGCGATGCGCCACAGGTTGGCGCCAGGTTGAACGATCATCGAGGTTTCGGCCGGTCCCAGTTCGAGCCCGCCGGCCTCCGCGCGGCTGAACGGAACGGCGACGCGGGCGACGACGCGGCCCGATTTAGTCACCTCGTCGGCGCGGAGCGAAAAGCGCTCGCGCTTGATTGGCTTGTCGACGGCGATGCGCCACTCGCCCTCCGCCGAGGCCTGGGCGCGGCCGATCAACGCGTTGTCAAGGTAGAGCTGGACGGTCGAGCCGGGCGCGGACCGGCCGCTGACGGTGATGGCGCCGGCGGCGGTATAGTCCACCGCGCCAATGGAAACCGGCGGCGGTTCAAGCGCCGCGGTGGGGCTTTGCAACACGGTGGCCGTTCGTCCGCCGGGACCGAGACGCAGCGCGAGCGCGCGCGTGTCCGGCGTCGCCGGGCGGCCGGCGATGTCCTTGCCCGGCTCGGGAACGATCAACACGACGGTTTCCTCGGACGCCACGGACGCGCCGTCCGGGCTGTCCATGCGTAAGGTCAAGCGACGCTGGCCGGGCGCGAGCGGCTGCTCGGGGACGTATACCCACTCTCCATTGATATCGGCTTCGGCCTCGCCGATCACGCTCTCGCCGTCGAGGATCGCAATCCTGCTGCCGGGCGTGGCCCGGCCGGCCATCACCGTGTCGCCTTGCGGGTTGATCCGGACCACATCGAAACTGGGCTGGATTGCCGCCCCACGCCCCTCCTGGGTGTGCTGGGGCGGCGAGGGCGTCGTGGCCGGACGGTTAGGCGACACCGCCGCCGGAGAGGTTACGCCCGCCCGCTCCGCGAGGTCCTTGGGAGATAGCACGAAATAGTTGAGGGCGATAGCCGCCGCAACGGCGAACAGGCCCAATAGCGCGACGACGAGCGGCTTGTTGATCCCGCCTCGCGCGTCCCTATAAAAGGGCTCCATCGACGTTTTCCCAGGTCTGATCTGTGTCAAATTTGTGGCGCCAACAGCCCGGCACGGCGGCAAGGCGCTGACCGTTCGCGCGCCAACGACGCTCATACCATTTGCCGCATTCCGACGCACGGTTGCAATCACTTTACCCTCATTCGACCAGATTAGGGCCGCGGCGCCCTATCTCGTCGTCACGCAGTCAAGCAGCGGGCCAAGCTGGCGGACCCGACGGAGCACATCACGGGCGCGCGCCTCCACGTAGGGCGAAGGGCGCGCGGCCGACCACTCGCGTGGGTTCGGCAGGACCGAGGCGAGCAGCGCGCTTTGCATCGGTGTCAAGGCGTTCGCGCTAACGGCGAAGAAGGCCCGCGCCGCGGCTTCCGCGCCGTAGACGCCGCCGCCGAACTCAACCACGTTCAGGTAGACCTCGATAATTCGGTCCTTGGGCCACATTAGCTCGATCTGCCACGTCAGCCACCCCTCCAGAACCTTGCGCAGGCCGTCGCGGTCCGGCCACAGGAACAGGTTTTTCGCCGTCTGCATCGTGATTGTGGACGCGCCGCGCGGCCGTTCCCCATCCAGCCAACGGTCGAGCTGAGCCGTTATCGCGTCGATGTCGTAGCCGGAATGCTCGCAAAACCGGTTGTCCTCCGCGGCGATCGCGGCGCGCGCCAGGCTCGGCGCCATTCGGTCGAGATCAACCCACCGCTTTTTCAGCATCTCCCCCTCGGTGAAGCGGATGAGCATTAACGGGGTGATCGGCGGCGGGATGAACCTGTAGATGGCGATCAGGGCCGCCGGCGCCAGAACGACAACAGCGATTATGAGGAGCAAGGCGCTGCGCAGGCGTCGCATCCGGCGCGGCTAGTGCAGCACGCTTGGATGGGTTCGCCGCAACTCCTCGACGGCGATGCGCACCGCGCCCATGTGCGGATTGATCCTGAGGCAGACCTCGAAAGCAAGGCGCGCGGACTGCGGATCGCCGTCGCGCAGACAGATCTGGGCGAAGCCGGCGATCGCGCCGAAGTGGCGCGGCTCAAGCTCCAGCACGCGGCCGATCGCCACGACGCTTGCGGCGTTGCGCCCGCGTAGATACTCAAGCGTCGCAAGCTTGTTCCAGGCCTCCGCCCAGTCGGGCGCCCTCGCCGTCATTTCGCCGAGGATGGCCTCGGCCGGGTCGAACTTGTTCGACGCGATCGCTGCGATGGCCCGGTCCATCATTGCCGCGAGCGCCGGATCGGGGTGGCCCGTCCAGGTCTCCCAGATGCTGTCTTCGATCTCGTAGGAGCCGCCATCGGCCGGCGCGGCGGCGAGCCTTGCGAACAGATCGTCGAGCGCCGCCGGCATGTTCGCCGCCGGCGTCTTGCGGCCGAAGGCCAGGATTTGCGCGAGCGTCTCGTCATACATGGCGGCTTCCTGGAGATTGCGGCCATTCACCGAATGTTAAAGCCGAAGCGCGGATACTGCCCCGCGAACAGAACTTCAACCAGCGAGATTTTCACCGATGGATGCGGCGGCTCCCGACCTGTTCAGCGCGATCAAGCAGCGCCTTGGCTGGCTCGGTCAGCGTCAGGAGGTGCTTGCGCGCAACATCGCCAACGCCGACACGCCCGGCTATCGCCCGCGCGACCTGCGCCCGTTGGGATTCGGCGCCATGGTTCGCGCGCCGAAAGCCACAGTGGCCGTGGCCGTCACCAATCCCGCGCATCTTACCGGGAGACGCCGCCAAGCCGGCGGTACGGCCGAGCGGATCGAGCGCAAGCCTTATGAAACCGCGCCCGCCGGTAACGCGGTGGTGCTTGAACAGCAGATGGCCAAGCTCAACGAAACGGCGGTCTCGCATAGGCTCGCGAGCGAGCTTTATCGCAAGCACCTTGGCATGATCCGCACCGCGACCGGCATGCGCTAGGCCGGGTTGGAGCGAAGATGGATGACGTACTAAGGACACTGCGGATCTCCGCCGCCGGGATGCAAACGCAAGGAACGCGGTTGCGCGTGGTCGCCGAGAACATCGCCAACGCCAACTCGCTGCCGACGAAGCCGGGGGATCTGCCTTACCGGCGCAAGACGGTGACGTTCAAGAACGTCCTCGACCGGGCGACCGGTACCGATCTCGTCGAGGTCGACCGCATCGGGGTCGACCGCTCGGACCTTCCGCGCCGCTACGAGCCCAGCCATCCCGCCGCCGACGCCAGCGGCTACGTGCTCGCGCCCAACGTCAATTCCCTGATCGAGATGTCCGACATGCGCGAGGCCGAACGCTCCTACGAGGCCAACCTCAACGTGATCAAGGCATCGAAGGCGATGCTGAACGAGACCATCGACGTGCTGCGCTAAAGCACGCCAGCATTAACCGGGGGGTACCAATGCTTAATCCGATCAACAGTTTCACGGGGGCAATTGCCGCCTACACCAAGGCGCGCGACCAGGCGAGCGCCGTCGCCGGCGAACTCAGCGCCGCGCCGCCCGAGACTGACTTCGCCAGGATGGTCACGAGCGCGATCGACGGCGCTATCGCCGCCGGCAAGGCGGGCGAGCGGCAGTCGCTGGCCGCCGTCGCCGGTCAAGCCAATTTGACCCAGGTAGTCACCGCCGTCGCCGAGGCCGAAACGATGCTCAACACCGTCGTCGCGGTGCGCGACCGGGTCGTCGAGGCCTACAAGGACATCATGCGAATGCCGATTTAGTGCGCCTTACACCTGCTCGCGTCCAGGGCGCGCCTGAATGAATGAAATCGATGTGCTCGCGATCGCCCGCGAGTCGATGATCGTCATCTTGAAGATTTCCGGCCCGGCCATGTTCGCGGGCATGGCCGTCGGCCTGGTCGTCGCGTTGTTTCAGGCGCTGACCTCAATTCAGGAAATGACGCTGACCTTCGTGCCGAAGATCATTGTCATGCTGGCGACCATCGTGATCTTCCTGCCGTTCATGATGACAGCCCTGATCGAGTTCACCCAGACCTTGTTCGCGCGCGCCATCGGGCTCGGTTAGGGATGCCAGAGCAGCTCATCGAGCAGATCGCGGCGGGCGAGACGTTCGGCTATCTGCTTGTCTTCGCGCGCATCGGCGCGGCAATGTCGCTGCTGCCCGGGTTCAGCGTCGCCTACGTTAGCGTACGGATCCGTCTGATCCTGGCGCTCGCCATTGCCCTGGTGGTGGTACCGGTGCTGGCGCCGACGCTGCCCGCACCGCCTCCAACCACCATCGGTCTCGCCCTGCTGATCGGAGGCGAGGTGAGCATCGGCGTGTTCATCGCGGTCATCGCCAGGATCGTCGTCGCGGCGCTTCAGATCGCCGGCACCCTGGTCGCTTACTTCTCCGCGCTCGCCAGCGCGCTGGTGCAAGATCCGATCGCCGACCAGCAAAGCTCCACGCTGTCGGGCTTTCTCGGTACGCTCGGCCTGGTGCTGATCTTCGTCACCGACCTGCACCACCTGATGCTGCGCGCGGTCGTTTCCAGCTACACGGCGTTTCCGCCGGGCGCGAGCCTGCCTATCGGCGGGTTCGCCGCCGCCATCACCGCCGCGGTCGCCGACAGCATGCTGCTTGGCCTGCAACTCTCGGCGCCGTTCCTGATCGCGGGCCTGGTCTACAACATCGGGCTCGGCCTCCTTGGCCGGCTGATGCCACAACTTCCCGTCTTCTTCTTCGGCCTTCCTCTACAAATTTCCTTCCAAATCTGGACAATGGCGCTTACTATTTCGGGCATAATGATGGTGTTTCTCAACCGTTTCAGTGGCGCACTGATGCCCTACGCCGCGCCCTGAGCATTCATCATCAATTCCGTAGCGAGCAAGCGTTGACGCTGGAGCCTGGGGGGGCGGATGGCGGAGAACGATGACGCTTCAAAAACAGAACAGGCAACGCCCAAACGCCTGGAGCAGGCGCGCGAGCGCGGCCAAGTCGCCGTCTCTCAGGATGTCAAGAGCTGGGCAATGCTGGTCGCGGGGCTCGCCGCCCTAGGGATCTTTGCGCCCGGCGCAACACGAAAGATCGCCCTTGCCGGCCGCCGCTTCATCGAGGCGCCGGAGGCTTTTCAGCTTAACGCCGGCAACATGCAGCAGGCCCTGGGCGGCCTGATCGTCGAGATTGGCTGGGCGCTCGCGCCGGCGATAGGCGTCCTTGTCGCCGCCGCCATCATTGGCGCCGTCGGCCAGACCGGGCTCATCTGGGCGCCGACCAAGATCAACCCCGAGCCGTCCAAGATCTCGCCGCTCAGTGGCGCCAAGCGCCTGTTTTCGACCCGCTCGCTGATGGAATTCGCCAAGAGCATCCTCAAGCTTGCCGCCGTTGGCACGGTCTGTACCATCATCGCGCGCTCATTACTCGACGACATGGTGCTGCTGCCGTCGGTCGCGATGTCGGCCTTGGTCGAGCGCGCCTACGACGTCGCCCTGTGGCTGCTAGCCGGAACCGTCACGGTAATGACCTTCATCGCCGGTCTCGACTACGCGTTTCAGCGGATGACCTTCCTTAAGCAGCAGCGCATGACCAAGCAGGAGGTCCGCGACGAGCACAAGCAATCCGACGGCGATCCGCAAATCAAGGCGCGCATCCGCCGGATCCGTAACGAGCGCGCGCGCCAGCGCATGATGGCGGCCGTGCCCGGCGCCGCCGTCGTGATCGCCAACCCCACGCACTACGCCATCGCGTTAGCCTACGAGATGGAGGCGATGGCGGCCCCGAAGGTCGTCGCCAAAGGTGTCGATTCCCTGGCCAAGCGCATTCGCGCCGTCGCCGAGGAGAACGAGGTGCCTATTGTCGAAAATCCGCCGCTGGCGCGCGCGCTCTATGCCGCGGTCGAGCTGGACGAGGAGATCCCGGCCGAACACTATCAGGCGGTCGCCCAGGTGATCGGCTACGTCATGAGCCTCAGGGGCCGGCTCACTTGAGCGATCTCTCGCCGCTTGTTGTCAGCACGGGAACCCGCCGGCGATCCGCCGAACCGAGCGCCTTCACCGAGGCGCCGGTCGGCCTTGCGGTGCTCGATCTCGCCGGACTGGTCGATGACGCCAACCCGGCGTTCTGCGACCTGCTTGGCGTCGAGCGCGGCACGATCCTCGGCCGGCCCTTCGGCGACTTCGTCGCCGGCGAGAAGCGCGAGGAGTTGGACCGCCGGCTGTCGCGGCTGGTGCTCGGAACCAGCCGGAGCGCGCGTATCGACGCTTTGCGTCTTTGCGTTGGCGACCGCCAGATCGAAGCAGACCTGAGCGCGGCACGGCGCGAGCGCGATGGCGGCGCGATTGGCTTTATCGTGTCGGCGTGGGCCGCCCGGCACGCCCCCGTGGCCGATGCCGCGCTGGCCCAGGCCCAAAAGATGCAAGCCATCGGCCAGCTGGCCGGTGGGATAGCGCACGATTTTAACAATCTTCTCACCGCGATGCTCGGGTTTAGCGAATTGCTACTGACCCGCCATGCCCCGGGCGAGCCTTCCTACGACGACATCGTCGAGATCCACCGCAATGCCGAACGCGCGGCGGGTCTGGTTCGCCAGCTCCTTGCCTTCTCCCGCCAACAAACGCTCGCCCCCGTCGTTCTCGATCCGACAGCGGCCATTGCCGAGCTTTCGCTCATGCTGGCGCGGCTGCTCGGGCCGGCGGTCGAGCTTCGTCTCGAAGTCCTCGGCCGAACCGGCGCGGATCCGCGTCGATCCGGTTCAGTTCGATCAGGTGATCGTCAATCTCGCGGTCAACGCTCGAGACGCCATGCCGCATGGCGGCACGCTGACTATCGGCAGCCGGCCGGTTCTTATCGACGCGCCGAGACAGGCCGGCGAGGAGATCATGCCTCCCGGTGACTACGTCCTGATCGAGGTTGGCGACACCGGTGTCGGGATTGCCGAAGACATCCTCGGCAACATCTTCGAGCCGTTCTTCACGACCAAGGAGGCGGGCGCCGGCACCGGCCTCGGGTTGTCGACGGTCCATGGCATCATTCGCCAGACGGACGGATTCGTCTTCGTGGACAGCGCGCTCGGGCACGGCACAACGTTCAGCATTTACCTACCCGCCGTCGCGGCTACGCGCGCGAGGCCGGCCGGCGCCGTGTCGCGTCGGCCAAACGCGCGGCCGGCGACGCCACCCGCGCTCGAGCAGCAGGCTCAACCCGCCACCATTCTTCTCGTCGAGGACGAGCCGGGCGTGCGCGCGTTCGCGGCACGGGTCCTGCGGCGCGACGGCCATCGCGTCCTTGCCGTCGGCGATGGCGAAGAGGCATTGCGGATTTTCGAAGAAGGCGGCGAGAGGATCGATCTTCTGGTCAGCGACATCGTCATGCCCGGCATGGACGGCCATACGCTCGCCCGGTTGCTGGGCAAGCGGCTCGGCGGCGTCCCCGTCATATTCATGTCCGGCTACGCCGAGGACATCGCCCCCGGCGGGCCCGCCTCCGCTCACTTCCTGATGAAGCCGTTTACCCTCGCCGAACTCGCCGACAAGGTGACCGAGGTCCTCGCCGCGCCGCCGGCCAACCGCCACGCTCGTGGTTGTCACGAGGATTCACGGCAACCGGCTCACGAAGACGCAGATCGCCGAGACAGCGCCAGGCGATGATGAGAAGGTATAACGGCAACGACCCTGCTCGTTGCCGTCAAAGCCGCGCTTGTCTCCTCAGATGGCCAGGCCGGCCGGGCCGGTGACGAGCAGGCGGACGAGTTCGGCTTGGCGGTCGCAGCCGGTCTTGCCGAACGCTTGCTTGAGGTGCTTACGCACGGTTTCGTAAACCAGCCCGAGGTTTTCGGCCGTAGCGTCCAGCCGGTGGCCTTGCGCGAGCAGCGCGACCACGCGCGCTTCCGCGCGGCTCAGGCCATAGAGTTCGCGCAGCCGGCGCTGGTCGATGGTCATGGGCTTTTCCGGATCGCCCATGAACAGCATGGCGCGGGGCTGGTCCAGGTCGCTCATATCCTCGCTCGGATCGAGAGCGGCGAGCAGGCAGGTCAGCGGCCGCAACTCGCCCTTCCGGGGCACCGCGAAAGCGCTCAGCTTTTCGCCTTTGGCATCCTTCAGCTCGCTCATCGCGTCGGCGATGGCGCGACGGAATCGCGGCAGTTGGCCCGAAGCGTCCGTGCGTCGGCCGCTCTCCTGATACGCCCGGACGTTTTCCGCCTCGATGATCTGGCGCGCCACCTTGTTGGCGGCGTTGATTTCGCCGACGGCATCGACGAAGGCGACCCCAAGCGGTACGGCGTCGAGCGCGTCAAAGGCAACCTGGTTGTAGAATTCGGCCTTGCGGACCGTGCGCCCGGAACACAACGCACGTTGGATGCCGGGCAGCATCCGGCGCAATAATATGGCGCTGGTTTGGTCGAGCGCGGGCTTTTGCTGTGAGCGCGCTACAAGCAGATGGGTCACGACGCCGCCGGTGTTGTCGACAACCCCGCAAAGAAGCGTGGCCAGCCCTTGGGGATCCAACCAGTCGCGCCAAAACGGGCTGTCGCGAAAGGCCTCCCCCGATCCGTGGCCATGGCCGAGGCTGACTTCGCCGGGTTCCGAAAGCTGTTTCATGTCGCCAAGCCACGGCGCCAGCGCCCCGTACTGCGCGCCATAGGCGTCGACGAAACCGGCGTTCATGCCGACGGACTGCACCACTCGGGCGCCGCCACCGGCGAGATCGTGCTGAGCGATGGCGCAGACATCGGCGCTGAAGAGATCGCGCAATCGGGCCAGCGCCCGCGGCCAAACCTTGGCGTCCAGCGCCGCGTCGTAAACCCGCGATACCGCGTCGAGAACGGTAAAGCCGAAGTTCTCGAGCGCGTCGCGGCTGGCTTGAGACTCCGCTGCATCGCCGGACGCCGCGTCGGCGCGTCTAGTGCCGGCGTTCGGCACGAGGTAAACAAGGTTGTTCCGGCGGTCATTGACCGCGCGACGATCGACGCCGGCTCTTCTGTCCATGCCGGACCGGCGATCCGGCGTGTGACGCCGATCCTCTCCCGCGCGTCGCTCGACAACTGGTCCGCTCGTCATCTGCCAATCCTCACATCATCCAAACTTACGCATATTTTATTCCCGCGAGTGCGGGCGGGGGCCGCTGATCGCTCAAAAGTGGACGCAAGCACCGCTTTGTCACCCCAAATGAGTATACCGCCCTTCCAGCCGGCGCAACCCGCGATGAATAACCCCTTTGGGTAAAAAAATATCGTTCTTTATCAATGCGTTGCAGGAATTCATTGGGAATCCCCACTTAAGCCTGTATTTTTGGAACCGTTGTCAGACGGATGTGGGCATGAAATAAGGATGGCTCGTGCATGCTGATAAGGAAGATCCGGGTGGTTGAGAAGGAAACAAACGACAAGGGTCGCGCGATCGACGCCGCGATCAGTCAGATCGAGCGGGCATTCGGCCGAGGATCGATCATGCGCCTCGGTCAGCGCGAGTCGGTCGAAACCGAGATCGTCTCGACCGGCTCGATCGCGCTCGATATCGCGCTCGGCATCGGCGGCCTCCCGCGCGGACGAATCGTCGAGATCTACGGCCCGGAGAGCTCGGGCAAGACCACCCTGGCGCTGCACGCGATTGCCGAGGCCCAGAAGAAGGGCGGCACCTGCGCCTTTATCGACGCCGAGCACGCGCTCGACCCGATCTACGCCCACAAACTTGGCGTGCAGGTCGATGATCTCCTCCTTTCCCAGCCCGACGCCGGCGAACAGGCGCTGGAGATCGCCGATACCCTGGTCCGCTCCGGAGCGATCGATGTCCTGGTGATCGACAGCGTCGCCGCCCTGGTTCCGCGCGCCGAACTCGAAGGCGAGATGGGCGATACCCACGTCGGTCTCCAGGCCCGGCTGATGAGTCAGGCGCTGCGCAAGCTCACCGGCTCGGTTTCGCGCTCGCGCACGACGATCATCTTTATCAACCAGATCCGTATGAAGATCGGCGTGATGTTCGGCAACCCGGAAACGACCACCGGCGGCAATGCGCTGAAGTTCTATTCGTCGATCCGTCTAGAGATCCGCCGCATTGGCGCGATCAAGGATCGCGACGAGGTGGTCGGCAACCAGACCCGGGTCAAGGTCGTGAAGAACAAGCTGGCGCCGCCGTTCAAGATGGTCGAATTCGACATCATGTACGGCGAGGGCATCTCCAAGACCGGGGAGATCCTCGATCTCGGCGTCCGCGCCGGCATTGTCGAAAAGTCCGGCTCGTGGTTCTCGCACGGCTCGCAGAGGATCGGCCAGGGCCGCGAAAATGCCAAAAGCTATCTCAAGGAGCACGCGGACGTCGCCGAAATCATCGAGCAGCAGATCCGTCAAAACGCCGGCCTCGTCGCGGAGACCATGCTGGTAGGCGTCGCCGAGGAGAGCGCCGACAGCGGCAATTAGGTCCGAGCCAGCTACCGGCGGCCAACCGAACCGACGATAGCTCGTCCTCGTATCCAGCCAGCCTCCGGCCGCCACTGGTGGACAGGGCGGGCGCATGGCGCTAAAAGCGCGGCACGCGGTGTGGTTCCCCGGGATGTCACGGGGATTTCACCGCCCCATCACGCCGCCTAAATAAGTGTCATGCAAACCGTAAACGATATTCGCAAGACGTTCCTCGATTATTTCGCGCGCCACGGCCATCGAGTGGTCGCCTCGGGCCCGCTGGTGCCGCGCAACGATCCGACGTTAATGTTCACCAACGCCGGCATGGTCCAGTTCAAGAACGTCTTCACCGGCGTCGAGAAGCGCGACTACGCCCGCGCGGTGACGAGCCAGAAGTGCGTGCGCGCCGGCGGCAAGCACAACGATCTCGAGAACGTCGGCTACACCGCGCGCCATCACACGTTTTTCGAGATGCTCGGCAACTTCTCGTTCGGCGACTACTTCAAGGAGCTCGCCATTGAATTGGCCTGGAATTTTGTCACCAGGGAATGCGGACTGCCGGCCGAGCGGTTGCTCGTCACCGTCTACGCTGATGACGAACAGGCGTTCGATCTGTGGAAGAAGATCGCGGGCCTTTCCGATGGCAAGATTCTGCGGATCCCGACCAGCGACAACTTCTGGTCCATGGGCGAAACCGGCCCGTGCGGCCCGTGCTCGGAAATCTTCTATGACCACGGCCCGCACATCCCCGGCGGGCCTCCGGGCAGCCCCGACGCCGAGGGTGACCGCTTTATTGAGATCTGGAACCTCGTGTTCATGCAATACGAGCAGATCGCGGCCGGACGCCGGGTTGACCTGCCGCGGCCGTCGATCGATACCGGGATGGGGCTGGAGCGGACCGCGGCGGTCCTGCAGGGGACCCACGACAACTACCAGATCGACCTGTTCCGCTCGCTGATCCAGGCCTCGGCCGAGGCAACCGGCACCGAGCCAGACGGACCGCACGCGATCTCGCACCGGGTCATCGTCGACCACCTGCGGGCGTCGGCGTTTCTGGTCGCCGACGGCGTCCTGCCGTCGAACGAGGGCCGTGGCTATGTCCTGCGCCGGATCATGCGCAGGGCCATGCGCCACGCTCATATGATCGGCTGTGCCGAGCCGTTGATGTGGCGGCTGGTGCCGGCGTTGATCGCGAACATGGGCCAGGCCTTTCCCGAACTGGTCCAGACCGAAGCCATGATCGTTGATACCCTGCTTCTCGAGGAAACTCGCTTCCGGCGGACCCTTGAGCGCGGCCTGCATTTGCTGGAGGACGCGGCCGATCGCCTACCCGACGGCGGGACCCTCGACGGCGAGACGGCATTCAAGCTCTACGACACCTACGGCTTTCCGCTCGACCTCACCCAGGACGCCTTGCGCGCCAAAGGCGTCGGCGTCGACGTCGACGGCTTTAACGTGGCGATGGCCCGCCAGCGCGAAGAGGCGCGCAAGGCTTGGGCCGGCTCGGGCGAGGCCGCGACCGAGGCGGCGTGGTTCGCGATCCGCGAGCGCGCCGGCGCCAGCGAGTTCCTCGGCTACGACACCGAGACGGCCGAGGGCAAGATTGTCGCGTTGGTCGCGGGCGGTGCCGAGGTCAACTCCGCCGCCGCCGGGGCGGAGGTCGCGGTGGTCTGCAACCAGAGTCCGTTCTACGGCGAAAGCGGCGGTCAGACCGGCGATCGGGGAACGATCGCGACCGCCGCCGGCGGGCGGATGGTCGTCACCGATACCCAGCGCAAGCTCGGTGACCTGATCGTCCATCTGGGCCGCGTCGAGGCCGGCGCGTTGGCGCTTGGTGACGACGTCAGCCTCGAAGTCGATCACGGCCGCAGACAGGCAACCCGCGGCAACCACTCGGTGACCCACCTGCTCCACGCGGTCCTGCGCCGCCGCCTTGGCGAGCACGTCACCCAGAAGGGCTCGATGGTCGGGCCCGCGCGCATGCGTTTCGATATCAGCCACCCACAAGCTATTCCGCCCGACGAGCTTGCCGCGATCGAGGCCGAGGTCAACGCCCAGATCCGCGACAATAGCGCCGTCGAGACCCATCTGATGGATCCCGATACGGCGACCGCCGCTGGCGCGATGGCGCTGTTCGGCGAGAAGTACGGCGAGGAGGTCCGCGTCCTGATGATGGGCGCGCGCGACGACAGTGGCCGGCCGTTTTCGACTGAGCTGTGCGGCGGCACCCACGTCCGGCGGACCGGCGACATCGGGCTGTTCAAGATCGTCTCCGAAAGCGCGGTCGGCGCCGGGATCCGGCGGATCGAGGCGGTGACCGGGGGCACCGCGCAGGCCCTGATCGCGCACGAGGAGGCGATCCTGCGCGAGCTCGCCCAACTACTGCGCATCGGTCCCGACGAGTTCCCGGCCCGCATCAGCGCCCTGATGGACGAGCGGCGCAAGCTCGAGCGCGAGCTCAGCGAGGCACGCCGAGCTCTAGCGACAGGCGGCTCGGCGGCGGCCGAGACGGTCCGCGATGTCGGCGGGGTGCGCTATTCGCCGCGGCTGCTCGACGGCGTTCCCGCGCGCGACCTCAAGGGCCTCGCCGACGAGCTGAAGCAGAAGCTCGGCTCCGGAGTCGTCGCGTTGATCTCGACCGCCGACGGCAAGGCCTCGCTGGTCGTCGGCGTCACTGACGATCTGAAGAGCCGCATCAGCGCGGTAGACCTGGTGCGCGCCGGTTCGACGGCGGTCGGTGGTAAAGGCGGCGGCGGGCGCCCGGACATGGCCCAGGCCGGCGGCCCCGACGCAGCCCAAGCCCAGGCCGCGCTCGACGCCATCGCGCACGCCATAGAGCACGCCATCGCCGCGGCTTAAGGCCGGGCGATTTCGCAAGCGCCTCAGCCGGCTTGCACGGCGGGGCGATGCAGTAGCCGCAGGCGTTCGAGAAGCGCCCCGGGTTCCGGCCTGCGGGTGTAGTCGGGATCGACGTCGACGTAGGCGATGCGCCGGTCGATGCCGATGATGTAGGTTGCCGGCACCGGCAGTTCGAACGTCGTCGTCCCATTCGTCGCCGGCAGGTCGATGCCGATCTTGATGTAGGCGTCGCGAAACGCCTCAGGCAGGACGTAGACCAGCCCGAAGGCCTTGGCGACGACGTTGTCGAGGTCGCTCAGAACCGGAAATTCGACCTGCAGCTTCTCAACCGTATCGGCCGACGAGATCAACGTCTGCGGCGAAATCGCCACGACCTCCGCGCCGGCGTCGCGAAACGACGCGATGTTCTCGTCAAGTGCGCGCAGGTAGGCGGAGCAATACCCGCACCAGCCGCCGCGATAAAACGTCAGCACGACCGGGCCGCGGGCGAGCATCTTCGAAAGGGTCACGGTGCGCCCGGACGCGTCCGGCAGCGCGAAATCATCGACGACCTCTCCTTCCTGGCGCGAGCGCATCGCCTTGTTGTCGTCAAGCAGCTCGCGCGCGGCCTCCGTCAGGTTCGCCGCGGCGGCATTGCCCATGCCGGGCCTGCTCCGCTCGAGCGCCGCGACCAATCCGGCGGCAATCCGCGTGCCGCTCTCCGTGCCAGCGGCCGTCGCCTCTTGTGTCGGTATGCTGTCCATCTTCTCGCCTTTCGTCGTCATCGTCATGATCTGTTCCTGCCGGCGGCTCCTCACGCGTTACATGGCGAAGCCGAAGCCGTTTTCCAGTCATCCGGTCACCGGCGTCGAGACGAGGGCGCTCTTGTGTAGCTGGTGGACTTACTATGGCGCGCGCCGTTGCCAGCCGGCGCGGGGCGGTGTGACGCGGGTTGCGTCAGCCGATTCTCTCGAGCAAACCGCCGGCAATCCAATTGCAGCGAAAAAAAGTATACGGTATTATTGCCTGCTTATTGCTGAGTACGCTTTAGGTAAGCGGTTTTTTAGCCTAGGCGAGGGTATTTATTTGTTTGCAGCAACCTTTCGTTGCAGTTAACTGCACGATCCGCTTCCTCGGATGATTACGAATAGTTCAGGGGCCATTGCGAGCGTGGAGCTCGTGGTCGTCCGATATTCGGTCTGGGCGCCAGGTGTGCAAAGTGTCGAGGCGCCATTCGATATGGCGCCACTGGATCTCCTCGAAGGCTCCACAAGATGGACATGGAACCTCATACACCCGTTGATCGCTCGTCGCGTAGCTGCGCAAGACATTCGAGGTTTCCGCGTCCAATGGCGTGCTGCCGATCACAATCTTGCGGTCGGCAAAGGACAGCGTGCGCTTCTCCGCGATGATGATTGGCGATCCCTCGGCGCCAAGCGGCATGGCGTCGGCTTCGTCAACGAGCAGAACGCGAGCAGTGTGTCTCCACAAGTTCCGCGGAGCCTTGCTGGCAATGACCTTGAGACTGCCGCCGGCAAACCGCCGCGACAGCAAAGTGTTGCGCTCGGAATCGTCGGCGAGAAGGCCGCGAAGGGAAGGTGTGGCGTCGAAGATCGGTTCGAGGTCGGAAACGACAAAATCGCGGGCGTCACTCTCGGTCGGCTGCAAGACCAAGATCGGCGCCGGGTCATTGGCCACGAATGACGCCACGGCCGCGCTCAAAAGCATGGTGAAACCGACGCGAACCGACTTCACGAGCGTTACCCGCTCAAGCGCCGGATCGCCGATCGCGTCCGCAATGGCGCGCTGATATGGGAACAGCCGCAACCGGCCGGGCAGCGCGCTCGCGCCCTCGGGCAATCTGATTGTGCTTTCCGCCCACGTGCTCAGCGCCATTTTCGGCGGCGGGCGCAGCGACAGGCGAGCGCGGGCGAGCGCTGGCGGAAGATTTTCGTTGTGTGGCGTCGTGTACATCGCGCGATACTATACAAGCAATATGTGTGTTGCCAGCTTTTGCCACTCGTCGAGGATTGATCCTTGGACGAAACTGCTACAGGAAGCTGTGACGGAATTGACTTGAAAGAACGAAGGTAGTACCGCTTCTGCTTGTTGGGCGTCTGGATTTAGGGGGGGGGTATGATTGACTGCCGTAGTGGCGCGCATACGCGCGCAAACCGAAATGCGGGCCGAGACTGCAAAAAAAGGATTGCGGGTCTTGCGCTCCTGGCACTGACGGCGGCGTGCACGTCGACGGATCAGGTTGGCTTGATGGCGCTTCCCACCGCCGATCCGGCCTCGCTGCTGACGAAGCCGGTAGCGTACCAGACGCTCGGTGTAGTAGAAGGCGACGCATGCCGGTACTTCGCCCTCGGGTTGATCCCATGGGGAAACGCGACGGCCGGAGCGGCCCTCGAAGAGGCACTAGCGTCGACAGGTGGTAACGCGCTGCTCAATGCCACTGTAGAAACATCCCTTTTCGGCTTTATTCCGATCTACAACCTCTTCAGTTTCACGTGCACGACGGTGCGTGGTGTGGCAATCAAGTACCAGAGCACGGGTACCGTTAACGAACCGCACGTGGCCCCACCATCGTAGGGATTATTGGGGTGCGTCAGGGTTTTTTGAGACATTCGGCTGCGGCTAAATGAACCGCAAAAGGAAGGAGAGCTGAATGGACGGAATGGTTGAGACTGCGACGACGCAGCCGGCGGACTTGGCGGAGCGCTCCCGACCAGCTGGCGGAGACAAGTCCGCCGGCGGGCCGCCGCCGCGACGCTTCTCGGCGAAGCGGAAGCTGAATGCGGTGAACCGGCTGATGCGGGGCGAGCCTTTGGAGCTGGTGTCTCGCGAGCTCAACGTCACGGCGGCGCGGCTGTCGTCCTGGCGCGACCAGGCGCTCCTGGCCGCCGAGACGGCGCTGAAGGACCGGGATCGCGACGACCGCGACGACGAGATCGCCCGGCTGAAGGGCAAGGTCGGCGCGATGACGATGGAGATCGAGCTTTTGTCCGACAAGATCGCGCGCCTGGAGGGTGGCGCCCCTTTGGCACGACGGAGGTCGAGGCGATGAGCCGGGCGGTCTCGCCCTCCGCTGGTCGGGTTTATGGCCTGGCGCGGGTCACCCGCTGCTGGAAGGTCTCGCGGGCGAGCCTCTATCGCCATCGCCAGGCAGCCTTGGCGTCGAGGCGCCGCCCCGGCCCCATGGGCCCTTGCGACGACGCGACGCTGGTGGAGCACATCAAGCAGGTGATCGCCGAGAGCCGGTTCACCGGCGAGGGCTACCGCAAGATCTGGGCACGGCTGCGCTTCTCCGGGATCCGGAGCTCACCCGGACGCATCCGGCGGCTGATGCGGGAGAATGGGCTGTTGGCGCCGCACCGGGTCCGCAAGCGGCCGGAGAAGACGCACGACGGCACCATCATCACCGACGCCGTGGACGTCCTGTGGGGCACCGACATGACCCAGACCATCACCGTGGCAGACGGCGTGGCCCATGTCTTCGTCGCCGTCGATCACTGCAACAGCGAATGCGTCGGCATCCACGCCGACAAAAGCGCCAACCGCTTCCAGGCCTTGGAACCGGTGCGCCAAGGCGTGCGCCAGCACTTCGCCGCCATCGGCAAGGACGTGGCCGCCGGCCTCAAGCTCCGCCACGACCATGGCTCGAACTACATGTCCCATGACTTCCAGAGCGAGATCGCCTTCCTCGGCATCGAGGCCTCGCCGTCCTTCGTCCGCGAGCCGGAGGGCAACGGCGTCGCCGAGCGCTTCATCCGGACGCTGAAGGAGAACCTGCTCTGGGTCCGCCACTTCGAGACCATCGAGGAACTGCGGCTGGCGTTGCTCGACTTCGCCGCCTGGTACAACACCCACTGGCTGGTCGCCCGCCATGGCCACCGGACACCCGCCCAGGTCAGGGCCGACCAGCAACAGCCATGGATCGGGCCGCATGACCGTCGCAGACGCTTGTCTCATAACCGTGGCGCAGTACAATCGTAGGGATTATCTTGCGGCGCGATCATCATCTGTTAACCTTCCAGTTGGCATGCCAAGGCGCGGCTCAGGCATGGCTCGGCGGAGCTGGGTTCGGCATGGCGAGGCATGGGGCCGTATGGCCAAAGGGAGCCGATCAGGGTTTGATCGGAACTTTTGGGCCAGCGCGGTCATTCCTCTGCGGCGCCGGACGCTTCGAGCAGCGCCGAGCGGATCTCGGAATTGATCACCTCGGACTTCGGCCGGAGAGAGACTACCAAGCCGGCTTCGAACGCGTGACGGGATCGCGATATCGTCAAGCGTATCGAGCGCAAGGTGCCGGACCATTCCCGCTTGGCCGTCGCCACCTCGATCAACTCGCCGTGCGCCAGGGCGTCTGGGCTGAAAGCTGCCTCGCCAGCCCGCTCGTGCTCCATGCCGACAACGGAGCCTGATGAAGGGCGCGACCTTGAAGGTGACACTGGAGCATCTTGGCATCACGCCCTCCATAGCCGCCGGGTCAGTAGACAATCCCTTTCGGAAGCCCTGTTCCGGACCTGCAAATACCGGCCGGAATGGCCGACCAAGGGCTTCAGCGCCATCGAGGCCGCCCGCGATTGGGTGAAACACTTCGCCGACTGGTACAATGGCGAGCACCTGCACAGCGCGATCCGCTTCGTCACCCCCAACATGCGGCATGCACGACAAGAGCAGACCGTGCTGGCCGCGCGGCCTGTCTCCGGGCAGGGCGCGCGCGGCCAGGCCAAGACGATGGTCAGGACAGACGCGCAACTGGGCGCCAGCCGGTGACATCTGGCTGAACCCGGAGCGCGATAACGGCGCCCTCAAAATAAGAGACGCCGCATGAACTGCCGGACAACTACTTTGACAAACACCGACTTCAACCCACGGGCGGGGAAAAATCTCGTCTTGGGCGTCCCACGGCAAGCGGCGCAAAACACAGATATCGCGCGAAAATTCGTTGAACGCGACCGCGCCACGCAATGCGGTATCCTCACGCAAAGAGAGCAAAACGTTATAGAGTATCCTTTGGGTTGCCGGTATCTGATTCGCCAGCTTCGCCGGCCATGTCTGTTCTGGCCCGTGGTTTCGTTTTCCCTGTCTCGAAGCCGCTGGAACATGCCCCGCACGTTGGCTTCTTCGAGCGGCGGGACGCACCGGGTGGCGTTTTCCGAAATAGCTTGCTCAAGCGCCTTCTCGTACTCGTGTGCCCGGACCGGGCCAGGCGGATCACGCGACCGACGATCGAAAGGATTGTTGTACGCTGCCCCTCTGGGATGGTCCGCCAGGACCCGCGCGCTTGCGCTCGCGCTTCTCCTGCTCGGGCTTGGCCGCCGGCTCCAAGCCGGGCAGATAGGGCATTTCCCAATACTCTCGGCGAGGTCGTCGAGGTCGTATTCGACCGCCGGCCGATGTTCGAGGATCGCGACGGGTGCAGGATCGCCTTTGCAATGGATTGAACCCGCGGATGCGAATCGGCTGCGAGACTTTCCGAATGCGACATCGCCGCCGATCCGCTCGGCCAGGACCTTGCGCAGCGCGGCCAGCGCGGTCACGGCTTCGTTGCCCTCGACCGCCTCGCTCAACCGCCGATAGGCGTGAGCCTTCGCCGCGCCATCGGCCGTCCGGCCGCCGCTCGCGACGATCATCGTCGCCGGGCCAAGATGCCGCTCGGCGTGGCCCAGCTTGGCCGCGATTTCGCCGCCGTCGATATCGACCACGACGACGGCCGCCGCCACGATATCTTTCGCGCTCGCGTGCTGTGTTTCGGTCGTCGCCGGAATCAAGATGCCGCGCCGCCCGCCTTGGCGCGCGCCGAGCAATACGATGAATGAAGGCGCCCGGCAAAG
>CAWDWD010000023.1:0-257878 GCA_963805915.1 uncultured Alphaproteobacteria bacterium
TACGAAAACCTGTTCGTGTTCCCGTCCGTCGATTGGTCACGGCGGCACTCGATCAGTGAGTACTGGGACATTCGGGATGCGCTCAATGCGCAACGGCAGCTCGTCCTGGACATCGACGGGACGCTTGACGTCCTTCGTCGTGCCGTGATCGCGCTCTTGGAGCCGGTCTATGCGAACTGCCCAATGCTGCTCTCCGATCCGGCCGATGGCCACGACATCACCGTGCCGACCGATTTCGATCGAAGCATTGCTGCGATCTGGCAGGTCATTGAGACGATGCTCGCCATCGCTTTCGATGAGTTGCAAGAAGCCGGGATCCTCTGCGGACATGCGGATCGCCTTGAGGCAAATCTGATCGCGGCTTCGGGCGGCAATCCGACCGAGCCGGCGAGCTTCAACAAAACACCGAAGCCGCCAACGAAGTCCGAGATTAACGATCCCGGAGACGTCGTCGCCGCATATCTCGGCGGCACCCCGCTCGCCGAATCTTCGACCAGACCATCGATTTCGCCTTCCCGACGGAAACGCGGTTCGAGCACCACCACATCGTCGCCGGCTCGGGCCACGGCAAGACGCAGACCCTGCAGTACCTGATCGGCCAGGATCTCGAAGCGGTTGCGAGTGGCGAGCGCTCGGTCATCGTCCTCGACAGCCAGGGCGACCTCATTCGCAAGATGTCCGGCCTCGCGGGTTCGCCCCCGGCGGACCGCTGCACGAGCGGATCGTCGTGATCGATCCGACCGACGTCGAATGGCCCGTGTCCCTGAACCTCTTTGACGTCGGCATCGACCGTCTCCGGGGCTATGCGCCGCTGGAGCGCGAGCGGCTCACCAACTCCATCCTGGAACTCTATGACTTCGTGCTGGGCACGTTGCTTTCGGCCGAGATGACGCAGAAGCAGAACGTCATCTTCCGCTACGTCACCCGGCTCATGCTGCACATCCCGGATGCGACCATCCATACGCTCCGCGAGCTGATGGAGCCGGGCAGTGAGATGGCGTTTGCAGCGCATATCGCGAAGCTCACCGGCACCGCCCGGCACTTCTTCGAGACCGAGTTCGCCTCGAAGGAATTCGAGCAAACCAAGAAGCAGGTCCTGCGCCGTCTATGGGGCATCCTGGAAAACCAAACCTTCGAGCGGATGTTCTCGCATCCGCGATCGAAGCTCGACCTCTTCTCCGAAATGAATGCGGGCAAGGTCATTCTCATCAACACCGCGAAAGACCTGCTCAAGGAGCAAGGCACGGAGATTTTCGGCCGGTTCTTCATCGCCTTGATCGCCCAAGCGGCGCAGGAGCGGGCGACCCTGCCCGAACGACCGCCGCATGCCCACCTTCGTCTACATCGACGAGGCGGCCGACTACTTCGATCGCAACGTCGGCATCATCCTGGCCCAGGCCCGCAAGTACAACGTCGGCATGGTGCTCGCGCACCAGTACCTCGGCCAGCTGGAGCCGAGGCTCCAAGAGGCGTTCGCCGCCAATACCTCGATCAAGTTCGCCGGCGGCGTCTCGGCCAAGGACGCGCGCGCCCTGGCTCCGATGCTCTACTGCGAGCCCGGTCTCATCGAGGCGCAACCCAAGGGGTGCTTCGCGGCGTACGTCCGCGGCGTCACGCCGGCGGCGGTGCCGCTTCGCTTTCCGTTCGGCTTTCTCGAGGCCATGCCAAGAATGACGCCGGCAGAGCGCGGCGCCCTCCAGGACGCCATGCGCAAGCGCTACGCCGTTTCCTACGCCGACCTTGATCGTGAGCGCCAAGCGACGTCAACGGCGCCGGAGCGAGCGGGCGCCACACGCCTCGCGCGCAAGAGAAACAGGGAAGTGCCGACACGCCAAGCACCGACGCGTCGGAGGGCTGGTAAAAAAAGTTAAGTAGCACATACCAACTCATAGCTCACACCACTTCACCACTCCATAAAATACTGCACGTTTACTTCCGTCATTCTGTGTGAATATTTATCCGTCCTCTGAAACGCACGAGGACGCGATGAACAAGATCATTCACGACGATTGCCTGAACTACCTTCGCAGCCTTCCCGACAAGGCGTTCCCCCTCATCCTCACCGACCCGCCCTATGGCCTTGGTATCGCCAAGCGCGGCGTGATTGGCACCGGGAAGCGCTTCACGCCCAAGACCTGGGACGTCACCCCGAGCCAGGCGTACTTCGACGAAATGCGCCGGGTGAGCGAGCACCAGATCATCTGGGGCGGGAACTACTTCACCCGCTTCCTCCCCGCCTCCCGCTGCTGGCTCGTCTGGTACAAGAAGGACGGTCTGCCGCGGAACAGCTTCGCCGACTGCGAGCTCGCCTGGACGTCGTTCAACAAGAACGCGCTCGTCTTCAACAGCCGCTGGGCCGGCTTCGTTAAGGACAGCAGGGAACCGCGCGTCGCCCATCCGACGCAGAAGGCCCTCGAGGTTATGAAGTGGTGCGTCGCCGAGTTCAGCTCCGCCGGTGACACCATCCTCGATCCCTTCCTCGGCAGCGGCACAACGGCGGTCGCGGCAAAGCTGCTTCAACGCAACTTCATCGGTGTCGAGATCGACTGCGAGTACGTCGCCATCGCGAAAGAGCGGATCAAGCGTGCGGCATGAGTGAGCGTGAGGACTGCGTTGGACGGCGACGTCGAGACCGGCGCAGTCCGCTCGGCATGCACATCGGTCTCACCGAGCGTGATCTCCTCTGGCTCGAGAAGCTGCACCGGCACGGGCCGCACGTAAACGTCAGAACAAACAGTATAGAGCCGAAAGGAATTGCAATGTTATTGCTAAGAAGGAAAAGCTTATGCACAGAAAAATTTGCAGCGACCTGGAGAATGACGTATCCAACGACTAAAAGCACCGTATAGAAGGTATAGCATTCTAGACAATCGCGGCCCTGCCGTTGAGAAGTGAGTGTCACTGTTATGGTATCTCCCTATATTGCGGGGTGAGGCAAGCGGTGGAATGAACCGTGCCTATCCGCTTGGCGCATACACCCACTGGGGATAGATCGGTGTGTGAAGCGGATAGGCACGGAATGAACTACCCCGCAGCAAGCTGACGGGGTATTACGGTGCTCAGTCGTATTGCTCAAGTCGTCGGCGTCAACCGCCGCAGGCACGACCGCCCCTTCTTTGGCACCTGCCTTATCACATGTCTTCTGCCGTCTGCGCCCGTAGAGATAGGCGATGGCATCGCGGCTCGCCTCGTCGGCTGGTAGGGTTTCGATGTCGAGAAATCGAGTTTTCATGCTCGAATGCGTAGCATACTGCGAGACGGAGATGCGGAGCTATTCGCAAAACCGCATAGCCTTCTCCGACGCGCTCGTCCATGGCGTTGCGAGGAGCGACGTTAGGCCGTCTGCCTCCGGTGGCGCCTTTTCCGCGAACAGAAACCGCTTCGTGACATCATGGGCATGCGCGAGCACGCGCAGCACCTCAACGCAACTCGCGATCCGCTCCTCGCTTGTCGTCACCGTGAGCACCTGGAAGCCGGGGAGGCCGTAGAGACTGCGGTGCAGGCTGTCGCGGAAGGTCGCGTCGTAGGAGAGGAACTTGCGGAGGAGCGAGGTTCGGTGGATGTCGCTGCGCGCGACAGGCATCGTGCCGCGATCCATCTCGAGGAAGTAGTAGCGGCGGCTGCCGTCCTCGTGCTCAACGCCGAAGACCTTGTCCGGGGCGACGTGGATGCGGTGCTCTTCCCCGCCCCAGCGCACCCGGGTCTCCCACATGAACGGGTTCTGCTGTCGCTGTACCCGCTCGGACGCCCGCGCCAGGATCTCGTCGGGCTCGATGATCCTGAGGTCGCCGCGCTCGCGGCAGGCGCCCTCGAGCGCGACCATGAAGTCGGTGACGGCGAGCGTGTGATCGAGGAAGAGGCGGGTCGCGTCGTTGTCGCGGCGCTTCGGGGTCTTCCCTGTCTCTTGGGCCAGGAGCCGCTCGCCGCGGCTGGTGAGGCCATAGACCATCGGCTTCGATCCGCCGCCCGTCAGGTGGTAGTCGATCTGGGCGCGCGGCCGGTCGACGTAGCCGTTGTGGTAGAGCTTATGAAGCCTGCGCAGGATCTTCACCTCCGGTTCCTCCGGCATGAGCGCCTGTACATGCGTCGAGCGGACGAACCGATGCCGGGCGGTTGCCTCGAGGATCGCGACGTCACGTTCAGTGATCGCGAGCCCCGGCGGGCGCTCGCGCTCGAACCGTGATCGTCGTTCTGCGGTCTGCTGCATATACCGTTAGTATACTATCGTTCACCTCTTGTTCTTTCGCGCCTGGGGATAACCGCCGGTGCGCTTGTGCTCGTCATGCTGCCGCAGCCAGCGCAGGAGCTTCTCCTCAACGACTGCTCTCGGCCGGGTGTGGCGGTTGTGTGAGTGGGCGATGAGCCGCTCGCCGCGTCCGTAGTAGCGGGAAGGCGCCAGGCACGGTCTTCCCCGTCGCGACCGTGGGCTCGCCGCCCGCGAGGGTCTTGGCGACGATGTGCCCGGTGGCAAGCTCGGCGAAGAAGTGCGGCGGGATGCCCTCGAAGTGGTGGGCGAGCTCCTCGGCGTCGCTGCTCCCGGTGCGAAAGAGGATCATGGTGCCGACGTTGCCCAAGACCGCGCTCTTGATGCCGGGGTCGATCTGGTCGAGGTACTGGTGCGCCAGGGTGAGCGACAGGCCGAACTTGCGGGCTTCGGAGAGGATCGTGGTGAAGGCGCCGGTCGTGAACGAGGCGAACTCGTCGATGTAGAGGTGGAAGGGCACGCGCTCGGCTTCGGGGATCTTGGTGCGCTTGAGCGCGGCAAGGTAGAAGGCGGTGAAAAGGAGCGAGCCGAGCAGGTTCGCATCATCCTCGCCAAGATCGCCCTTCGACAGGTTGGCGAGGAAGATCCGCTTGGTGTTCATCACGAACGACAGGTCGATCGTCGATTTGACCTGGCCGAGGATGTTCGCGAGCGTGGTCGAGAGCAGGAACTGGCCGACCTTGTTCTGGATCGGCGAGATCGCCTCGACCTCGAAGCTCCGTGGGTAGCTCGCATACTCCACCTCCCAGAACCGGCGGACGTTCTCGTTTCTGATGTGCTTGATGATCCGCCGGCGGTAGTCGGTATCGGCGTACATCCGCGGAATGCCAAGGAGGCTCGTGCCGGGGTCTTCGGGAAAGTCGAGCAGGGCCGCGACCGTGTTCTTGAACACGTACTGCATGCGGCCCCGTCCCCAGGTATCGGCCCAGAGGTAGCGGAAGGTCGAGACGATCTCGGAGGCCGTGCGGTCACGCTCTTGCCGGCGGCACGCCGGCAAGGAGATTGAGTGCCGGCACATGGTCGCGGTCGGCCGGGTTGAAGTAGACGAGGTCGTCGCTTCTCTCAGGCGGAATGTGCTCGAGGATCTCGCGGGCAAGGTCGCCATGCGGGTCGAGGAGCGCACACCCCCGGCCGGCATGGATGTCCTGGAGGATGAGGTGTTTGAGCAGCGTCGACTTACCGGTGCCGGTCTGGCCGATCGCGTAGGTGTGGCGCAGCCGGTCGGGCTGGGACAGCGAAATCGGCGCGCCACTGCCGTAGACGCCGGTACGCATGCCGATCAAGAGGTCGTCTGAAGCCATAGTCCAGGGCCAGCATCCCGTCTGAAACGCGCGTGCTCCTTGGGACGGGAGCGGCGTTTTCCCGTGCGGCACATTCCCTTGGTGTCGAGCGGGATGCCTCCAAGCGATGGGACGAGAAGACGTCTGCCGTGTGCGTCTTCGTGTTCCCAAACCCTCTTTTGCGAGGGCAGTAGGCCCAGAACAGGATACTGGCCGCGAAGTACGCCGGCACAGATCCAATAGTCTCAGTATATACGGATACGCCAAGTCACACGACCGTGTAATACACGGGCTGTCAATGCGTCTCTTTTGCCCGTTCCTGTACGCTTTATGCAGACATCACTGCATAGAGGATCCAGAGATGGGCCAGTTCATTGACTTTCGCTTTGTTAAAGACAATGCCTCGTTCGAGGCGGTGCTTCGCCGCTACGATATCGACCTGAAAGGCACCGGCGATGAGCGCTCCGCGCTCTGCCCCTTCCACGAGGAGACCAAGCCCTCGTTCAAGGTGAACCTCAAGAAGGGTGGGTTCCACTGCTTCGGCTGCGGCGCCAAGGGCAACGTGCTCGACTTCGTTGCCAAGCTCGAGGGCTGCGACCTGCGTGAGGCGGCGGTGATTGTCGCCGAGGCCTCGGGTATCAGCCTCTCGGAGCGCACAGAAGCCGCCGAGACGCCCCGAAGCGGGCGAAACACAGCCAAGGCCCCGAAGAGGCCGGAAACGGCGCCTGTCGCGCCTCAGGCGGCCCCAAAGGCGGCCAAAACGGTGACCGCACGGGAAAAGGCAGCGCCGCAAGAGCGTCCGGAGCGCAATCCGCCGCTCTCCTTCCGGCTCAAGCTCGATCCGGAGCACCCGTACCTCCTGGGCCGGCTGTCCGCCTCCCTTATCCAGCACTTCGAGCTTGGGTACTGCGACCGGGGGATGATGAAGGGCCGGATCGCGATCCCGATCCATGACGCGGACGGCGAGCTCGTCGCATACGCCGGCCGCTGGGCCGACGACGACGTGCCGGACGAGGTCGAGAAGTACCTCCTGCCGCCGAAGTTCGGAAAGTCGCTGGTCTTGTTCAACCTGTCGCGCCTGGCGCGGCCGATCGAGCACGTGGTCGTGGTCGAGGGCTACTTCGGCGCCATGCGGCTCCACGGGCTCGGGGTGCCGGTCGTGGCGCTCATGGGCAGCTCGATCGCGGACGAGCAGGTTGCCCTGCTCCGCGAGGCCGGGGTGCGGCAAGTCTCGCTCATGCTCGACGGCGATGAGCCGGGCAGGGCGGCGGCGCTTGCGATGCTTCCCTTCCTCGCTCGTTCGTTCTTCGTGCGGCGTCTGTGATCTTCCGGAGGGTGAACAGCCGGACACGGTCGAGGAGGCGGTGCTCGGCTCGTTGAAGCCGTGAGGCCATGAGGCATTCGTATCACCCCGCGGGAGCGCGTCGCTCCTGCGGGGTTTCTTTTGGTCTCGTTCGTATGCCCGTCGCTAGAGGCCCTCGGGCCAGGCTTGGGCCGTATGGAGCACGCGGAGGATCTCGATAACCTCGCCCTTGACGCGGTACGGCACGATGAAGGGCCCGGGCGGGTGAGGAGCTCGCGGGTGCCCGGTACCCTGCCCGGGCGGCCGATGTGCGGCTGGGTTTTCAGGTGGTCGATATGGGCGAAGATGGTGAGCACGATCGTCGCCGATGCCCGCTCGCTGTGCTGTGCGAGGTAGATGCGGAGGGCCTCGAGATGGGCAAGGGCGAGTTCTGACCAGCGCACAGGCATAGGCTATGCGGTTGGTTTCGGTAGCTCCTGTCCGTGTTCACGACGCACCATGCCTCGACGCTTTCGTGCGGAATGGTGTAAGCGCCGGATCGAGCGTGGCGACCGCCTCCTCGATCTTCGCCACTGCAGGTATTGGCCTGGAGGTAGTTGTCGAGCGCCTCGACCGCGAGAAAGGACTTCGAGCGGCTCGTGCTGCGCGCGAGCTGCTCGAGCCCGTTCTTGAGGTGCTTGGGGATGCGCACGTTTATGGTGCGTAGATTGTGTATCACGTTGTGCCATGGTGTATGAGTGGCAGGACGCAGGGGGCGGGGTGACCGTGGGACGGTGGTCATCCGCGAGTGGGACGGTGAGCAGCCGGACACGGTCGACGAGGCGGTGCTCCGCAAGCTCGTTGAGCCCGTGAGCCCATGAAGCATTCGTATCACCCCGCAGGAGCGCGTTGCTCCTGCGGGGCTTCTTTTTCTCGAAGCGCTGCCCAGTGTTAAAACTCCTCGGGCCGAGCCTGGGCCGTATGGAGCACGCGCGTGCCCGTTACCCGGCCCGGGCGGCCGATGTGCGGTTGCGTTTTGAGGTGGGCGATGTGACGGAGAATTGTCGTGCCGCCTACCAGTGGCCCCACCGAAATTCGTGCGCCCGTTGCCTTTTGCGCCAGCCTACAATGAGCGTTCGGTTGTGGGCTTCTTGGCGTCAGGTCGGTAGAGAATGCCAAACACCGAAAGAAACGATGAGCGAGGAGACAAAGAATGTAACAAGAGATATCCATGTTGCGCCGAGGAAGGCCCATCTCCAATACGTTTCCTTGCACTTTTTCTCGTCTTGATGTGCTTTTGAACTGAAATAGCGAAACAAGTTTACTGTGCCTGCCGCTAGCACGCCTAAAGACATTCCGCAGAGTCCAATTGTTATCCATGAAGCCAGAGAAGGTGAACTCGTTCCAAATCGCCTGAAGAAAGGCTAGCAAAGCGACGGCTCCCCCTCCATTCATGATGAATAGGCCGCGAACCCATTCGTTGGCGATCTCCGCTCGTGCGTCATGCATTCCCTGGGGACTTAGGTTGTTGCTCATTTTCCCGATCCTCTCGCCCAACAAACCCTTCTGGTCGGTACACCCTGCCGTCGACACCCGTACCTTAAACCTGATACGGGGCACCGCGAGCCCGTAGTGCCGGTTGTTCAAAGCCGGTTCCCCGCCAACCGTCGGTGCCGGTTTTGCCCAAGAGCACCGCACCGCGGACGCGATTGGCTTCGCAAAACCGAGCAAGCGCTAGCGCCCGACCCCACCGCATTTGGCGAGGATGTCTTTTTGACAGACGAAGCCCGAAGCCAAGCGCGGCTAGAGATTGGAAATGGGGTGGGGTCGGGCGCTAGCGCGACGGTTGGCGGGAGGTTGTTGGGTTGCAGTTCCGCCGTATTTCGGCGAATGAGCACGTTTCGGGGTGGGCATACCATGTATGCCCACCCATAATTTGCGACGTTTGGCGCGGATCGCGACGTTTTCTGCTGTTATCGGTGGATGTCGGCGTTCGTTACGGCAGGCGGCCGACCAGCATGTCCTTTACGGGCGCCACGAGCCGCCTCGTAACATGCTTCGCGCGGCCAAGCTTACCGGTAGGTGCTCTCGTCCCGAAGGCCACAGTAGGACAACAGGACGGTTTCGTCGTAGATGTCGTAGCGGAAGCGCCACCGTCGCAGGCGTAGGCGGTACTGGCCCTCCCCGCGTGGGACGTTGGTAAGCTTCTTGATCGTGTGCACGCCGGTCATGTTGTACGGATCGGCCTGCAGGATCTCGACGCAGTCGCGGTAATGCGCGGTGAAATCCGGATGCTGCTTCCGGAGCGCTTTGGCGAAGCGGTCAAAGCGCGGGTTTGTGCGGACAACGAATGAACCTGCCATACCGGATGGTGAAGGTTATCGAGCCGCCTCTGCGGCGCTCTCGCGCTCCTCTTCCTCGAGCTCAGCGAGAAGATCCTCGGCGGGCCTGCTCTTGCCGGCCAGGTATTCCTTCGTGCCTTCCACGATGATCCGGCTCACCTGGGGATCCTGGAGCTCGAGGTAGTCCTCGAACTCGTCGATATCCATGATGGCGGCAACGGGAAGGCCACCCTTTTCAAGGACGATGTACTCCTTGTCCCGGTGCACACGCTTAACCACGTCGCCGAGATTGATGCGGGCTTTGGTGATGGGGAGGTGTCGAACCATAGGCTGTTTCTGGCGAGCCATGCGGCCCTCCGATTAATCAATACTAATTAACATTAATCAATGTATCATACCTGCCGATGCGGTCAAGTGACCGTCACAGACGCGATCGCTGTGCGTCACTGCGGGATCTTGATGTCCGGCTGGCGGCCACGAGCAAAGAACGTTTGCGAGGGAGGAAATGCGCCTCAGCCAGGGCCTCAACCGGTCTCGCTGAGGTCAGCAACAACCATCTCGATCACCTGCCGGATGTTCTCGAGGGCCTCGTCCCGGGTCGCCCCCCAGGTGGCGCCGCCGTACCGGACGAGTGCCGGACAGTAGGCGTGCCAGGCGTCGTCATCGGGCTCGACTTCAATGCGGCATAGCTCGGTCGTCATGGTTGATGCTCCACGGCCTAGAGGAGCTCAAGGAACTCCTCCGTCGTAAGGCCGGCCTGGTCGAGAATGGCTCGCAGAAGTGGCCGCTTGATGTCCCCCGTATGAAACGGCACGACGGTCGTGCGCGTAGGATCGTCCTGATGCTTGAGGCGATAGTGGCTCCCGGTCGTATGATCCACATAGAACCCGCCACGCTGGAGCGCCTTGATGACCTTGCGGGCGCTCAGCGTTGGCAGGCGGCTCATACCGCCTGCAAATTTACCTTGATCTGGCTTCGGATCGCCTCTGTTCGGTCATGCTCACTCTCGGGGAGCGGAAGGCCATCCTTCACGCGGCCTTCGAGATAGCAGCGGAGGCAGTCGGCAGCCATCTCCCGGGCCTCGTCGAGGCTCTCCCCTTGAGTCGCAAGGTTTGGAATGGCGGGAAAGGTAACCACGTACCCGCCCTCATCCGCCGGCTCGAAGACGGCGGAGTAGGCGTACTCGTGCGTTGTGATCGGTTCCTGGTGAGTCATAGTACCTGTATCATACCCAAAGAAATCAGGTTGTACAGTGGATAGCCACCACAACCTAGTGGCTATCCATTCCTTCCTTCTCCTCCCGCCGCATACGCTTGAGCTTGTCGACGACCATGTCCATGGTCTCGTCCTCGGACGGCTTTGGCCCTGGGCCGCGCCACTTCGGCCGGGCCACGATGCGGAGGATCTCGTTCCAGGCGTCGCGGTGATTAGATGAAGTTCCAATCATAAGAAGTCAAAGTATGCAACTGGGTTGAGTTTCTAACTTCCCCACTTAGTCTTCGTGTGGCTTTTTGGAAAAGCGCTGCGTTATGTATTTATCATGTAGATATATATATTTATAGTGTAGTGCAAAAAGTGCACTTTTCAGGTGCAAACTTTGCACTTCGATGGTGCAAAACTTGCACCATGGTTTTTGAGTTATCCACAGCAATCCGGGGTCACTGCACCACGAGTGCAAAATTTGCACTATCAGTTCTCTACTCGGATTTTGAGTTGTAGAGGACGACGTTCTCGATCCATTGGCTCGTCGAACGGAGGTCGCCGCGGTCGTTCTTCTCGATGAGGCCCTTCTCGATGCCCTCGCTGATCGCGTTGAAGACGGTACGCCGGCTGAAGGAGAGGAAGTCGGCGAGCTTGTCCTTCGGTGTCGTACACCATGGGTAGTCGGGCCGGTGGGAGAGTTGATGGATGCTGTCGATCACCGCGTAGGTCGACAATGACAACCCGAACTTCTCTCGAATCGGATGGTGGATGATGGTGAAGCGGGGCTGTAGGCGGAACTGCTTCTTCGACAACAGATCGGCGATGTGCCCCCCTTGGTTGAAGGCCCGTTCCATAGGGACTATTGTACACCGGGCTGATGGGAATGCGGAGTCGCGTTATCCCCTTGCCTGTCGCGTCGGAAGTCACCGTACCGGGGCGGGTACTCGACCTCGGCAGTGTCACGGTGTTTCATAGGTTGTTGCTGATCGTTTGATGGGGGAACCGGCGGCTCCCAGCTCTCGTTGACCTTGTCGAAGGCTGCCGCCTCTGTGGTCTCTTCTCGCTCGGGTGAAGTGTTCCAAGTCGGATGATTGGTGCGAGCTGTAGCGCGGTCGTCGTACCTGGGTTCCTCATACTGCCGCACCCCCGGTTCAGCGTGGTTCGTAGGAGTTTGCGACGTCGCCGCCGAAGGAGTGGGGATCGCCGGCGGCTGTGTCCTGATCGTCGGCGCCTCGTTCTCGGCGACTGTCGCTCTCACCTCTTCTCGCTGATCCTGGCCAGACCGGTTCGAACCAGCGTCACCCGAGTTCAGTCGCAACGCGTTACCGATGGTGATGCCGAGCTGCGCCATGTCACGCGCGAGCTCATGATGCTTTTCATTCTGGCTGGCGATGATCTTCGTTAATTCAATCTCCCTGCTGTGGGCATTCTCAAGCTGCTTATCCTTTTCGATGATTTGTTGAGCGAGTGTCTTTACGAGATCATGATTGTAAACCGGTTCGGACTGGTTCGAACTGGTTTCCACGCGAACTGGTTCGAACTGGTATGAACCGGTTTTCTGCTTGAGTGCGGCTTCGATGACTTTCTCTTCTTCGATCTTCGCATCGAGCGTCGAGCGAACGATGAGCCACTTCGGCCCGCCCGGGATCGTGTTGCTCTTCGTCTCGATGTGCTCCAAGCGGCACCATTTGCGGATGGTCTTCGTGGTGCGATCCAGCCCCTTGGCATGAAGATATTGGCTGGCTTGGCCGACGGTGAGCAGGTCGGGGAACCGGTTCGAACCGGCAGGATTTCCGTCGACAAAACCCGTTCGAACCTGGTTTGTGGTGGTTTCCTCCATAGGTAACTGCATGCTACCACGCCGACGGGGCAGGGGCTGTGGCCGTTATCCCCACTAGCCCTAGATCCTGGAAAATGGGGGATGGTGAGATCTTACGGATCTTGGCGCGGTGCCAAATCGGTGCCAAACAATTTCGAGGGAGTTTCTAAGCTGCTGTTTTTATTGGCGCGCCCGAGAGGACTCGAACCCCTAACCTCCTGATCCGTAGTCAGGTGCTCTATCCATTGAGCTACGGGCGCGCGGGCTTCCGGCGAAGTGTATCGCCGAGCGGAGGCAAAATAGCGCAACAGTGTCCGTGCCCGCAAGAGGGCGCGGCGCTCTCCGGACGCTCACCGGCCTCCCGCCAGCGGCTCTAGGCGAACCGGTCGATGCTCAAATCGTCGAAGGTGTACCCCGGCTCGGAGCCCGAGATCATGTCGGCGACGATCCGCCCGGAGCCGCAGGCCATGGTCCAGCCGAGGGTGCCGTGGCCGGTGTTGAGAAACAGGTTGTCGTAGCGTGTGCGCCCGATCACCGGCGAGCCGTCCGGCGTGGCCGGGCGCAAGCCGGCCCAGAACTCAGCTCGCGCCGGATCGCCGCAGTCGGGAAATAGGGCCATCGCCTTGGCCAACAAAAAGCGCGCCCGGGCGTCGTTGACGCGGTCGTCGTAACCGGTGAACTCCGCCGTTCCCGCCGCCCGCAGCCGATCGCCGAGTTCGGCTGTAGACCATCTTGACCTCGTCGTCGATGAGGCTGACGACCGGCGCGCTGTTCTCGCCGCCGGTCAGCGGAATGGTGAGCGAGTAGCCCTTGGCCGGATAGACCGGCGCCTTGATCCCGATCGGCTTGAGCAGCAGCGGCGAATAGCTTCCGAGAGCAACGATGCAGACGTCGGCTTCGATCGCGCCGGCGGAGGTCTCGACGGCGCAAAAACGCCCGCCCGCCACGACCAGCGCGTTCACCGTCGTGCCAAAGTGGAAGCGGGTCCCCTGGCCGGCGCAGATCTCGGCCAGCCCGGTGGTGAACTTGTAGGCATCGCCGCTTTCGTCGTTGGGGCTGTGGATGCCGCCGACGAGCTCGTCGCGGACGTGGGCCAGCGCCGGTTCGAGGTCCAGGCATTCCTCGACGTCGATGACGCGGCGAATGCAGCCCATCCGATTCATCAGCTCGACCTGCGGCAGTGCCTCCTCGTAGTCCGCCCGGGAGCGAAAGATATGCAGGATGCCGCGCGTGACCTGGTCGTATTCGAGCCCGGTCGCCTCGCGCAGCGCGATCAGTTCTCGCCGGCTGTAGAGCGCGAGCCGCATCGCCCGGCGGATGTTGGTCCGCATCCGCTCGCCGGTGCAATTGGCGAGAAAACGCGCGGTCCACGCCCATAGCGCGGGATCGAGGCGAAGATGAAAGAGAAGCGGCGCGTCGGTCCGTCCGAGCCACTTGAGCGCCTTGCGCGGCGTCGCCGGCGTCGCCCAGGGCGTGGTGTGGTTGGCCGAGATCTGGCCGCCGTTGGCGAAGCTCGTTTCCAGCGCCGGGCCGGCTTGGCGCTCGACGACAATGACCTCGTGACCGGCGCGGCTCAGGTAGTACGCGGTGGCGACGCCGACCACGCCGGCGCCGAGTACAATGACGTTCATGAGCCGCGGCCCGGCGAGATCCCGATACTTGGCATGGCGATTGACATGGGCTTCTTATAGGCTGTCGGAAAGGTCCGAGCCAGCGGCTCGCCGTGACCACGCACTCTGAGGAAGCGAAGGAATGCCTGGGTCGAAAAACGCTCTTTTGACGGTCGACGAGATGTACCGCGCGGACGCCTCGGCGATCGCGGCGGGCGTCACCGGCGAGAGCCTGATGGAGGCCGCCGGCGGCGCCCTCGCGCGCGAGATCCGGCGCCGCTGGTCGCCGCGTCCGCTCGCCGTCGCCTGCGGTCCCGGCAACAACGGCGGTGACGGCTTTGTCGCGGCAAGGCTGCTCGCCGCCGAAGGCTGGCCGGTCCGTCTCGGCCTGCTGGGCGATGTCGCGAGCCTGAAGGGCGATGCCGCCCTTAACGCGCGGCGATGGAAACAGCCGATCCGGCCGCTGACGCCCGAGCTGCTCGATCATGACCCGCTGGTCGTCGACGCCTTGTTCGGCGCCGGCTTGCAGCGCCCGCCCGCCGGCGCGGCGCTGGCGCTGATCGAGGCTGTCAACGCGCGCGGGCTGGACTGCGTCGGCGTCGATGTGCCGAGCGGCGTGCACGGCGATACCGGCGAGATTCTCGGCGATGCGCCGCGGTGCCGGCTCTGCGTCACCTTCTTCCGGGCCAAGCCGGGCCACTACCTGCTTCCGGGCAAGGCGCGTTGCGGCGATCTCGTCATCGCCGACATCGGCATCCCCGAACATGTCCTGGCCGGGATTGAACCGCGAGCCCGCCGCAACGGCGCCGAGTTTTGGGCGCGAGACTTCCCCGCGCTCGATGCCGGCGGAAACAAGTATGGCCGGGGCCACGCCGTCGTGCTCGGCGGCGTCATGACCGGCGCCGGGCGACTGGCGGCGGAGGCGGCGCGAAGAACCGGCGCCGGCCTGGTCACGATCGCGGCGAAGCCCGACGTCTGGCCCATTTATGCCGCCGGCGCGCCGGGAACCATCGTCACCGCGATCGAGGACGCCGGCGCGTTCGCGGAGCTCATCGACGATCCGCGGCGCAACGCGGTCTTGTTGGGGCCGGGCGCCGGGACCCTCCCCGCGGTTCAGGACTACGTGCTGACGGCGCTGCGGCTCGAAAAGCGCTGCGTCATCGACGCCGATGCGCTGACGGTGTTCGCGGGCGAGCCGGAGAGGCTGTTCGGAGCCATTCGCGGGCCTTGCGTGTTGACGCCGCACGAGGGCGAGTTCTCCCGGTTGTTTGCGACGGATGGCGACAAGGTTGGCCGGGCGCGCGCCGCCGCCGCCCTCTCCGGCGCGGTCATCGTCTTGAAAGGAGCCGACAGCGTGATTGCGGCGCCAGACGGCCGCGCGGTCATCAACACCGGCGCGCCGCCGACCCTGGCGACGGCCGGTACGGGCGACGTGCTCGCGGGCATCATCCTTGGGCTGATGGCCCAGGGGATGGACGCCTTCATGGCCGGATGTGCCGCGACCTGGCTTCATGGCCAGGCGGCCGCGCTTTATGGCCGGGGCTTGATCGCCGAGGACGTCATCGCGGCACTGCCAATCGTCCTCACGGACTTCGAAAACCGCAACCAACTATCAGGGGACTGAAGAACCATGCTGCCGGCGAGCCGAGACATAGCGCTGACGGACATCCCCGCGCAGACGGCCAAGACAGATGAGGCCAGCGGATTTTTCAAGCAGGCGCTACGGACCTTGCGCGTCCGCTGGCAAACGATCGCGGGTGCGGCGTATGACGCCGACGCCGCCAGCCTGCGGCCGGATCTGCCGGGGGAAGATATCGACCGGCTGCGCCAGCAGATGGAAGCCTGCCTCGAGGGCCGTGGCGGCGAGGTCTCGGCCCGCGCCCGCGCCGCCGCGCTCGGCCGGGCCTACCTCGCCCTGGACCGCAACGGGCGGGAGCGGTTCCTGCGCGTTTTGGCCGAGGATTTCGACTTGTCCAGTGCGGCAATCGACGAGGCGCTCAGCTCCGTTCAGGCCGCCGAGACGCGGGAGGAATGGCGTGCGGCGCGCGCGGCACTGCGTCGGACCCTTAACCCGCCCCGGCTGCGCCTGCTAAGACAGTTCAGCAGCCTGCCCCAGGGCGTGAAGATCCTGGTCAACCTCCGCGCCGAACTGATCCCGCTCGCGGCCGACGACCCGGTGCTCGCCTCTCTCGACGACGACCTCAAGGCCCTGTTGGCGCTGTGGTTCGACGTCGACCTTCTAGAACTGCGGCGCATCACCTGGGAGAGCGCATCCGGCGCCTTGCTCGAAAAGCTCATCGCCTACGAAGCGGTCCACGCGATCGAAAGCTGGAAGGATCTCAAAAACCGGCTTGACTTCGATCGCCGCTACTTCGCGTTTTTCCATCTCCGGATGCCGGATGAGCCGTTGATCTTCGTCGAGGTCGCCCTGGTCGAGGGGATGGCGGACAACGTGCAAAGTCTGCTCGATCCGTCGGCGCCGGTTCACGACCCGAACGAGGCCAATTCCGCGATCTTCTACTCTATCTCGAACGCTCAGCGTGGCTTGAGCGGCATCAGCTTCGGCAACTTCCTGATCAAGCGGGTCGTGGACCGGCTCTCGCACGAATTTCCGAAACTGAAGATCTTCGCCACCTTGTCGCCGGTTCCGGGCTTCATGCCGTGGCTGCGGAGCCGCATGGCGGAGGGCGACCCCGAACTGGTCCTGCCGACGGAGCGCAAGGCGATCAGCACCGCGAGCGGCGTGACGCGCGGGGTCAAGGGGTGGTTCAAGGAAACACTGGAGGGCTCCGCGTGGGCGGATGATCCGGCTCTGGTGAAGGCGCTCAAGGCGCCGCTGATGCGCCTGTGCGCGCGGTATCTTGTGCTCGAAAAGCGTTCCCGGGGGATGGCGCGCGATCCGGTCGCGCACTTTCATTTGAGCAACGGCGCGCGCATGGAGCGGCTGAACTGGATGGCCGACCGCTCGGCGAAGGGTCTGGAGCAAGCGGCCGGGATGATGATCAACTATCGCTATGACCTGGCGCGGATCGACGCCAACCACGAAAGCTATCGCTCCACCGGCAAGCCGGCGTTGTCTTCGCAGATGCGCACACTCCTCAAGGCTTAAAGTTGGCGCCTCGGCACGCGCGGCGAGCCGCCGGACCTGATGAAAGAGCTCTCAAAGCGAGACAAGAGGTGCAATTGTAAGATAAGAATAAGCGCGGGCGGTTGCGCCCGCGGAGCATTGTCGCCTAAATGCGCTTACTGCACGGTATCCACCGGCACGCGCGGGCGTGGTGGAACTGGTAGACACGCAGGTTTTAGGTACCTGTGACGCAAGTCGTGGGGGTTCAAATCCCTCCGCCCGCACCATGAAGCCCGATCTGGTCCAGCCGCGAACCCGATGTCCTGTTTGCCGAGCAACCCCATCCCATCAGCCACAGCGATTGTCGATCCGTCCATGCAAGTTACAGAAAACAAGCTCAACGACCTCACCCACGAGTTCAGCATCGCGGTTCCCGCCGCCGACATCGAACAGAAGATGACGACACGGCTGGTCAGTCTGGCGCGCAACGTTCGCCTGCCGGGCTTTCGTCCCGGCAAGGTGCCGATGTCGCTCCTGCGCAAGCGTTACGAAGAGGCGCTGCGTGGCGAGGTGCTTGAGGAGACCATCCAGGCGTCGTCGGTGGATGTCATGACCGAGCGCGGGCTTCGCCCGGCGTTGACGCCGAAGATCGAGATCACGTCGTTCGAGCCCGGCGGTGACCTCCAATACAAGATGGCGGTCGAAGTGTTGCCGGAAATCCAGATGCCGGACTTCGCCGCTATCGAGCTTGAGCGGCTGGTCGCGGCGCCCGAGGAAAGCGAAGTCGACAAGGCGCTGTCGCGCTTCGCCGATATCCGCAAGCAGTGGACGGCCTTGGCCGCGCCGCGCGCCTCGCAACAGGGCGATCAGGTTATCATCGATTTTGTCGGCCGGATCGACGGCGAAGAGTTCGAAGGTGGCCGCGGCGACGGCTACGAGGTCGAGCTCGGCGCCGGCGGCTTCATTCCCGGGTTCGAGGAGGGCCTGACCGGTTTGACCGGGGGCGCACACACCGAGCTCGCGCTGAGCTTCCCCGACGGCTTTCCCAACGAGGCGTTGCGCGGCAAACCGGTGGTGTTCGAGATCGATGTGAAAGAGATCCGTGAACCGCAGCCGGTCACGATCGACGATGATTTCGCTAAAAGCCTGGGCGCCGAAAGCGTGGATGCGCTGAAGGCCACCATCCGCGAGGAGCACGCCCGCGAGCTCAAGTCGCTGTCGCGAGTTCACCTGAAACGCAAGCTGCTCGACAGGCTTGCCGAGGACAATACGTTCGCGGTGCCGACGGGCCTAGTCGACAGCGAGTACGCGAGCGTCGTCCGCCAGCTCGCGAGCAAGGACGCGGCGCCGGCGGAAACTCACGATCACGACGACGATGACAACCACGACCATGATGATCACGCCGCGCCCGGCCATGACCATGACCATGACCATGACCATGACCATGACCACGATCACGATCACGATCACGCGCATCACGGCCACGATCATGGGCACGACGAGCAGCCGAATCCGGCGGCCGATGCGGCGTTGAGCGACGAGCAGAAGGCGGAATACCGCGCGCTCGCCGAGCGGCGGGTGCGCCTCGGCCTGCTGCTCGCCGAGGTCGGCCGCGCCAACAATGTCCAGGTGACGGCGGAGGAGCTGAGCAAGGCGATCATGACCGAGGCGCGTCGCTACCCGGGCCAGGAAAAGACGGTCATCGAGTTTTTCCGCAATAACGATAGCGCCAGGGAGTCACTGTCGGCCCCGCTGCTGGAAGACAAGGTTGTCGATTTCGCGCTTGAGATGGCAAAGGTCTCGGAGCGCGATATTGCGGTTGCCGAGCTGTTGGCCTTGGATCAGGACGAAACACCGGCAAGCGCCGCGCCGTCGGCGTAGCCGCCTACTTTTCATCCGGCCGGCACGACCCCATACTATGGGACGCGCTGAAATTGGGGCGTATACGAAATGAAGCCGAATTCAGTGAAATTGACTCAAAGGCGGCGGTGAATATGCTGATCCCGATGGTGGTCGAGACCACGAACCGCGGCGAGCGGGCCTATGATATCTACTCGCGGCTGCTCAAGGAGCGGATTGTTTTCTTGACCGGTGCAGTCAACGACGAGGTCTCGAGCCTGATTTGCGCGCAGCTGCTTTTTTTGGAGTCCGAGAACCCCAACAAGGACATCTCTTTTTACATCAATTCCCCCGGCGGGATCGTGACCTCGGGACTGGCCATTTACGATACGATGCTGTATATCCGTCCCGCGGTGTCGACGGTATGCATTGGTCAGGCTGCGTCCATGGGCTCGCTTCTTCTCGCGGCGGGTAGCCCCGGCAAGCGCTACGCGCTGCCGAACGCGCGGATCATGGTGCATCAGCCATCCGGCGGCTTCCAGGGCCAGGCGAGCGATATCGAGATCCACGCCCGCGAGATCCTTGCCCTGAGAGCGCGGCTGAACAACATATATGTCAGGCACACCTCGCAGCCGGTCGACGTCATCGAGGCGGCGGTGGAGCGAGATCGCTTCATGAGCCCGGAAGAAGCGCGCGATTTTGGGCTTGTTGACGAGGTCGTGACGATGCGTCCGTTGCGCGATGGCGACGATGGTCCGGCGGTCGGAAAAGGACCAAAGTGATTAGGTGCGCGGCCCCTTTACGTCTCGCCTCCGCAATTGACGATTTTTTGGGGATTGTGCGAATAACATGCGGATGGCTAACATGTTCGGCGTGGAGGCGGCCCTGTTACGGAAAATGATATGAGCAAATCCGCGGGTAGCGATTCCAAGAATACGCTTTACTGCTCGTTCTGCGGAAAAAGCCAGCATGAGGTGCGCAAGCTGATCGCCGGTCCGACGGTGTTCATTTGTGACGAGTGCGTCGAACTGTGCATGGACATCATCCGCGAGGAGCACAAGAGCGGGCTGGTGAAATCCGGCGACGGCGTGCCGTCGCCTCACGAAATCTGCTCGGTGCTTAACGACTACGTCATCGGTCAGGACCGTGCCAAGCGGATCTTGTCGGTCGCCGTGCACAATCACTACAAGCGCATCAACCACGGCGCCAAGAACAACGACGTCGAACTTGCCAAGTCGAATATCCTGCTCATTGGCCCGACAGGCTGCGGCAAGACGCTGCTGGCGCAGACGCTGGCGCGGATCCTCGACGTGCCGTTCACGATGGCGGACGCGACGACTCTGACCGAGGCCGGCTACGTCGGCGAGGACGTCGAAAACATCATCCTGAAGTTGCTACAGTCGGCCGACTACAACGTCGAGCGGGCCCAGCGCGGCATCGTCTACATCGACGAAGTCGACAAGATCTCGCGCAAGTCGGACAACCCTTCGATCACCCGTGACGTCTCTGGCGAGGGCGTGCAGCAGGCCCTGTTGAAGATCATGGAAGGCACGGTCGCGAGCGTCCCGCCGCAGGGCGGCCGTAAGCATCCGCAGCAGGAGTTCCTCCAGGTCGACACGACCAACATCTTGTTCATCTGCGGCGGCGCCTTCTCGGGCCTCGAAAAGATCATCTCGGCCCGATCCAAGGGCACGACAATTGGCTTCGGGGCCGATGTTCGCGCGCCCGACGAGCGGCAGGCCGGCGAGATCCTCAAGGGTGTCGAGCCCGAGGATTTGCTGAAATTCGGTCTCATCCCCGAGTTCATCGGCCGGCTGCCGGTGTTGGCGACGCTCGATGACCTCAACGATGCGGCGCTCGTGGAAATCCTCACCAAGCCGAAGAACGCGCTCGTCAAGCAGTATCAGCGCCTGTTCGAGATGGAGGGGGTGCGTCTCGAGTTCACCGAAGGCGCGATAAAAACCGTGGCCGGCCGCGCGGTCGCGCGGAAGACCGGCGCGCGCGGCTTGCGATCGATCCTCGAGAGCATTCTGCTCGACACGATGTTCGATCTGCCCGGTTTCGAAGGCGTCGAAGAGGTCGTCATCAACCGGGAAGTCGCCGAGGAACAAGCAAAGCCGCTCTACATCTACGCCGATCGCCGAGGCGACGTCGGCAGCAGCGCCTAGTGGTTCGCTGCTGACGGATGGTACCCATCCGTCAGCTGAATTGAACCACCAACCGGTTGATCCGGCGGGCTGATTCACCTGACGCTTGAGGACTCAAGCGTCAGGATCAGACCACTTAGCCGCCTTCAGGGCGGCTCGCTCGCTTGCTTGGTCGCGCGCCCTATTTCGTCCTTTGCCCTGATTCGGGGTGGCCTTGACCTCTCCGTCCGAGGCGGCCACCTTACGCAAAGAGGCCAATCCGGGCCCTTCCGTCGATAAAGCCTAGCGTTCGTCGTAACGGCCAACGTTAGCCAGAGGCAAAGAGGCCTTCGCATCGTGACCAGCAAAACGAGCCCCTATCCAGTCCTTCCTCTGCGCGACATCGTCGTGTTTCCGCACATGATCGTGCCCTTGTTCGTCGGGCGCGACAAATCCGTGCGCGCGCTTGAGGATGTCATGAAGGATGACCGGCAGATCCTGCTTGTCGCGCAGAAGAATGCGGCTCAGGACGATCCCGCGGCCAATGACATTTTCATGGTCGGGACGGTCTCGACCGTGTTGCAGTTGCTCAAGTTGCCGGATGGCACCGTGAAGGTTCTGGTCGAAGGTGGTCAGCGGGCGCGCATTGACCGGTTCACCGACCGCGAGGAGTTTTTCGAGGCTGAGGCGCACGCGCTCGAAGATACGGATGGCGAGACTCGCGAACTGGAAGCGCTGGCGCGCTCGGTGGTCGGGCAGTTCGAACAGTACATCAAGCTCAACAAGAAGATTCCGCCGGAGGTTCTGGTCTCGGTCAATCAAATCGATGATCCGAGCAAGCTCGCCGATACGGTGGCGTCGCACTTGGCTTTGAAGATCGTCGACAAACAGGAGTTGCTGGAGATCGCCGGCGTCGGCGAGCGGCTGGAGCGAGTCTACGCCCACATGGAGGCCGAAATTGGCGTCCTTCAGGTGGAAAAGCGTATCCGCAGCCGGGTCAAGCGGCAGATGGAGAAAACCCAGCGCGAGTACTACCTCAACGAGCAGCTCAAGGCGATCCAGAAGGAACTCGGCGAGACCGAGGACGGTCGCGACGAGGCCAGCGAGTTCGAAGAGCGCATCAAGAAGACGGCGCTGAGCAAGGAAGCGCGCGAAAAGGCATCGGCTGAGCTCAAGAAGCTCCGCTCGATGAGCCCGATGTCCGCCGAAGCCACCGTGGTGCGCAACTATCTCGAGTGGATGTTGAGCATTCCGTGGAAGAAGCGGACCAAGGTTAAGAAGGACATCAGGCTCGCCAAGGAGATCCTCGACGCCGATCACTATGGCCTCGAGAAGGTCAAGGAGCGGATCCTCGAGTATCTCGCCGTGCAGCAGCGCACCAACAAGCTGCGCGGTCCGATCCTGTGCCTCGTTGGTCCGCCCGGCGTCGGCAAGACGTCGCTCGGCAAGTCGATCGCGCGCGCCACGGGGCGGAACTTCGTGCGCATGTCGCTGGGCGGCGTCCGTGACGAGGCTGAGATCCGCGGCCATCGCCGGACCTACATCGGCTCGATGCCCGGGAAAGTTATCCAGGGAATGAAGAAAGCGAAAGCATCGAACCCGCTGTTCCTCCTCGACGAGGTCGACAAGATGGGCCACGACTGGCGCGGCGACCCCGGTTCGGCGTTGCTCGAAGTTCTTGATCCCGAGCAGAACTTCAGCTTCGCCGACCACTATCTTGAGGTCGACTACGATCTGTCGGACGTCCTGTTCGTGACCACGGCGAACACGATGAACATGCCGCCGCCGTTGCTTGACCGGATGGAAATCATCCGGCTGTCCGGCTACACCGAAGATGAGAAGGTCGAAATCGCCAAGCGCCACCTGATCCAAAAGCAGATCGAGGCGCACGGTCTCAAGGGCGGCGAATGGGAGATCTCGGACAGCGCGCTGCGCGACCTAATTCGCTATTATACACGCGAAGCCGGCGTGCGTAACCTCGAGCGCGAGATCGCCAACCTAACCCGTAAGGCGATCAAGGAAATCATGATGGGCAACTCTTCGTCCGTCGTGATCAGCCGGCGCAACCTCGTCAAGTACGCCGGGGTCAAGCGTTACCGCTACGGCGAAGCCGAAAAGGAAGACCTGGTTGGCGTGACCACGGGACTGGCTTGGACGGAGGTCGGCGGCGAGCTGCTGTCGATCGAGGCGGTCGTGGTTCCGGGCAAAGGCAAGATGACCATCACCGGCAAGCTCGGCGACGTGATGCAGGAGTTGATCCAGGCAGCTAAGTCGTATGTCCAGTCCCGCGCGATCCAATTCGGCATCGCACCCACCGTGTTTTCGACGAAGGACATTCATGTCCACGTCCCCGAAGGCGCGACGCCGAAGGACGGGCCGTCGGCCGGCGTCGGCATGGTGACGTCGATCGTCTCCGTTCTCACCGGGATCCCAGTGCGCAAGGACGTGGCGATGACGGGCGAGGTCACGCTGCGCGGTCGGGTCCTGCCGATCGGCGGGATGAAGGAGAAGCTGCTTGCCGCCCACCGCGGTGGACTGGCGACGGTTCTGGTGCCCAAAGACAACGAACGCGAGCTTTCGGAAATTCCGGATAACGTCAAGCGCGGTTTGAACATCGTCCCGGTGGCAACGGTCGACGACGTACTTAAACGGGCTCTCATCGCCGAACTGACGCCGATCGAGTGGGACGAGGACGAAGTCAGGAAGTCTGCCTCGGTTGCGGCGAAAGGTGATGATGACGACGTCGGCGGGGTCCTGACTCACTAATCATCGCGATCCGGCCGGCGGGGTGAACCTTCGGCGCAACCCGCCGGCCGTATCGGTCGCATCGCAGCTGCAAGCGGAACCGCCCACGCTTTCGGATTATATGAAACATTGACGAACACGGCCCGGCGATGAGGGGGGCCAAGGCGCGGCCAGGAGCCAATGCCTGCCGATACGGTGTAATGCATCCGCCTTGCGCCCCTTCTTCAATCCTCATAATCTTTATGGTGATCGATAATGTGCGGCGGCGCATAAATCTCACCCGAATGGGCTTTTCATGTCTCTCAACGTAATCGTGCTGCAGCGGGTTATTCCCCACTATAGACTTGCGTTGTTCGAGCGGTTGTACAACGAGTTCGGCTGGATTGTCGTCACGTCGAGCGGGACTCCGAACATTGGCCCGCTTAGATTTAACAATCTCGTCTGCGAGGACCTCCCGTTCATCAAGCGCTACGATTTCGAATGGCCGTCCAAGACCAACGGGTATCGCTGCAATATTCCGGTTCGCGCGATTATTGACGACACCGGCGCGGACGCCGTCATCGCCGAATTTTCCATGTACATGGACTCGACCTATCTGTTGCCGCTTATCCGGCGAGTGAAGGGCAGCCCCAAATTGTTGTTCTGGTCGCATGGCTTCAACATGGACCGGGGCCTGACGTCGGCGAGGCAACGCATCCTCCAGTGGCCGCGCGCGTTGCTTTCTGCGATGGCCGACGGGCACATCTGTTATAGCGAGGAAGGGCGGAACTACCTGTCGCGCTTCATGGGTGGCGATCGGCTTTTTGTCGCCCCCAACACGCTCGACGCGGGGACGCTGAGGCGCGAGGCCGGTGAGATCACGCCCATGGAAGCGCCCGGCCGGCCGCATCTTCTCGCCGTCGGCCGAATGACCGCGGACAAGGATTTCGCCCGGTTGGTCAGAATCTTTCGGGCATTGCTCGCGGATTTTCCGGGTGCCGCGCTGACGGTGGTCGGGGACGGTCCCGCCGCCGATCAGGTGCGGGCCGCGGCCGGCGACGAACTCGGCCGGACCATTTTCCTGCCGGGCGCGGAGTACAACGAGTCGCGGATCGCCGGATATCACGAATCGGCGGATCTTTGCGTTCTGACCGGCGCCGCCGGCCTCGGTGTCAATCACGCGCTGTGCTACGGCCTGCCGATCGTGGCTTACGAACGGACGGCGGAGGGACCGCATCATCACCCTGAAATCGCCTATGTCGTTGACGGCGTGACGGGTGTGCGCGTGCCGCATTACACCGACGCGGCGATGCTTCAAACTCTCCGCGAGCTCCTGTCGCGCTGCCCTGATCCCAAGGCGGCCTTCAGGGACTCAATCAACCGCTACGTCGCCGAGCATCTCTCGCTTGACAGCATGATCGCCGCGTTCGCTAAAGCGGAGGAGTTCCTTCGCCGCCGCATGCGCAACCGGTCCGCAAGCTCGACGCCGGCGGCCGACCCGCGCAGGAGTTGACATGCGAAGCAGGATGACCGGGATGGCTTCTCAGCCAACGGAACGCTACGCAACACACTCCCTCGGCACGATCGCCGCCTTGCTGTTTTTATCGGCGATAGCTGTTGCGGGATGCGCCGGGGCCGCGGAGCCAAGGGTTCTGTCCACCGAGGCCGGACAAGTCCGGGTCGAGACCGTGGCGCGAGGTTTGGATCACCCGTGGGGGATGACCGTCCTGCCCGATGGCCGGATACTGGTGACCGAGCGGGCAGGCTCGTTGCGCACGGTCACGAATGGCGCCGTCTCCAAGCCGATCGCCGGTCTTCCGAAGATTTGGGCGCACGGCCAGGGCGGCGTCCTCGATGTCGCCCTGTCGCCGGGCTTCGCGCGGGATCGTCTGGTCTATGTCTCCTTTGCCGAAGCCGGCGACGGCGGCGCCTCCACTGCGGTCGCGCGCGGCCGGCTCAACGACTCCGCCACCGCGCTTACCAACGTCGAGGTCATTTTCCGCCAGACCCCGAAGGTGGACGGCGGCAACCACTTCGGCGGCCGCCTCGCCTTCGCGCCGGACGGCAAGCTGTTCGTGACCACCGGCGAGCGCTTCAAGTTCGAACCGGCGCAGGATCTCGCCAGCGGCCTCGGCAAGATTTTCCGCATCAACCCCGACGGATCGATCCCCTCGGACAATCCCTTTGTGCAGCGCAAGGACGCCCAGCCGGCGATCTGGTCGTACGGCCATCGCAACGTCCAGGGTGCGGCGATCCATCCGCTAACAGGCGCGCTGTGGACCGACGAGTTCGGACCGGCGGGCGGAGATGAGCTGAACATTCCCGAAGCCGGCCGCAACTACGGCTGGCCGCTGGTCAGTTGGGGCCGGCACTACAACGGCGACGATATTCCCGATCCGCCGACCCGCCCTGATCTCGCCGACGCGATCTACTATTGGAACCCGGTTATTTCGCCGTCGGGAATGACGTTTTACACCGGCCAGTTATTCACGCCGTGGCGTGGCAACCTCCTGCTCGGCGGCCTTTCGTCTAAAGCCATCGTTCGCCTGGAGCTGGACGGGAGGCGGGTGACGAAGGAGGAACGGATCGACATGGGCGCGCGCATTCGTGACGTCGTCCAGGGGCCGGACGGCGCGGTTTACGCGCTGACCGACGAGAGCAACGGCGAGATCCTCCGGCTAACCCCGCTCGGCGCCTGGTAGGCTCCGCGCGGCGCCTCCAACGTCTAAATGCAGTAGCAGCGCAGCGGCTCGAAGCCGTTGAACGCCACCGAGGCGTAGGTGGTGGTGTAGGCGCCGGCCGAGCGGATTTCGAGCTTGTCGCCGATCGCGAGATCAAGCGGCAGCCGGTAGTCGCTCCGCTCGTAGAGCACATCGGCCGAGTCGCAGGTCGGGCCGGCGAGAATGACCGGATCGGCGGGACCTCGGCGGTGGCTGAGGATCGGGTACTTGATGGCCTCGTCGGCCGTTTCCGCCAGCCCGCCGAACTTGCCGATGTCGAGATAGATCCATCGTCGCGCGTCGGCGTCATTACGCTTGGCAATCAGCACGACCTCGGTCTGGATGATCCCGGCGTCGCCGACCATCTGGCGGCCCGGCTCGACGATGACGTCGGGCATGCGGTTGCCGAAATGCCGGCGCAGCGAGCGGCGGATGGTCGCGCCGTAGGCGCACAGGCTCGGCAGCCGGTAGCGGTAACGGGTCGGCAGGCCGCCGCCGATGTTCAGCATGGTGAGCGTGATGCCGTCGTCGCCGAGCTCGCGAAACAACGCCGCGGCCGCCGCCACCGCCTGATCCCATTGTTCGGGATCGCGCTGCTGCGAGCCGACGTGGAACGAGATGCCGCAGGGCTCGAGCCCGAGCTGGACGGCAAGGCGGAGGAGTTCCCCCGCGGTCGTGGGCTCGCAGCCGAACTTGCGCGAGAGTGGCCACTCGGCGCCGTCGCCGCTGGTGGCGATGCGGCAGAACACCCGGCTGCCCGGCGCCGCCGCGGCGATCTTGTCCAGCTCGGCCCACGAATCGAAGGCATAGAGGCGGACGCCGCGCGCGTAGGCGGCGGCGATGTCGGCCTGTTTCTTGATGGTATTGCCGAACGAAATCCGCGCCGGCTCCGCACCGGCGGCGAGGACCATGTCGATTTCGTTGATCGAGGCCGCATCGAACGAGGAGCCGAGCCGGGCGAGCCGTGCCAGGATCTCTACGGCCGGATTGGCTTTGACCGCGTAGTAGATCGCGGCGTCCGGCATCGCCTGACGCAGCTTGGCGTAGTTCTGGGCAACGATATCGAGATCGAGGACCAGACACGGCGTCGCCGGCCGCTGCTGCGCGAGGAAGCGGGTGATCTTCTTGGTCATCGCTCGGATCCTCTTCCGTTCGAGGTTAGTAGACGCGGAAATTCTGGAACTGCCACGGGCAGCCCGGTTCGATCCGCTCCGGAAAAAGCGCGCCGCGCTCGGCGAGCGGGGTCCAGTCGGTATAGGCGCCGACGACCTCGCCGAGATAAGGTCTCGCGATGTCCATGATCCGCGCGTGATCGAGCTCTTCGGGTTCGACCAGGCCGGCGCGCGGATTTTCAATCGCCCAGACCATGCCGGCGAGGACCGCAACGGCCACCTGCAGGCTGGTCGCGTTGTTGTAGGCAGCGAGCTTGCGGGCCTCATCGATCGACAGCCGGGAACCGAACCAGTAGGCGCCCTTGGCGTGGCCCATCAGCAGGACGCCGAGTTCGTCGATGCCCGAGGTGATCTCGTCCATCATCAGCCGGTGCGTCTCCTGCATCCGCCAGTTCTTGCCGGCCAGCTCATGCAGTGAGAGAACGGCGTCGTCACAGGGGTGATAGGCGTAGTGGACGGTCGGGCGGTAGCTAACGCCGTGGCCGTTGCGCACGCTCAGATAGTCGGCGATCGAGATCGAACTCGTTGTGGGTGACTAGAAAGCCATGGAACGGGCCTTCGAGCGGGGTCCATGTCCGCACCCGGGTGCCGGCGCCGGGGCGCTCGAGGTAGATCGCCGCCTCGCCGCCGAAATCATGGCGGGCGCCGTCCTCGGGAAAGGTCGCCTCATGCGAGCCCCAACCGAGTTCCGCGGGCTGGCAGCCTTCGCTGATGAAGCCGTCGATCGACCAGGTGTTGACGAATTCGCCGGGTCGCTTGGCGACGTTCGCCGTCTGGGTATCGCGCTCGGCGATGTGAATGACCTTGACGCCGAGATCGCGCGCGAGCGCGGCCCAGCCGGCACGGTCGCCGGGGACATCGGTTTCGTGCTCGGTATCGCGGGCGATGTTGAGCAGGGCGACCTTGACGAAGTGCGAAACCAGGCCCGGATTGGCGCCATGGGTCATCACCGCCGTCGGCGCGCCGGGCAAGGTTTTTAGCGCCAGCGCGCTTTCGCGCAGGGCGTAGTTGGACCGCTGCGATACACTCAGCGAAGGATCGGTGTAGGCGCCCACCCACGGCTCGATGCAGGTGTCGATGTAAAGCGCGCCGCGCTCGCGGGCGAATTCGATCAGCGCCACCGACGAGATGTTCACCGAGACGTTGACGAGAAAGTCGCCCGACGACAACAGCGGCTCCAGCACCGCGCGGTAGTTGTCACGCGTGATCGGCTCGCGGATAAAGCTCACGCCCATCGCCTCGGCCACCTCGCGGCCGCGATCCTCGGCGGTGACGATGGTAATTTGCTCGGTATCGACCTCGAGATGGCGCAGGATCAACGGCAAGACCCCCTGGCCGATCGATCCAAAACCGACGATCACGATACGTCCGGCAAATGTGGCATGCTTCATTTCGCTACGGTTCCTCGCACGACTGGGTTTGCTTTCATGGCTGCTCATGAGCGCCCGCCTCGCCCGGATGGCGCGATCAGCGCGTCGCGGTCACGGCGGGACGCCGCCGGCGCGTCGCCGCGCGCCTGGGCTTCGCTCCGGCGCGAGGCGCCAAGCGGCTGTCCTCGTAGCCGGGCGTGGACAGTAGGGGCGGGTCCGAGACCTCGATCAGGCGAGCGCGGTCAAAGCCGTTGAAGGCGGTCCGCAGCGCCGCGCCGTAGGCGCCGATCTGGCCGATTTCGATCCAGTCGCCCTCGCCCGCGTCGGCGGGCAACATGAAAGGCCCGTCCATGCGGTCGGCGGAATCGCAGGTCGGGCCGAACAGGCGGAAGGACGCGCGCGCCTCCGCCGCCGGGCAACCGTCATGGCGGATCAGCCGCGCGGGAAAGCGGAACCCGGGCGTGCCGGCGTCCGAAAGGCTGCCGTAAATGCCGTCGTTGATGTAGAGATCGCCGCCGCGCCGGAGCACGATCCGCACGACCACGGACGTGCCCGCGGCCACCAAGGCCCGTCCCGGCTCGGCCCACAACCTGACCCCGCGCGCTAAAGGCGCATCCTTCATCGCCGCGGTAATCTCGGCCATGTAGAGCGCGAGCGTCGGCGGGGTGGTTTGGCTGTAGGCAACCGGGAAGCCGCCGCCCACATCGAGGATGTCGAGCTTTACCCCGGCGCGCGTCGCAGCCGCGCAGGCCAAGCGGATGGCCTCGCGGTAGGCGCCGGGAGCGAGGCACTGCGAGCCGACATGAAAGCAGATGCCGAGCCTCGCCGCATGGCCGCGCGCGGAAGCGAGCAGCATCGCTGCTTCCTCGACGGGCGCGCCGAACTTGCCCGTCAGCGCGTACTCGGCGCCGGTATTCGGCACCGCGAGGCGGACGATCAGGCCGAGGTTCTGGGGTCGCTTCTCGCGCGGCGCGGCGCCGCCGGTCACCTCGACGATCTTGGCGAGTTCGTCGGCGCTGTCGAACACGAAATCGCAAACGCCGTCCCGGGCGTATGCTTCACCGATCGCCGCGCGCGACTTGACCGGATGCATGTAGTGGATGTGAGCGGGCGGAAACATCTGGCGGATAAGGGCGATCTCGGCCGGCGAGGCGCAATCGAAGTGGCGAACGCCGGCGCGCCACAGCGCCCGCAGCACGCGCGGCTCCGGATTGCATTTGACGGCGTAAAGAACGTCACCGGGAAACGACGCCGTGAATACCCGTGCCGCGCGCGCGATCGCCGCCGGGCGGAGGCAATGCAACGGTTCATCGGGCCGCTCGGCGGCAACGACGGCGTCGATCCGCGGCAACGCGCCGCCCACGGCGTCGAACCCGCGTCGGGGCAGGGACACCGCCTTGCGAAACAAGGATTGGTTCATCGAAGAACCCTTCGAGTCTGCGAACGCATCGAAGAACGATGCTCAATCCCCGCACTGAAGCGTGATCGCGCGCGTGTCTTGCGCTTCTCACGCGGGGAACGTTCGAGCCACGGCCAGTGTTACTCACGGGCCGACGTTACCGAGCGTTCGGTCTAGGGCAGATCGTTGGGCTTGATTGTCGCACCGTGCCGGGCGTCAACCATATCCACCTCCCTAAAGGGCACCGGCCCACTCGCGACCAGCTTAACCTAAAAGGACGCGTTACGTCGTCGCTTACCCACCGAAAGGGGCATTGGCACGTGCGATTGCGTCTAACGAGGGATATAGCGCATCGCGGGTCTCGCGCAAAGCGTTTCCTTGCAAAAAAAAACGCTGCGGGCCGCGGCTCGGCATTCTGTGATAGCGGCGTTACGCTTTCGCCCCGAGAAACAGAATTTTCAACCGATAATCAGCCGTCGCCTGTAGAAGACAATAAAAATTGGCCATATATAGCTCAATATTTTCGTCTAAACGTGCATATTGGGATCTGTACTGGGTTCTGAACCAGCATAGTCGAATTACCGATTATTAAGATGCGATCGATCAGCCACGATCACTAATATCACTCACGCACCATAAGGCGCGACTCCGGCAAAGTTGCGCGCCGTAATACCCTCACGAGTGGCGGGTGGCGATACCGGAGATGAAGGCTTGATCGACCGATCGGTCGCTCGCGACGCCAGGATGCTCGGATGAGGTCCCGCGACGACCGAGTTTTGATAACGACAGAGGAGCTTTCGAATGTTGGACAATAGCGCTTTTGAAGTGGCCGGCTACGATCCGCTCGGTGCGGGCCTGCCGATGCCAAGCGGCGACGGCCGATACTCCGGCGAGTACGCCGCGACACCCGCGCTGGCCGGTTGCGCCGCCTGCCAGAAGGCGATCGGCGCTTGCGCTTTTCACTACGCTCGTAGCGGGGCCTTGTCGCCGTCGCTGGCGCTGAGCATTTGCGATTCGATGCAGCGTCTGGCGCGGATCGCGTGGACCGCCCGCGCGGCGAACTCGTCGCGCTACCTCGCCTACGTCTGGCTGGGCCCGGCGCGTCCGGCGATCGACCACGAAACCGAGGCCACCGGATTGGCCGAGCGGATCCGCTAGCGGATCAACCACGACGGCGGGGCCGCCAACCGGACATGGCGGCCCCGCTTCTCTTCTTTTGTCACCCTTTTTTCGCCTCTGCCGATTGCCTGGCCGCGCGTATGGCATTAGCGTCGCGCCATCCGCGATAGCGACCGCGCGCCGTGGTTGCCACAATGGGAGACCGGGGCGAGACATGAAATACGCACTTGACGGAGTCCGCGTTGAGACCGAGGGCGACGCCTTCTGGATAGCGCCGAGCGCTGTCGTCATCGGCAAGGTCAGGCTCGATCGCAACGCCAGCGTGTGGTGGAACGCGGTGGCCCGTGGCGACAACGAGCCGATCACCATCGGCGAAAATTCGAACATCCAGGACGGCTGCGTCCTTCACACCGACCCCGGCTTTCCGTTGAACATCGGTCGCAACGTCACGGTCGGCCATCTGGTCATGCTTCACGGCTGCACGATCGGCGACGGCAGCCTGATCGGCATCGGCAGCGTCATCCTCAACGGCGTGAAAATCGGCCGCAACTGCCTCATCGGCGCCAAGGCGATGATCCCGGAAGGCCGCGAGATCCCCGATAACTCGATGGTCCTGGGCGCACCCGCGAAGGTCGTAAAAACGCTCACCGACGACCAGATAGAGAACATGCAGCGCGGCGCCGCCAAGTATGTCGGCAACTGGCGGCGCTACAAGGCCGGCCTCGCGGCGGACGAGTAGCGGAGACGAACGCGGGTGGTTGACGCTGGTCTTAAAGCCTCCGGAACACGCCGGTGAGTGTACGCAATCTCAAGTCCATGTTCGCGCCGCGATCGATCGTTCTGATCGGCGCCGACAAGGATAGGCGCGCAATCCCCAATGTTGTTGCCGGCAACCTCTTTCATTCCGGCTTCAAGGGCCCGATCATTCCGGTTCACGAAACCTTTGAGGCGGTGCGTGGGGCGCTGACCTGCCGCACGGTCGAGGACCTGCCGGTCATTCCCGATCTCGCCGTGCTTGCCGGCCCGCCCGAGACCGTGCCCGAGCTGATCGACCGCTTGGGCGCGCGCGGGACCTGCGCCGCGGTGGTGCTTTCGCCGGAGTTCGACCGAGCCGGCGCGGCCGAGGGCCGGCGGCTGCGCCAGGCGATGCTCGACGCAGCCAAGCCCTACTGCCTGCGCGTGGTCGGCCCGGCCTGCCTCGGCGTTCATGCTCCTCACCACGGCCTGAACGCGAGCTACAGCCACGCCGGCGCCGCGCCCGGCGACCTTGCCTTCGTTGCCCAATCGGCGTCGATCACCGAGCTGATCCTCGACTGGGCGGTGCCGCGCTCGGTCGGCTTTTCCATCGTCGCGTCGCTTGGCGATATGGCCGATGTCGACTTCGGCGACATGCTCGACTACCTCGCCGTGGACGTCAAAACCCGTGCCGTGCTGCTCTACGTCGAGTCCATCAACAACGCCCGCAAGTTCATGTCGGCCGCGCGAACCGTCTCGCGGATCAAGCCGGTCATCGTTTTCAAGGCCGGCTCGGGCGGAGGTGTCGTTTCCGCTCATTCGTCGAACGACCACGCCCTTGTCGAGCCGAGTGCTGTTTATGAGGCGGCGTTTCGCCGCGCCGGCGTCCTTCCGGTGGAAACCGTCAACGAGCTGATCGCGGCGGCGCGGACACTGTCGCGCGGCACCCGGACCAGCGGCGACCGGCTGGCCATTGTCAGCAACGGCCGCGGCGTCGGCACGCTCGCCGCGGATCTGCTCAAGCGCTACAAGGGCCGCCTGGCCAAACCGTCGGACGATGCCAAGACCAAGCTCGACGCGATCCTGCCGGCGGCCTGGGCCGGGCGCAACCCGGTCAACGTCTTCGCCAATGCCGATGGCGAGCGTTACGGCGCCGTCGTCGAGATCCTGCTCGAAGATCCCGAAGCCGACGGCATCCTCGTTCTTCACGGGCCGTCGGCGGTCAGCAATTCAGCCGAGGTCGCGCGCGCGACCGCGATGACGGCCAAGCGAACCCGCAAGCCGCTCCTGACCGTGTGGTATGACGAAGATGGTCGGCACGAGGCGCGGCGCATTTTCGCCGGCCAGCGGATCGCCAATCACGACTCCCCGGCCCAGGCGGTCGCATCTTTCATGCAGCTCGTCAACTACCGGCGCAACCAGGAGATGCTGATGGAAACGCCGCCATCGGTCCCTGAGTTGTTCTATCGCGATGTCGACGCGGCGAAACGGGTCGTCCAGGGCGCGCTGGCCGAGGGCCGATCCTGGCTTACCGAGCCGCAGGTTGAAGCCGTTCTTGTCGCCTACGGGCTGCCGTCGGTGCCCAATCGCGTCGCAAGAACCTCGCGGGACGCGGTCAGGATGGCCGACGCGATCGGCTATCCGGTGGCGCTGAAGATCATCTCGCCCGACGTTGTCCGCAAGGCCGATGTCGGCGGCGTCGCCCTCGATATGGAATCCGACGAGGCGGTGTTCGCGGCCGCCGAACGCATGGCCCGGCGGCTGCGCGAACAGCGCCCGCAAGCCAGGCTCGAAGGCTTTAACGTTGAGCCGATGGTTCGGCGCGGTACGGCCCACGATCTCCGGCTCGGCATGGCCGTCGATCCCCGGTTCGGCCCGGTCATTTTCTTTGGCCGCGGCGGCGCCATCGTCGAGGTTCTGCGCGAGCAGGTCGTCGCCCTGCCGCCGCTGAACATCAATCTCGCGCTCAGGCTGATCGGCGAAAGCAGTGTCGGCGCGCTGCTGCAAGGCTATAGCAGCCACCCGCGGGCGAACGTCGACGAGGTCGCTTTGGCCGCCGTCAAAATCGCGCAGCTCGCCTCGGACCTTGGCGAAATCGTCGAGATCGACATCAACCCGCTGCTCGCCGACCCCGAGGGGGTGCTGGTTCTGGCCGCGCGCATCGGCGTTGCGCCGGCGGCGGGCGCGGCGGAGGCGAGGCTGGCGATTCGCCCGTATCCCAAGGAACTCGAAAAAATGGTGCGCTCGCGCCAGGGTGACGCGCTGCTCCTGCGTCCGATCCGCCCCGAGGATGAACCGGCGCTGCGGGAGTTCGTTCGCCGGCTTACGCCCGAGGACATCAGGCTGCGTTTTTTCTCGCACGTGCGCGAGCTCGACCACCGCATGGCCGCCGGCTTGACCCAGATCGACTACGCCCGCCAGATGGCCTTTCTCGCCGTGCGCGACCATGCGAGCGGGCCCGAGATCTGGGGGGTCGTGCGGATCAACGCCGACGCCGACGCGACGGAGGCGGAATACGCCATCGCGGTGCGTTCCGACCTCAAGGGTAAGGGCCTGGGCCGGCTGTTGATGGAAGAAATCATCGCCTACGCCGAAATTGTCGGTATCGGCGAAATCTGGGGCGAGGTGCTCGCGGAGAACAGGCCGATGCTGAGCCTAAACCGCAAGCTCGGCTTCAGCGTCGCTCCGGACTTTGACGAGCCCGGCGTCATGCGCGTGCGCCGCCGGTTGAACGCCGGCGCGACCGCCCCCTAAAGCGTCACGGACGTGACGGCTTCCTTGAGGATCTCGGCGCTCCGCCTCAGCGCATGGTGTTCTTCGTCGTTGAGTTCGGGATAGAGATCGGCGGCGATGCCTTGCCGGCCGACGACGCGGGGCAGTGACAAGGCCACGTCGGTGACGCCTTCGACGTCGGGATTGAGGATCGATACGGAAAAGACCTTGTTCTCATCGTCCTGGATGGCGCGGACCAGGCGGGCGAGACCGGCGCCGACGCCGTAGAACGTCGCGCCCTTGCCGTCGATAATGCGATAGGCGGCCCGGCGCACGCCATCGTCTATTTCGGCGCGGAGCGAGGCGGTCAGCGGCGAGCGGATCTGGGCCGCGAAGGTTTCCAGCGCAATGGTTCCGGCGCGCGCGCTCGACCAGCACAACACCTCGCTGTCGCCGTGCTCGCCGAGGACGTAGCCGTGGACCGACTGCGGCGAGATTCCGAGATGGTGCCCGATCAGCGAGCGGAAGCGGGCGGTATCAAGGATCGTGCCGGAGCCGATGACTCGCGTCGGCGGCAGCCCGGAGATGTGCGTCGCGATCTGCGTCATGACGTCGACCGGATTGGTCGCGACGATGAGGATGGCGGCTGGCGCGGCGACAAGCACCGCGGGGATGATCGCCTTGAACACCGCCGCGTTGCGCTCGAGCAGTTGGATCCGCGTCTCACCCGGCTTTTGGTTGACGCCGGCGGTGAGGATCACGACCTCGGCGCCGTGGAGATCGTCGTAGCCGCCATGGCGGACCACCAGCGGGCTTGCGAACGGTGTTGCGTGAATGATGTCCTGGGCTTGCGCTACCGCCAGCTTCTCGTTGAGATCGACGATGACGACCTCGCTGCCGACGCCGAGCAGAACCATGGCGTAGGCCGCCGCGCCGCCGACATTGCCGGCGCCGATAACCCCGATTTTCATTACCATTCTCCCTATCCTCGGCGCCATTTGACCCCAGTGCGGCGCGCCGGGCAATGCACGATGCAATGACAACTCATGATCTTTGACGGCGGCTTTAACGCCGACCGCGCCGGCGCCACATAAGGGTGGCGGACAGCCGGGTTCGAGGTCCGATAAGACAGGGAGTAACGTCGATCATGTGGTTCACCTCGAAGAAGAAGCGGGCTTTGCCGACGGCCGCCGAGGCCCTTCCCGGCCGCGCCGAGGCCGTGCCGGTTCCCGACCTGCATTATGTCAAGGACACGCCGCTGAGCCCGCCGTTCCGCGATGGCTTGGAGACGGCGATTTTCGGCCTTGGCTGCTTCTGGGGCGCCGAGCGCAAGTTTTGGCAGCTGCCGGGCGTGTATACAACGGCGGCGGGCTATGCCGGCGGGGTGACGCCCAATCCGACATACGAAGAGGTGTGTTCCGGGATGACCGGCCACACCGAGGCGGTGCTGGTTGTCTTCGACCCGGCGGTGGTGAGCTACGAGGCCCTGCTCAAGGTCTTCTGGGAAAGCCATGATCCGACGCAAGGCATGCGTCAGGGCAATGACGTGGGGACCCAGTACCGTTCGGCCATCTATGTTACTTCGGATGCGCAGCGCCAAGCGGCCGAGGCGTCGCGCGTGGCCTACGGTAAAGCTCTGGCGGACCGCGGCTTCGAGCCGATCTCGACCGAGATCGCCGCTGCGCCGCCATTCTATTACGCCGAAGCCTACCATCAACAGTACCTCGCCAAGAATCTCGGCGGCTATTGCGGTCTGGGCGGAACGGGAGTGAGGTGTCCGGCGCCCGCGGTCTCTTCACCGGTCGAAACGGCCGCCGAGTGAACGCCCCAATGGAAGCGACGTCCGCGAGCGCGCCGGCGCGCTCGTCGCGGCGCGACATCTTCGCCTTGGCCGGATTTGCCATCGTCTGCTTCGCGGTCTCCGCCATCGGCGGGGCGGTTACCGCCGGCAGTGTCGAGACGTGGTATCCGACGCTCGACAAGCCCGGGTTTACCCCGCCGGATTGGCTGTTCGCGCCGGTATGGACGGCGCTTTACGCGGCCATGGCCGTTGCCGGCTGGCTGGTCTGGCGCAAGGTCGGCTTCGCCGGCGGGCGGTTGGCGCTGACGTTGTTCGCCGTGCAGTTGGCGCTCAATTGCAGCTGGTCGATCCTGTTTTTCGGCGCCCACGAGACCGGCGCCGCGCTGGTCGACATCGTTGCGCTTTGGGTCGTCATTCTTGCGGCGACCGTGGTGTTCTGGCGAATCGACCGCCTTGCCGGGCTGTTGTTCGTGCCCTATCTGCTGTGGGTCGGCTACGCTGCGGCGTTGAACGGCGCGATCTGGCTGCGTAACTGAGCATCCGACAATCCAGCGAGAGAATTCGACCATGGCGTTCACCGGAGCGGGCTTAAAGGCTGGGGCTGGGCTGTCGTTTTTGACGGCGGCCGGCGCGTTGCTTGTGCTCGGGGCATGTTCGCCGCTGGCGGCGCTGAACGCCGTCTCGCCGAAGGACGGCTACGTTCGCTACTCAGGCATAGAGTACGGGTCGCTGCCGCGCCGGAAACTTGACGTCTACGTCCCGACCGAGGCGCGGACGCCGATGCGGGTGGTGGTCTTTTTCTATGGCGGCGGCTGGAAGAGCGGCGATCGCGAGCTCTACCGCTTCGTCGGCCAGGCGTTGGCCAAGCGCGGCTTCCTCGCGGTGATTCCCGACTACCGGATCGCGCCGCAAGTCCAGTTCCCCGCCTTCCTCGCCGATAGCGCCGCGGCGGTGCGTTGGGCCCGCAATAATGCCGCAGCCTACGGCGGCGATCCGCGGCAACTCTATCTCATGGGGCATTCCGCCGGGGCCTACAACGCGGCGATGATCAGCGTCAACCCGGAGTACCTCGCAGCCGAGGGGGTGACGACCGACGCGATCCGTGGCGTCGTCGGCATCGCCGGACCTTATGCCTTCAACCCGCTGCAGTACAGCTCGACGCGGCCGATCTTCAGCTCCGCCGCAAGCCCGGAGCAGACCCAGGTCGTCACCTTCGTTGAGCCCGACGCACCGCCAATGCTGCTGCTGCACGGGCTTGATGACGGGACCGTCAAGCCGGTCAATTCGCGCAAGATGGCCGAGCGCATGCGCGAAGCCGGCAATCCGGTCGAACTGATCGAGTACAAGAGCATCGGCCACTATGTCATCGTGGTGGCGCTGGCAGCGCCGTTCCAGGCGCAAGGCGGGATTATGGATGCGGCAACCGCCTTCATCCGTGGCGAGGCCGTGCCCGTCCCCGCCGGCGCTCGCCACACGTCGACATTAGCTACCGCCGCGCGCTGAAGTCAGGTGATCTTTAGCCTGCGGCGTCCTCGCCGTCGGCCGTTTCGACCTCGCCCTTGCGTTGCAATTGGCGGGCGATCAGCCAGCACAAGCAGGCCCAAGCCCCGCCCGCGACCCAGCCGGCCAGCACGTCGCTCGGCCAGTGGACACCGAGATAAACCCGGCTGATCCCGATCATGACGGCGAGAAACAGGGCGATAACCAGCATGTAGGCCCTCAGCGCGGCGGTCGGCTGGACCCGCGCGAGGAGGGCGGCAAGCGTCAGATAGACGATCGCCGACATCATCGAGTGCTGGCTCGGGAAGCTGGTTGTGTACATCACCTCGTGGGGGACAAGATCCGGCCGCGGCCGATCGAACAGGGTCTTGAGCACCGCGCTGAGCGCGATCCCGCCGGCGGCGGCGACGAGAACGAGTAGGGCCATACGGTGGCGGCGCTGGATGAAAAGATAGCCGCAGGCGGTCAGCGTCAGGAAACCGAGAACGCTGAAGCTGCCTAAAGCCGTGACGTCGCGCGCGGTCTCCTCGAGCCATGGCGGGCCCAGGGGTTGGGCCGGGTTGTCGGGCGCGCGCAGGGCCAGCAACACGGTCTTGTCCATGGCGTGGGTGTCGCCTTCGGCGACCTCGTCGGCGATCCCGATAAAAAGCCATATGCCGCCGGCCACGAGGACGACCAGGATCAGGATCGACAGCTCCGGCAGGCGCTTGAGAACGGATCGGCGCAAGAATGGTATCCTCAGTTGGGTCATCACGGAGGTCCGCCGTTACCGTAAATCGAGCGAGGCATGGCCCGCGACCAATCTCTTCGTCGCGCCCAGGCCGCTCCTGGCATGATGCCGGCCGAGAGCCGGCGCCTCCTGCAACAGTTGCCATTCTTCGTCAGAGTGGTCAGATTTCGTGGTCGTGGCATAATCCGTCTGTCTGCTCGGCGCGCCTCCCCCCCTCGGTCCACTACGGGAACAAGCGTTAGCGGACCACTCAACCTCGCCGCACGACATTACACCCGTCGCGCCGGTACGTGACCGAACAAAGGATTTCTCATGATTTCGCACCACGCGGCGCTCATTTACACAATGGTGATGGTGTCGGCGTCCGACAGGGACATGACCGACGCCGAGTTCCGCAAGATCGGCGAGGTCATCAGCGGCCTGCCGGTGTTTAAGGATTATAACCGCGACCTGCTGCCGTCGGCGGCCGCGGCATGCGCCGAATTCCTCGATGACGAAAACGGCCTCGATCAGACGCTCACGCAAGTGGAGGAGGCACTGCCAGCCAAGTTGCGTGAGACCGCCTATGCGCTCGCGTGCGACGTAGCCGCCGCCGATGGCAAGGTCCATCGCGAGGAAATGCGCATGCTTGAGATGATCCGCGATCGGCTGCGCATCGACCGTCTGGTCGCCACCGCGATCGAGCGGGCCGCGCGCGCCCGCTACACCACCATTTGAGCGGATCCGCGGGACCCCGCGCCGAGGCCGGGCAGGCCGTTAACGCTGTTTACGCGATCGGCCGCGGGCGCGTGGTTTAGCCGCATCGAGCGTGGCGCTTTCGCTTGTTGCGAGGGCGCTCGCCAGCACGTCGCCACGATCGTCCTTGCCGGGGGTATGCAGTGTAATCATCAGCGACATGCCGCCGTCCTGCGGCCATAGCACCTTCTTCGCCGCCCGCGGCAACGGGATGCCGATAACCCTGCAATAGCCGATCAGGGCGGCAAGAACCTCGTCGCCGGTGAAGACCACCTCGGCGGGATCCTTCGGATTGAACGAGGGCCGGAAGTGGAGAGTCGCGACCGCGCTCTCGTCATTGCGGATGACCAGGCGCGCGACATCGGCATCGGGAATGGGCCTGCGCGTCGCCCGGCAATGGCCAATGACGGCGACCTGGAGCTCCGGCACCGAAAACAGGATCTTGCGAAGCTCGAGGGGCACGGTCGGTCTGAACCTGAAGTCGTTGAATGGGCAAGCCTGAGAGCCAGTTCTCCCATATCAGTCTTTACAATTATTTAAGGCGGCGCTGGGGCCGCTCGGGTTGCTTGAACACGCCGGGAAAATGGGTTAATGGCGCTCTCGTCTTAATCTTTGGTGGTAAACCCATTCCCATGCAGCGCATAGCGGCTGTCGTCGTCGGCCTCGGTCTCGCCATTTCGCTCGCGGCTTGCGATACGACCATCAACCCGCAGACCGGGGAGTCGAACGTCCGCTTTACCTTGCCCGGCACCGCCGCCAACGAGGCGTCGTTCCAGGAGCAGTGGAACCGCTGCGTCGAGTTCGGCTCCGAAAGCCAATGCGCCAAGCGGTTCAACGGACGAACGCCCTCGAACAGGTTCGTCCCACTCGAGGACCATCCGTAGCCGCGCGAAAGCGCGATCCCCGCTGACCCTATCTCGCGCCACTAAAGCAGCTTTCCTTCGCGGGCCCAGAACCTGAGCTTGCCGCAGGCCTTGATGAAGGCCTTGGCGTCGTCGGCCGCGGCCAGCTTGAAGAACCCGTCATCCATGTCGGCGGCGATGCCGGCTTTTTCGAACAAGACCATGGCGTGGGCCGAATAGGCGATGAACTTGCAGTGGGCAAAGGCGTCGGAGACGAAATCTTGCGCCGTCGGGGTCTTGGTCAGGAGCGCCGCGCCATCGGCCGAGGGCAGCACCGCGACCGCGTCGTAGAGAACGGAAGGCCCGCCATCGACCTTCTGATCGCCCTCGATCCATGAGCCGTCGCTGGCCTCGGCGCCACCGACCTTCGGCGCCACGAACTCGACCATCGCACCTTCGGCTTCGGCGGCGGCCTTCAACCCCTTGACCAGGGCTGCGTCGGCCCCATCGGTCACCAGAATTCCGAGCTTGCGGCCCTTGAAGCTTTCGGGGCCATTGGCGACGATGGAAAGCTTGGGCGAGACCTTGAGGTCCGTGCGCGTGGGCGCCGCCGCATCCGCCGGCGCCGGCATTTCCTTCAGGCCCAGCTTCTTGCCGACCGTGTTCGCCAACTCCACGTCGACGTTGAGAAGGTGGGCGACCATGCGCGCGCGGATCGCCGGAGTCTCGACCTTCGAGAGCTCGAAGGTGAACGCCGAAGCGATGTGCCGTTTTTCGACCTCGGTCTGAGAGAGATAGAACTGCCGCGCCTGACTGTAGTGGTCGGCGAAGGACTCGGCGCGGATGCGGCGTTTGTCACCCTCCATGGCCTCCGGATAGGACTTGAACCCGGCTTCGGGCGCCTCGCGCGGCCCGCCCTCTTCGCCGCCCCAAGAATTGGGCTCATAGTTGGCCCGGCCCTTGACGTTGTGGAAGGCCATGTGGCCGTCCTGCTGGAAGTTGTGGAACGGACAGCGCGGCGCGTTGATCGGCAGATGGGTGTAGTTGGGTCCGCCCAGGCGCTTCAACTGCGTATCGACGTAGGAGAAGTTGCGGCCCTGGAGCAGCGGATCATTGGTGAAGTCGATGCCCGGAACGACGTTGCCGGTGTGGAAGGCGACCTGCTCGGTTTCGGCGAAGAAGTTGTCGACGACGCGGTTGAGCACCATCCGGCCGACGATGCGCACCGGAACATCCTCTTCGGGGATGAGCTTGGTCGAATCGAGGATGTCGAAGGCAAACTTGTCGGCGAACTCGTCATCGAACAGCTGAAGGCCGAGCTCCCATTCGGGGTAGTCGCCGTTTTGGATCGCGGTCCACAGGTCGCGGCGATGGTAGTCCGGATCGGCGCCGTTGATTTTCACCGCCTCGTTCCAGGCGACCGATTGCAGACCGAGCTTCGGCTTCCAGTGGAACTTGACGAAGGTCGACTTGCCGGCCTTGTTGATGAGCCGGAAGGTGTGGACGCCGAAGCCCTCCATGAAGCGGAACGAGCGCGGGATCGACCGGTCGGACATGATCCACAGCGCCATGTTGATGGACTCTGGCATCAGCGAGATGAAGTCCCAGAAATTGTCGTGCGCGGTCTGCGCCTGCGGATAGCCGCGATCCGGCGCCTCCTTGGCGGCATGGATTAGATCCGGAAACTTGATCGCGTCCTGGATGAAGAAGACCGGGATGTTATTGCCGACAAGGTCCCAGTTGCCTTCCTTGGTGTAGAGCTTGACCGCGAAGCCGCGCACGTCGCGGGCGAGGTCGGCCGAGCCCTTGTTGCCGGCGACCGTCGAGAACCGCGTGAACAGTTCGGTCTTCTCGCCGGCGCGCTGGAAGATGTCGGCCGCGGTGATGTCCGACAGCGACTCGTAGGTTTCGAAGAACCCGTGCACGCCGAAACCGCGCGCGTGCACGACCCGCTCGGGGATCCGCTCGTGGTCGAAGTGGAAGATCTTCTCGCGCAGATGGTGATCTTCCAGGAGCACCGGCCCGCGCGGCCCCGCCTTCAGCGAGTTCTGGTCGTCGGCGACCGGCGTGCCCTGCTGGGTCGTCAGCGTCGGGACATCGCCGCCGGCGACCTGATGGGTCTCGCCGCCGTTGCCGAACCTGACGGTCTGCTCGCCAAGCTTTACGTTGGCCTTGTCGTCGCCAGCCTTGTCGTCGCCGTGTTTTGATCCCAGCAGTGCCATGGAATGCCTTTCTTCGGATGAGGTGAGCGGGGCCGCCCGCGGCCGTGCGGGGACGCACGATAAACGCCGTCGCGCGGCCGTGGTTCCGGTAAATCCGCCGCGCGCGCCGGCGGCCCGAGCGAGCCCGCGTGCAAGCGCTTTTCGTTGACGCGCCGAGGGCGGCGGCGGACAGTCGCGGCCATGCTGCTTCCCGGGTTCGCCGACGCGCCGTTTCCTCCCCTGCTCCTGTTGCTGGCGGCTCTGGCCCTTGATGCGGTGATCGGCGGGCGGGCGGGGCCGTTGGGCTTTCTGCCGCACCCGGTGCGCCTCATCGGCGGACTGATCACTGGTCTTGAGACCGGGCTCGACCGCACCGGGCAGCGGAACCGCAAGGCGCGCGGCATTCTCACCGTCCTCGTCGTCTGCGCCTGCGCCGGCGCGGTGGGCGTGGCCATGACGGGACTGTCGCGAACACTTCCCCTCGGCTGGCTCGTCGAGCTGGCGCTCGCCGTCTCGCTGCTCGCCCAGCGCAGCCTATTCGTCCACGTCCGGGCGGTCGCGCGGGCGTTGCGCCCGGGCCGGCCGGGTGGCGGACTTGACGGCGAACTTGGCGACGGACGTGACGGCGGGCTCGCGGCCGGGCGCGAGGCGGTCGGCCACATCGTCGGCCGCGACGTCCGCCGGCTCGACGAAGCCGGCGTCGCCCGCGCCGCCATCGAATCCTGCTTCGAGAACTTCAGCGACGGCGTCGCCGCCCCGGTCTTCTGGTATGTCCTCGCCGGCGCGCCGGGACTGCTCGTCTACAAGGCCGTCAACACCATGGACAGCATGATCGGCCACAAATCCGAGCGTTACCGCGCCTACGGCTGGGCGGCGGCGCGGCTCGACGATCTCTTAAACCTGATCCCGGCGCGCCTTGCCGGGCTGTTCATCGTCGGCGCCGCGGCGATCCTCCCCGGAGCCGACGCCCGCGCGGCGGGGACGGTGATGCGCCGCGACGCACGCAAGCACCGCTCGCCCAATGCCGGCTGGCCGGAGGGCGCGGCCGCGGGCGCGCTCGGCCTCGCCCTGTCGGGGCCGCGGGCCTACGAAGAGGCGGTGGCGAACGAGCCGTGGATCGGCCACGGCCGCGCCGCCGCGAGCGCGGCCGACATTGACCGGGCGCTCGATCTCTATACCGTGGCCTGCCTGCTCAACGCCGGCGCCGTCGCCGCGCTGGCGCTCGCCCCTTACGCCGCGCCTTAAAGAGGAGAGCAGGAACCGCCGCCATGAGCCAAATGACCCTGACCATCGGCAACAAGAACTACTCGTCATACCGGACCGGCGGCCGCCATAGGTCAGAATGACCTATAAAACAGGTCAGAATGACCTATCAGATTTCCCGCAACCTATTGATTTCGCTCATTTCGCCATTTGAGCCGCGAAAAAAGATTGGCACCGCCATCGGAACAAAGGCGTAATGATAGCAGGCATAACCGCCCTTGAAGTTATCTCACCTGCCGAATTCGTTCTTGGAGTACGAGCGCTCCGGAAACGTGACTTGCGGCAAGATGCGCTGCCAGTGACTGGAGTGCACCTAGAGCCCCCTTGTCCTTCCTCAACACGGCGCGCATTTTCTTGAAGCGTCGTGTCGAGCAAATCGACAAGGGCTTCTCCCGACACCTCTTCGATCCCGCCAGTACTGCTTTTCGGGCGGCATCTTTGATGGACGTGGCCAGCCATTTCAGGCCCTCGATCCGCAGCGCCGCGCCAACTTCGGATGCAAGGAAGTGGGAGAACGCAGCCACGTTTTCCTCGTCCCGCTGCAAGTTGGCTCGCGCCCATCGGTGGTAGAGATCGCGCATGCCAAAGACGGTCTGGGCGCGTCCGGTAGGTTGGTCAGGAAGGCTTCCGAACCAAACCCGAGCAACTTCCGCAGAATTCGTTGTTCGTGGAACCAATGGCTGCCTTCGTTCCATTTGTCGTCCAGCGCGAACTCGATCATGTCGCGCCACCGGGTGCAGAACGCGGTTGGGTCACAGCCGTGGCTCAGCTGGACTGAACCAAGCGCTGACGAAATGCTCGAGAAGGTAGTGTGCGGCGGGACCTAGTTCCAGCACCCCTCGCCAAATCTCCGCAGCCCGATCTGCCCGGACATGCGCCGCGTAGAAGGCCAGCTTGGCGAGGATGTTGTAACCAAACTGGTACGGCAGGCGATATTCGCCGTGCTCGTCGCGATGTTCGGAGCAATAGGCAGCCTCGTACGACCAAAGCGCCATCAGAACCTGGCGACCTATTTCGAGATCCTCTCCGTTGCGGCCGCGCGTTATCGGCCAGCAGCCAACCAAAGAAGCTGTCCAGAAAGCCCGGTATCGAGACCACGCGAAGCACGTTCATCCGGTGATCTCATGAAGCTGTTTTCGTCTCGCGCGAACGCGCGACGCCAGCGCGCCTCGTTCGAGCCGCTGCAACCGTCGCCAGGTCGAAAGCAGATCGACGGAAGACGATGTCACCCGGCACGCCTGATATCCGCCGCGAGCGCAGCCATCGCACCCAGCGCTGCCAGCGCAGGCCGATGTCTGGAGGATCGTCAAAGCCAGGTCCGAACGTGGACAAGGCGGACCACAGGACAGCGAGCTCCAACAGACGCCACCAACGATCTCCGAGCTCCGTGCGATGCCGATAAGCCAAACTCCCCAGCACTCCAGCGGCTCGATCGTCCCCGCTCGTCAAAACCTCAGAAGAGCCCGCTCCCATTCAGGCTCGTCCTCGCCAACGTGCAGCCATAGGTGAAAGACGCCGTACGCTGCGAACTTCAGGTCTTCGTCGGAACTCGCGTGCGGAAATCGGCGCAGCTCCTCCGCGGAGTCGCCAATGCTATCGACTGCCGCCCGCAGCTCAGATTTGGCCGCCTCGTCCAATGGCAGGATGGGCTTCGAGCCATTCTTTGCGCAGGCGACGAGCGTCGCGGCCGCCGCCAGCTTGTTGCGCGCTTGGCGGCCTTCATCGTCAGGATCGTCTTCGATCGGCGCGGCGCTCAACACTTCGGCCAAATATTGCGCTCCGTTTCCGCTAAAGCTTGCGCTGCCCACTCAAGCAATTGCTCGCATTGATGCGCGAGCAGAAGTTCTGCAGCTTCGGCGCGATAGCATTTTGGTAAGCGGCAACCTCTTTCTTGACCGCTTCCGGGAATTCGAACTCGACCTTCTCTTCCCCGGTTTCCGGATCTCGCTGAAGGCGGTAATTCGCTTCATCGAGCTGCGCGCAGAGGATGTCGAACTCAATGGCTGCCTTTGGTTCGGCGGGCTTCTTCCCAAGTGGCGATTGCGGTCTTCAGGAAGGAGGCAATCGTCTTGTCCCTTAGGATTAGCTCGCCAACAACCTCCACCAAGGCTCTGTTGGCGGTAAGGCGCATTGGTCCAGTCCCGAGCGAAGTTAAAGATCGCCTCGGCTGACCTGGACCACTCGAACGCAGGTCGAAATTGAACTGTGCGTTCTCCACGCGCTCTTGGTCGAACCGATACACGTCTTCGCTGCTGAGCACGGGCAAAAGCGCGCCCGAGAGCAGGGCGGGGCGGTACTTGGCGACATTCACCAGCAACCCCACGAACGCTAGGGAAGAGCCCTCTTTCACGAGGCGCTCCAGATACGGTTGGACGTCCACTCCGCGTTCGATTTCGAGCGTCAACCATCTCTCCAACGCATTCAGCGCGCAGTGGAGTTGGCCGATAAAGGTCGAGTTCTGCTGAGTCCAATCGAAAACCTCCCAGTCGCCGACGTAGGACTTTTTGCTTCCGTCGCGCATTGTGAGGGTCATCTGCGGAGGTTCTGCGCTACCGCCTCGGTTCCATTGGTACACCCAACGCTCGGTGGCGAAGTTCACGAGCTGTATCAGCGTTGTCAGTGCGACATCGGGCGAGATTTGGAGGAAGGGGAAGAATTGGCTCTTCCAGAACGCGGTCGGATAGCTGTCTACTCCGTCGTATTCCAGCCCGACCTTCTCGAAGTCGCATCGTCTCGGAGTACTCCTCCGTCGGATTTCCCTCGATCAGCGCGGCGAGTAATATTTCCGCCGCCAGTTCAGGCCGCAACTTCATTAGCGGCGCCAACGCCTGCGTATGCAGGACCACCTGCCGGAAATCCGGTTCGACGCTGTTCTTCGGACCCATCGGCCACGCCGGCAGGTTTCTCCGCCGACCTTGGGAGCGAATACGGAATGGAGGATCGGCGTTTTTCAAACTCCTGCTGATGCGCGCGAAACTCGGGATCGACGAGCATCCGCTTTTCGCGCTCGGTGTTCGCCTTCGCCTTCGCGGCCGCAATCTTGCTCGCCACCTCTTGGGATTGAGGACGTCGTTGCGCCATTTCCAGAGCCCAGCTTGCAACCTCGTCTGGGAGGTCCCACCCACTGGCAAGCGCTGCTGAGTAGATGGGGCGCTCGCCGTCGCCGCGTAGATCGTGCCCTTGCCTTGCTCTACCTGGAGCGATCGGGCCGCCGCCAGTGCGACTTCGGCGAACTCTCGGCGGAATGGCAGCGGAATGCCGTCTTGAAGCTGCGGCGGTGTCGTCGTCAGCCACACCTCGCAGACCTCCGCCACAGTCGGGGAAACCAGGTCCGCTCCTTGCTGTAGATGCGCGTGAAGGAAGCCGGCCAGTGGAGGCCAGAACCCATAGATCGGCATCCGGTACTTTGCCTCAACGTAGAGCGCGAGCGCTCGATCAAGGCCGCCCACTTCCCGCGGAGCGCTGGGAACCGTGGCGATATGAAGGAAGCGACGGAGCAAGCGCTTGAGCAGTTCGCCGCCGTTCGCGAAAAGCAACTCCGAGCGGTCTTCCAGGAACTGTTCCGCGCGAGGGTCAAGACAGAGCGCATCGAGCAGCACGTCGGCCGCGTACTTTTCGCCCTTCTTCTCCATGGCGGAGAACGCGTGGTCCCACTCGCTGCCGGCTTCAGCGGGCTCGCGAAGGAGGAATTGGCCAAACAGCCGCAGTGCTCCGCTCCATAGCGGGTTGCTCGCGAAAGCAGCCCACCGCTCAATGTCGTCCGAGAGTTCCTTCAACCGCTGGAACCGAGCCCAATCCGCCGCTAGATCGTGCTGAAATTCGATCCGGTTGCGGTTGTTTTTGCGGAGAGGCAGGTAGGCGGGTTTGTTCTGGAAAATCTCGGCGTCGGCTGCGTCGAGTTCACTTAGCGCGAAGCTCCGCTCGAACTCCCCGTCGCGTACGGCCAGCCGGATGAGGAGACTTTGGCAGGCGGGTTTCCCTTCCGTCCAAAATTCCCATATCCGATCCGCGATGGCGGCGGGTGAGGAAAGCTCCGCGCTACCCACTTCGAACACGGTCGCCGCCTGGATCACCCAAGCCAGCGTCCGGAGGTTACTAATCGCCGCTACCGTATGATCCTGGAAAGAGAGCCAGCCAAGGCCTTGACTGGCCCAAAGTGCGGCTTTCACGTCCGAAACGGGTATGTTTTCAACACCGATTGGCCGCTCGATCATTATGTGGATTTGATCCCGCCAGCCTTCGGTTTGACTGACGAGCACGACACGCCAAGGCATCTCGTTTACAGGGACAGCCGTAGAGACCAAGCGATCTATGAGCTGCTTGACTCGGGGAAGCGCGTCGGCACTCAGCCTCTCCGCAGAGTCGATCACGAGCACGTTGCGTGGGCTCGCGCTTGACTGAAGGACATCGTGCAACGGATGCGCCAGCCGAAGCCGTGATACGATTCAGCTCGCTGGTCGCCGCCTCGGCTTGCTCAGGTCCAAGCCAAACCTGGTTATAGGTAGCAAGATCCCCGTCCAGCGTTGCTTTCACGAGCGCAGACTTACCGCTGCCCAACTCGCCAAACACGACCGTGATCGGTTGATCTCGGACTGATTCGGCAATTCTGGTCTTGTCGTCCCTGCGCTCAATGATGAAGCCGGAGGGGAGCGCAGTCTCAATCTTTCCTTTGTAGTCCTGTGTAAGCGCCCTTAGCGCTTTCCACGAGCCTTCGAAGTTCGGGTGGTCATTAAGGCCGTACGTCGTGCGGAGCTTTGCCCATACCTCGCTAAGGGTCAGCGTACCGGAGCCCACGCGCGTGTCCGTCGCCATCTGCACCAAGTCGGTCCAGACCCTTTCCGCCTCTTTTCGGTCTCCGCTCCGCAGCAGCTTCCGGCATTTACCGATGGCGTCTTCACGACAGGATGACGGTTCCAGCTGAAAGTCGAGCGGAATGACAGCGAGATGTCGGATGAGCTCGACGGTCTCTTCGTCTGTCGCGATCTTAGTGCCGCCTGGAGCACTGATGCTTTCGAATATCCGGATGTGGTTCTGTGTTTGTCGTATGCGAGCGATTGCGAGCTGCGGGTCCTCACCTGAGCACCATCCGACGATGTTGGTCCACTGCGGGGTAAAGCTCGGTTGATGCCCCCGAGTCACGAGCGCGAGGACGTCGGTCTCTCGCCGCAGTGGAGTGCCGGGGTCCCGCCACTGCTTCCAAGCGCGCTCAACGAAGTCAGCTGGCAGGCCATTTCTCGAGACTTGCGCGTTGCTCTTGCAGGACAGCGCAAGATGGCAGGCATCGGCGGCAGATCCGGCGCTCACCAGCAGGTCGTCTATCTGCCATTTTAAGGCTCCAGTCTGCGACTGGAGCGTGTGTCCTGCATTCCCGACCCCCCGCAGCGCGTCCCCGGCCAAGAGCTGGATCATCAACCACGCGGCAGTGAGGTCCTCGAAAGTAAATCCCGGACCCGCCGTCTGCCGCGTCGTTGCTGGGCTCGACCTTCTTTGTACTTTAGAGCTCTTTGACATCATCACCCTCTGCACGGGTGAGTATGCCGGAAGCCCCCTGGTTTGCAAGCGGCTGAGCGCGTTACTCACTCGTTACTCAAGGGTCATCCCGACCTATGCTATCCGACCCAAGCTGAAGCGCATTCGCCACTCCGGCACGGCACATCTACCCCTTGACCGGCCCCGCCGCCGCGAGTAGCGCGTCGAGGTCGAGGTGGGCTTCCAGGTGTTTGGCGAGGGCGTCGAGGGTTTGTTCGACGTCGGCATCAAAGGCGAGGGTGCTGGTGTGGCGGGCGTGGAGGCGGCGGAGGAAGGCGGTGCGGAAGCGGTCGGCCGCGAACAGGCCGTGGAGGTAGCAGCCGAACACGCGGCGATCCGCCGAGACGCAGCCGTCGGTCCGGCCGCGAAAGCGCAGCATCGGCCGGGTCAGACCCGGTCCGGTGGTGCGGCCCATGTGCATCTCGTAACCGCGCACGCTCTCGCCGGTGGTGACGTCGTTGCCGGCGACCTCGCTCAACGTCTTTTCGCCGGCCAATTCGGTTTCGACATCGAGCAGGTCGAGGCCCGGCGCTTCGCCCGGCGGGCCTTCGATGCCGCTCGGGTCGCGGACGACGCGGCCGAGCATCTGATAGCCGCCGCACAGGCCGACGAGCATGCCGCCGCGGCGCAGATGGGCGCGCAGATCGATGTCCCAGCCCTGGTCGCGGAAAAACGCAAGATCGCCGATGGTCGCCTTCGAGCCCGGCAGCACGACCAGGTCGGTGTCGCCCGGCAGCGCCTCGCCGGGGTGAATGAAGCGGACCTCGACATCCGCCTCGGCGATCAGCGGATCGAGATCGTCGAAGTTGGCGATCCGGCGGAGCAGCGGCACCGCGACCAGGATCGGCCGCGCCGCGCCGTCGCCCGCCGGCGGACGTTCGAGAGCGACGGCGTCCTCGGCCGGCAGCCGGCGCGCGTTCGCGAACCACGGGACGACGCCGAAGCAGGGCAGGTCGGTTCGCGCGGCGATGATCTCGATCCCGTGGTCGAACAGGCGGACGTCGCCCCTGAACTTGTTGATGATGACGCCCGCGAGCCGGTTGCGTTCGGCCAGTTCGAGCAGGGTCCAGGTGCCGACGATGCTGGCGATGACCCCGCCGCGATCGATGTCGCCGACAAGGACGACCGGGACGTCGGCGGCCTCGGCGAAGCCCATGTTGGCGATGTCGCCGGCGCGCAGATTGAGCTCGGCCGGGCTGCCGGCGCCCTCGACGAGAACGAGATCGGCGCCGGCGGCAAGCCGGCGGAAGCTCTCCAGCACGCGCGGCAACAGCTTTGGTTTAAGGGCCTGATAGTCGCGCGCGGCGACGGTTGCGAACACCTTGCCCTGGACGACGACCTGGGCGCCGATGTCGGTCTGCGGCTTGAGCAGGACCGGGTTCATGTCGGTGGTTGGCGCAACCCGGCAGGCGCGCGCCTGCAGCGCCTGGGCCCGACCGATCTCGCCGCCCCCGATCTCGCCGCCCCCGGACTCTTCAAGGTCGGTCGTGACGGCGGCGTTGTTCGACATGTTCTGCGGCTTGAACGGACGGACCGCCAAGCCGCGGCGGACGAAGGCCCGGCAGAGACCCGCGACCAGCAGCGACTTGCCGACGTCCGAGCCGGTGCCTTGCACCATCAGTGCGCGCGCCGGCGACGGCCGTTGCGTCGCCGCCGCGCGTTTGCCGTCCCCGGCCGAGGGACGCTTAGCCGCCGGCAAGCGTCTGTCTCAAAACATCCGCTTGCGAGTTGGAAACCTCGCCGCGCAGCAGGATCGCTTGGGGCTCGACGCTGTGCCCGTAGAAGGCCTTGTTGAGGTCGTTGCGGCGGATGATGCCGGCGCCCTCGAGGCTCATGCCGCCGTAGAGACCCGACGCCATGGCGAAGCCGACGATGTCGGCGCCGAGATTGGTCGTGGTCGCGGCCGAGATGCCGCCGCCGACCTCGCCCAGGGCGAATTGCAGGTCGCCGCCGAACTTGCTCTGCCCGGAAATGATCGACTTGACCGCACCCTCGCTGCGCAGCACCAGGATGATCTGGGCGGACTGGAACCCGGCCTGCAGGCCGAAACTGCCGGCGGCGAGATAGTAGAACGCGGGGTAGCTCCAGGTGCCGTCGGCGCCGCGGGCGAGAACGACGCCGGTGCCGCCTTGCGCGCCAACCACGAACGCGCCCTTGGTCACCGTCGGAAAAATGGCGACGCCGCGCGCCGTGGCCAGGTTGGCGCGAAGCAGCCGGGCGATGTCGTCATCGCGGTTCTTCATCGCTTCGACGGTCCACCGGGCGCTGTCGACGACGCTTCCAGCCTCGATGCGGTTATCGAGACTCTGCGCGCACGCCGTCACGCTTACGATCAAGACGACAATAAGGATCAACTTTTGGATGTGCTGCATGGCCCGCAAGGAATCACGCCGGACGCGCCGGCGCAAGCATCAAAATTCGACCCCGGCTTGCGCCTTGACGCCGGAGCGGAACGGGTGCTTGACCAGGGTCATCTCGGTCACCAGGTCGGCGGCCTCGATCAACTCTTCCGCGGCGTTGCGCCCGGTGACGACGACGTGGAGGTCGCGCGGGCGGGCCTTCAGCGCGGCAACGACCTCGCCGGCGTCCAGGTAACCGTAGCGCAGCACGATGTTCAACTCGTCGAGGATGACCATGCGGTAGGCCGAATCGGCCATCATGTTCTTGGCCGTTGCCCAGGCCTGGCTCGCCGCGGCGATGTCGCGCTTGCGATCCTGGGTATCCCAGGTGAAGCCCTCGCCCATCGCCTTCATCACGCACAGTTCGGGGAAGCGAGCGAGCACGTCGCGCTCGCCGGTGTTCCACGCGCCCTTGACGAACTGGACGATGCCGACCTTGAAGCCATGGCCGATGCAGCGCACGGCGAGGCCGACCGCGGCGGTGGTCTTGCCCTTGCCCTTGCCGGTGTGAACCATCAGCAGGCCGCGCTCCTCGGTCTTGGTCGCGATGATCTTGTCGCGCGCGGCCTTCTTCTTGGCCATTTTCTCGGCGTGACGGCGGTCGAGGTCCTCTTCGCTTTCGCTGGTCATTGTTACTCCGCTCTGTCGTTTTTTATAAAGTTCGGGTTTTATAAAGTTCGAGCCTTGCCGGCGAGCTCCCTCAGGACTTCGTGGGTCGCGTTCAGGCGCGGCCGCCAGAGGCCGCGATCGAGCGCCTCGAGCAGGCGTTCGCTCATCTCGCGCAAGGCGGCCGGATTGTTCTCGGCGATGAAGTCGCGAACTTCGTCCGTATCGAGATAGGCCTGGAACACCGCGTCGAAGTGGTGGTCCTCGACGCAATGGGTGGTCGCGGCGAAGGCGAACAGATAGTCGACGGTCGCGGCCATCTCGAAGGCGCCCTTGTAGCCGTGGCGCATGACGCCCGCGATCCACTTCGGATTGGCCGCCCGGCCGCGGACGACGCGGGCGATCTCCTCTCCGAGCGTGCGTATTCTGGGCGTCTCGGGGCGGGAATGATCGCCGTGGTAGATCGCCGGCTGATCTCCCGACAGAACCCGGACACTGGCGGCAAGCCCGCCCTCGAACTGGTAGTAGTCGTCGGAATCGAGGATGTCGTGCTCGCGGTTGTCCTGGTTGTGGACCACCGCCTCGACCTCGCGCAGGCGGGTCTCGAACTGAGAATGGGCCGCGCGGCCGTCCAGCCCGGCGCCGTAGGCGTAGCCGCCCCAGGCGATGTAGGCGCGGGCGAGATCGGCGTCGGTTTGCCAGCCGCGCTCGTCGATCAGCGCCTGCAGGCCGGCGCCGTAGGCCCCCGGCTTGGAGCCGAACACCCGGCAGCCGGCGAGCCGCTCGGCGTCGGCCGGCGTGGCGCCGGCGGCGGCGAGGCGCCGGCTCTCGGCCGCTACGCGCGCGGCCAGAGGGTTGGCGTCGCCGGTCTCGTCGAGGGCGGCGACGGCGCGCGCGGCGGAATCGAACAGCGCCAGCAGTCCCGGGAAGGCGTCGCGGAAAAACCCCGAAACCCGCAGCGTCACGTCGATCCTGGGCCGGTCGAGAACGTCGAGCGGCAGGATTTCAAAGCCGGTGACCCGCCGCGAGGCCGTATCCCAGGTCGGCCGGGCGCCGATGAGCGCGAGGGCCTGAGCGATATCGTCGCCGCCGGTGCGCATGTTGCTGGTGCCCCAGGCGGTGAGCGCCAGCGTCCGCGGCCAGGCGCCATGCTCCTGGACGTGGCGTTCGACCAGCAGCGCCGCCGACTTCCAGCCCAGTGTCCACGCCGCCGGGGTCGGCACGACGCGCGTGTCGACGGAATAGAAATTGCGCCCCGTGGGCAGGACCTCGGGCTTGCCGCGGGTCGGCGCGCCGGACGGACCGGGTGCGACGAAGCGGCCGTCGAGCCCGCTCAGCAGGCCCGCGATCTCGTCTCGCCCGCACGCCGCCACCGCGGGCCGGATGCGCGTTTCGATCGCGTTCAGCACCGCGGCGGTCCGCGGCCATGACGCAGCCGCCGTGGCGGAGCCTTCGACGAGCGCCGCGGCCAAGGCCTCCAGCCGTTCGAGCGTATCGCCCGCCGTCCGCCACACATCGGCGACGGCCTCGGCAAGAACGGCGGGCCGAGGTCCTGTCCATGGCGCGGCCGGATCGCAATCGAGCGGATCGAAGCCGAGGGCTAGATCGGCCGCGAGCGCGCGCTGCAGTGAGCCCTCGCCACCATCGCCATCGCCGTCGGCGACGGGCCCGGTGCGGGGAATGCGGACCAGGGCGACGAGCAGGTCGCGCAGTTGCGTCCCCTCGGGGCTTTGCCCGAAGATATGCAGCCCGTCGCGGATCTGCAGTTCCTTGAGCTCGCAAAGGTAGGTGTCGAGCTTGCCGAGAGCGGAGTCGCTGTCCTCGTCCACGCCCATCTTGCAATCGACGTCGAGGCCGGTCGCCCGGCATAGCGACAAGATCTCTTCTCTCAGCACCCGCAGCCGGCGCGGATCGACGCCGGCGGCTTCGTAGTATTCGTCGACCAGCTGTTCGAGATCGCGCAAAGGGCCATAGCTTTCGGCGCGGGTCATCGGCGGGGTCAGGTGATCGATGATCACGGCCTGCGTCCGGCGCTTCGCCTGCGTGCCCTCGCCGGGGTCGTTGACGATGAACGGATAAAGATGCGGCAGCGGGCCGAGCGCCGCTTCGGGAAAGCACTCGTCGGAAAGCGCCAGACTCTTGCCCGGCAGCCACTCCAGGTTGCCGTGCTTGCCCAGGTGGACGATGGCGTCGGCGCGGAAATCGTCTTGCAGCCAGGCGTAGAACGCGAGGTAGCCGTGCGGCGGGGGCAGGTCGGGGTCGTGATAGCTCGACGCCGGATCGATGTTGTAGCCGCGCGCCGGTTGCAGGCCAACGACGATGCCGCCGCAGCGGAACGCCGGTATCGCGAAGCGGCCGCAATCCAGCCGGCCGGGGAGGAAATGCGGATCGGCCTCGGGCGGACCCCAGCGCGCGCTCACCCGGTCTTGCACCGCGCGCGGCAGGGTGGCGAAGAACATCGCGTAGTCGGCGCGCGAATACGTTTCACGGATCTCGCGGCGGCGAAGTTGGCGCGGGTCATTGGTCGGCCCGCTGGCGAGCCTTCCGATCAGGGCGTTGCCGTCGGCGGGGATGTCGTCGAGCCTATAGCCGGCGGCGGCCAGCGCGCGCAGCACGTTGATGCTGCTGGCCGGGGTGTCGAGGCCGACGCCATTGCCCATCCGCCCGTCGCGGTTCGGGTAGTTGGCGAGAACCAAAGCGATCCGCCGCTTGGCCGGCGCGGCGCGGCGCAACCGGCTCCACGCGGCGGCCATCCGGCAGACGAAATCGACCCGCTCGGCGCGCGGCGCGGAGACCACCAGATCGGCCTCGGTCAACGGATCGCGGGTGCGCTTGGACTTGAAGGCCACCGCGCGGGTGATGATCCGGCCGTCGACCTCGGGCAGGGCCACGTTCATGGCGATGTCGCGCGCGGCCAGGCCATGGGTGCCATCGCGCCAGGCGTCCTCGCCCGCCGAGGCGAACACCACCTGCAGCACCGGACAGTCGCAGGCGTCGAACGGGGTCGCCATGGTCGCGCCGCCGGGCGCCGAGACCGCGAAGCCGGTGGCGTTGAGGATCACGTCGGGCGGCGCTTCGGCCAAGATCTCCTCGAGCGTCGCCGCGGCCACCGGGTCCTTGAGGCTGGCCGCGAAGATCGGCAGCGGATTGAGCCCGTGTCGCGCCAAGCCTTCGCGCAAGGCATCGATGGCCTCAAGGTTGCCCGCCTGGACCAGGGCGCGATAGAAGACGATCGCTACGACCGGCCGGCCCGGCTCCCAGCCCGCGCGCACCGCGTCCAGGTCATCGCCGCGCTCTCCCGCTTGGGCGCCGGCGTAAAGACCGGCGCGGAGCAGCCGTTTCGGTTCGCGCCAAGCCGTGCTCCGGCCGAGCAGCGAGGCGGCGTAGCGGAGGAACTCGGTGGCGTTATCGACGCCGCCGTGAACGAGGTATTGCCACAGCCGGTGCCATGCCTCCGGGGTGACGCTGGACGCGTCGGCGAGCTCCGGATCGGGCTGGTCATCGCCCGGCAGGAATGCGACCGGAAAGCCGCGTTCGCGCCCGGCCGCGACGATCTGCTCGACCCCGTAGGGCCAGTAGCCGCGCCCGCCGAGCAGGCGCACGATCACCAGCCGGGCGTTGGCGATAACGGTCTCGACGTAGAGATCAACCGAGTAGTGATGACCGAGACGCAGCAAATTGGCGAGCCGCAGGCTTGGCGGATCGGTCTCGGCGAGCCGGGCCTGGGCGGCGGCGAGGCAGGCGATCTCGGTGTCGGCGGCAGAGAGCACGACCAGTTCGCCCGCGCTCTGCGCCAGATCGACGGCCGCGGCGCCATCGTCGACGCCGCCCGGTTTGGTCGCGAGCAGGTGCACGCGCTCAGCCCCCGCGCGTAATCATTTGACGCCGGCGAAGTCCGGCAAGTCCGGCGTGTTGAGCAGCGCGCTCACCGCCGCCTCGTCGATCCCCCGCTCGGCGATGACCACGAGCTCGCTGGTGCGCGCCTCGCCGCGCCGCCACGGCCGGTCGTAGTAACGCTCGACCCGCGCGCCGACCGCCTGGATGACGTGGCGCATCGGCTTGCCGGGCACGTCGACGAAGCCCTTGACGCGCAGCACGTCGTGGGCCGCGGCGGCGGCGCGGATCCGCTCTTCCAGCCCGGCCGGATCGGCGATCGGCCCCAGTGCCGTGATGAAGCTGACGAAATCGTCGTGATCGTGGTCGTCGGGGCCGTCGTGATGCGAGGGCCGGGCGTCGATGTCGCTTTCGGCGGCCGCGGCAAGGCCGAGCACGATCAGCGGATCGACCGCGCCGTGCAGGCTTTGGACCACCTTGACGCCGGGGCGCAGCGCCGCCTCGATCCCCGTCCTGACGGTTCGCAGGGCGTCTTCGTCGAGGCCGTCGATCTTGTTGAGCACGACCATGTCGGCGCAGGCGAGCTGGTCTTCGTAGAGCTCCTCCAGGGGCGCGTCGTGGTCGATCGCCGGATCCAGCCCGGCAGACCCGGCGCCAGACCCGGCGGCGAACCGCCCGGCCGCCACCGCCGGCGCATCGATGACCGCGACGACACCGTCTACCGTGACCCGCGCGCGCACCTCCGGCCAGGTGAACGCCTTGACCAGCGGCTTCGGCAGGGCGAGCCCCGAGGTTTCGATGACGATGTGCGCCGGCGGGTCGGCGCGTTCGAGCAGGCGCTCCATCGTCGGCAGGAACTCGTCGGCGACGGTGCAGCAGATGCAGCCGTTGGCGAGTTCGATCACATCGTCGCCGGCGCAGCCCTCGATGCCGCAGCCGAGCAGCAGTTCGCGGTCGATGCCGAGATCGCCGAACTCGTTGATGATCAGCGCCAGGCGTTGGCCGCGGGCGTTGGCGATCAGATGCCGGATCAGGGTGGTCTTGCCCGAACCGAGAAAGCCCGTCACCACGGTCGCCGGGATTTTCATTGCGTGGAATCCTTTATCGTCATTGGGAGGCCGGCTACGACAAACACCACCCGCTGGGCAATGCGCGCCACCTCCTGGTTGAGCCGTCCGGCCTCGTCGCGGAATGCGCGGCCGAGCGGCGTCGGCGGAACAACGCCCAAGCCCACTTCGTTGGCGACCAGCACGACCGGACCCGCCGCCCGGTCCAGGGCCGCGCTCAGCTTTTCGCTCTCGGCCTCGACATCGAACTCCGCGGCCATGATGTTGCTCAGCCACAGGGTCAGGCAGTCGACCAGCACCGCGCGGCCGGGGACGAAGTTGGCATCGAGCGCGCGCGCAAGGTCGAGCGGCTCCTCGACGGTCGTCCAGCGTGGGCCGCGCCGGGCGCGGTGGTGGCGGACGCGCTCGGCCATCTCGTGATCGCGCGCTTCCGCGGTGGCGACGTAAATTCCGCCGCCGGTGGCCTCGACCAGCCCTTCGGCATAAGCGCTCTTGCCGGAACGCGCGCCGCCGAGCACCAAGGTCACTGCTGGCAAGGGTGATGCCGTACCACGGATCACGCCGGTCTCCTCCGCCCGAGGAACGTTGACGTTGCGGTGCCGGAGAGGTCTCCTGGCTCGGGATCGTCAGCGGCGGCGCCTTCCCGAGCGCCGATCAGCATCGCCGATCAGCGCCAGTGGCTTCCCGGCGCTTCAAGCGCCGATGGATTATGCCGCGGCCTCGCCCTTCACAGTTGCGGGGGCAGCGCCGGACTTGCGGCCACGACCGCGCACCGGCTTCCCTGTCCCGACACCGGGGCCGACCGTAGCACGGAGAAGTTCAAGGAATCCAGCGACTCGGCATATTGACGCCGCCGACCATCCATACGCCGCCGCGCGCGCGCAAGAGGCCGTCGGCGAGGTGACTGAGCCGGGTCAGCGAGAGATTGTCGATGACGACGGCCATCGCCGTTTCCGGCGCCAGCCCGAGCGCGTGCGCGATCGCGGCGCGGATGGTGCCGCCGTGGCCGACGCAGACGATGTCGCGGCCGGCGTGGCGCGCGCCCAGGGCCTCAATGGCCGCGGCGGCACGGTCCATCAGGGCGACGTAGCTCTCGCCGTCGGGTGGCGCGAGGCGCGTCGGGCTTTCCCAGAAGGCGGCGTACGCCAACGGATCGAGGGCCTCCATCTCGGCCCAGCTCAGGCCTTCCCAGCGGCCGAAGCTCTGCTCGGCGAGATGGGGTTCGACCACGGGTTCGGGCAGCACGGCGCCGGCGGCTTTGAGCCCGTCGTAGGTCTGGCGGGTCCGCCGCAGGGGACTGACGACGCCGACGGCCTCGCCCGGCAGGACCGCCGCCAGCGCCCGCAGCGCGGGTGTATCGGCGATGTCGCAATCGAGGTCGCGCTGACCGTAGATGCGCGTGCCGGCGCCGGGCACCGGGGCGTGACGGATCCACCACCAGTGGGTTGCGCGGGACGTCGGGCGGCTCACGGAATAGCCATCGCCGCGGCGACGGCGAGCACGGCGATGTCGGCGATCTGCTGGCAGGCGCCGAGGACGTCGCCGGTTTGGCCGCCGAGGGTCCGTTTGCCGACCAGCGCAATGCCCGCCGCGGCAAGGCCCGCGCAGAAAGCCGCGAGCAGCGTTGTCATCAGCCCAAGGCAAATCCACCCGATCGCGCCGGCGAGGGCGACCGCCAGCGCGATGTCGTTGCGGCCAGGCACGCCGGCCGACGCCGCCAGCCCGGAGGCCCGCGCCGGCGCGACCAGGCCCATGATCGCCGGCAGAACCGCGCGCGAGATCGCGCCGGCCGCGACCAGCGCCGCGCCGGCCGAACCGGCGCCATGAATCGCAAGACCGGCGAGGAGCGCCGCGCGCAACCCGACGCTGAAAATCAACGCCAGCGCGCCGAAGGTGCCGATCCGGCTGTCGCGCATGATCCGCAGGCGGGCTTCGCGGTCCCGGCCGCCGCCGATGCCGTCGCAGAAGTCGGCGAGCCCGTCCTCGTGCAGCGCGCCGCTGAGCGCGACGATGGCCGCGAGCGCGGCGAGAGCACAGGCCAGAGGCGGCAGGCCGAAGTACGTGGAGAGGATCAGAACGAGCGCGCCGACACCACCGATCGCGGCGCCGATGACGGGAAAGACGCCGGTCGCGGCGGCGAGGAACCGCTCGCCGCGCGTTCCATTGGCGGCGATCGGCAGGCGGGTCAGGAACCCGGCCGCGATCAGCAATCGGTTGGTCAGGGTGGTCACCTGTTGGTCACCTCTTGGTCACCGCGGGCCATGTGCCTTTTTTCCGAGGCGCGCGCGGCCGCAATGGCTTATACGCGAGCACGCCGAGCTCACCAAGGATCGACCATGCCATCGACGTTCAAGGATATCCGCTTGCTGCTTGCCGCCGCGCCTGAGCCCGATCGCGCGGCGGCAGCGGCGGTGGCGGCGCGCGAACTCCAGTTGACGAAACCGCCAGGATCGCTCGGCAGGCTGGAGTCGCTGGCGGCGTGGTTGGCGACGTGGCAGGGCGGGCCGCCCCAAGCCGAATTGATCCGGGCCTGCGTCTTTGCCGGCAATCACGGCGTCGCCGCGCGCGGGGTCTCGGCCTTCCCCGCCGAGGTGACCGCCCAGATGGTCGCCAATTTCGAAAACGGCGGCGCCGCGATCAACCAGCTCTGCCGCGCCGTCGGCGTCGAACTGAGCGTTCACCCCCTCGATCTCGCCCATCCGACGGCGGATTTCACCGCCGCGCCGGCGATGGACGAGGCCGAGTTCATCGCCGCCTTCAATGTCGGCCAGGCCGCCGGGGCCGAACCGGCCGATCTCCTTTGTCTGGGCGAGATGGGCATCGGCAATACCACGGCCGCCGCCGCGCTCTGCCTCGGCCTGTTCGGCGGCGCCGCCACCGATTGGACCGGCCCCGGCACCGGCGTTGACGGCGCGGCGCTCGATCACAAGGCCTCGGTCGTCGCGGCGGCCGCCGCGTTTCACCGCGATGCCGCCGACCCGCTCGACCTGCTCCGGCGTCTGGGGGGGCGGGAATTCGTCGCCGTCGCCGGCGCGGTCGTCGCCGCGCGGCGCGCCCGCGTCCCGGTGGTGCTCGACGGCTTCGTTTGTACCGCCGCCGCCGCGGCGCTGGAGGTGGCCCGCCCCGGCGCGCTCGATCATTGCCTCGTTGGCCACGTCTCGACCGAGCCCGGCCATCGCCGGCTGCTGGAACGCTTAGGCAAGCAACCGCTGCTCGACCTCGACATGCGCCTCGGCGAGGCCTCCGGCGCGGTGCTCGCGGCCGCGGTCGTCAAGGCGGCGGCCGCCTGCCACCGCGGAATGGCGACGTTCGCCGAAGCGGGCGTTGCCTCGGCCTAACCTCTTGTCCCGCGCGCGGGTCATTTCCATACTTCGGGTATGAGACGCAGCCTCGTAAATGCTTTGGTTCTGTTTTTGCTGGCGCCCATCGTCGGGTGCGCGCTCAACCCGGCCACCGGCGAGCGCAGCTTCACCGGCTTTATGTCGCCCGAGGCCGAGAAGGAGGTCGGCGCCGAACAGCATCCGGCGCTGGTCCGCCAGTTCGGCGGCGAGTACACCGACCCCCGCCTCGATCGCTACGTGAGCAAGGTCGGCGCGTCGCTGGCGGCGCAGACCGAAATGCCCGACTTGAACTTCACCTTCACCGTGCTCGACGACGAACTGATCAACGCCTTCGCGTTGCCAGGCGGCTACGTCCACGTCACCCGAGGACTTCTCGCCCTGGCCGAGAACGAGGCCGAGATGGCCAGCGTGCTTGGCCACGAGATCGGCCACGTCACCGCGCGGCACGCCGCCCAGCGCTACAGCCAGTCGATGGCCGCGAACATCGGTGTCGGCGTCCTCGGCGTCCTCGGCGCGGTCGCCGGACTGCCCGCCGGCACCGCCGATATCGCCGGCTTCGGCGCGCAGGCGTACCTGCAAAGCTACTCGCGCGATCAGGAGCTCGAGGCCGACAAGCTCGGCATCCGCTACATGACGCGGACCGGTTACGACCCGGCGGCGATGGCGACCTTCTTCCGCAAGCTCGATGCCTATACCCAGCTTCAGGCGGCGCTGGTCGGCGATCCCGGTTCGGGCGAGCGGTTCGACATCATGGCCTCGCACCCGCGCACCGCCGATCGCGTCACCCAAGCGGTCAAGCTCGCCCAGGCCCAGCACGTCGCCAACGGCCGAGTCGACCGCGACCGCTACCTCGCCGCGATCGACGGCCTGCTCTACGGCGACTCACCGCAACAGGGCGTACGCCGTGGGCGGATTTTCGCCCATCCGGGCCTGCGCATCGCCTTCGAGGTGCCGCCCGGCTTCGTCATGTTCAACAGCGACAAGCAGCTTACCGCTCGTGGCCCCGAGGGCTCGCTGATCGTCTTCGACTCGCCCGGCGGCATGAACTCCGCCGCGGCGCAAAGCATGACGCAGTACGTCGCCCGGTTCGGTGGCGGCAAGATTCAGTTCGACGACGTCCAGCCGCTCACGATAAACGGGATGGAGGCGGCGACCGGTACGGCCAGGGTCAACACCCGCGGCGGGCCGATGGACATTCGTATGGTCGCGATCCGCGAGTTGGCCGAGCGCATCTACCGCTTCGTCTTCCTGACCCCGCCGGCGCTGAGCTCGCGCCTGAGCGAGGAGCTGGAACGGACCACCTACAGTTTCCATCGCCTGTCGGCGGACGAGGCGGCGGCGATCAAGCCGTTGCGGATCGGGATTGTCAAGGTCGCCTCGGGCGACACCCCGGCCTCGCTCGCCCGGCGCATGGCCACCGCGCTGCCGCTCGAAACCTTCCAGGTCATCAACGGCCTGAACGCGGGCGACCGCCTCACCCCCGGACAAGAGGTCAAGATCATCGCCCAGTAGGCCTTGGCGCGGGGCGGCATATATATGCACTGCCTGTATGGTATGGTTGCGGCGTGCAAATGGGAAGGCCATGAACGAGACGCTTACGAAGACGCATTTGGGCGAACGGCTTGAAGACGATCGCACCGACTGGAAGCGGGTTGACGCGCTGAGCGACGCGGACTTGGCGCACGCCATTCTGGACGATCCTGACGCCTTCGAGCCGGGAGCGGATTGGATCGCGAAAGCCGCGCTGCCCCAGCCCGCGAGGGCCAAGGAGCGCATCACCATGCGCCTCGACGCCGACATGCTGGAGTGGTTCCGCTGGCGAGGCTACCAGACCCGCATGAACGCCGTGCTCCGCGCCTATTTCGCGGCCAACACGCGAGGCCGCTAAGCGCCCAGTCCCGGGCAACCGGTCCGGCCCAAAGGGTTTGACAGCGGGAGCGCGCGCCTTACCCTGCCCGCGCGCCCGAGGGGCGGCGACAAGAACCAACAAGACGGGGAAGAACCCGGCGAATGTGCGGTAGCCCCAGGCGAGCCCCAGGTTGCCCGCAGGTCAGCCGCCTTGCGTCTCGCCGGCCAGAAGCGCGCGTAGAAAATCGAACGCGTCGGCGGCGATGCCGGGCGCGGTGCTTTCGCGTGGGCCGGCGACGTTGAGGACGCGGACCTGGTGAGCAATGAGCCACTGGCGCGCGGCGGCGAGCGCGGCGTTGGTCTCGGCGTCGAGGTCGATGACCAGACAAGGCCGGCCGGCGCCTCTTGCGAAGCTCGCCGTCAAGGCCGTTCCGCCCGCGGGCGCGCCTCGGCTCACGATCAAGGTCGCGTCGGAGTCGCGGACATTGAGACGGGTGCGTTGAGGATATTTCCAACTCGCCGTTTCGCGCATCGGATAGCGGGCGGGTACGCGGCCGTCCTCGGCGCGGCGCCCGCGCGGCACCCAGCCGCCGCATGGCAGGCCGATCTCGCGAGCGGCATCGAGCGCCGCCCGATCGACCCCGGTCTGCCCGCCGGACACGATCTTGATCACGGGGCTCTTGATCACGGGGCGGCCGCCGATCACGCCGGACCGGGGGTCGCGGGTCCGCTCGGCGCGGCGGCGGCCACTACGCCTCGATCTGGTCGATCAGGGTCCCGGACGCATCGAGGCAGGCGGCGAGGAGCGGTCCGCCGAAGCCGCATCCGCCATCGATCGAGGTCGTGAACGTCTTAACGACGATGCCGCGACGCTCCGGATCCGTGCCGCGAACGATACGTTGGAACCCGGAGTAGGGCTGTTCGATGGCCTCGAAGCCGCGGGTGCCCCACCAGAACGCGTCGCGCTGTTCGACCAGCGGCAGCGCCGGGTTGAGCCCCGCGTTAACGAACATCATCATGCCGTCGGCGGTGCAGCCGACGCGGCGCAGCGTGCTCATCAGCCGCTCATGGCCGTCGTGGTCGCGGATCTTCGCCCGCAGCCGGTTTGTCCATTGCGAGAGGGCGTGGGCGCCCATGGCCGCCGCCGAACGCGCTTCGGTCAGGCCGCCGCCATAGGCCGCGAGCGACGCGCCAACGCCCCGGGCGAGCATCCATTCCAGAACATCCTTGGGATTGGGCGCGAGATGGAGTTGCAGCATCTTGTGCCACATCTCCTCCTGGCTGCCGCGCAAATGGGCGATCGCTCCACTTTCGTCGACATCAATCTGGGCCGCCATCAGCCTTCGGCGAAACAACAGCAGCTCGTCGATGGTCGCGCCGACATCCTCGCCGCGGCCGAGGATATTGCCGAGATAGACGATATTGTCGCGCGGCCCGATGCGTCGGCCGAGTTCCGCGTGAAGAGCCGCGAGCCGGCCGGCCTCGCCGTGAATCGACGCGACCGCCCAGTTCCGCCGCCCACCCGGCAGGACCGCGACAACGGAGTTCCAGTATTTGGCTGAGCGCAACGAACCGCCGGCGGCGTCGGATGCCGCCGCGGCGGTCTTTCGGTCGTCGCGACTAGATGCCACTGAGGATCTGTTCTAACTTCTCCGTGGCCTTCTCCTTGTCGATCGTTTCCATCGCCGCGAACTCGCAGACTAGGCGGTCGAACGCCGCTTCGTAAATCTGCCGCTCGCTGAACGATTGATCCGGTTGCCCGACGTTGGGGTGAAGATCGCGGACCACCTCGGCGATCGACACGGGATCGCCGGAATTAATTTTCGCTTCGTACTCCTGCGCGCGCCGGCTCCACATCGTGCGTTTGACGCGGGCCCGGCCCTGCAGCTTGGTCAGGGCGTTTTCCATAACCTTGCGCGTGCTCAGCCGGCGCAACCCGGCATTCGGCGCCTTGCTGACCGGCACCCTCAAGGTCATCCGATCTCGGTCGAAGGAAATAACGAACAATTGGAGTTCTTGACCGGCAATTTCGCGCGTTTCCACACCGAGCACCTCGCCGACACCGTGGGTCGGGTAGACGACATAGTCACCCGACCGGAAAGCATATTCATCCCGCATCTTGTCCCAACACTCCACTCAAGGCCTGACGGGCTCATCCTTGGCGGGACCACTTCCATCATGCGGTCCTTCTCTCGCCCGAGCAGCGAGACGGATAAACCCATGTTTGATTTTTCGGCTGCCACCCCTTGTGTTTAGGCGGCGAACTGGGTCATTACCCAAACAACCGTTGTCGAATTGTCAGAACTATATCACGTTAAGGTTACATTTCCAAATGTTGCAGAGTAGCGCTCGGCGCATGGCCGCTATGTGCTCGATCCAGGCTTGGCGCTGAACTCCTCCGCCTTGCCGCTTTTGCCATTCCATTCATCCGCGTCGGCCGGCTGCTCCCCTTTCCGGGTGATGTTCGGCCACAGCTTTGAGTATTCCGTGTTCAGTTCAAGCCACTTATCGTTGTTGGGCTCCGTGTCGGGAACAATGGCTTCCGCCGGGCATTCCGGCTCGCACACGCCGCAGTCGATGCACTCGTCGGGATGGATGACGAGCATGTTTTCGCCTTCGTAGAAGCAGTCGACCGGACAGACCTCCACGCAGTCCATGTACTTGCACTTGATGCAGTTCTCGAGAACGATATAGGTCATGTTCTTCTCCGCCGCTTCGCTTGCTTGTCGTGAACGTCAGTCGTTTTGCATGGCAGTCATGGGCTAGCGATCCTTTGCGATCTCAGCCGTCCGGACCGATGTTCAGCCGTTCCAGCACGCGTTTGCGCGCCGAGCCGCTTTCCTGATCGGGAACGTAGAGAAGACCGGCGACACGGCGAACCAGATTGGCTTCGTAGTCATGCAGTTCGCCGTCGGCGTAGGCGACTTCCCACAGCATCTCGAGGATCTGCACCCGCTCCTCGGGGGCCAGCGCGTCGTTGACCGCGCGGACGAAACCGAACAGTTGAGTAGCCTCGCGCGCGGCCTTCTGGCCCTCCTCGATGAGGGCCGCGGCCTCGTGTTCGGGAATGGCGAAGCGCGATTGCAGCATCGAGCGAATCGCTGCCAATTCGACGTCTTCGACATGACCGTCCTGCAGCGCCGCTTCAACCATCAACGCGGTGGCGGCGAGGTGGAGATCCTCGCCCGCCTTGCCGGAGGCGCCGGCGTTCGGCTCACGGCCAGCCAGGAAAAGCTTCAATCGTTCCAGCATGGAATTCGGTTATCACAGCCTCCGACGCCGCTCAACCCTAACCACTTAGGGTTATTCGGCGCGGGTCAAGCCAAGGAGCAACTCGCCTCGCCGGCCTCCTCGGCCCGCCCCGCCGCCGCCGTGTCGATCTCGACGTACAGGGTTTGCGCCTCGCTCGCCGGGCCGCGCCGGACCCCAAGACCGGCGATTCTGAGAACCCGCACCCGGCCGTTCCAGACGAACGTCAAGACGTCGCCTTCCTTGATCAGATAATGGGGTTTGTCGACGACGTTTCCATTAACCCGAATGCGCCCGCCATCGCAGCGCTTCGCCGCGAGCGTCCGGGTCTTGTACAGCCGCGCGTACCACAGCCACTTGTCGAGACGTAAGGACCCGCCGGCGACATGCGCGGTCATTGCCTCGAAACGTGCCGGCGCAGGGCGGCGAACGGCGAGGCATCGTCACCGCCGGCGCCCGCGCGTCCCGCCGCCGCCGCGCCCTGCATGTTACGCCGCCGCCCGGCGCGCCCCGGCGTAACCGACGGCCCGTTGGCGCCGGCCTCGACCCGGTAGCCCAGGGCGCGGAACACCGCGGCCAGCTCGGCGATGGCACAGCCGGTCAGCGTCAGCATCGCCGGCGAGATCTGGAACGCGCCCTGGCGCGAGGCCTTGTAGGCCTGAGCGACGAGGCGCTCGAGGATATCGACGCGCACCGCGCGCGGCCCGAGGCGGACGTAGCCGGCCGCGGCGTACAGCCCCGCCGGCACGTCCGCCTCGATCGGCAACGACGTCCGCGTGTAGTCAAGCGGGGCGAACGGGATCGCGTCGTGGTGAGCCGCCCACAGTAGCGCCCGCAGGGCCGCTGTCGATGGCTTCAGCACCGAGCGGAGATAGACGCTCTCGCGGCCGATACTGACGCCAATGGAGCGCAAGATCGATCGGTCGCGCGGCGTCAAGGCATCGATCTGGCTGGCCGCCGCGCGCCGCGGGATCGCGCCTAGCCCTTCGCCGAGTTGAAACAACAATCCGCGCGCGGCGCCCGAAGCGAGTACGTGCGGCAGCGCGACCAGCGCCCGCAATCTTGACCCGATGTGCCCGTCCAGCCAGTCCGCCAGCCGGCGATTGAGCCGGCCGCGATGGGCGGCGTCGACCAGATCGGTGGCGAGCGGCTCGATGCGCGGATGGAGTACGTCGCTTCCGGCCTCGAGCCGCGCCACCGCGCCGCCGCGCCAGCGCACGGTGCCGTCGCGCGCCAAGCTGAACGCCGCGTTGTCTTCGTCCTCAAGAGCGCGCACCCGGAGCGAAATCGCGCTTCGCAGGGCCTGGACGGCGGCAGCGTTGATCACCCGCCCGGCGCTGCCCGACGGCCCGCCGACACCGACATCGGCGACGAAGCGGAAACCGTCCAGCGTGCCGACGTAGTGACCCTCGACGTGAACCTCGTCATCGGCATTGACCGCGGCGTTCAGCCCGCGGCGATCCTTCATCCGCCCGACGAGAACGGAGGTGCGCCGGTCGACAAAGCGGTGGATCAGGCTTTGGTGCAGCGCGTCCGACAGCTTGTCCTCGATCGCGCGGGTTCGTTCGCGCCAGTGGACGCGATCGCCAAGCCAGCGCTGATGGGAGATGTAGGTCCAGGTGCGAATGTTGGCGATCCGCTGCATCAGCGTGTCGATGTCGCCGTCAACGCGATTGATACGGTCGACCTGGCGGGCCACCCAATCGGTCGGCAGGCAACCTTCGCCGCCGCGCGCCTCGTCGTCGCGCAAATAACGATAGATCTGGGTCAGCAGGCGGGCATGGCCGTCGCTCATGACCTTGCCGAAATCGGGGATCCGGCAGACATCCCACAGCAGCCGCACCGCCCCCGCGCCGCGCGCCATGGCGACGATGTCGGGATCACGGACCAGCGCGGCCAGGGCCACCTCGTCATCGGCCTCGCGGGCGCGGACAAGATCCGGCCGCTCCGAAGGCCGCGCCAGGCTGGCGCGCAGGGCCCCGAGCGAGGTGAACGACAGCTCGCTGTTGCGCCAAAAGACCGCGCGCAGCGGCTCGAAGCGGTTGTTCTCGATCTGATCGACCACCTCGGGATCGAGACCGGCGATCTCGGCGGTCGTTCCGAACGTGCCGTCTTTCATATAGCGCCCGGCGCGCCCGGCGATCTGCGCCAGTTCGGCGGCGCTCAAGGATCGCGGCGCGCGGCCGTCGAACTTGCGGGTCGCGGCCAGGGCGACATGGTCGATGTTCATGTTCAGGCCCATGCCGATGGCATCGGTCGCGACCAGATAGCCGACCTCGCCGGCCTGATACATCTCGACCTGGGCATTGCGGGTGCGCGGGCTAAGCGCGCCGAGCACGACCGCGGCGCCGCCGCGCTGGCGGCGGATCAGCTCGGCGATGGCGTAGACGTCGGCGACACTAAAGGTGACAATGGCGCTTTTCGGCGGCAGCCGGGTGATCTTGCTCTGGCCGCAGTAGCGCAGCGCCGAGAACCGCGGCCGGGTGATGAATTCGGCGTCGGGAATGAGCCGGCGGAGCAGGGGCCGGATGGTTTCCGCGCCCATGACCATGGTCTCGCGGGTGCCGCGCGCGCGCAAAAGCCGGTCGGTGAAGATATGGCCGCGGTCGGGGTCGGCGCACATCTGGATCTCGTCGAGGCCGACGAACGCCACCTGGCGCGACAACGGCATCGATTCCACGGTGCAGAGGAAGTAGCGCGCGTCCGGCGGCAGGATCTTTTCCTCGCCGGTGATCAGGGCGACCTGGCGCGGGCCCTTGATCGCGACCGCGCGCTCGTAGTTCTCGCGCGCGAGCAGGCGCAGCGGAAAGCCGATAATGCCGGACTCGTGGCCGAGCATCCGCTCCATCGCCAGGTAGGTCTTGCCGGTGTTGGTCGGCCCGAGCACGGCGACAATGCGCGATCGCTCGACAACCGGACGAGAGCAGATCTGCATGATCTCAACATCGCCAGGACGGAGGCGAAAAGCAAGCTACGGGAAAGGACGCTGGGTCTCCGCCGAAGCCATCATGGCGCGACCATCGGCACGAACGCGACCGGCAGCTTTTCCTCCATGAGCAGGCGGCCGTCCGGCGTCTTGACGCCGCGGCACAGCATCTGTGTTTCATGCGCCTTGCCGACGGGCAGCACCAGCCGCCCGCCCGGCCCGAGTTGCTCGATCAGGGCGTCGGGGACGCGCGGCGGCGCCGCGGTGACGATGATGGCGTCGAACGGCGCTTCCTCGGGCCAGCCGGCGTAGCCGTCGCCCTGGCGCAACGCGACGTTCGCGTAGCCAAGCGCGCGCAAACGCAGGACGGCGGCTTCGGCAAGCTCGGCCACGACCTCGATGCTGTAGACCCGGGCGGCGAGCTCGGCCAGCACCGCCGCCTGGTAGCCGCAGCCGGTCCCGATCTCAAGCACCCGATCGCTCGGCGCGAGGTCGAGCAGATCGCTCATCACCGCGACGATGTAGGGCTGCGAGATGGTCTGGCCGTATCCGATCGCCAGCGGCCGGTTGAGGTACGCGGCGGCCTCCTTGCCTTCGGGCACGAACAGATGGCGCGGGACCTTGGCCATTGCCGCCATCACGCGCGGCGCATAGTTCGCCCGGCCGGTGAATGCGGCGGTGTCACGAGCCTCGGCCTCGATCGAAGCGATCAGCCGCCGCCGCTCGTCGGCGAAAGTGCTGTGGTCGTCATCCATGGTTCATGGTCCCTGTCGCCAGCTTGCCGGAGCCGCGATCGGCGCGTCAAGCCGGTGCGAGCGATCGTCAAGCAAGTGGCCCCCGCACCGGCCCGACCCACTTGCGATTTCCGCGCGATCGCTACATATCACCGCGCAGCAGCGGCAGACCAATTAAACGGTTAATCAATGCAAGAATTCAATTAGCCCAGGGGGATCGAACTGGCGCCATGGCTCGGGAAACTTTTTCATTTCAGACGGAAGTCGGACGGCTCCTCGATATCGTCGCCCATTCGCTTTACAGCCATAAGGAGATCTTTCTCCGAGAGCTGGTTTCGAATGCCTCGGACGCGTGCGACCGGCTTCGTTACGCCATGCTGACCGATCCGACGCTGAGCGGGGATGAAACGGATTTCAAGATCCGCCTGGAGATCGACCGCGCCGCGCGCACGTTGAGCGTGAGCGACAACGGCATTGGCATGAGCCGCGAGGAACTGGTCGAAACGCTTGGCACGATCGCGCGCTCGGGCACCCAGGCCTTCCTCGCCAACCTCACCGGCGACGCCAAGAAGGATGTGGCCCTGATCGGCCAGTTCGGGGTCGGGTTCTATTCGGCCTACATGGTCGCCGACACCATCGACGTCATCACGCGCCGGGCCGGCGAGGACAAGGCCTGGCTGTGGTCGTCCGACGGTAAGGGGTCGTTCACCATCGACGACGCCGAGCGCGCCGAGCGCGGCACCACGGTGATCCTGCAGCTGAAGGCCGACGAGGACGAGTTCCTCGATCCCTACCGGATCCGCCAGATCGTCAAGACCTATTCCGACCATATCGGCTTTCCGATCGTTCTCGCCGGCGAGGCGCCGGTCGTGCCGTCCGCGGCCGACGGCGAAGACGAGGGCGGAGATGGGGATGGGGACGGCTCGGCGAAGAGTGCCGGCGGCGAGGAAACCCTGAACGCCGCGTCGTCGCTGTGGACCCGGCCGAAGAAGGACATCACCGAGGACCAGTACAAGGAATTCTACCACCACGTCGCCCACGCCTACGACGACCCGTGGCTTACGATGCACAACCGGGTCGAAGGCGTCGTTTCCTACACCAACCTGTTGTTCGTACCGTCGAGCGCGCCGTTCGACCTTTTCGGCCCCGAGCGCAAGCCCAGGCTCAAGCTCTATGTCCGCCGCGTCTACATCACCGACGATTGCGAGGGCCTGGTTCCCTCGTACCTGCGGTTTGTGCGCGGCATCGTCGATTCCGAGGATCTGCCGCTGAACATCAGCCGCGAGACCTTCCAGCACGATCCGCGGCTGGCGAAGATGCGCTCCGGTCTGGTTAAGCGGGTGCTCGACGAGTTGGGGCGCAAGGCCGAGAAGGCCGACGACTACGCGAGCTTCTGGGAGCACTTCGGCGCGGTGCTCAAGGAAGGCATCTACGAGGACTTCGAAAACCGCGAGCGCATTCTCGCGATTAGCCGGTTCAAAAGCACCGCCGGCGACGATCTGACCTCGCTCGATGGCTACGTCGAGCGGATGAAGCCGGGGCAGGACGCGATCTATACCATCAGCGGCGACGAGATCGAGGCGCTGCGCCGCAGCCCGCAGCTGGAGGGATTCCGGGCCAAGGGCGTCGAGGTGTTGCTGCTCACCGACCCGATCGACGAGTTCTGGATCCCCGCGGTCCGGACCTACAAGGATAAGCCGTTCCGCTCGGCCGCGGCCGCGGGGACCGATCTCGGCAAGATCGCGGGCGAGGCCGACGGCGAAAAGCCGGACGAGGAGACGGCGGCCGAGACGCCGGCGGAGGGCCTGGACAAGCTGATCGCCGCCCTGAAGACGGCGCTCGGCGATGCGGTCAAGGATGTCCGGGCGTCGCACCGGCTGACCGAGAGCGCGGTCTGCCTGGTCGCCGGCGAGGGTGACATGGATCTGCATCTCGAACGCCTGCTCCGCCAGCACCGCCAGCTCGATTCCGCCGTGGCGCGGGTCCTCGAGATCAATCCGAAGCATCCTTTGATCCGCCGTCTCGCCGCCGTCGCCAATGATGCCGGCGGCGAAGGCGCCACGGCAACCACGCTTGGCGAGGCGGCGCATCTGCTGCTCGATCAGGCACGCATTCTCGAAGGCGAGCCGGTCGCCGACGCGTCGGCGTTCGCCCGGCGGATGACGGCGATGATGGAGCGCGGAATGCTGGGCGGGAAAAGTGCGGCCGTCGAGTCGGAGCCCGCGAACGAGCCGGCGTAGACCGCGATTGGGTGCTTTCAGGCGTCGGCCATGTCGGCGCCGGCGCTTGAACGCCGCCGCTCGGTCTGGGCCCCGCGTTGCGGCCGAGTTACATCCCCGACGGCGTCTCGATGCTGGAGATCTCGCGCACGCTTGTCCGCAGGCCGCGAAAAGCGCCATGCTCGTCCGCGATGGTTTGCCAGGAAATCGCCGCCCAACCGACGGATTTGTCCTTGCGAATGATGCGGAAAGGCACGTTGTTGCCGTGGGCCTTCTTCAGTTCCGCGACGAAGCGCTGTCGATCCTCGCGATGGACGAGCGGAAGCGGATAGCTGCGCATGGCCATGCATTCGTCGATCGAGTAGCCCGTCATTCTCTCTACCGCCGAATTTATCCAAAGCGGCTTTCTGAAGGGCCCGATCCAGGTCTCCCAGTCATACGTGTTCTCGGCAATCGATCGAAACCGAGCCTCCCGCGCGAGGACGGCCTGTACCGCCTCCACCCTGTCCGTCACGTCGAGACACGAACCGACAAACCCCTCCAGCCGCCCGCTCTCGCTCAACCGTGGAGCGCCCGTCTCCAGAATCCAGCGGTAGGCGCCGTCCCGCCGCCTGAGACGATATTCCACCCGATACAAAATCATCTTTTCGAACGCTTCCGAGTAGGTCGCGAGAGCGCGGCGACGATCATCGTCATGCACACTGTCAGCCCAACCGTCTCCCAGCACCTGGTCGAAGGAACGGCCGGTGAAGTCCAGCCAGCCTTTGTTCACGTAGGCGTAGCCCTTGTCGGCGCCGGACATCCAGATCATGACCGGGGCCGCATCCGCCATCAGGCGGAAGCGTTGTTCGGCTTCTTGCCGCTGCTCTTCACCGCTCCGGGCCGCGGTCACATCGTTCTGGATGCCGATCCAGTGGGTGACGCCGCCGTCGGCCGCGCGTACCGGCGCGAGCCGGAGCTCGTTCCAAAACATCGACCCGTCCTTGCGGTAGTTGCGCAACACCGCCACTGCCGAGCGCTCTTCGGCGAGAGCCGCGCGGATCTCTCTTAGCGCGCTCTGAGCCCGATCATCGGCCTGCAGGAACCGCGGGTTGCGGCCGATGACCTCGCTCCGCGCATACCCGGTCAATCGTTCGAACGCGGCATTGACGAAGACGATATGATATCGACCCTCCCTTGCCGCGGTGACCATGATGGAAGCGTTGCAGGCCTCGAAGGCGCGGCGCGCCAAGCCGTCCGGAATTGGCTCTCCCATCTCGGTTGGTTCCTTCATGCACGGCGTACAGCACACGGATCCGTTACTAAACGCGATGGCATCGCAAACACTCCGAGGCGGGCTCTATCTTGCGCCATTGTCGCCCGCGTTCGGACCGGAACGCTTCTCGCAAGCGAGCATGCCGTCGACCGCGGATGCGATCTGACCGCGCTCCAGACCGATGTCGCGCAAAATGCGATTGTCCAGGGCTTCGAGTTGGGCGATCGCAATGTTGCGCCTGCGCCAATGGACGTAAGGTTCGCGGATGGTCTTGCGTATCATATCCGCCAGGCGCGCCACGCTCAGCCGCCTGAAGATGGCGTTTTCCAGAAGCGCCCCATGGGTGGCCTCGGCGCGGCCCATGGGCCGAGCGATCGTCCGCTCCTCCTCGCAGGGGTCGTACGCGATGGGTTGGGTCTTATCTATATACATCCTTCTCACTCCTCATGCGGCGGCGCTCAGCGCCGACCGCGGCGTCGCGCGCGTGTCGGCGCAACGTTGCTGCATGCGATCAATCGGTTGCGTGGTTCGACTGGGCGGACGTGCCGGATCGGGAGGCCGCGCCCGGAACAGGCACGGCCTCTATCCAAGCTCTCGCGGGGCTAAGCCGCCGACGGTGGTCCGGAGCCGCCGTCATCGGGCTGGTGGCGCGGTTGTGTCCGCCTTGACGACAGCGGCACGACGCGCGCCGTGACGGGGATGGCGGCGGCGCGATCCATCTGGCGAGCGGACACCGGCGCGCCGCAGACGGGGCAGCGCGTGCCCGTCTTTGGCACGCGCGTGTTGCAGTGGGGGCAACGATCTGAAGACAACATCTTGGCAACCTCCACGGCGGATCCGCGACGACGGTGCGCGCGCGAACTCGCCGGCAATGGGGCCCGGTCCTTTGGCGACCGGCCCATCCGTGATAGCGACGAACGGAAAGCTTATTGTTTGATGCTGAGTCCCCGGGCGCGGCGGGGGAGGGAGAACTTCACCCCGGTCAAGCCCGGGGCGATACGCCCGTTTTCAGGCTGCCCGAATGCAACACAAAGCGCGTGGAGAAGAGATACGTAACCATCATACTAGCATATATAGCACATCTTACACGTTATGCAACCAGGCATGCCCGCAGCAGGCGAGCCTGCATCGGACCATACGGTGTTCGCTTCAGGCTGGTAAAGCACCTTGAGCACGGTCGCGCTCCTCGGCTGCTTGTCGAACCCGCGCCAAAGGATGGTCTCGCCCTCGCGCATTCCGATCAGCGCCGTGCCGACGGGCGTGAGCACCGAAATTCGGCCCATGAGGCTGTCTTCGCGGCCGGGGCAGACAACAGTCCCTTCTCGCACCCCTCCGCCGCCATGCAGCTGAAATCGCACGTGCGAGTTCAGCGTCACGACGCACCTGCAAACAGCCTGCGGGTCGACCACGGTGGCCCGCCGCAACTCGCCGGACAGAAATCCCGTAAGAGGCCCATATTCGCGCCCGCAGTATGCCGCTAGCACGCGCGAGAGACGCTCGACATCGAGTCTTGTGATGAAGATCTCGGGCAACACGGCGCCACCCTCCTGATTGAGGCCGCGAAGCTCACGCGCGAAGAAGCGGCTCCTTTAACACCTCGGCGGGCAGACGGCGGTAATCAAGTGGGGCTGCCTCGCCGGAGCGCTCGGAATCGTCGCAGCATACCCGCTTCGTCGCAGCATAGCGGCCGCGCTTCCGCCGGACTTAAGACCGGCGGAGCTTTTTGCCGCTTGAGTGAAGGCGCCCGGTCAGGCGACAGCCGAGCGGGAGCGCAGGCTGTCTCTCGCCGACGTTACGATCGCGCGCAGGGTCGCGGGACTGACCCCGTCGCGGCGCATCACGGCCTCGGTCAATGGATCGGTCATGAGATCTTCGAGCGCCGGTTCGATACCGCCGTCGGCGTATGGTTCACGCCGTGGCGGGCGCCGGCGTGGCGAGCCTCCGCCCGGCGACGGCTTGTTATTGGGCCGCTGTTCGAGCGCATATCCGAACATGGATCCCTCCCAGATGTACAACGTGTTTTAGTCACGCCAGTCGTATTGGTCGCGCGGGCGGGATCTCTGGCCACGAGTACGCGCTTGCTTCGCCTGGAAATGACCAGAATTGCTTCCGGCTCTTCCTTTTTGATCGCCGCGCTTTGCTCTTTTTATGCTTTTGCGTTCTGCGATTTCTTGAAGAAACTCAGACCATCATGTCGGCGCAACAAACAACTCGTCGGCCTCCCAGCCGCGCTGGACTTTATCTTGAGATAAGTGTAACGAATTTTAACCGCGCGAACAAGGCCACGATGATGTTCGCGCAAAGCGAAGCACATCCGGTGAGATGATGCCGGCCCGAGGACGCAAGGAGCAACGGATGAGTGGGCGAGGCGGGCGCCGCGAGGAACGGTCCAGGTCATGTGTGGAGCCCCGTTCCCCGCGCGGTGCCGCGCCTACCGCAAATCAAATCGCGGAGACGTCGCCGTAAGGACGCCTACGCGGCCTCGGCGAGTGTGTTGAGGACGTACTGGAGGATGCCGCCGGCGCGGTAGTACTCGACCTCGTCGACCGTATCGATCCGGCACGTGACGCCGATCTCTTCGGACGAGCCGTCGGCGCGGTGGATGGTCAGGGTCAGCTCCATGTCCGGGGTGATGTCGCCGTCGAGGCCGGTCACGTCGAACATCTCGCCGCCGTCGAGCTTCAGCGACTTACGATCGGTCCCCTCCTTGAACTGCAGCGGCAGCAGGCCCATGCCGACAAGGTTGGAGCGGTGGATCCGCTCGAAGGTCTCGGCGACCACGGCCTTGACGCCAAGCAGGCGAGGGCCCTTCGCCGCCCAGTCGCGCGATGACCCGGTGCCGTATTCCTTGCCGGCAATGACGATCAGCGGGGTCCCCTGCGCGGCGTACTTCATCGCCGCGTCGTAGATCGCCATCACGGTGCCTTCCGGCATCAGCTTGGTGACGCCGCCCTCGGTGCCGGGCGCCATCTCGTTGCGGATGCGGATGTTGGCGAAGGTGCCGCGCATCATCACTTCGTGATTGCCCCGGCGCGACCCATAGGAGTTGAACTCGCGCGGCTTGACGCCGTGTTCCATCAGATAGGCGCCGGCGGGGCTGTCCTTCTTGATCGCGCCGGCGGGTGAGATATGGTCGGTCGTCACCGAGTCGCCGAGAATGGCCAGTGGCCGCGCGCCCTTGATGTCGGCGAACCCGGACGGTTCGCCCGCCTCGAAGAATGTCGGGTGGCGCACGTAGGTTGACTTGTTCTGCCAATCGTAGGTCCGGCTTTTCGGCGTCTGCAGGTCGCGCCACATGTCGTCGCCATGAAAGACGTCGGCGTAGCGCTGAGCGAACATCCGCGGCGTCAGCACGGCCTCGATGGTCGCCTGGATCTCCTTGTTCGACGGCCAGATGTCGCGCAGATAGACCGGCTGGCCTTCCTCGCCGGTTCCCAAGGGCTCGTTGAGCAGGTCTTTTTTCATCGTCCCGGCCAAGGCGTAGGCGACCACCAGCGGCGGCGAGGCTAGATAGTTGGCGCGCGTTTGGGCATGAATGCGGCCTTCGAAATTGCGATTGCCCGACAGCACCGCGGCAACGGTCAGATCGCCGGTTTCGATGGCCTTGGCGATACCGTCCGGCAGCGGCCCGGAGTTGCCGATGCACGTCGTGCAGCCATAGCCGACGAGGTTGAAGCCCAGCGCGTCGAGATCAGCCTGAAGCCCGGCGGCGCCGAGGTAGTCGGTGACCACTTGCGAGCCCGGCGCAAGGGAGGTCTTGACCCACGGCTGGACCGACAGCCCGGCGCGTCGGGCGTTGCGCGCGAGCAGTCCCGCGCCGACGAGGACGGTCGGGTTGGAGGTGTTGGTGCAGCTGGTGATGGCGGCGATGACGATGTCGCCGTCCTCGAGCGTGTAATCCGTGCCGTCGACGGGGATCTCGCGATCGATCGTGGGAGCGACCCCGCCGCCTTCGCCGTTCATGTCGGCCGCGGGGCCGCCGCGGTAGACGTCGCGTTCATTCGACAGGTAGCTCCGGAAGGCCGATTTGGCCTGCGACAGGAGCACCCGATCCTGCGGCCGCTTCGGACCGGCCAGCGCCGGCTCGACATCGGCCAGATCAAGCTCGAGGGTATCGGTGAACACCGGATCCGGCGAGTTGGCGTCGCGCCACATGCCTTGTGCCTTGGCGTAGGCCTCGACGAGGGCGACGCGCTCGGGATCGCGGCTGGTGAAGGCGAGGTAGTCGAGGGTCACCTGGCTGATCGGGAAGAAGCCACAGGTCGCGCCATATTCGGGTGACATGTTGCCGATGGTCGCCTGGTCGGCCAGCGTCAGAGTGTCGAGACCGGCGCCGTAGAATTCGACGAACTTGCCGACCACGCCCTTCCGGCGCAGCATCTCGGTGACCATCAACACCAAGTCGGTGGCGGTCGCGCCCTCTTTCATCTTCCCGGTTATCTTCATGCCGACGACTTGCGGGATAACCATGGAAATGGGCTGGCCGAGCATCGCCGCCTCTGCCTCGATCCCGCCGACGCCCCAGCCGAGGACCGACAAGCCGTTGACCATGGTGGTGTGGCTGTCGGTGCCGACCAGGGTATCGGGATAGGCCACCTCCGCGCCCCGGTCGGTCCCGGTCCAGACGACCTGCGCCAAGTATTCGAGGTTGACCTGATGACAGATGCCCGTTCCCGGCGGGACGACACGGAAATTGTCGAACGCCTCCTGGCCCCAGCGCAGGAACTCATAGCGCTCCTTGTTGCGCGCGAACTCGTGGCGAACGTTCTCGGCGAACGCGTCGGCGCTTCCAAAGGCGTCGACGGTGACCGAGTGATCGATGACCAGGTCGACCGGTACCAGCGGGTTGATCTTCTTCGCGTCGGCGCCCTTGGCGACCATGGCGTCGCGCATCGCCGCCAGGTCGACCACCGCCGGGACGCCGGTGAAGTCCTGCATCAAGACCCGGGCCGGGCGGTAGGCGATCTCGCGCGTGGAGGACTTCTTGTCGAGCCATTGGGCAATGCCCTTGACGTCGTCGACGGTGACGGTCCGGCCGTCCTCCCAACGCAGCAGGTTTTCCAGCAATACCTTCAGCGAGTACGGCAATCGCGAGACATCGCCCAACGTGGCCGAAGCGGCCTCAAGGCTGTAGTAGTCGTATTCGCGCTCGCCAACGCTCAGCGTGCGGCGGGTTTTCAGGGTGTCCTTGCCGAACTCAAGCACGATCGTCTCCTCTGTGCGCAACTCTAACCCGGAAGCGTCCTAGAGCACACTTCACCGGAACTGTCCAGTTCCGCACGGCCAAGGCGAGTGGCTTGTGCCAGGCGGCAACCAGAGCCGGGGTCGCGGCCCTTGGCCCGGCCTCTCGTCGGGAGACGGCGAGGCGGGTCCTATGGCGCTATAAGGGGAGCCGGATCGTGTTTCGCTAGAGTGGAGATATCGTTCGTGCTTTGGTTTCGCGAGAAGGCGCGCTTTAGAGGTGCAGCTGTTCGCCAAGAGCGGGCTCGCGCGGACGCTCCTTGGTCGATCTGGTGAAGGGCAGGAGATTGGCGGCGCGTGCCTCTTCGAAGTTCCGCTCGGCGACATCGAAGAGCCGGCTTAGCACCGGAAGTTCCATATCGTCGCCGGCCGCAAGGGTGCTCGCCGGCGTTTCCGCCCTGGCGCTACCGTCGGCGAGGACTGTGGCGGGTCCGGTCGTCGCGGGTGTCGCCGTCTCGGGCGCCGCCGTCTCGGGCGCCGCCGTCTCGGGCGCCGCCGTCTCGGGTGCCGTCTGGGGCGCCCGTGTCTCATGGGCCGAGGCCGGCGTCGCCGCGCCGAGGGCGCGGTAATAGCGCCGATCCGCGAGCGCTGATACCGAAACGGTCAGTGTGCGATGCGGCGCGCGCTCCTGTACGAGTTTGACGTGCGTAGGCAGGCCGGGAAGGTCGATCGTCTGCCACACCGTCCAAACCGTTTGCGCGGCCTCCAGCAGTTCGACGACCTTGACAAAACGGTCGTACGGCTGAATGTGCCTGGTCCGACGCGGGCCACCAGAACGCAGGCCGCTTAGCCATGAACGCGACGGGGATTTTTGGCGAGGAGTGCTGGCATTCATCGGCGGATTTCCTTGTCTATCCTCAACAAGCAACCGGTTGCTCTCGTGCCCGCTCCGGTAAAACCAGCAATCATTAACCCATTCGGGCCGATCACGCCACAAGAAGATTCGCTGACCTCAGCGCGCCGGCATACCCGCGCACGCGCCCGGTGAAGAAAAAAAGTCCCCCCTCTACGTGGCTCGATTGAGCTGACGGATGAAGATTTATCCGCCATCATCGAACCACCCGCCGCCATCGAACCACTACGAACGCGGCTTGCCGCCGATCCTGGATTCCTCGCCGCGCAGAAGCCGGCGGATATTTTCGTGATGGCGCGCGAAGACCAGCGCGGCGAGCGCGAGCGCGGCGAGGGCGACCGCGAGCCGGTCGCGGGCGGCGGCGAGGACAAGGGCCGAGACCGGGCCGGAGGCGATCGCGACGAGGGCCGCCAGCGATGAGTAGCGCCAGGCAAAGGCGACCGCGAGCCAGATGGCGCAGGCCGCGAGACCCACGGGCCAGGCCAGCGCGAGGAGGACCCCGAGGCTGGTCGCCACCCCCTTGCCGCCGCGGAACCTGAGCCAGATCGGAAAGCTGTGACCGAGCGCGGCCGCGATACCGGCGATGGCGGCGTACTCGACGCCCCAGCGCTCGCAGATCAGCACCGCGACCGCGCCCTTGCCGGCGTCGAGCAACAATGTCGCGGCGGCCAGGCCCTTGTGTCCGGTCCTGAGCACGTTGGTCGTGCCGATATTGCCCGAGCCGATGGCGCGGACATCGCCGAGGCCGGCGGCGCGGGTCAGCAGCAGGCCGAACGGGATCGAGCCGCACAGATAACCGATGGCCGCGGCAATGATTTCGAACGCGGCCATCATCAGGGCTCGAGCGTAAAGACGCGCCGTCCGTCAACGACCGTCAGCAGGACGCGGCCCTGCAACGGCCGATAGTCGAACGGCGTGTTCTTCGATTTGCTGTGCAGGGTGTTCTCGCGCACCACCCAGGCCCGCTCCGGATCGAACACCGTCAGGTCGGCGCGCGCGCCCTTGGCCAGCCGGCCGGCGGGCAGCTTGAGCAGGTCGGCCGGCGCGCGGGTCAGAAGAGCCAGGATATCGAGCAGCGCCATGTCGCCATTGTGATAAAGCTCGAGCGAGACCGCGAGCAAGGTCTCAAGCCCGATGCCGCCGAAGCTCGCTTGAGCGAACGGCAGTCTTTTCGCGTCTTCGTCCTCCGGCGCGTGGTCCGAGGCAATCGCGTCGATCGTCCCGTCGAGCAGGCCGGCGATGACCGCGAGCCGATCGAATTCCGCGCGCAGCGGCGGAGAAAGTTTGGCGAACGTGCGGTAGTCGCCGATCGCAATCTCGTTCAGCGCGAAGTAGGGCGGCGCGGTGTCGCAGGTGACATCGAGCCCGCGCGCCTTCGCCTTGCGGACCGCGTCGATCGCGGGCGCCGTGGACAGATGGGCGAAGTGCAGCCGCCCGCCGGTGAGCTCGGCAAGGCGCAGGTCGCGCTCGACCATGATGATCTCGGCCTCGCGCGGGATCCCGACAAGCCCGAGACGGGTCGCCACTTCGCCCGCGTTCATCGCGCCGTCGGCGGCAAGACTTGGCTCTTCGGGGTGCTGAACGATCATCAGGCCGAAGGTCGCGGCGTATTGCAGGGCCTGGCGCATCACCCTGGCGCTGGCGACGGCCTCGACTCCGTCGGTAAAGGCGACGGCGCCGGCCTCGGCGAGCATCCCCATCTCGGCGAGTTCCCTGCCCTGGAGACCCTTGGTGACGGCCGCGTAGGGATAGACCTTGGCGAGGCCGAGCAGGCGGGCGCGGCGGGCGACGAACTCAACCACCGACATGTCATCGATGACCGGCTGGGTGTTGGGCAGGCAGACCATCGAAGTGATGCCGCCGGCCGTCGCCGCCCGCCCGCCGGAGGCGAGCGTGCCTTTGTGCTCCTCGCCGGGCTCGCGCAGCTGGACGCGAATGTCGACAAGGCCGGGGCACAGGCAGTGGCCGTTGCAGTCCACCACTTGCGAGCCCTCGGGCACGCCGGCGGCAAAAAGCTGCGCGCCGACATCGGCGATCAGTTCGCCCTCGGTTAACAGCCCGCCGGGCGCATCGAGACCCGCCGCCGGATCGAGCACGCGCGCGTTGACGTAGGCGACCCGCGCCGGCGGCTCGGCCAGCTTCGACCACAAGGTTCGCGACCCGGCCGGCGCGCTCATTGGTTCCGCTGCCTCGCTTCGCTGAGGTTGGTGCTGAGCACTTCGAGACAGGCCATCCGCACCGCGACGCCCATCTCGACCTGCTCGCGAATGACGCTGCGGCCGTAATCGTCGGCGACCACCGAGTCGATCTCGACCCCCCGGTTCATTGGCCCCGGATGCATGATCAGCGCGTCGGGATGGGCGCGGTCGAGCTTCTCGTAATCCAGCCCGAAAAAGTGGAAATACTCTCGGATCGACGGGAAAAAATTGCTCTGCATCCGCTCGACCTGGAGGCGCAGCATCATGACGATGTCGCAGCCGGCGAGACCGGCGGCCATGTCGTGGAACACCTCGACGCCCAGCCGCTCGACCTCCACCGGCAGCAGCGTGCGTGGAGCTACGACCCGCACGCTCGCGCCCATGGTGTTGAGCAGGTGGATGTTCGATCGCGCCACCCGCGAATGGAGAATGTCGCCGCAGATCGCCACCCTCAACCCCGACAGCCGGCCCTTGCGCCGGCGGATCGTCAGCGCGTCGAGCAGCGCCTGGGTCGGATGCTCGTGACTGCCGTCGCCGCCGTTGATCACGGCGCAATTGACCTTTTCCGACAGCAGCTTGACGGCGCCCGATTCCGGATGGCGAACCACCAGCACGTCAGGGTGCATGGCGTTCAGCGTCATCGCCGTATCGACGAGGGTTTCGCCCTTGCGCACGGCGCTCGTCGCCACGGACATGTTGATGACGTCGCCGCCGAGCCTCTTGCCGGCAAGTTCAAACGAGGTCCGGGTGCGGGTCGAGGCCTCGAAGAACAAATTGATGATGGTCCGGCCGCGGAGCAGCGACTGCTTCTTGTCGGCGCGCCGGTTCTGTTCGACGTAGCGTTCCGAACGGTCGAGCAGGACGCTTATTTCCGGCGGCGACAGCCCCTCGATGCCAAGAAGATGGCGGTGGCGGTATGAGAACGGGTTGTCGCCTTCGGTCATCGCGGCGGGACTATAGGCGAGCCCAATCGCGTCACGCAAGCCGCGCAAGGATGAGGGCGGCGGTCACTTCGGCAGGCTCAGGACCAGCGGCATCGTCGCGATTGCCGCCACCGTCGTCGCCGTGATCGCTCCGGCCATGATCGCCGCGTCGCCGCCCATTTGGCGGGCCATCACGTAGGCCGACGCCGAAACCGGAACCGAGGCCAGCAACACCACCGTCGCGCCGCCAGCACCGCCGAGGCCGAGGGCGCCGGCAATTGCCCAGGTGATCAGCGGCAGGGCGGCGAGCTTCAGCGCGGACGCGGCGGCGACGCCCGCGCCGACCCGGTTCAGGGCCATGAAATCCAGGCCGGCGCCGACGGCGAGTAGCCCGATCGGCAGCGAGGCCCGGCCGAGGATCTCGAGCAGCGGGCCGCTTAGCGGCGGCAGGCCGGCGCCGGTGACGTTGAGGCTAAAGCCCATGGCGCACGCGAGGATCAGCGGGTTGGAGACGACGCCGCGAACGACGCGGCCCCACTCCGCCAGCCGGCCGGCGCGGCGAGCGCTGTCGCGGCCGGCATAACGGACCAAAACGTAAACACTAATGATGTTGACGGCGGGAACGACGATGGCGATGCACACGCTGATCGCGGTCAACCCGGCCTCGCCGTAAAGCGCGAGCGCGGCTGCGATGGCGACGTAGACGTTCGGGCGGACCGCCGATTGGATCAGCGAGGTGAATGCGGGACCGTCGAGCGCCAGCGGCCGGCGCAAGACGAAGGCGACGGCGAGCACGACAGCGATGGCGCCGAGCAACGCCGCCGCCATCGGGCCGACCGCGAGGCCGGCTAGATTTGCCTTGGCGATATTGCCGACGAGCAGCGCCGGGAAGAAAACGTAGAACGTGATGCGTTCGGCGGCGGTCCAGAACTCGACGGCGACGAAGCGGGCGCGGCGCAGGACGTGGCCGATCAGGATGACCGCGAAGACCGGAAACAGGGCGCCGACGATTCCGCTCACGGGGCCGCTCACGAGCCGCTCACAGGCCACTCATGGGCCACTCATGGCGCGGTCTCTGGCGAGGTAATCGAGCGCGCCCTGGAGGATGTAGCCGGCGGCGGATTTGTCGACGACCTGACGGCGGCGCCGGCGGCTCAGATCGGCCTCGCCAACCAGCATCCGTTCGACCGCGACGGTTGACCAGCGTTCGTCCCAGAACGCTACGGGGGTGTCGAGTACGCCCAGCAAGTTCGCCGCGAACTGGCGGACCGACTGGCATTTCGCTCCCTCGGTGCCATCCATGCTGATCGGCAGGCCGATGACGAACGCGCGAACATCGTGCTCTTCAACCAATCCGGCCAGGGTCTCGGCGTCGCGATGAAAGCGGGTGCGATGGATGGTCTGCAGCGGCGAGGCGATCGTCCAGGTCGTATCGGACAAGGCGAGGCCAAGGGTTTTTGTGCCGACGTCGACGCCCATCGCCCTGCCGCCGGGCGCGACAAGGCGCGGCAGATCCTGAACCTCGACAATCGCCATGCGCCGTGGCCTCCGCGGAGGATGTCATCATGTCCGCCGCGGTGATGAAAGCGCAAAAATTCATCAATTGCGCACTGCGGCATCCCATTGCGCTGCAGCAAGGCCGCCCCGGCCCCGCTCCGCAAGGGCGCCATCGACTGATGGCAAATACACCAGCCGCTTGTGACGCCGTGCGCCGGTATGCGCCGATGCCGTTCAAGGGCCAGGAGTTGCCGAAATGTGACACCCCCTGGTCTTGAAGTTGCTTCACACCGGGGCGCGGGAGATGCGCTGATCCCCGACGGTGAATGATGGAAGGGCGTGACGAATGCACAGAATGCACACCAGGACGACACTACTGGCCGCGGCGGCCGTCGGCATGATGGTCGGGCTGCAACCCGCGCTCGCGGCCGACGAGGAGACCGACGACCCGATCCCGGGCGAGATCTCGGCCGGCGCCGCGCTGACCTCGGACTACGTTTTTCGCGGCATCTCGCAGACCGACGGCGATCCGGCGGTCCAGGGCAACATCGAATATTCGATCGACACGGGGGTCGCGGGGACCAGCGCCTACGTCGGCTTCTGGGGATCGAACGTCAATTTCAATGACGGTGGTCAAGCCCACCTTGAACTCGACGCCCTGTTCGGGTTACGCGGCGACGTCGGCGACACCGACCTGAGCTGGGACCTCGGTGGGATTTACTACGCCTACCCCGGCGCGAACAGCCGGCTTGACTATGACTACTGGGAGATTCCGCTCCAGCTCGACTACGCCGTCAACGATCTGGTCAGCGTCAACGCCGCGTATTTCTTCTCGCCGGACTTCTTCGGCTCCACCGGACTTGGTCACTATGTCTCGGGCGGCGCCTCGGTGACGCCACCATTGCCGTTCAAGGGATTTGATCTCTCGCTCGATGGCAAGATCGGCTATCAGTGGATCGAGAAAAACAACAAGGCGGGCGTCAATGACTACCTAAACTGGAGTCTGGGCGCGACGGTCACGGTCAAGAAAATCGATTTTTCGATCGCCTACACCGACACCAGCCTGAGCAAGGGCGACTGCTTCAGCAACACCAACGTGTGCGACGGCCGGGTGGTGTTCACGGTCGCGACCTCGTTCTAATCGCGGCAAACACGCGCCGGGCGGGGCCTGTTACGCGGCCCTGCCCCGCTTGCGCGCCGGCCCGGCGGCTGGTAGCGTCCCGTCTCGCATCTTCCGTCTGCTCACCTCCATTGCGAGTTCCGGGGACCAGCGCGTGCCGCTCGACATAGAGACCGTCAAGACCATTGCCTTTCTTGCCCGCGTTCGGGTCCCCGAGGACCAGCTCAATCAGCTTGCCGGCGAGCTCTCCGGCATCCTCGGCTGGATCGAGCAACTCGCCGAGGTCGACACCAGCGGCGTCGAACCGATGACCAGCGTCGCCGCGATGAGCCCGCACGAGCGTGGCGACCTCGTCACGGACGGCCGGCGCCGTGACGCCGTGCTCGCCAACGCGCCGAACGCGATCGACGATTACTACGCGGTTCCCAAGGTCGTCGAATGAGCGCGCTCACCGATCTTTCCCTCGCCGAAGCCCGGGACGGGCTGCGCGAGGGTGCGTTCTCGGCGGTCGAATTGGCCGAGGCCCACATCGAGGCTGTCGCCGGCGGCGTCGATCTCAACGCCTTCATTACGCAAACTCCAGGCCTCGCCCGCGTCCGCGCCGAGGCCGCCGACGGCCGCCGCGCCCGTGGCGAAACATTGGGCGCGATGGACGGCATTCCGCTCGCGGTCAAGGACTTGTTTTGTACCGACGGAGTCCAGACCACGGCCGGCTCGCACATCCTCGAAGGCTTTGTTCCGCCCTACGAGTTGACCGTCACCGCGAAGCTCCGCGACGCCGGCGCGGTCATGCTCGGCAAGACCAACCTCGACGAGTTCGCCATGGGCTCGGCCAACATCACCAGCCACTTCGGTCCGGTGAAGAACCCGTGGGGGCCGCGCGACGGCCGTGACCTGGTCCCCGGCGGCTCATCGGGCGGCTCGGCCGCGGCGGTTGCCGCTCGGCTGTGTCTCGCCGCGACCGGCACCGACACCGGCGGCTCGATCCGCCAGCCGGCCTCGTTCTGCGGCGTCGTCGGGATGAAGCCGACCTACGGCCGCTGTTCACGGTGGGGCATCGTCGCCTTCGCCTCCAGCCTCGACCAGGCCGGGCCGATGACCCGCAGGGTCCGCGACGCGGCGATCATGCTCGGCGCCATGGCCGGCTACGACGAGCGCGACTCGACCTCCGCCGCGATGGCCGTGCCCGACTTCGAGGCCGCGCTCGACGGTGATATCCGCGGGCTCAAGATCGGCGTTCCCGGCGAATACCGTCTCGACGGCATGGCCTCCGAGATCGACGCGCTGTGGCGCAAGGGCATCGACATCCTTCGCGGCCGCGGCTGCGAGGTCGTCGACGTCTCCCTGCCTCATACCCGCTATGCGTTGGCGACCTACTACATCATCGCGCCGGCCGAGGCCTCGTCAAATCTCGCGCGTTACGACGGCGTCCGCTTCGGCCTGCGCGTCGACGCCGGTTCGCTCGACGAGATGTACGAACTGACCAGGGGCCGGGGCTTTGGCGCCGAGGTCCGCCGGCGCATCCTGATCGGCGCCTATGTCCTGTCGGCCGGATACTACGATGCCTATTACCTCAAGGCGCAGAAGGTCCGCGCCATGATCGCCGCGGATTTCCGCAAGGCGTTCGAGAGCGTCGACGTGATGCTGACGCCGACGGCGCCGTCCGACGCGTTCGCAATCGGCGAGAAAATGGACGACCCGGTGGCGATGTACCTCAACGACGTCTTTACCGTGCCGACCAGCCTCGCCGGGCTGCCGGCCCTGTCGTTGCCGGCCGGGCTGAGCGGGCGCGGGCTGCCGCTCGGCCTGCAGGTCATCGGCCGGCCGTTCGACGAGTCCACTGTTTTTCGGGTCGCCGCCGCCCTCGAAGCCGACGCCGGATTTCCCGATCGCCCGATAAAGTGACGCTTGCGCCGCCGCGCGTTTGTGGCGCAAAATTTCTTCTTCGCAGATGCAGCAAACTTGGGGCGGGACATGGTGAAATCGCTGCGGCAGGTCTGACTTCGGGATGGTGCTGAACCGGGCGCTGGCCGACAGGGGGGCTTTGCGAAAGTGGACGGGCGACCGGAGCCGCCCGCCTAGGTGGTATAAGGCTTCGCCGATCACGCCCGCGGCGAGCTTATCGGGCTACTTGTAGTAGCCGACGGCGCAGACTTGGTCTTTGACCTTGGTGACGTAGGCGACCTTCTGTACCGGGTCACCGCCGTCCGGCCTCGGCCACATGTAGCTGACTTCGGAAATCTTGCCTTCCTTAGCCTCGCTCATGATGTCCTTGCCGAAGTTCTTGCCGGCCTTGTCTTGGAGGTCCGCAAGGCTCTTGCCGACGAGCTTGGGATGGGCCGTGAACTTCCCATCAGGCCCGGCGCAGAACGGATACAAGTCCTTCTCCTTGAAGCCGTCCTCGCCCTTGGTGATCATTTCGAGCGCCTTGGCTTCGTCTTTCTTTACGGCGACCACTACTTTTTCCAGCATTGCCTTAGCCTCTGCCGGAGTACCGTATTGATCGGCCGCCATCGCGCTGCCGATACCGGTGGCAACCAGAAAAGACAACACGAGAACCCAACTGATTCGGAGCATAAACGTCTCCCCCTCCTGATGAATGTTAAGTAAGGCTTGTTTCGCCGTCCTCCCGGCGGCGTGTGGAGCCGGTGAGCGGACGACGACCGAGTGTATATCAATTGGGGCAACCGGGTGACCAGCAATATCAGCGGCCGCCGGCGCGGCTCCCTGACGCAACGGCGGCGTGGTCGCCGGCTAAGTCGATGAGACCCGCGAGTGACTCGATCCGGTCGGCCTCGGCCGCGGGCTTGTCCCAGCGGATCCGACGGACCCGGGGGAAGCGCATGGCAATGCCCGACTTGTGGCGCGACGATGCCTGGACGGCGTCGAAGGCGATCTCCAGGACCAGACCCGCCGAGACCACCCGGACGGGGCCGAAGCGGTTGACGGTGTGGCCGCGGACCCAGCGGTCGAGCTCGACCAGCTCGGCGTCGGTGAAACCGAAGTAGGCCTTACCGACGGGCACCAGTTCCGTAGCACCGTCCTCGCCAACGCGCCAGCAGCCGAAGGTGTAGTCGGAATAGAACGACGAGCGCTTGCCGTGACCGCGCTGGGCGTACATCAACACGCAATCCGCGACCAGCGGGTCGCGCTTCCACTTGAACCACGGCCCTTTCGGCCGCCCGGCGAGGTAGAGGCTGTCGCGACGCTTGAGCATCAGGCCCTCGATGCCGTCGGCGCGCGTGTTCGCCCGGATCGCCGCCAACTCGTCCCAGTCCCGGAACGCGACCAGCGGCGAGAGATCCATGTTCGCCGGCCGCGCCGCCGCGAACCACCGCTCCAGCCGCCGACGGCGCCCGTCAAAGTCGAGGCCGCGCAAATCCTCGCCGCCCGCGAACAGGATATCGTAGAGGCGGACATGGCCGGGATGGCGCTCCAACATCGCCCTGGTCACGGTCTTGCGGCCGAGCCGTTGCTGCAGCGCGTTGAACGAGGCGACCTCGCCTTGGTGCGCGACAAGAAGCTCGCCGTCGAGCACGGCATTGAAGTCGAGCCCCGAGACGATATCCGGAAACGACCCGCCGATGTCGTCGCCGGTGCGCGAATACAGCCGCGCATGGCCGCCGCCGGCCGAGGCGATCTGGACGCGAATACCGTCCCACTTCCATTCGCAGGCATAGGCCGCCGGATCAAGCCGGTCGAGCTCGGCGGCATCAAGAGCCGTCGCCAGCATCAGCGGGCGGAAACCGATGCCGCTCGCGTCCTCCGGCCGGCCGCGGCGGCCCTCGAGCCAGGCGAACAGGTCGCGGTAGGGCGGCCGCAGCCCATGCCAGAGCTCCTCGATCTCGCCGACGCCGACGCCACCCATTTCGGCGAGCGCGGTTTTGGCGAGCCGCGCCGAGACGCCGACGCGCAAGCCCCCGGTGATCAGCTTCAGCAATGCGTAGCGGCCGCCTGCGTCCAGGGTGTTGAGCCAGCCCTCGACCAAAGCCGGGACATCGGCGCGGCGCGCGGCGCCCAGCGCCTCGACGACCTCACCCAACGACAGCGGCGCGGACAAAGACGCGGGCGCGGGCCAGATCAGGGCCGCCGTCTCGGCGAGGTCGCCGACGAAGTCGTATGACATGGCGAACAGGATCGGATCGACACGGCCGGCGACAAGGGCGCGGATCAGCGCCGGCTTGGCCTCGGCGAAGGCAAGACCGCCGGTCAGCGCGGCCAGCCCGTAGCCGCGGTGGGGATCCGGCTGGTCGCGGAAATACCGCCCCAAAAGCCGCAGCTTGGCGTTGCGCTGGGGGGCGAAGGCCAGTGCCTCGAGCAGGTCGGCGAAGGCGTTCACCCGCCCTCATCCCCATCGCCATTCCCACCCTCATCGCCAACTCCGTCGCCGTCGCCGAAGCCGCCGAGCGACAGCGCGCCGGCCCGCAATCCCCGAGCGCGCGCATAGTGAACCAGGGCATCCTCCTGGCCATGGGTGACAAGAATGTCGGGCGCGCCGACATCCTCAAGCGTGGCGGTCAGCTCGTCCCAGTCGGCGTGGTCGGAGATGACCAGCGGCAGTTCGACGCCGCGCTGACGGACCCGCTGGCGGACCCCCATCCAGCCCGAGGCAAGTGCTACGACCGGATCGGGAAACGGCCGCGCCCAGCGATCGTGTAGCGCCGACGGCGGGCACAGGACGATCTCTCCCGCCAGCGTCTTGCGCGCTCCAGCCGCGACGGCGTTCAGCGGGCCAAGATCGAGGCCGTGGCGCTGGTAAAGGGTGCACAGACCGACGAGAGCCCCGTGCAGCCAGATGGGCCGGTCGTACCCGGCCGCGCGCAGGAGCATGATCAGCCGCTGGCACTTGCCCAAGGCATAGACGCCGACCAGATGGCAGCGCTCGGGGAAGGTCCGCAGCGAGGCGAGCAGGCGATCGATTTCGTGGCGATCCGGCGGATGACGAAAGACCGGCAGGGCGAACGTCGCCTCGGTGACGAAAACGTCGCATGGAACCACCTCGAAGCCGGCGCAGGTCGGATCGGCGCGCCGCTTGTAATCGCCGGAGACGACGACGCGGGTTCCGGCGTGCTCCATGACGATCTGGGCGCTGCCGAGGATATGCCCGGCGGGAACGAGACGGACCGTCACGCCGCCGAGGCGAATGTCCCCGCCGTAGTCGATCTCGTCGATCCGTTCGCCCGCGTCCTTGCCGTAGCGCGCCCGCATGATCGCGGCCGTCTCCGGCGTCGCCAGGACGTGAGCGATGGCCGGGCCGGGCGTGGTCGGCATGGCCGTGGGTGATGACCGCCCGGTCGACCGGGCGATGCGGATCGATGAAGAATCCGCCCGGCTCGCACCACAGCCCCGAGGCGGTCGGCCGAAGCCACTGTCGAAGGTTGCGCGCCGCCGTATTCATGAAATGCCCCAGGGCTGCCCGAAGGTGACAGTCCGCCACCATGATCTATGTATATCGCCATGGACATCCGGCTACCCGCGCCGTTCGAGGCTTGGTTCGCGTCGCGCGGCTGGGACCTCCACGATCATCAGTGGGCGATGCTCGACGCCGCGCGGGCCGGCGAGCACGCGTTGCTCATCGCGCCGACCGGCGGCGGCAAGACGTTGGCCGGCTTCCTGCCGTCGCTGGTCGAGCTGGCGCGCGAGCCGAACACCGAGGCCGCGGCGCGGCTGCACACGCTTTACATTTCGCCGCTAAAGGCGCTGACGGTCGATGTTCATCGCAATCTGGATCGCCCGATCGAAGAGATGGGCTTGGCCATCCGCGCCGAAACCCGCACCGGCGATACGCCCTCGGCAAAACGTCAACGCCAGCGCGCCCGCCCGCCGCACCTGCTCATGACCACGCCGGAGTCGCTCGCATTGCTGCTGTCGTACGCCGATGCGGCGCGGATGTTCGCGAATCTTCGCTGCGTCGTGATCGACGAGCTTCACGCTCTCGCCGGGACCAAGCGCGGCGATCTGCTCGCCCTCGGTCTCGCCCGGCTGCAAGGCTTGGCCCCGGCGTGCCGCCGCGTCGGACTGTCGGCGACGGTCGCCTGGCCCGATGCCCTGCGCGCCTGGCTGTCGCCGAGCGCAACCGGCGATGACGTGAGCCTGATCCGCGCCGCGGACGGTCCGCCCGCCGATGTCTCCATCCTCACCGCCTCGCGGCGAATTCCCTGGTCGGGCCACATGGCGGTGCACGCCCTGCCCATGGTCTACGAGGAGATCCGCAAGGCCGCGACGACGATCGTGTTCGTCAACACCCGGGCCCAGGCCGAGATCGTTTTCCAGCAGCTCTGGCGGCTCAACGACGACAACCTCGCCATCGCCTTGCATCACGGCAGCCTCGCCGTCGAACAGCGGCGCAAGGTAGAGGCGGCGATGGCGGCGGGACATTTGCGGGCCGTCGTCGCCACCTCCTCGCTCGACCTCGGCATCGACTGGGCCGCGGTCGATCTGGTCATCCAGATCGGTGCGCCGAAGGGGGTAAGCCGACTGGTCCAGCGGATCGGCCGCGCCGGCCACCGGCTCGACCGGACCAGCCGGGCGATCCTGGTTCCGGCCAACCGCTTCGAGCACCTCGAATGCCGCGCCGCGCTGCAGGCGGTCGCGGCGCGCGAACTGGACGGCGAACCGCCGCCACCGGGCGGGCTTGAGGTTCTCGCCCAGCATCTGCTCGGCTGCGCCTGCTCGGCGCCGTTCACCGCGTCGGCGATGTACGACGAGGTTGGCCGCGCCGCGCCGTACGCTGGCCTGAGCCGCGCGGATTTCGACGAGACCTTGCGTTTCGTCGAGAACGGCGGCTACGCGCTCGGCGGTTACGACCGCTACCACCGGCTGGCGAGACTGGACGATGGCTCCTTGCGCGCGGCCTCGGCCCGCGTCGCCAGGATCTACCGGATGAACGTCGGCACCATCGTCGAAGCGGTGACGATGAAGGTGAAGCTGAAGCGCGGCCGCGTTCTCGGCGAGGTCGAGGAGTATTTCGTGCAAGGCCTGCGGCCCGGCGATACATTCGTCTTTTCAGGCGAGATCCTGCGCTTCGAGGCCATCCGCGAAACGACCGCGATCGTGACGAGGGCCGCCGGCGGCGAGCCCAAGATCCCGGCCTACGCCGGCGGGCGGTTGCCGTTGACGACCCATCTCGCCGAACGGGTGCGCGCGATGCTGGCCGAGCCGGGCGGCTGGGACGGCCTGCCCGGGGAGGTCGGCGACTGGCTGCGGATGCAGACCCTGCGCTCGATCCTGCCTAAAGCCGGCCAGCTTTTGGTCGAAATCTTCCCGCGCGGCGGCAAGTCCTTCCTGGTCGCCTATTGCTTCGAGGGCCGCAATGTTCACCAGACGCTCGGCGTGCTGCTGACGCGGCGAATGGAGCGGGCCGGTCTCGGTCCACTCGGCTTCGTCGCCACCGACTATGTTCTGGCGGTGTGGAGCCTCCGCCCGGCGGGCGCGACAACGCAAGACGAGATCGAAGCGCTGTTCGATCAGGATATGCTCGGCGACGACCTCGAAGCGTGGATGGATGAGTCCTCGGTGATGAAACGCACCTTCCGCAATGTCGCGGTCATCGCCGGGCTGATCGAACGCCGCCATCCGGGGCAGGAAAAGACGGGCCGCCAGGTGACCTTCAACTCGGACCTGATCTACAACGTGTTGAGAACCTACGAGCCGCGCCACGTCCTGCTGCGCGCGACCCGCGCCGACGCCGCGCGCGGGCTCGCCGATCTCGGCCGGCTCGCCGCCTTGCTCGCGCGCATCCGCGGGCGCATCGTCGTTCGGAGATTGACCAAGGTCTCGCCACTGGCGGTCCCGGTCCTGCTCGAAATCGGCAAGGAGACGGTCCACGGCGAGGGCATCGACGAGCTGCTTGATCTCGCCGCGCGCGAACTGATCGCCGAGGCGACCGGCGATTTCGCGGCGGCGAGCGAAGATGCGCGGGCGATCGCGGGGTCGGCTTGAGCGAAGCTGCCTTCGTGTTTTGCGGAACCGAGGTCGTCGCCTGCCTGTCCGGCGCGCTCTATATCCCGGCGGCGCGAACGCTGGTGGCCGCAGACCTGCATCTGGAAAAGGGATCGGGCTTGGCCCGGCGCGGCGCCCTGCTGCCGCCCTACGACAGCCGGGCGACCCTGGCTGCGCTGGGCCGGGCCATCGCGCGGTTTTCGCCGCGGCTGGTCGTCTGTCTCGGCGACAGCTTTGATGACGCGGCAGCGAGCACGAGGCTTTGCTGCGAGGATGCCCAGTGCTTGCGCGATCTCATCGGCGCTCGCGAGTGGCTATGGATCGCCGGCAATCACGACCCTTCGCCCGTGACCATCGGCGGCGCGTGCGCGAGCGAGCTTGAACTGGGCGCGTTGGTATTGCGTCACGCCGCCGACAGCCGCGGCGGCGTGGGTGAGATATCGGGGCATTTCCACCCCAAGGCCTCGGTCGCGGCGAGCGGCCGCAGGTTTACCGCGCGGTGCTTCGTGAGCGACGGCAAGCGGCTGATCATTCCGGCGTTCGGCGCCTATACGGGCGGGCTGGACGTGTTCAATCCGGCCCTGCGCGCTCTGCTCCAATCCACCTTCGCCGTGCGTCTACTGGGCCGCGGGCGCGTTCACGCCTTGCCCGCCCACCGCCTCGTCGGCGGCGGACGCCGCGCGCTCAGCGGCGGCGGGGCGCTCTGATCTCGGCGGCGATATCCTTGCTCAATTCTCCGAGGAGATTGCTCATGGCCGCGGCGATGGCATCGTAATCCATCGGCACGCCGCCAATCTCGAAGCCCGAGCGGCGCAGCGCATAGACCTGGCGACCGCCATCGCTCATGAGTGACCAGCGCGCGGCGAGGCGAACGGTGCCCGCCGCGTCGCGCTCGAATTCAACGACATCGACGGCGACCTCGTAGTTGATCGGAATGGCGATGTTGACCGGCGCCGGGAAGACCCGCTCGCTGGGGATCAGGATCGACAGGTTCTCCGCGATCACGCTGGTCATGTTCTGCGACAACGGCGCGCCCCAAGCGTCGAACTGCGCGAGATCCAGTTCATTGGCGCTCGTGCGGGTGACCATGCTGGTGCGGTCGAGGTACGCCGGCAGGCGGACCGGGAAAACGCCAACCGTCGGCGCGTCCTTGACCGCCGCGGTCTGCTCGGTCCGCGGGAGCGCATTCAGCAAATAGTAGTCCGTCGGTACGCTCTCGCCGCCAAGGAGGCCGCTACAGCCGCCGAGAGCGATGAACGCAAGGAGCGCAAGCGAGCGCGGCAAGGTCATTCGAGGCGTACTTCTCATCGCGTACCTCCGGGCCTGGTGCGGCCGAACAGGATGGAATTGGGATCGCGGGCCAGAGTGTCGCTCAGGCCACGGAACGACCGCGCCGCGCTGGTGACTTCGCGCAGAGCGGTCGAGAGGTCGAAGAATATCGACGAGCCGGGCTGAAACAGCGTGTTCGCGTTCGTCATCGTCTTTTCGGTGCGCGCCGACGCTTGCTGGAAAGCGGAAAACGCCGCCTGCGCCTGGACGAGCGCCTTTTTGGCCTCCACCATGGTTCCTTCGACCGATCCCGATATCGCTTCTACATTAGCGGCAATCGGAGGGATCCGGCTGTCCAGCGTCTCGCTGAGCGAGCGCATGTTGGCCAGCGTATCGTTCAGGTTCGGGATGACTTCAGCCAGCTTCGGATTGTTGATGACCCCCGTAATACTGGCGATCGAGCCGCGAATATCATCGAGTAGCTGATCCAGCGGCAATTGCGCGATCTTGTGGATGACCGTCTGCAAGGTCTCCTGGACCGCCTCGATGGTCGACGGCTGGGTCGGGATCTGCAGCCGGTCGGGGTAGTAGTCGATCTTCTTGATCGGACTGCCGCGGAAGAAATCCAGATTGACGCTCATCTGACCGGTTACCAGGCTCGTTGCCACGAGCTGGGCACGCATGCCTCGCTCGATCAGCGCCTTCAAGCCTTTACCCTCTTTCGCGGGAGCGGAAGCCTCGCCCACGACCTTGATCTGCTCCGGCGAAATGACGCCGAAGATTGGAATGGCGACGTTGTCGCTGGATTGGTCGAAACGCAGGAAAACGTCGGTCACCTGGCCGACCCGGACGCCGCGAAAGGTGATCGCCGAGCCCGCCGACAGGCCGGCGACGGATCCGTCGAAATAGAAGACAACGGGGACCTGGCGGGTGAAAAACTTGCCGCCGCCGAGGATCACCAAGAGGCCGACCGCCAGCGCGATCGCGCCAATGACGAACGCGCCGATCATGGTCGGGCTTGCCGGCTTGCTCATGGCGCCACCTCACTCGTCCGACCGCCGCGCGCCATTCCTCCCTCGTGCATCGATCAAGCCTCCAATTCTTCGGCTGCGCCCCGGGTCAAGAAGTTCCGCACCTTGATCTCGGGGCATTCCTTGACCAGGACCTTGGGATCGCCCTGGGCGATCATCGTTCGGGTGTCGGCGTCGAGAAAGACCGAGTTGTTCGCGATCGTGAAAATGCTGGCCAGCTCGTGGGTGACCACCGCGATGGTCGCGCCGAGGCTGTCTCGCAGCTGCAAGATCAGATCGTCGAGCAGGCGCGAGCTGATCGGATCGAGCCCGGCGCTCGGTTCATCGAAGAACAAGATTTCCGGATCGAGCGCCATCGCCCGGGCGAGGCCGGCGCGTTTCTGCATCCCGCCGGAGATCTCGGCCGGATAGTAATCCTCGAAGCCGGCCAGGCCGACCAGCGCCAGCTTGAGCGAGACGACCTCGTTGATGTCCTTCGCCGTGAGATCGGTGTACTCGGCGAGCGGCAGGGCGATGTTTTCCGCCAGCGTCATCGAGCTCCACATCGCGCCTTTCTGGTACAGCACGCCGGTGTGGCGCAGGATCGCCTGACGATCGGCCGGCGACGCGTCCCACAGGCTTTGGCCATAGTAGTTGACGCGGCCCTTCGCCGGCTCTTTCAAGCCAATGAGGTGACGCAGCAGCGTGCTCTTGCCGCAGCCGCTCCCGCCCATGATCACGAAGATATCGCCGTGGTTGATCTGGAACGTCAGATCACGCTGCAGCACGAAGCTACCGAAGGCCATGGTCAGATTGTCGACGACGATCGGGGTTTCGTTTTCGGCCATCGCGCGCGCTCCTCAGATGCCGAGAACACTGGTGAGCACGGCGAACAGGCCGTCGAAGACCACGATCAGGACGATCGACGTGACAACCGCGGAGGTCGCCGCCTGACCCACGGCGGCGGCGTTGCGCCCGCAGCGCATTCCGCACATGCACCCGGCGACCGCGATGATGATCCCGAACACCACCGCTTTGAACAGGCCGACGGCGAAGTCGGAAATGCCGAGGAAAGCGAGTGTCTGGTTGTAGTATTCGACCGGCGAGAGATCGAGCATGACGATGCCGACGAACGCGCCGCCGAGAATGCCAACGAAGATCGCGTAGAGAGCGAGCAGCGGCATCATCAAGATGAGAGCGACCAGTCGCGGCAGAACCAGAAAGTCCATCGGCGGAATGCCGAATGTCTGCAGCGCGTCGACTTCCTCGTTGACCTGCATGGTGCCGATCTGGGCGGCGAAGGCGGCGCCGGTTCGCCCGGACATGATGATCGCGGCCATCATCGAACCCATTTCCCGCGCCATGCCGATCGCGACAAGATTGGCGACGAAGATCTGCGCGCCGAACAATTGCAGCTGGAGGGCGCCGACGAAGGCGAGAATGACGCCGACGAGGAAGCTGATGAGCGACACGATCGGTAACGCCTGGACGCCGACTTCCTGAAGCACCAGGGTGAGATCCGAGCCGCGGAAGCGGGCCCGGCCGACGAGCAGCCGGCCGAATGCCGAGGTCACGTCGCCGACAAAAGCGACCAACTCGACCATCCCGGCGAACATGCCTTGCGCCGACTTGCCGACCGAGGCGAGGAAAGAGTCGGAGTCTTTCGCGCGCCGCGCATCCTGTTTCTCGGGAACGGCGGCGGCGAGTTCGAGGAGGTCGCGCGCGCCCTCGGGCAGCCCCTTGGCATCGACATCGATGTCGCGCGACGCGCACTCGGCCTTGACCGCGTTGACGAAGGTGAGCAGCCCGCTGTCCCACGCGGTCATCGCGCCCGTATCGAAGGAGACACGCGAGGGCTTGGCCGAGCCGTCGAGCCTGCGCGCGACCTCGTCGACGGCGGGGCGGGACTTGTTTAAGGTCCACGCGCCGGCCAGACGCAATTCAAGCCCAGCGCCGGAACCTGAGCCGAAATCAAGCGTGGCCTTGTGAGGCTCCATGCGCGCAAACTCGATTATGTAGACTTATATTATTGCATCTCCACGCGTTCACTACCGCGCGATGATCGATAGGTCAATTGCCGCTTTTATTGATCCGCCACTTTTTCTCGCACTGCCGCGCGTTGGTCCGCCTTGATATTTGGCGGGCGCGGCAATTCGCCGCTATAGAGGTTCACTCGATCGCACGCGCGGCCTGCGGGTGCGGCCGGCAAAGTCACAAGAGCGGGTAGTGGGCGGATGTTCAGCGTCGTATTGTTCCTGAAGGCAATGCTCGCCGGCTTCGCCATCGCCGTGCCCATAGGCGCGATCGGCGCCATGTGCATGCGCCGCGGCCTTCAGGGCCGATGGATCATCAGCCTGCTGACCGGCTTCGGCGCCGCCTTGGCGGACACCGTGCTCGCCGCCGGCGCCATGTTCGGCCTGGCGCTGATCACCCACTATCTCAACGAGAACCAAGGCTGGCTGCGGCTGGTCGGCGGGGCGTTCCTGATCCTCATCGGCGCCCGGATGATCCATAAGCGCAAGATCATCGTCACGACGGCGCAAAAGCCGCAGCCCACCGACCTCCGCTACTGGCGCATTTGGCTGAGATCGGTTTCGACCGGTTTCGGCCTGACGATTATCAATCCGGCGACGTTTCTTGCGTTTATCGGCCTGTTCGCCGCCCTCGGCATTTTGCAGGGCGAGCGCAGTGGCCTGCTTGAGAACTGGGCGGTTGTCGTCGGTGTTTTCGCCGGCTCGATGCTGTGGTGGTGCATTCTGACGGCCACCGCCTTCGCCGCCCGTCACAAGCTCCCGAAGGGAATTCTGACCGGCATCAACGTCGTTTTGGGCGTCATCGTTGTCGGCCTCGGTGTCTTCAGCATCGCCTCGTATTTCGGATTCGCGCGGTGAACCCCGCCGGTTACCGGCCGCGCTCGTGATCCGCGCGTCCGCCGGCCGCGTAATCTTGTCATCAACTGAACAAGATTGGCGACAATGCCGCGCGATTTGGGCTCTTTCCAACCATGTCTTGACGTCGCCGTCATCGGATCCGGCATCGCCGGCCTCTCGGCGGCTTGGCTCTTGAGCAAGGGCCACCGCGTCAGCGTCTATGAGCAGGACTCCCGCATCGGCGGCCACTCCCACACGGTCGATGTCCCGGGGGTTTCGGGTCCCGTCGCCGTCGATACCGGGTTTATCGTCTACAACGAGCTGAACTATCCCAACCTCACCGCGCTTTTCTCACATCTGGGCGTGGAGACGCGGGCCAGCGAGATGTCGTTCGCGGCGTCCGTCGGCGGCGGCGATCTCGAATACTCGGGGTCGAACGTGTTCGCCCTGTTCGGCCAGCCGAGGAATCTGCTCCGCCCGCGATTCTGGCGGATGCTGCGCGACATCGCGCGGTTCTACCGCGAGGTCCGAAGCTCATCGCGGACGGCGGCGATGACCACGTCAGTCTCGGCGACTATCTCGACCGCGAGGACTATTCGAAGACGTTCATCGACGATCACCTGCTGCCGATGGCCGCGGCGATCTGGTCGACCCGCGTGGGCGAGATGCGCGACCATCCCGTATCGGCCTTCGTTCGCTTCTGCATGCAACACGGCCTGATGCGTGTCACCGGCCGACCGCAATGGCGAACGGTTGTCGGGGGTAGCCGCGCGTATGTTCAACGACTGACGGCGGGGTTCAGCGACCGGATCATGGTCAACGCCAAGGTCGTCGGTATTGATCGCACCGCGGCGGGGGTCATTGTTCACGACACCAACGGCGTGGCCACCCGGTTCGACCACGTCGTCATCGCCGCGCACGCCGACCAGGCCTTGGGTATGCTTTGCGATCCGAGCGACGCCGAAACCCGTCTTCTCGGCGCCTTCAAATACAGCCGCAATACGGCGTTTCTGCATGACGACAAAACACTGATGCCGAAACGCACGCGAGTATGGTCCAGCTGGAATTACCTGAGCGATCACCGAAGCGGTGAAACCGCCGCCGGCGCGGGTGTCTGCGTGAGCTACTGGATGAACCGGCTCCAGGGCATCGATCCGCGCGTGCCGCTGTTCGTGACACTCAATCCCAACCGCCCTCCCGCCGCCGGCAAGGTCCTGCGCACGTTCGAGTACCACCACCCGATGTACGATGCCGCCGCGATCCGCGCGCAAGGCGAGCTGCACCGGCTTCAGGGCGAGCGAAACACCTGGTACTGCGGCAGCTACTTCGGCGCCGGGTTCCACGAAGATGCGCTGGCGTCCGGATTGGCCGCCGGCGAGGCCGTGGGCGACACCGCGCGGCCCTGGGGCGCCGCGGATGTTGGTGCATCCGCATGGGCGCCCGAGGCCGTCAAGGAAGGCGCACGAAGCGCGGCGGAATGATGGCGCGAGAGTCTAGCCTCTACTTCGGCACCGTCTTCCACCAGCGCACCCGGCCCCAGCGCCATCGCTTGGCCTACCGCGTCTTCTCGCTTCTCGTCGACTTGGACGAGCTGCCGAGGTTGGCCCGCGAGCTGCGCCTGTTCTCGTACAACAGGTTCAATCTTTTCAGCTTTTTCGATCGCGATCACGCCGACGGGCGGAGCGCGCCGCCGCGCGGCTGGATCGAGCGCTCGCTCGCGCAAGCCGGCATTGATCTCGGCGGCGGCCCGATCCGGCTTCTGTGTTATCCAAGAATCCTCGGCTACGCGTTCAACCCGCTCAGCGTCTATTTCTGCTACGACCGCGACGCGATCCTGGTGGGCATCGTCTACGAAGTCAGCAACACCTTCGGCGAGCGCCATACGTACGTCATTCCCGTCACTACCGCGCCGCCCGCCGCAATCCGCCAGGAGTGCGACAAACACTTCTACGTCTCTCCGTTCATGCCGGTCGCCGGCCGCTACCATTTCCGCATCGACCCGCCGTCGGATCACGTCGGTGTGGTTATCAATTACAGCGATGCCGACGGAGTGCTGCTGCACGCGGCCTTTCGCGGCAGCCGCGTTCCGCTCGACGACCGGGCGTTGATTCGCGCCTTTTTCAGCTATCCCTTGATGACCCTCAAGGTCACGGCCGGCATCCACTGGGAGGCGCTCAAGCTGTGGCGCAAGCATGTTCCCCTTGTCGACCGTCCGCCGCCACCCATCCATCCCGTCACCGTAGTCAGGGTGAGTGAACCGTGAGCGCTTTCAGATCCCCATCGCGGACGGATGAAACGGCCGATCCGCGTTCCCTGCCGGCGGTCCGGCGCCCGCCATTCGATCTCTGGTCGCGCGGCTTCACCCGGCTCGCCGGTCACATCGGCGCGGGCCAGTTGTCGTGCGTCTTCGCCAACGGCCACCAAACGACGTTTGCCGCGCCCGACCGGCCGAAGCCCCAGGCGGTGCTGAAGATCAACCGGACGCGAGCACTGCGCCGGCTCCTGCTCAATGGCGACGCCGGCTTCGCCGAGGCCTACATGGACGGCGACTGGGATAGCCCCGATCTCGCCCAATTGTTCGAACTCGCGCTCGACAACGAAAGCGCCGTCGGCAGCCGCTTTCAGGCCGGCGCGATCCGGCGTGCTTTTGATCGCATCGGCCACTTCCGCCGCCGCAACACCCGGCGCGGTAGCCGCCGCAACATTGCCTACCACTACGACCTCAGCAACGCTTTCTACCGCCTGTGGCTGGGCGAGACCATGAGCTATTCCTCGGCGCTGTTCGAAAGCCCGGACCAATCGCTCGCCGACGCGCAAGCGGCGAAAAACCGCCAACTCGCCGAGATGCTCGCGCTTCGCCCCGGCCATCACGTGCTCGAAATCGGCTGCGGCTGGGGCGGCTTCGCCTTGGCCGCGGCGAAAGACCATGGCTGCCGGGTCACCGCGATCACGCTCTCGACGGCTCAGTGCGAGTATGCCCGCGCGCGCGTTCATGAAGCCGGCCTTGACGACCGGATCGAGGTGCGCATTCAGGACTATCGCGATGTCGATGGCCGGTTCGATCGGATTGCCTCGGTGGAGATGTTCGAGGCCGTCGGCGAGCGCTACTGGCCGACGTTCTTCGAGGTCCTGCGCGACCGCCTGACGCCCGGCGGCATCGCCGCGCTGCAAATCATCACCATCGACGACGGGCGCTACGAGGGCTACCGGGCGAGCCCCGACTATATCCAGCAGTACATCTTCCCCGGCGGCATGCTGCCCTCGCCTTCGCTCTTTCGCCGCCATGCGGAGCGGGCGGGCTTTGCGCTGAGCGCCGCCTCAACCTTCGGCGCCTCGTACGCGCGAACGTTGGCGTTGTGGCGGCGCGAGTTTCAGCACGCCTGGGCGGAAATCGAGAGCCTCGGCTTCGACCGCCGATTCAAGCGGATGTGGGAATACTACCTGGCGTACTGCGAAGCGGGGTTCCGGGCCGGATCGATCGACGTCGGCCAGTACCGCCTCGAACCTCGCTGACGCGATGGCCGACGCGGGCAGGATCGGCCGCTGGACACTGCTGATCTATGCCGCGCCCGCGTTCGCGCTGGCGATGCCGACGATCCCCGCGTACGTCTATTTGCCGACCTTCTATGCCGAGACGTTTGGCTTGGGCCTGAGCGCTGTCGGCGCGGTCCTGCTGATCGCGCGCGGCCTCGACGTCGTGACCGATCCGTTGATCGGGATGGCCAGTGACCGGATCCACTGGCGCTGGGGCCGGCGCAAGCCGTGGATCGTCGCGGGCGCGATCATCGCGGCGGTGGCGGTGGTCCGGCTTTTCGAGCCGCCGGCCGACGTCGGCCCGCTCCACCTCCTGATCTGGGCGATCGCGCTCTATTTCGGCTGGACGCTGGTCGCGGTCCCCTACACCGCCTGGGGCGCGGAGCTATCGTCCGGCTATCACGAGCGCGCCCGCATCACCGGCGCGCGCGAGGCGGCGACGATCCTTGGCGTGGTCGCCGCCGGGGGACTGCCGTCGCTGATCGCCTATTTCGGCGGAACGCAAGGCAGCGGCCTCGCCGCGGTCGCGTGGCTCGCGATCATTGCCGGCGCGCCGGCGATCGGATTGCTGGTCTGGCGTGTTTCCGACACCGGCGCCAGGAGCAGCGCCTTGCGGCGCGGCGCGGCGACGACAGCGGCGACACCGACAGCGGCGACGCCGCGGGCCTCGCTCCACTGGCGCGGTCTTGTCGAGATCGCGGCGAACCGGCCCTTCCTTCGCCTGCTCTCCGGCTGGTTCGTCAACGGCCTCGCGAACGGCCTGCCGTCGGTGTTGTTTCCGCTCTACCTCCGCCATGCCCTCGGCGCGGGTCCGGCCGCCAGCGGCGCCCTGATCATGGCCTACTTCGTCGCCGGCATCGCCGCCATCCCCGCCTGGCTCGCGCTGAGCCGGCGCTACGGCAAGCACCGGGTCTGGTGCTGGGCGATGATCATGGCGTGCGCCGCGTTCGTCTGGGTGCCTTTTCTTCAGACCGGTCAGATCGCGGCGTTCTTCGTCGTCTGCGTCATTACCGGCATGGCGCTCGGCGCGGACCTTGCCCTGCCGCCGGCGATGCAGGCCGATGTGATCGATCTCGACACCCTGCGCACGCGCCGCGAGCGCGCCGGCCTGTTTTTCGCCATGTGGAGCATGAGCACCAAGCTGGCGCTGGCCCTTGCCGTTGGCGTTGCGTTTCCGACCCTCGCCGCGCTCGGCTTCGTCGCCGGCGGGGAGAACGATCGCGGGACGGTCTTTTGGCTCGCCGTGATCTACGCTTGGGTACCGAGCGTACTGAAACTGTGCGCCATCGCGATCATTTGGAACCATCCAATGTCGGCCCGGCGTCAACAAATCATCCGCCGACGCCTTGACGCCCGCTACGCGCGTGAGGCGGGAGATAAACAATCGTGAGGCGCTTTGTTTTCCTATTGCTCCTGCTCCCATTGGCGATTGGTGGCTGCAATACAATGAGGCCGGAAGATTTTGCCGGCCGTGAGCCCGAATTCGTGCTGGAGAAATACTTCGTCGGCGAAACGAAGGCTTGGGGGATCTTCCAGGACCGTTTCGGGAATGTCCGGCGCGAGTTCGTCGTCGATATCGACGGGACATGGGATGGTCGCGAGCTCGTCCTCGACGAACACTTCTCCTACGCCGACGGCGAGACCGATCGCCGGGTTTGGCGCATCAAGCGAACAGGCGAGCATGATTACCGCGGCGAAGCCGACGATATCGTCGGGACCGCGCGCGGCACGGTATTCGGCAACGCCCTGAACTGGCGCTACGATCTCGACCTTAAGGTCGGCCGGCGAACGTGGCGGGTCAATTTTGACGACTGGATGTTTCTGCAGCCGGACAACGTCGTCCTCAACCGGGCCAAGGTCCGCAAGCTGGGCATCGAAATCGGCACTGTGACCCTGTTCTTCCGCAAACCCGACGACGCCGGCCCCTCGGGCCCGGCGGCCTAGACGCCGTGTCCGAAGTCATTGTCGATCGTATTCAGTAGCCAGCCGCCGAAGCGAGTGCCGTTCGGCGCCATCATCGGCGACGCCATGGTCGGACCAGACGCCTTCAGGATGCCGAGGCCCCAGGGACTGGTGGCGAGAATTTCGGCTCGAGCATCGCCGTCGTAGTCGGCGCCGGTCGCGAGCTGATTGCTTGCCGTGTCCAGCAACCAGCCGCCGAAGCGGGTCCCGTTCGGCGCCATCATTGGAACGCTAATGGTGTTGCCCGATAGCTTGAAGATACCGGCGCCCCATGGGCTGGTAACCAGGGTTTCCTTGCGATTGTCGCTGTCGAAGTTGCCGACGGGGCCGAAGGTGTTATCGGCTGTATTCAGCAGCCAGCCGCCGAAGCGGGTCCCATTCGGCGCCATCGTTGGAACGCTAATGGTGTTGCCCGATAGCTTGAAGACGCCGATGCCCCAGGAACTCGTCACCAGGATCTCGGCGCGCCCGTCGCCATCGAAGTCGCCGACCGGACCAAAGTGGTTGTCCCTGGTATTGAGCAGCCAGCCGCCGAACCGGGTCCCGTTCGGCGCCATCATCGGAACGCTGATGGTGTTGCCCGATAGCTTGAAGATGCCGATGCCCCAGGGACTCGTCACCAGGATCTCGGCGCGCCCGTCGCCATCGAAGTCACCGATCGGGCCGAAGCTGTTGTCGCTGGTATTCAACAGCCAGCCGCCGAAGCGGGTGCCGTTCGGCGCCATCATCGGCGCGTTGAGCGTGTTGCCGCTTTGTTTCAGAATACCGATACCCCAAGGACTCGTCACCAGGATCTCGGCGCGCCCGTCGCCATCGAAGTCGCCGGCGGGGCCGAAGTTGTTGTCGGCTGTATTCAGCAGCCAGCCGCCGAAGCGGGTCCCGTTCGGCGCCATCATCGGCGCGTTGAGCACGTTTCCGCCCTGCTCCAGGACACCGATGCCCCAGGGACTCGTCACCAGGATCTCGGCGCGCCCGTCGCCATCGAAATCGCCGACTGGTCCAAAGTGGTTGTCCGAGGTGTTGAGCAGCCAGCCGCCGAAGCGGGTCCCGTTCGGCGCCATCATCGGCGCCGTCATCGTCGCGCCGGCTTGCTTCAGGATGCCGATACCCCAGCCGCTGGTGACCAGGATTTCGGCGCGGCCATCGCCGTCATAATCGGCGCTGCGCGAGGCGAAGCCCGCCGCCGCCGGGATCATTTGACGCAGGTTGGGCCGCTTGCCGATTCGCTGGCTGGCCGGGCGGCCCGGCGCATCTTGCTGCGGCGAGCCCCAGGCGCGGACCAGGCGACGCGCGGCCGCCGCATCAAAGAGCCGACGGCCGCGGGCGCGCAGAACCCCCTGGACGCAGGCAAGCGCGCCCACCACCACCGGCGACGCGCTGGATGTGCCAGAGAACCGGTCCGTATACCAGAGGTCCTCGTTGCCGCCACCTTGCAGATCTCCGTAGGCAGCGGTGGTGACCTCCCGGCCCCAGCCCTGGGTATCAACGCGGGCGCCATGGTTTGAGAAATCGAGGCGCGACCGGTCGGGTCCGTGGTCTCTGCCGTGCGTGTTGGGGGGCGGCGCGCCAGCCCCGACTAATACGGCGCCCGAGGATGGGTTGCTGGTGTTGAAGGGATTGGTCCAGCTCGCTGGAAAGCCCGCCGGCCTGGTGTTGTAGACGGCGTCATCCAAATTCTGGGCGCCGTTGCCCGCCGCCTCCACGACGATGATCCCCTTCGCAACCGCGTAACGGATGGCGGCGAAGTCGTCCGGCCACCACTCAATCGCGATATAGCCCAACTGGCCCTGCGGCGGGTTGGGGGTGTTGGGGCCGGGACGATGGATCTCCAGCAGGATGATATCCCCGGCGCGCAACTTGTCTGCGGCCGCCTTGATCGCCTTGGAGGATGATTGGTCGACGAACGACGACGCGCTGATGACCGCGTCCGGGGCGATGCCCGTGCAGCCGAAAGTATTGCGATCAGCGCTGATAACCCCCAGTACCGCGGTGCCGTGATCGGTGTTGCCGCTGCTCGTACCGGCGACGACGCCGCCTTGGTTCTGGGTCAGATCCTCGTGCGTGAACCGCCAGGCCCACTCGCAGTCGATCACCCGAACGCCGGCGGCGGCGCCGCCAGGGAGGGTCCAGGCAAACCGCGCATCGACGCCAGCCGGCGCCATCGCCAAATAGCCTTGCCGTGACACGAAGTCGGGCGTTGCCGGTGGTGCGTCCCCGGCGTCGGGCTGCATGCTCCTTGAATCTTCAAAAAACACGGGCGGCTCACCCGCGGGCTTGACGTACGCCCCATCTATCATTTCGCTCGCAAGCAGATCCCGCGCCAACTGATCCAGTCGGGCGTCGTCGGCCTCAACGCGGTAAAACAAAGCCAGATCCGGAAAAGGCTGAGAGGCCGCTTCCGTGTCAGGGTCAGGTGGCGCCGCAGGCGCCATGCTTGCACGCAATCGATCTTCGCTCAGCCCAAATAATGGGCGCATCCTCGCGCCGGCCGCATCGAGCAACGACGCCAGCGATGTCGTATCCGCGCTGGCGACGGAATCGACACCGCGGACACGGGCGCGCAGGCCCGCTTCCGACTTTGCAACAACGATGAGTTCAGGCCGCCCATAGCCATGCGATGGATTGGAAGCGCCATTCGACATGATCATTCTCCCCCTGGTGGTTCGCCCGCAGGCTTGCCGTAGGCGCCCTCAACGCCCTCGCAGGCGAGCAAGCGCCGACTGAACCTGTCGAGCTGAGACAGCGCAACGCGGCTGACAAGAAAGAAGGCCAGCGCGGGATCGGTGGTGCCGGGATGAAGAGGCTCGATGAGGACGCCGAAGTCGGCGGCCACGGACTGGACGCAACCATGCGCCGTCGCCAGCGCCTCTGTCGAAGCAGCCTTAAGCTTGATGATGACTTCCATGCTCGCCGCCGGGCCGGTCATCGAACATCCCCTCCGCCCGCTCGCAGCGGTTTGCGCCGCTGAAGCGATAACGAACATGCGCCGCCAATTATCGGCGCCGAAATAAGAAAACACTACACCGTATTATACGGTAACTTCGCGCCACCTCGATGGCAACTTGGTAAGGATGCATGGCTGCCATGAATCAAGCGCAACGCACCCACAAAGCGGGTAGGCGCGTACCGTGGCCGACAACCTTCGCCGCCCAGTCTAGCCAAACCTACGTCTGTCCGCATTGTCCATGATGCGCCGTGTCAGCGCGAAGTAGGCGGGGTAGGGCAGGCAGCAGGCAAGCTTCATGCCCCAGGTAAAGCGCTTCAAGGAAGGTGACCTCGAAGCGCTCCTTCTTGAGCCCGTCGACGATCCGGGCGGCCGCAGCCTCGACCTCCATCAGGAACGGCATCGAGGTCCGTGGAATGGTCGCGCCATCGGCCCGGCGCACCGGCTCGGTCCCGATCGCGCATAGCGACGGCGTCGATCCGCCCGTTGATGGTGTTGATGACCGCGTTGCGGCCAAGCACGGCGGCGTCCCAATGCTCGGTCGGCAACTCGTCGGCGGCGACCGACGTGGTCCCGCTCGGCCCGCTCACGCTCAGCCGAGGTCCGTCGCTGCGTACCCGCACGACGCTCTCGTCGCCGTCGTCGTCGGTGCGGGCGTCGAGCGCCAGGAGACAGCCGTCGCGCCACGTCGCCCGGGATTCGTAGACGTACCGGTAGGCGGTAAAGAACAAGACATCGATCGCAACCTCGAAGCGGGTCTCGGTCATCAGGCGATTAGCGTCACGCGCGAAGCCGACCGTGTGCGTGCCGACCGGGGTGCCGTTGCGGCGGACCTGAAACTTGATCTCGTCGCCGTAAAGGCGGAAGGGATCGACCGCGGGAGCCGCGCGACCGCATGGCCCGCCGCCTGGAACCGCATCAAGCGAACGGCCGAGCATGATTACCGCGGCGAAGCCGACGATATCGTCGGGACCGCGCGCGGCACGTTTTTCGGCAACGCCCTGAACTGGCGCTACGATCTCGACCTTAAGGTCGGCCGGCGAACGTGGCGGGTCAATTTTGACGACTGGATGTTTCTGCAGCCGGACAACGTCGTCCTCAACCAGGCCAAGGTCCGCAAGCTGGGCATCGAAATCGGCACTGTGACCCTGTTCTTCCGCAAACCCGACGACGCCGGCCCCTCGGGCAAGGCGCATTAGCGCAATCGGTTCACTTTCTGCTTCCAACGCGCATACATTTGATCCTGCTTATTGGGCCGACGACTGCGCGTGCCGACTCGGGCTTCGCCCGCGACGAGCAAGCTACGCCGCGAAAGGGTTGCTTAACACAGCCGCCGCGCCCAGTTCGCCCTCTATCTCCAGTAGCCGGTTGTACTTGGCGATGCGCTCGGAGCGGCAGGCGGAGCCGGTCTTGATCTGCCCTCCACCCATGGCAACGGCGAAATCGGCCATGAACGTGTCCTCGGTTTCGCCCGAGCGGTGCGAGATGACGTAGCCCCAGCCGGCCTTACGGCACAGCTCGATTGCCTCGATCGTCTCGGTGACGGTGCCGATCTGATTGAGCTTGATCAGCACCGCGTTCGTTGATTTCTCGGCGATGCCGCGAGCAATGAAGCGGGTGTTGGTGACGAAGATGTCATCGCCGACAATCTGGATCTTCTCGCCGAGTGCCTTCGTGTGAGCCTGGAAGCCGGCCCAGTCGTTTTCGTCGAGGCCATCCTCGATCGAGACAATCGGATAACGCGAGACCCATACCTGATAGAGCTCGGTCATCTCGGCGCTCGACTTCCGCCCCTGGTTCGACTTGGCGAGGTCGTAGGCACCGCCGGCGAAGAACGAGCTGGCGGCCGGATCAAGCGCGATCGCAACGTCCTTGCCCGGCTGGTAGCCGGCGGCGCCGATCGCTTCGACGATCAGCTCACAGGCCTCCTCGTTGCTCTTCAGGTTCGGCGCAAAACCGCCCTCGTCGCCGACCGATGTCGAATACCCTTTCTTCTTCAGAATGCCGGCAAGCGCATGGAAGGTTTCGGCGCCATAGCGCAGCGCCTCGGCGAAGGACGGCGCGCCGACCGGCATCGCCATGAACTCCTGGAAATCGACACTGTTATCGGCGTGCTTGCCGCCGTTGAGGATGTTCATCATCGGCACCGGCAGCCGCCGCGCTCCGGGGCCACCGAGATAGGCGTAGAGCGGCAGACCCACCGCCGCCGCCGCCGCCCGCGCTGCCGCCATCGACACGCCAAGGATGGCGTTGGCTCCGAGCTTGGCCTTGTTCGGTGTGCCGTCGAGATCGATCATCAGCCGGTCGATCTCGCTCTGCCGGCTCGGGCTCATGCCGGTCAACTTCGGTGCGATTTTCTCGTTCACGTTGGCGCAAGCCCTGAGCACGCCCTTGCCGCCATATCGATTCTTGTCACCGTCGCGCAGTTCGACCGCCTCGTTCTCACCGGTGGACGCGCCAGACGGCACCGAGGCGGAAACCGCCGTGCCATCGTCGAGAGCGACGTGGACCCGTACTGTTGGATTGCCACGTGAATCCAGGATCTCGTGCGCATGGATGTGTTCGATGACTGGTTTCATGAGTGTTTCCTCAGCGACCTTGTTCGAATCTAACTCTTTGAATCCAAGTGCAATTTAGCCTGATCCAGAGAGGTACCGATTGACCGCTTTATTTTACTCCCGTTCCCGCCGCAGCGTTCTCTAATGTTTGTCCGCATTGTCCATGATGCGCCTCGTCAAGGCGAAGTAGGCGGCGTAGGGCAGGCAGCGGGCGAGCTTCATGCCCCAGGTAAAGCGCTTTGGGAAGGTGACCTCGAAGCGCTCCTTCTTGAGCCCGTCGACGATCCGGGCGGCCGCATCCTCGACCTCCATCAGGAACGGCATCTTGAACTCGTTACGCTCGGTCAGCGGGGTCTTGACGAACCCGGGATTGATCAAGGTGATTTGTACGCCGTATCGATCGAGGTCCGGCTTAAGCGCTTCGCACATGTTGATGAGCGCGGCCTTGCTCGCGCCGTAAGCGGATGCGGTCGGCAGGCCGCGATAGCCGGCGACGGACGCCACGACCGCGACGTGACCCGCGCGGCGCTCGATAAAGCGCGGGAGCACCGCCGCGAGCACATGGACGGTCCCCATGAAATTCGTTTCCATCAACTTGCGGAATACGGCCGTGTCGAAGTCGGCGGCGCTGATCGGGGTGTGCGTTCCGGCGTTAAGGATGGCAAGATCAAGCGGGCCAAGATCACGTTCGATCGCATCGACGGCGGCGGCGACCGCTTCTTGATCCGTCACATCGAGCGGATAGGGCGCGATCCTCCCCGCGGATGACCGCGCCTCCCGCGCCAGGCTCTCCAGATCCTCGAGCGTCCGCGAACTCGCGGCCAGGGTAACGCCGTCGCGCGCCAGCCGCATCGCGACCGAACGGCCAATGCCCTTACCCGCCCCGGTACACCAGGCGATCGTCATCGCTGTACTCCGCTTATGGCTGTGACCGCGACCCGTCGCGCGCGCACTTCACGCAGACATAATCGATGGTCGATCCGTCGCTCCCGGCGAAGCGCATTTTTACCCAGCGGCCTTCGCCGTCGTACCAGACCTCGTTGCGCAGATCACCGCTATAGACGAAATGGCGGGCGGGAATGGTCGCGCCATCGGCCCGGCGCACCGGCTCGGTCCCGATCTGCGCGATAGCGACGGCGTCGATCCGCCCGTTGATGGTGTTGATGACCGCGTTGCGGCCAAGCACGGCGGCGTCCCAATGCTCGGTCGGCAACTCGTCGGCGGCGACCGACGTGGTCCCGCTCGGCCCGCTCACGCTCAGCCGAGGTCCGTCGCTGCGTACCCGCACGACGCTCTCGTCGCCGTCGTCGTCGGTGCGGGCGTCGAGCGCCAGGAGACAGCCGTCGCGCCACGTCGCCCGGGATTCGTAGACGTACCGGTAGGCGGTAAAGAACAAGACATCGATCGCAACCTCGAAGCGGGTCTCGGTCATCAGGCGATTAGCGTCACGCGCGAAGCCGACCGTGTGCGTGCCGACCGGGGTGCCGTTGCGGCGGACCTGAAACTTGATCTCGTCGCCGTAAAGGCGGAAGGGGTCGACCGCGGGAGCCGCGCGGCCGCATGACCCGCCGCCGGGAACCGCGGCAAGGGTCTCGGCGGCAACGGTTTCGGTAATTGTGCCGGCCAGCGCGCCAAGCGCGAATAAAGGCGCAACGGCCAGTCCGCAAACGAAGCGTTTGGATTTCGCGCTCGATCCGCGTCGGCTCTTGGCAAAAGCGCCGGTTAATAATCGCATCCTCGGACCCGGCCCCGCGAGCCGAAGATCAGATCCGCAGGAACGGATTGAACAGCTTGCCGACGGCGCCGGACAGCCGCAAGGGCGCGTCAAGAACAGCCAGGCAGAGGCAATCGCCATCGTCATCGACAATCGGCTGATGGGTGTCGGATCCGTGCTTGGAGAGGAAATCACCGGGCCCGTATTGGCTGCCGCCGTCGCTGAAGCCGCCGGCGAGGACGAGCGTGTACTCATTGCCCTTGTGCGAATGCTTCGGCATCAGGCTGCCGGCCTTCAGCTTCATCAATGACACCTTGACGTTCTTCGCCGCAACCGGAAGGCGAACTTCCTCGATAGCCGCGATAAGGCCGCGCCGCCAGGCGAGATGCGCCAGGCCGCGGCCGATATAGCGGTGAAGGGGCTCCGGCACCAGCCGCGCGGTCTCGGCGTCGACCGGAGGAAATACCGTGCTCGGCTGGACCGTCGCGTCGAGCATCGCCATGGTCCGCTCGAGCAGGCTGTCGGCAACCGGCTCGGGCGCAACGGTTTCGAGCAGCGCGCCGCCCACCGCCTCGTACAGCGCGACTTGGTCGGCGCATGCCTTGCACCGCGCTGCGTGTGACGCGACCACCAAGGCCGGACCCTCGCCGAGATTGCCGGCCGCGTAGTCGAGCAGAAGCTCGTCTTGCGGGTGGTGAATGATCATTGGCAATCCTCCGGCAAAGCGCCTCGCAGGCGTCCGAGCGCCAGGCGGATGCGGGATTTGACGGTGCCCAGCGGCAAACCGAGCTCGTCAGCGATCATGCTGTGCGATTTGTCCTCGAAGAAGGCTTTTTGCAGGACCTCCAGCTGTTCTTCCGGCAACACCTTGAGGGCGAGCCTCAGGGCATCATTCGCCTGGACCTGATTCAGCCGTTCGTCGGCGCCGGGACCCTCGTCGGCCCGCTCGGCGACCTCCGAAAGCTCGGCATCGGGGAAGCCTTCGCGGCGAAACAGGTCGATGCGCTTGTTCCTGACAATCGTAAAAATCCAGGTGGACACGGTCGCCCTGGCCGGGTCGAACATCTCGGCCTTGCGCCAGACGGTCAGCATGGTCTCCTGGGCGAGTTCCTCGCAAGACGCCGGATCGGTTCCCCGGCGCATGCCAAATCCCTTGAGCTTGGGCGCGAAGTAGGTAAACAACCGGGCGAAAGCGTCCCGATCGCGGCGCGCCGCGATGGCCTCGACGAGGCCGCATAGTTCCTGGTTGGTCAAGCCTGCATCCCGCTGCACCGGGTTACGCACCGAGGTTTGGACGGCCATGAACGGCATCCATCCGCCCAAGGTCGCGCCAGCATACTCGGCTCCAGTGTTCATCTCTAACCCTTACAGCGAGAATACGCCAAAGGATACGCACCCGCATCCGCGCCGGATCACCCCGGATTAAAGTCGCGCAGATCAGTCGCGCGGATGCGCGGGCCGTCGCCTTCGCTCGCGCCTTGCTGCGCATCCCCGGCGGTACTTGGGCACGCGCCGGGCGGATCGCCACGCCGACCGGCGCCCGGCCTGGCTCCGGCGACGCTCTGGCGAGGCTCCCGGAGCAGTCACACCGCGCCGACATTTCTGATATAGTCGTTTTCTCAGCCGCCTCGCCGTTCTCCCATGTCTCAAGGGCGCGCGCTTCGTTCATGGTCAAATCGAAATCGTTCGGCGGTCGCGCCCGGCCGACACCGCTTAATCTCCGTCTTCAGCTGTGCTGCGTCCTTGCCTGCATCTATCTGTGCGCGGCCCTGTTTCACGGAATCGCCGCGGCGCAGGACGAAGCGCCCGAACGTCCGGTCCACACGCTCGTCGCGGAATGGTCGGCGACACTCAATTCCGCCGAGGCCTACGTGCGCGGCCTGCCGTACACGGCCAAGCAGCACCAGGCTTTCGGCGCGCAGCTGCGCGGCATTACCGACCAGGCAAGGCAAGTCTCGGCGCGCGCGCAAGCGCAGGTCGAGGCCAACAGCCGGCTGCTGAACGCGCTCGGCCCGGCGCCGTCGGAGGGCGGCCCCGGCGAAGCCTGGGAAATCGTCCAAAAGCGCCGCGAGATCAACGACTCCATCGCCGCCGGACGGGCGCAGATCGCGCAGGCCGATCTTGCGATCACCCGCGCCGCCGGTCTTCAGGACGACCTGTCCCATGCCTACCGCCGCAGTCTCGTCGATCAGCTGAGCAAGCGGCTGCCCTCGCCGCTGAACCCGGCGACGGTGGCGCCGGTCGCCGCCGAGTTCGCCACCGTCGCAACGACGATCGCGCGCGCGCCATTCGATTGGCATGCCGGCCTGTCGGCGGAACAGTGGCACGAGTTCTGGTTCGACTGGCGAACCCTTCTTCTCGCCGCCGGCTTCCTTGCCGGCTGGCTGCTGCGCCTGGTCCTGATCCGCAAGCTCGGCCGCGACCAGACTCTGGACAAGCCGACCTACACCCGCCGGCTCGTCGCCGCCATCGCCGAAAGCGTCGCCTACGGCGTCGTGCCGGCGGCGGTGGTGCTGGCGATCTACGGTCGCGTTCGCGCCGACGACAGCCTGAGCGCCGGTTTCGCCGGCCACGTCGTCGCCGAGTTCTGCCTGATGCTCATCTTCTTTGTCCTGACCGCGGCGTTTTCGCGGGCGGTGTTGGCGCCGGATCTGCCGGCGTGGCGATTGACCGCGCTCGATCCATCGGCGGCGCGAACCTTGAGCCGACGGATCATCCTCGTCGCCGGGGTCTACGCGTTCGATGCGTTTTTCTCCCGCTCGATGCAGGAGCTGACCGTGTCGGCCAACCTGCTTGCGCTCTACTCACTGGTCATGGGGACGATCGAGGGCCTTGGCATTGTCGCCCTGATGCAGGGCCGGCTGTGGCGCCTACCGGAGCCCGCCGACAGCGCCGCAACGGCCGGCCCGGTTACCGCCCCGATTACCGTCGGCCCGAGTGCCGGCGGGGGCGCCGGCGGCCGCGTCGGCTGGAAGCTCGTCCGCTGGGCGGTTTCCGCCATCGCCCTCGCCGGAGTCCTCGCCGCCGCGATCGGTTACGTGCGGATCGGCCATTACCTGATCGAGAACGTGCTCGTCAGCATCACGGTTTTCGCCCTGATGTACCTCTGCCGCGGCCTGCTGCGCGAAGTCGTCGGCATGGGTTTGCGCACGACGTTCGCGAGCCGGACGATGCGTCTGGGCACGCACGCGGGCGGCCTGATCAAGTTCTGGCTGCACGCTATTATCGGCCCCCTTCTTACCGGTATCGGCATCTACCTTGTCCTGCCGAAGTGGGGGGTGCCGCGCGAGGACATGGGCCGATGGATCGGCTCGTTTCTGAACGGCGTGAGCATCGGCGGCATCAAGCTGTCGCCGATCGACGTCACCATCGCCTTGATCGTGTTCGCCGTCACCCTGCTGGTCACCCGCGCCCTGCGCTCGACCTTGTCCGAGCGGGTGCTGCCGCTGACCGATCTCGATTTCGGTGTTCGCAACTCGATATCGGTCGGATTCGGCTACATCGGCGCCATGCTTGCCGTGGTTCTTGCCATTGCCGTGCTCGGAATCGACCTTTCCAGCTTGGCGATTGTCGCCGGCGCGCTGTCGGTCGGCATCGGCTTCGGCCTGCAGAACATCGTCAACAACTTCATCTCCGGCCTGATCCTGCTGGTCGAGCGGCCGGTCAAGGTCGGCGACTGGGTCGTGGTCGGCGGCCAGGAGGGCCTGGTCAAGCGCATCAACGTTCGCGCGACGGAGATCGAGACCTTCGAGCGGGCCTCCGTCATCCTGCCGAATTCGGAGCTGCTCCAGTCGGCCGTGGTCAACTGGACCCACAAGGACAAGACCGGCCGGATGCAGATCAAGGTCGGCGTCGGCTACGGCAGCGACACGGAAAAGGTGCGCGATGTTCTGCTCGAATGCGCCCATGACCACCCGGAGGTGGCCAGCTGGCCCACTCCGCACGTGATCTTCCGCGACTTCGGCGCGAGCGCGCTGGACTTCGAACTGCGGGCGTTCCTCAAGGATGTCGACAGGCGGCTGAGCGTCACCAGCGATCTTCGCTTCGCGATCGACAAGGCCTTCCGCGACCACGGCATCGAAATCCCGTTCGCGCAACACGACATCCACCTGCGCGACATCGAGCGGATCGAACAGGCGCTCGCCGGGAGCCGGGCGGAGGCCGCGCCAACGGCCGTCGTGCCGTTCCCGGGCGCGATCCGGCCGGTGAGCGAAGATGGCGGCGCAAAGGCCGAGGGAGGCGAAGGAGCCGGCCAGGCCGCTAGCGCCGCCGCTCCGCGAATGAGCGCAGATCACGAAAGAGATCGTCGTCCGTGATCACCCGCGGGACCTTGTTCTGGCCGCCGATCTTGCCGCGCCGTTTCATCCAGGCCGCGAACGTCCCGGCCGCGGGCGCTTGGATGCGCGGCGGCGCCATCCCGAAGTCGCCGGCGCGGTGAACCTGGTAGTCCTCGTTCAGCTCGGCCAGCCGAGCGTCGAGGGCGCGCGCGAACGTCATGCAAGCATTAGTTCGTGCCTATCCGGTTAAGACAGACACCCACTACATATAGATTAAACGACGCGCCATGCCGACACCGCCCAATCGACCGGTTATGACCCGAAGCCGTCATTCGCTTCTTGCGGGAAGCCGATCGAGGGCTTGGCTGATCAAGCGCTCTTTCGCCTGAGGCGTCAACGAATCGCTATCCAGAACGCGGATACCCAGATCATGAATGATGTCGTTTTTCGAGGCCCCTTTGAGAACCTTCCCCTTGCGGATTTGACCGATCCACATGAATAAGGTGATGATCGCGGCGGCGATGGAACCGATGTCGCCGGGAGTGATCGTGCTGGGATCAAAAAATCGAATTTGATCTTCCGTTTCCGCAGGGTCTTCCGAGAGCTGGTTCAATTCGTCGACGATGCCCTTAATTCCGAGTATTTCTTCGGCTTCCGGGGCAAAACCGCGCGCCAACTGAAGCGCATCCAGTTCATCTGCTGGCATCGTTCCCTCCCATGATTTGACGGTCCGCCCGCAACGGCGGCGTCGCATCGGCGTTGCCGTGGATATGGACCATCCCCCAAGCGCCCCATCGGACGCTATCGATATCGGCGCACGCACCCCGGGCGAGTTGCCGCCGGGCCTCGACGACGAGCGATCCGACCGTCGGCTGCGCCAGCGCCGCCGGATCAAACAAGGCCCGGCCCAGGGCTTCTCCGACGGCATCGAGGATCGGCAACGCCGTCGCGATCACGGCGCCGGCACCGTGATCCAGGAAAGCATGAACGAGGTCTTCGCGAAAACCGCCATAATCACGCGTTGCTCCGGTCAAACAGCTGTTCATGACGATGAGCGGCGCATTGGGGAATAGCGGTCCTCCCGGATGGTCCGATGCCATCCGGCCGAGGTGATCGGCGCCGAAATAGCTGATGTTCTTCTCTCGTGGATTGCTTGGTCTCGGGTCTCTATGAAGGACCAAGAGTTCCTCGTTGTTGATGATCGTGCCGTGGCCGCTGAAATAGAGGATGGACGGCTCGGCCCGGATCGCCTCGATCATCAACTGGTCGTGAGCGGCCTCTCCGGTTTCGTTGACGACGATGGCCCCTCCGGCCTGCGGCACGAGGGTTTCGAGCGCCTCGATCTCCCGTTCCACGCCAAAAAGGGGCGTCGTTCCCGTCGTGTGCGGCGCGACGATTGCGATCCGGCGATGAGCGGACCCAAGCGCCTCGGCCGCGAACTGGCGCCCGAGCGCCGGTGCGAGAACGGACCCGCATCGAGCCAAGGCCTTGTGGAGGCCGAGATAATCGTCTTCCCCGTCCCCGAACCGCAACAACTCCCAAGGGAACGCGGACCAGAACGGATCGCCGCTGATCAGGATTTCATGACTTTGCGAGCGGCCGGGAGACAAAATCGCCTGAACGGCGTCGGGGAGGCTTTGCCAGATTTCACGCGCCAGTGCACGGCGCCTACGCTGATCCCCCCTGGACCGCTCCGCGAGGAACAGGGCTTCCCAACCCGCGGTCGGCACCGGGAACCATTGGCAGTCCTTCGCGGTGACGAGACCCAGCGTCATCGTGTTCTCATCGGCACCGTCGTTCGGCGCCAGCAGCGCATAGGGACGCAGTCCTGATTTACCCATCGCGGCCAGAGCCGAATGTGTCGCAGCGAGGTCCACTGCGGTGATCGCCGTGGATCGCGCCCCGCCGTCTCTCTGCGCCGTCAGGAAAGAGAAGGCCCGCGCGTCATCTTGGCAGGCTTCAGAGAGCAAGAAGCAATACGAGGACCTTACACGTCCCTTGCTCAGATGAAGTGGCGTTCTCCCGACGATCCGGTCGGTTTCGGCCAGCATGACCGCCTCCTCATAGACGCCGCGCGCCGCCGCGAACGCCCGCGTGTCGCGGTAGAGGATCCCAAGGTTGTTGAGGGTTCCCGCGAGATCGCTCTCGTAGGTCTGCGGATCGGCGCCGGCGAGTTTTGCATAGATATCGCGCGCCTCCTCGTAGGCGGCGCGCGCCGCCGCGAACTCCCGCGTGTCGGTGTAGAGGTTCCCGAGGTTGTTGAGGGTCCCCGCGAGAGCGCTCTCGTAGGTCTGCGGATCGGCGCCGGCGAGTTTTGCATAGATGTCGCGCGCGTCCTCATAGGCGCCGCGCGCCGCCGCGAACTCCCGCGTGTCGCGGTAGAGGTTCCCCAGATTGTTGAGGGTCATCGCGAGATCGTTCTCGTAGGTCTGCGGATCGGCGGCGGCGAGTTTTGCATAGATGTCGCGCGCCTCCTCAAAGATGTCGCGCGCCGCCGCGAACTCCCGCGTGTCGCCGTAGAGGGTCCCGAGGTTGTTGAGGGTCCTCGCGAGAGCGCTCTCGTAGGTCTGCGGATCGGCGCCGGCGAGTTTTGCATAGATGTCGCGCGCGTCCTCATAGGCGCCGCGCGCCGCCGCGAACTCCCGCGTGTCGCGGTAGAGGGTCCCGAGGTTGTTGAGGGTCGCCGCGAGAGCGCTCTCGTAGGTCTGCGGATCGGCGGCGGCGAGTTTTGCATAGATGTCGCGCGCCTCATCAAAGATGTCGCGCGCCGCCGCGAACTCCCGCGTGTCGCGGTAGAGGGTCCCGAGGTTGTTGAGGGTCCTCGCGAGAGCGTTCTCGTAGGTCTGCGGATCGGCGGCGGCGAGTTTTGCATAGATGTCGCGCGCCTCCTCAAAGATGTCGCGCGCCGCCGCGAAATCCCGCGTGTCGCTGTAGAGGACCCCGAGGTTGTTGAGGGTCATCGCGAGATCGTTCTCGTAGGTCTGCGGATCGGCGGCGGCGAGTTTTGCATCGGATGTCGCGCGCCTCCTCAAAGATGTCGCGCGCCGCCGCGAACTCCCGCGTGTCGCGGTAGAGGGTCCCGAGGTTGTTGAGGGTCCTCGCGAGATCGCTCTCGTAGGTCTGCGGATCGGCGCCGGCGAGTTTTCTTTGGATATCGCGCGTCGCCTCAAAGGCGCCGCGCGCCGCCGCGAACTCCCGCGTGTCGGTGTAGAGAAGCCCGAGGTTGTTGAGGATTCCCGCGAGATCGTTCTCGTAGGTCTGCGGATCGGCGGCGGCGAGTTTTGCATAGATGTCGCGCGCCTCCTCAAAGATGTCGCGCGCCGCCGCGAAATCCCGCGTGTCGGTGTAGAGATTCCCGAGGCCGTTGAGGGTCGCCGCGAGAGCGCTCTCGTAGGTCTGCGGATCGGCGCCGGCGAGTTTTCTTCGGATATCGCGCGCCTCCTCGTAGGCGCCGCGCGCCGCCGCGAAATCCCGCGTGTCGGTGTAGAGGTTCCCGAGGTTGTTGAGCGTCCCCGCGAGATCGCTCTCGTAGGTCTGCGGATCGGCGGCGGCGAGTTTTGCATAGATATCGCGCGCCGCCTCAAAGGCGCCGCGCGCCGCCGCGAACTCCCGCGTGTCGCCGTAGAGGTTCCCGAGGTTGTTGAGCGTCCCCGCGAGACCGCTCTCGTAGGTCTGCGGATCGGCGCCGGCGAGTTTTGCATAGATATCGCGCGCCTCCTCAAAGGCTCCGCGCGCCGCCGCGAACTCCCGCATGGCCTCGAAAAAAAGGCCGCTCAGGCCACACATCGTTGCGAGGCTTGGTGCCGTCTCCGGATCGATTTGGCAGGAGACGGTCAATCCGTTCAACAAATCCAAGAATTGGGATCGGTGTTCTATTGGCAAACGCGATGCATTCTGTGACATCGCGATCGCCGGCAAGAAAACGACAAGCTGCAAAATCGTCGCTTCCGACGAAAGTCCCTGGTCTGCAAGCCGCCGTACATGGCTTTGGCCGAGCGCAAAGGATTGGTTGCCACCGGGCGGGAGTTGCCGCAGGTACGGACGGATTTCCGGGTCGTCACAGGCTTTTGCGGCACGGGAAATCGCCTGCGTATCGAATGCCCCGGAGGTGAAAAAACGCTGCAACTCCTCCGCCCATTCTTGCATCGTCATTCATCCGATCACGTGGGGAAAGGTTCCCCGCGACGGCAGGGTCGGGGAAGGTTCCCTTGCCGACGCGGCGTTCAGTATACCTTAGATTGAAAATCTTCGAGGTCAAAGCCCTTGAATTGCGCTATATCGCCGGAACACCCACGGCAATTGACGCCGAATGAGCGTCGGTGCGAACAGGTTCTGCATGTCGGCTTTTGATGGCGTGGACGGCACCCTCATGTAGTACTGCGATGCTTGGCTTACCGCGAGCGGCAACAGGAGGACTAGGTTACATCAGCGTATTCTAATGGGCCGCTAATGGCTAATTGCTGCCGAAAAAGGATGTGTGCGGCAACCCTATATGTAGGGGGTGTCTGTCTTAACCGGATAGGCACGCATTAGTTCAGCGGAATCGCTGATCCGCGTTTTCTCGCTTACCCATGCCGGGCCACCCACGATGGCGGCCAGTTCGCCGCCCATAAAAGCTTGCCTGCCCGCTTCGCCTGGAGACCCCGCACAAACAATCCGGGGTCATCTGGCCGAGCCTGAGATGAGCGTGAACCAGGCCCACGAAACCGTAACGTCACCTTGGAGCGGCAAGCCCGTCGTCGGGAACACCGCGAGCCGGTCGTCAAGGCCGTCTCCTTCGCTAGCGGCTTGAGCAGCGCGCAACCGGCGACCAGCCAGCTCAGTGCGATCGAGAGGAAAACACGCATGCGTTCAACCACCGGGGGACGTGGATGGGGATCCTTAAGGGCATATAAGGGCGCGGCGACGGGTCAAAACCGCGATTAAGGATCACCCGGTCCGCCGCCGGGACCTCGCCAGTATCGCCAAGGTGTCCTAGATTGCGGACGCGAGCCTTACGGTCGCGCATATTGAGGCAAACCAAAATAGATCGCCAAGGAGGGGACATGACCGCGACACTGAACGTCACCATCGCCGGCTGGGCGAACGGAGCGCCCATGCCCGAGAAATTCGCATTCTGCGTCCCGGCCGAGCAAGGCCACGCGACCATGGGACCCAACATCAGTCCCGAGATCGCCTGGACGGGCGCGCCGGAGGGGACGAAATCGTTCGCGATCGTTTGCATCGATCCCGACGTTCCGTCGAAGCCCGACCACGTCAACAAGGAAGGCAAAAGCGTGCCAGCCGATCTGCCGCGCGTCGACTTCTATCACTGGGTGCTGGTCGACATTCCGGGGAGCATGTCGCGGCTGGCGGAGGGCGCCGACGGCGATGGCGTCGTCGGCGGCGGCAAGGCGCCGGGCCGGACGGCCCACGGCGTGCGCGGCATCAACAGCTTTACCGACTGGTTCGCCGGCGACGAGACGATGAAGGGCGGTTACGCCGGCTACGACGGCCCCTGTCCGCCGTGGAACAACTCCATCGTTCACCACTACCGCTTCCAGGTCTACGCGCTCGATACCGAGAGCCTGGGGCTGAGCGGCGCGTTCGGCGGCGGCGAGGCGCTGAAGGCGATGGCGCCCCACGTGCTCGCCGAGGGCAGCTGGCTCGGCACCTACACGTTGAACCCGGCGCTGCGGTGAGTTGCGGTAAATATTGAGCGGCAGCCCTTGCGAGTGGCGATCGCTTGACATAATTCAATGATGCGGGATCGCCGGATGGGATCGCGCGCCAGCCTGGACGGGCTTCAAGCAGTCCAAGCGGCATTCACACATTGCTTACCTGGAGGATGTGTCACCATGACAACCTTTGACTTTTCCCCACTGTTTCGCTCGACCGTCGGCTTCGACCGCCTGATGCGGCTGATGGAGAGCTCGAACCAATTGGCCGACGCGGGGAACGGCTATCCGCCCTACAACATCGAAAAGACCGGCGACGACCGCTACCGCATCACCCTCGCGGTTGCCGGGTTCAGCCAGGACGAGCTGGCCATCGTGAGCCAGGAGAACTCGCTCGTCATCGAAGGCCGGAAGAAGGACGTGGAGAGCGAAGGCCGCTTTCTGTATCGCGGCATTGCCGGACGTTCGTTCAAGCGCCAGTTCCAGGTGGCCGATCACGTAAAGGTCGTCGGCGCGACGCTCGACAACGGCCTGCTTGTCGTCGATCTGGTCCGTGAAATTCCCGAGGCGATGAAGCCTCGGCGGATCGAGATCACCGCCGGCGAGGCCAACAGCGGCACGGGGATTACCCTTGACGCCGCCGATTCGGGCACCGACGAGCAGAAGCAGATCGAAGGCTCGCAACAGGCCGCCTGACAAACGTCCTCACCGCTCAACACCAAGGCGCCGCCAACAGCGGCGCCTTAACTTTGTGTGCCGAGCGACGCCTCTATCCGGACGTGATGGCGGCAAAGGATTGGCCAAGCGCAAGGGCGTCGTCGCGAGGCGCCAGTGCCATCAGGGGTGGTGGCGCTCCGCCGACGACTGCAACATCCATGTGCGGTCCTGGCGGGCGCGCGAGCGAGTCAGTCACGAGGATCTACGACGCGCAGAGACGGAGATGACCGGGACGCTCTAGTCGATGGAGACAGGGCTGACGAAGCCTCTCGGCTTGATCGCCATGACCGAGCAGGTGACGCGCGAAAGGACCGTCTCGGCGGTGTTGCCGATGAACAGCCCGGAAATGCCCGTTCTCCCGATGGTCGACATGATGATCAGCTCGACGTTGAGCTCGGCGGCAATCTCGGGGATGACGGTCGCCGCGTCACCCTTGCGCAGGTGGGCGCTGAAATCGCTGAGGGTAGGGCGGAAGCGCTCGACGAGTTCATGGAAACGCGCCGCGTGGCGCTCCTCGGTCAGAATCGTCAGCTCATCGATGTCCTTGGGATCGACCTGAATCCATGGGCTATCCGCCCACATGTATTCGATCGGCGCGGTCCAGGCGTGGACCGCGTGGCATGGACTGCTCTCCAGCGCGGCCAGCGAGGTCGCCAGCTCCATGATTGTCGCGGCGACCTCGTTGTTCTGATCATTGTCCGAAACCGGATCCACGCAAGCAAGAACGCCGCGCCGTGCGCCGGCGGAACTCGGCGCGGCCTCGCCCTCCGGCGCCGGGTTGATGATCCACACCGGGCAGGGCGACTTGCGCATCAAGTGGAGGTCGGTGCTACCGAAATGGAGCGTTGCTTCAAGATCGTGGCGATTGGCGACCTTGACCACCAGGTCGTGGCGCGCGCGCAGGACGCGGCGGATGGTTTCCAGGAACGGCTCGCCGAAGACAAGCCGGATGTCGAGCTCGATGTCGCGCGCGCGGATCGGCTCGGCGATCTCCGCCAGCCGGTCGGTCAAGCCGGCGACGATCTGTTGACGGATGGCGTCGCCGGCGCCGCCGCTCGGCAGCGCGTCGTCGAAACACGCGATGGCGCTGAGGCGGGCGTCGTTTTCCGTCGCCAGCAGCGCCGCGCGTTCCAACGCCTCGTCGTGATTGCTGAGCGGATCGATGACCGCGAGAATATTCTTGAACCGCTTCATATAACCCTCCCCAAACCCCCGCGCCGCCGCCCGATCCCGCGCGCGGGCCTACTATGCCGCGACCGGCGCGACAAAGCTCGCCGATTTCGCCGCGAGAACCGAACAGTCAACTGGCCGGGCAGCGTCCGCTCCGCGGTTTGTCCTCGCGGTCTGTCTCCGCGGTCTGTGCGGTGTTGCCGATAATCAGGCCGGGCACGCCGGCGCTCCTGTCGGCGCATCGCCCGACGGCAACGAGATATCTCAGTTGCCGAAGGGTTGCCACCGAATCGGCCGGCTGGTCAGGTCCCGGCGGCGGCTACGAGGAGCAGCGCCACGACGCTTGCGGTGACGCGAAGCCGCATTTTCATCCACCACGCGGGGACCAGATCGAGACCCGCCAGCCAGCGGTCGAGAATCAGAACCGCCGCGAACGCCGCCGCGAGCGCCGCCAGGCAATACGGCGGCGGCACGAACACCGCGCCCCAGCCGAACAGCGACGGCACGACGCTCGCCGCCAAGATGCCGCTCGCCTCGGAAGACCACGGCTCGTCGACGGAAGAGGCGCAGGCGACGCCCCAGGCAATGCCGCCGAGAAAAGACAAAATGACCGCGGCGTAGACGCTCAGGACCTGGAGCGCTTCGGGCCGGATGCTCTGCGGGCCGTACCACAACGCGGCGGCGCCGAGCGCGAACGGGACGACGCCAAGACCGCCCAGCCACGCGGCCGCGGCCGGAATCCGCTCGCCCCGGCGGTGCGAGATCAGGCGGCCGCGGGGGCGAGTGTCACCGGGTCCCATTGCGGCGAATGCCGCTCGCGGTGGCGACTACAGCGCGATGTAGCGGCGCAAGGCGTCGACCTCGAACTGGGCTTCCTCGATGCGGCTCTTGATCACGTCGCCGATGCTGATCATCCCGACCAGCTTGCCCTCATCGAGCACCGGAACGTGGCGGAACCGCTGCGAGGTCATCATGCCCATGATCGCCGGGATCGGGTCCTTCGGCGAGCAGGTCACCACGGTCGTGGTCATCAGCTCGGAGACGCGCTTGTCGAACAGGTCCTTGCCGTGCTTGTGCATGGCCCGGACCAGATCACGCTCCGAAATGATCCCGGCGATGCCGCCGTCGGGGTCGGTGACCAGCACCGCGCCGATCCGGTTGGTCGCCAAGATCGCCAGCGCCGCGTGAATGGGCTCGTCGGCGGTCAGCGAGATGATCGTGTTGCCCTTGGTCTTCAAAATATCGGAAACGTACATTCAAGCCTCCCCATGGTCAGACGCTATAGTCCGCTTAGCGTTTCTTCTATCAGCATATCGACGACATCACACAAGGCCTCGTGGCGGCTTCGCCCGGAGTTCATGGCGGCGGTGAAGGTCGAAAGCTGGCGATGGGCACTCGTGCCGCCCGCGAGGATCTCGCGACAGTGGGCGATTTCCGCCACGCACTCAAGAGCCTCCGCGTCCTCCTTGGTCAGCTCGATCAGCTCCTCGATCAGGTCGGCGCAAGGGACGACTTGGCCCTTGCCGAAGTCGATCAAACCCTCGTCGATGCCATAGCGTTTCGCCCGCCAGCGGTTCTCCTCGATCAACATGTTGTTGTAGGCGCGCCAGCGCTGGTTGTCGCGGCGCAGGCGCACCAGCATGCGGATGATGCATTGATAGAGCGCCGCGATCGCCAACGTATCATCGATCCGGGTGCAGACGTCGGTGATCCGCATTTCCAGGGTCGAAAAGCGACAGCTCGGACGGATGTCCCACCAGATCATGCTCGCGTCGTCGAACATGCCGGCGCCGACGAGAACATCGATGTGGCGCCGGTATTCGCCGTAGGAATCGAACCGCGGCGGCAATCCGGTGCGCGGCAGTTCGTCGAAGACACTGAGACGGTAGCTCTTGAGCCCGCTGTTTTCGCCGAGCCAGAACGGCGATGATGTCGACAGCGCGAGCATGTGCGGCAGGAAGTAGCTGACCTGGTTCATCAGGTCGATGCGCAACTCGTCATCGTCGACGCCGACGTGCACATGCATGCCGCAGATCAGCAGCCGGCGGGCAACCGCCTGCATGTCGCGGGCGAGCGTGTGGTAGCGCGCCTTGTCGGTGTGGCGTTGCGACCGCCACTGCGAGAACGGATGGGTCGAAGCCGCGATCGGCGCCAGACCGTACTTGCGCGCGACCTGCGCCACCGTCCGGCGCAACCACGACAGCTCGACGCGTGCCTCCTTGACCGTCCCGCACACCGGCGTCGCGATCTCGATTTGCGAGGTCAGGAACTCCGGCTTGACCAGGTCGCGAATGTGCGCCTCGCACTCGGCGAGCATGGCCGGCGGCGGATCGGGGGCGACCTCGCGGGTCTTCAAATCGACGAGCAGGTATTCCTCCTCGATGCCGATGGACAGTTTCGGGATCGTCATCAGAACTGCTCGATCCGATGCAGATTTCCCATCGCCAGCAGCCGGCCGAGGGCGTCGGCGAGGATATCGGCCCAGCGCTCGAGCTGCGCCTCGCTCTCGCAGTGGTCCTGGCGGACCTCGATGGCGGCGTTGGCGAGGCCGGCGCTGCCTGCATGCAGGTTGAGGGTGTAGGCGATCTCGGTGCCCGAGTAGGGTTCGTTGTCGCCGATACGAAGACCCGGATACCGACGCAGGATCTCGATCAACGGCACCGCCATCCGCGGATCGCGATTCCATAGAACACCCGCGTCCCAGAACCTGTCCCGGCCGCCGAATGTCGGGGTGAAGGTATGGACGGAAAACAACAGCGGCTCCGGGCCGCTCCGGCGCAGTCGCGCGAAGGCCTGTTCGATCGCGTGGTGGTACGGATACAAGAACGTTTCCGCGCGCGCTTCTTGTTCGTCGGCGCTTAAGTCCTTATTGCCAGGAATGGCGATGCCGTCGCTGAGCGCGATGATGGACTGTGGATCTCCGGGCTGGCGGTTGCAGTCGATGACCAGGCGCGAGTAGCCCGCGAGCACCGCCGGCGCGTCGAGGCGGCGGGCGAGCAGCCGGGTCAGCGCGGCGGCGCCGATGTCGGAGGCGATGTGAAGGCCGAGCGCCGCTGGATCGAGCCCGAGCGTGCCGAGCATCTCGGGGATCGCGGCACTTGCGTGATCGCAGACAAGCAAGAGCGGCGCGCGCCCGTCGGGATTCTCGACCGAGAAGGGCGATGGCTCTCCAGGGCCAAGCGAGAGCCGGCTGGTGTTCGCGCAAGGATCGTCACCGATCCGGGTCGGGCCATGCATCGCCGGGTCGGCACCCCTTGTCTTGAACCAATGGAAGGCATTCACCAACGGAACGCATTTCGCCGTCGCTCGCCGGCAAAACCACTCGCCGACGTCCCGCCTTGGGTATACTAGCCGCCGATGGGTTCGCAAGAAAGATCCCCGAAAAATCACGCCGAGGACCGCGCGGAGTCCGCCGTACCGACAGCCGCGCTGGTGACCGCCCGGGCCGAGCGTTGGGCGCTGGCCGCGCTGCTCGTTGGCGCCGTCGGCATCGGCTTCGCGCCGATCTTCGTTCGGCTGAGCGAACTGCCGCCGACGGCGACGGCGTTCCACCGCCTGTTTCTGGCTTTGCCGGCGCTGTGGTTGTGGAAGCATCTGGAAGATCGCAAGGCCTCGCGTCAGGACCGAAAGCGAGGCCCGGCCCGACCGCAGTGAAGGCCGCAGTGAAGGCCGGGGCGAAGACCGCAGTGACATGGGCGCCTTCGTCGCCGCCGGCTTGCTGTTCGCCGGCGATCTGGCGTTCTGGCACTGGTCGATCCGCTATACGACGGTCGCCAACGCGACCCTGCTCGCCAATTTCGCCCCGATTTTTGTCACACTCGCCGGTTACGCCTTCTTTTCGGAGCGCTTCTCGCGGCAGTTTCTCCTCGGCATGGCGTTGGCCATCGCCGGCGCGGTTATTTTGATGGGACGAAGTCTGGCGTTCGATTCCGACCACTTTTTCGGCGACATGCTTGGCCTGATCACCGCGATATTTTATGCCGGATACATCATTGCCGTAGCCCGTTTGCGGGCTCGACGGTCGACCGCGACGATCATGGCCTGGAGTGGACTCGTGACATGCGCCGCGTTGTTTGCCTTGGCAATACTCTCCGGTGAAAGTATAGTGCCGTTGACCGCGAGGGGTTGGGCGATCCTGCTCGGGCTCGCCTTGATATCTCATGCGTGCGGTCAGAGCTTGATTGCATTTGCGCTTGCGCATCTCCCAGCCGCCTTGTCATCGGTAAGCTTGTTGCTCCAACCCGCGATCGCCGCGCTCCTCGCGTGGGCCATCCTGGAAGAGCCGCTCGGCCCCTGGCAGGCGCTGGGGGGCGTTGTCATCCTCGGCGGCATTCTGCTCGCTCGTCGGGGCAGCGGACCAGTGGGATCGCGTTAATGGCGCACCGCGAACGCAACGCGGACACGGTTGTTTCGACCGTCTGGTAGGAGATTGCGTTACGATGCATGGACGGAAAATCTCGGTTATCGGGCTCGGCTACGTCGGCTTGCCCGTCGCTGTTGCGTTTGGTCGCTCGGGCGTCCCCGTGGTCGCCTATGACTATAATCGGCGCCGGGTCGAACAGCTTCGCCGGGGAATCGATCATACCCGCGAGACGACCGCCGAGGAACTCCGCGCCGCCAATCTGCGCATCACCGCCGATCCCGCCGACCTGCGCGCCGCCGATTTCCACATCATCGCGGTGCCGACGCCGATCACCCGGGCGCGCCGCCCGGATCTCGAGCCCCTGTTCGGAGCGACCCGCGCGGTCGGCGGCCAGCTCAAGAGGGGCGACATCGTCGTCTACGAATCGACCGTTTATCCGGGCGTGACCGAGCTGGAGTGCGTGCCGATCCTGGAAGAGACCTCGGGGCTGAAATGCGGCGTCGATTTCAGCGTCGGGTACTCGCCCGAGCGGATCAACCCCGGCGACACCGAGCACACCTTCGCCACCGTCATCAAGGTCGTCTCCGGTCTCGATGCCGCGACGTTGGATATCGTCGCGGAAGTCTATTCCAGCGTGGTCAAGGCCGGCGTCCACCGGGCGCCGAACATCAAGACAGCCGAGTCGGCCAAGGTCATCGAGAACATTCAGCGTGACCTCAACATCTCGCTGATGAACGAACTGGCGCTGATTTTCGAGCTGCTCGACATCGACACCCATGACGTCATCACCGCGGCCGGGACCAAATGGAACTTTCTACGCTTCAGGCCGGGCCTGGTCGGCGGTCACTGCATCGGCGTCGATCCCTATTACCTGACCCACCGCGCCGAGCAGGTCGGTTACCATCCGGAGGTGATCCTCGCCGGACGGCGGATCAACGATCGCATGGGCCGGGTGATCGCGCGCGAGACCATCAAGCGCCTGCTTTCCGGCGGCCACACCGGCGGCTTCCAGATCGCCGTGCTCGGCATGACCTTCAAGGAGGATGTCCCCGATTGCCGCAACACCCGGGTCGTCGATATCTATGAGGAATTGCGGAGCTTCGGCGCCAAGGTCGAGGTTCATGATCCGGTGGCCGACGCGGAAGAGGTCGAGCGCGAGTACGCGATCAAGCTGGTCGATCTGGACCATATGCGCCCGGCCGACGCGGTCATCGTCGCCGTCGGCCACCGCGCGTTCCTCGAAGGCGGCTGGGATCTGGCGGCCCGGATCCTGAACGGCGGCAAGGGCCTGGTCATCGACGTGCTCAGCGTCTTCGACCGCGCCACCAAGCCGGCCGGCATGAACCTCTGGCGTCTCTAGCCCCCGCCGCAACGGCCCGGCGCGCGAACGGGTTGCGCAATGCGCTCGGAGTATATTTGTGACCACTGAGGCGGATGACCACTGAGGCCGAGTTAATGGCGCGGCTGGACGCGCTGGGGATCGAGACGGCGACGGTGCGCCATCCGGCTGTGTTTACCGTCGAGCAGAGCAAGGCCTTGCGCGGGTCCTTGCCCGGCGGCCATGCCAAGAACCTGTTTCTCAAGGACAAGAAGGGAGTGATGTGGCTGGTCGTGGCGTCCGAGGACCGGCCCATCGACTTCAAGGCGTTGCGCCCGAGACTCGGTTCGGCGGCGCTGTCGTTCGCGTCCGCCGAGACGCTGCGCCGGGTCCTCGGGGTCGAGCCGGGTTCGGTGACGCCGTTCGCCCTGATCGACGACGCCGGACACCAGGTCCGCGTCGTTCTCGACGCCGGTTTGCTGGCGCATGGCGCGCTCAACTTTCATCCGCTGGTCAACACCGCGACGACGACGATCGCGGCCGACGATCTGCTGAAGTTCATCCGCGCCTGCGGCCATGAGCCGCGCGTCGAGGCGCTGTGAGGCGATCACGCCGCGTCAAGCCTTGAGGACCGGCGCGCGAACTGCCATGTATAGCGCGATCGACCATAGCCTCCCGACAGCGCGAAAGTGACCATGATCTTCGATTCCAGCAGCGCCGCCGCGGCCGCCGATGCGGCCGGACCAGTGATCAAGACCGCGACCATGCAGAGCTTCAACGCCGACGTCATCACCGCGTCGATGGATCGTCCGGTCATCGTCGACTTCTGGGCGCCGTGGTGCGGCCCGTGCAAGACGTTGGGGCCGCTCCTCGAAAAGCTGGTGCGCGCGGCCAAGGGCGCGGTCCGGATGGTCAAAATCAATATCGACGAAAACCAGGCGTTGGCCGCCGAGCTGCGCATCCAATCGGTGCCGACCGTTTATGCCTTCGCGGGCGGCCAGGTGGTCGACGGTTTCGTCGGCGCCCAGCCCGAAAGCAAGCTCAAGCAGTTCATCGAGGCGCTCACCCGCGGCGCCGGCGATCCGTTGGCCGACGCGCTGGCGCAAGGCGGCGCCGCCTTGGACAACGGCGACTTCAAGACCGCGGCGAAGGTGTTCTCGGCGGTCCTCGCCCAGGAACCCGGCAACGTCAAGGCCATCGCCGGGCTGATCCGAAGCCATGTCGGCGCCGGCAATCCGGCGGCGGCCCGGCGGCTGATCGACGGTCTCGACGCGAAACTCAAAGGCAACGCCGACATCGCCGCGGCCACCGTCGCGGTCGAGCTGGCCGAGCAGAGCCGAGACAGCGGCGATCTCGGCAAACTCAGGGCGGCGGTGGCGGCACGGCCGGACGATCACCAGAGCCGCCTCGATCTCGCCGTCGCGCTGTACGGCAAGGGCGAGGCCGAGGCCGCGATCGACGAATTGCTCCTGCTGGTCCGCGCCGATCGCGAGTGGAACGATCAGGCCGCGCGCAAGCAGCTGGTCAAGATCTTCGACGCGCTCGGGTTCACCAATCCGATCACGGTCGCCGGCCGGCGGCGGCTGTCGACGCTGCTGTTCTCATGAGGCCGGTTGTCTTGACGGACTTTTGCGCATGACCGCCGCATGACCACCAACGATCCGGCCGCGCCGGCCCACCGGCTGCCGCAAATCCTGCCGATCTTCCCGCTCGAGGGCGCGATGCTGCTGCCGCGCGGGCATCTGCCGCTGCAGATCTTCGAGCCGCGCTACCTCATCATGGTCGAAGAGGCGCTGGGCAAGGGGCGGATGATCGGGATGATCCAGCCGCGCCATTCCCCGCACCACGAACCGGGAGAGGCGCCCGAGGTGTTCACCACCGGCTGCGCCGGACGGATCGTGTCCTTTGCCGAAACCGAGGACAATCGGCTGCTGATCACGCTGCGCGGCGTCTGCCGCTTTCAGGTCGTCGAGGAACTGGCGATGCTCAAGGGCTTCCGCCGGGTCAAGCCGGACTTCACGCCGTTCCTCGCCGATTTGTCCGATCCGCTGCGCGAACCCGTCGATCGCGAGCGGATGCTGGCGGCGGCGCGGGCGTATTTCGCGCTCAAGGACATTTCCTGCGACTGGGACGCCGTCAACAACGCCGACGACGATACCTTGATCTTGTCGTTCGCGATGATGTGTCCGTTCGACAGCCGCGAGAAACAGGGTCTGCTCGAGTGCGCCGGCCTCGCCCAGCGCGCCGAGCTGTTGACCTCGCTGTTCGAGATGGCCGTGCACGAAACCGACGGCCCGGCCCCCGAGTCTTGGCATTGATACGCCCGGCATCGGCCTTAGGGGAAAACTTCCGTGACGCAACGAACCGTCGATCCCAAGCTGCTCGAAATCCTGGTTTGTCCGCTGACCAAGGGGCCGCTGCGTTATAATCCCGAGCGCCAGGAGCTGATCAGCGAGCGGGCCGGCCTTGTCTATCCGATCCGCGACGGCATTCCGATCATGCTGGTCGACGAGGCGCGGCCGATCGATGCCGATTCGGGCGCCGATCCGGGCACCGGTCCGGACGTGGCGGCAACGCCGTGAACACGCGGGACAGCCAGTACGGAAACCGCCATCATCCGGCCGAGATCCGCTTCAAGCGCAATGAAAAGCGCCTCGAGATCGACTTCGAGGACGGCCGGACGTTCTCCTTGCCGGCGGAATACCTGCGCGTCGAAAGCCCATCCGCCGAAGTTCAGGGTCACGGCCCCGACACCAAGACCATCATCGCCGGACGCCGCCATGTCGGCATTCTCGAACTCGAGCCGGTCGGCAGTTACGCCATCCGCATCCGTTTCGACGACATGCACGACACCGGCCTGTTCACCTGGGATTACCTCTACCGCCTCGGCGCCGAACACGACCGCATCTGGGCCGCCTACCTCGCCGCCCTCGAGGCCAAGGGCCTCAGCCGCAATCCGTAAACGGCGGGCGCGCGGTTCGCTGCTTACGTCCCGCGCATCATCTTCGGCAGGTCGCCGACCATGCCCATGGCGTGGCGCATGAAGAAGCGCTTGAGCGGGCCTACGCGGTTGACCGCGGCGAGGCCGAGGTCGCGGGCGAGGCGGACCGGTGCGGCGTCGATGGCGAACAGCCGGTTGAGGCCGTCGGTCAGCGAGAGCATCAGCGTATTGTCGAACCGCCGCCAGCGCTGGTAGCGCTCGAGCACGTCCGCGGCCCCGAGGTCGAGCCCGAGGGCGCGCGCGTCGCCCAACACGTCCGCCAGCGCGGCGACATCGCGCAGGCCCATGTTGAGGCCCTGGCCGGCGATCGGATGCATCGCATGGGCGGCGTCGCCGACCAGCGCCAAGCGCGGAGCAATCGTGTTCTCGGCGAACTGCAACGACAGCGGATAAGACCAGCGCGGACCCGTGATTCGCACCGCGCCGAGGAAATCGCCGAAGCGGCGGACCAGCTCGACGGTAAACCCGGCATCGTCGAGCGCCATGATCGCCGGCGCCTTGTCGGCGTGCTCGGTCCACACGATCGACGAGCGGTTGCCGGTGAGCGGCAGGATCGCGAACGGGCCGTCGGGCAGGAAGCGTTCGTGGGCGACAAAGCCGTGCGGCTGTTCGTGCTCGACGGTGCAGACGATACCGACCTGTCGGTAGGACCAGCCGCTGACGCGGATGCCGGCTTCCTCGCGCAACGGCGAATGACGACCCTCGGCGGCGACCACCAGGGGCGCTGTCACACGCGCGCCGCCATCAAGGACGATCTCGACGCCGGCGGCGGCGCGGACCACGGCGGAGGTTCGCGCCGGAGCGAGCAAGCTCACCCGCTCAAGGCTGTCGATGCGGGCGTAGAGCGCGCGGCGGTAGTGGCGGTTTTCAACCATGTGGCCGAACGGCTCGCGGCCGACATCGCGATGATCGTAATGCAAGAACAAGGGCGAGGCGCCCTCGGTGACCCGGATGTGGCGCATCGGCGTTGCCTCGCCGGCCATGTCCGGCCACAGGCCGATGGCCTCGAGCAACCGCCGTGAGGTCAGCGAAATGGCCGAGGCGCGGCCGTCAAACCCGGCGTCGAGCGTCCCCGAGACGTTTCCGGCCTCGACGACGACCGAAGACAGGCCGACTTCGGCCAGCGCGCAGGCCAGCGTTCCGCCGACGAGGCCGCCGCCGACAATCGCGACATCCGGGGTCAATTCGCCGCCTGCCCGCGAGGGCGAGGTGATGGTCATTGTCGCTCCAATCTTGCCGGGCCGGCCCGTATCGCAATATGGTCCATATCGCAACATACGGAAGGCCGCCATGCATTGCCGCGGTTTTTCCTACATGTTGTTCGGGACTGGCATGGTTCGTGAAGGCGGCGAGACACGGCCGACCCCATGATGCATCATGTCCAGGTTCCTGGTGGTGGATTAACCGGCTCCATTGTTTTACGCGAATGCAACATCGCCGCCTCGCCGGCGGCGCGCTGCCAGAAGAGGAAAGACGTCTATGAAACTGATTTCGGCGATCATCAAACCCTTCAAGCTCGACGACGTCCGCCAGGCCCTGACATCCCTCGGCGTGCAAGGCATGACAGTGACCGAGGTCAAGGGTTTCGGCCGGCAAAAAGGACAAACCGAAATCTATCGCGGCGCGGAATACACCGTGCAATTCCTGCCCAAGGTCAAGATCGAGGTCGTCGTTACCGACGACATGGCGGAAAGCGTATCCGAGACGATCCTCAACGCGGCCCGCACCGACAAGATCGGCGACGGCAAGATCTTCATCCTTGACGTCGACAAGGCCATTCGTATTCGCACCGGCGAGACCGACGGCGACGCTCTCTAAACCCCGCCGGCAATTGCCCCGCGGGTGGTTGGATTGCCACACCCGCTGCGCGGGCTCGCAATGACGGCAGTTGCTAATGTCATTGCCTATGGTGACGCCACCAGCGACGGCGTCCAACCTCTGTCGGACGCGCGCGCGCCGCGCGATGCCCTCCGGGGGCGAGGGTTGACGAGGCGGACAAATCGGCTTATTTCCAGGCCATCTCCTTTGGCTGATCGCGGCGCATACCCCTTGTTTTCATCCCTGTCGCTTCAATCGGAACCGGCGCAACCGGCGGATGCCGTTCGCCGTGGCTGACCTATCGCCAACATTTGACCCACCATCCGCGAGCTGATCCAGGAACGACAACTCCAGCCATACCGGGCTGCGACGCCGCCCTTGTGCTCGATGATGGAACGGCGTTCTGGGGCAAGGGGTGCGGTGCGCAGGGCGTCGCCATCGGCGAGGTGTGCTTTAACACCGCCATTACCGGCTATCAGGAGATCATGACCGATCCGTCCTACGCCGGTCAGATCATCACCTTTACCTTTCCCCACATCGGCAACGTCGGCGTCAACGGCGAAGACATCGAGAGCGTCACCCCGGCGGCGCGCGGTTGCATCCTGCGCGCCCCGATCACCGAGCCGTCGAACTGGCGCGCCGCGGGCCATCTCGACGCCTGGCTGAAGCGGCACAACCTGGTCGCGATTTCCGGTGTCGATACCCGCAGGCTGACCCGGCGCATCCGCGATCACGGCGCGCCGCGCGGCGCCTTGATCCATGCGCCCGAAGAGATGATCGACACCACCGCCCTGCGCTTCATGGCCGATCATTGGCCGGGTCTCGAAGGAATGGACCTCGCCAAGGAGGTCATGTGCCGGCAGACCTACGCCTGGGATGAAACGACCTGGGTCTTGGGTCAAGGCCATGGCCGCCAGACGGCGCCGCGTCACCACGTGGTCGCGGTCGACTACGGCGCCAAGCACAACATTTTGCGTTGCCTCGCCCAATCCGGCTGCCGGGTGACGGTGGTGCCCGGGAGCGCCGAGGTTGACGAGATCCTCCGTCACCAGCCCGACGGGGTCTTCCTGTCGAACGGTCCCGGTGATCCGGCGGCGACCGGCGCCTACGCCGTGCCGGTCCTTCGCGGCCTGATCGAGCGCGGCGTACCGATCTTCGGCATTTGCCTCGGCCACCAGCTCCTGGCCCTGGCGCTCGGCGCCAAAACCTACAAGCTGCGGCTCGGTCACCGCGGCGCGAATCATCCGGTCAAGAACCTGGAGACCGGTCGGGTCGAAGTCACCAGCCAAAACCACGGCTTCGCCGTCGACGCCAAAACCCTGCCGGCGCACGTCATCGAAACCCACGTTTCGCTGTTCGACGGAACCAACGAAGGCTTCCGCGTCAAGGGGATGCCCGTTTTCGCCGTGCAGTACCACCCGGAAGCTTCGCCGGGTCCGCACGACAGCCATTACCTGTTCGATCAATTCATCCAAACCATGTCGTCGCGGTAACGCTCAACCGCCCTCGGCGCGCCGGTCGAAGCCGCCGATCCGGCGCCGCGCCCGCATTCAATGGAAACCTAGGCTCAGGCCATGCCGAAACGTACCGACATCCACTCGATCCTGATCATCGGCGCGGGACCGATCATCATCGGTCAGGCTTGCGAGTTCGACTACTCCGGCACCCAAGCGTGCAAGGCGCTGAGACAGGAGGGCTATCGGGTCATCCTGGTCAACTCGAACCCGGCGACGATCATGACCGATCCGGGGATGGCCGACGCCACCTACGTCGAGCCGATCAACGTCGCCACGGTCGAAAAGATCATCGCCCGCGAACGCCCCGACGCGCTGTTGCCGACCATGGGCGGCCAAACCGCGCTGAACGTCGGGCTCGATCTCGAGAAGGCCGGCGTTCTGGCGCGCTACGGCGTCGAGATGATCGGGGCCAAATCCGAGTCCATCGCCAAGGCCGAGGATCGCCAGCTGTTCCGCGACGCGATGCGCGCGATCGGTCTCGAGTGTCCGCTCAGCCGAACCGTTCATACACTCGACGAGGCGCGCGTCGTGCTTCAGGAGATGGGTCTGCCGCTGATCGTCCGGCCGTCGTTCACCCTCGGTGGAACCGGCGGCGGCATTGCCTACAACAACGCGGAGTTCGAGCTTATCGTCGCCGGCGGCCTCGCCGCGTCGCCCGCCCAGCAGGTGCTGATCGAGGAGTTGGTTCTCGGCTGGAAAGAGTTCGAGATGGAGGTGGTCCGCGACCGGGTGGACAACTGCATCATCATCTGCTCGATCGAGAACGTCGATCCGATGGGCGTGCATACCGGCGACTCGATCACGGTGGCGCCGGCGCTGACGCTGAGCGATAAGGAATACCAGATCATGCGCAACGCCTCGCTGGCGGTGCTGCGCGAGATCGGGGTTGATACCGGCGGCTCGAACGTCCAGTTCGCCATCAACCCAAGCGACGGCCGGATGGTGGTGATCGAGATGAATCCGCGGGTGTCGCGATCCTCGGCGCTGGCATCCAAGGCGACCGGCTTTCCGATCGCGAAGATCGCGGCGAAACTGGCTGTCGGCTATCACCTCGACGAACTCGGCAATGACATCACCGGGGTCACCCCGGCATCCTTCGAGCCGACCATCGACTATGTCGTCACCAAGATCCCGCGGTTCACGTTTGAGAAATTTCCCGGCGCCGAGCCGATCCTGACCACTTCGATGAAGTCGGTGGGCGAGGCCATGGCCATCGGCCGCAGCTTCGCCGAGTCGCTGCAAAAGGGCCTGCGCTCGATGGAAATCGGGCTGAGCGGATTGAACGAGGTCGCGCTCGGTCTCTCGCGCGAAGAGGTCGTCGCCGCGCTGAGCTCGGCGCGGCCCGACCGGGTGCTGGTCATCGCCCAGGCGTTCCGTCATGGACTCGACATCGACGAGGTGTACGCCGCGTGCCGTTACGACCATTGGTTTCTCAGGGAGATCAAGGCGCTCGTCGAGTGCGAGGAAGCGATCCGCCGTGACGGCCTCGCCGGCGACACGCCCTCGATGTTGCGGCTCAAGTCGCTCGGCTTTTCCGACCAGCGACTGGCCGAGCTCTCCGCCAAGAGCGTAGACGAGGTGAGCCTGCGCCGCCGGGTGCTCGGCGTGGCGCCGGTCTACAAGCGGGTCGATACCTGCGCGGGCGAGTTCCCCAGCCAGACGGCCTACATGTACTCGACGTACGAGCCGCAGGCGGGCGAGCCGGCCGAATGCGAGGCCGAGCCGTCGGATCGCCGCAAGGTCATCATTCTCGGCGGCGGCCCCAACCGCATCGGCCAGGGGATCGAATTCGACTACTGCTGCGTTCACGCGGCTTACGCCTTGCGCGATGCCGGCCACGAAGCGATCATGATCAACTGCAATCCGGAAACGGTTTCGACCGACTACGACACCTCCGACCGGCTCTACTTCGAGCCGTTGACCGACGAAGACGTGATTGCCGTGGTCGAGGTCGAACGCTCGCGCGGAACGCTGCTCGGCGTCATCGTTCAGCTCGGCGGGCAGACACCGCTGAAGCTCGCGTCCGCCCTGGCCAAGGCGGACATTCCGATCCTCGGCACCTCGCCCGATGCGATCGATCTGGCCGAGGATCGCGAACGCTTCCAGCTGCTGCTCCAGAAGTTGGGCCTGCGCCAGCCCGCCAGCGGCATCGCCCGTTCGGCCGCCGAAGCCGAACGGGTCGCCAACGAGATCGGCTATCCGGTGGTCATCCGGCCATCCTATGTTCTCGGCGGCCGGGCCATGGAGATCATTCACGACCGCGAGGCCCTGCATCGCTATATCGCGCACGCGGTAAAGGTCTCGGGGGCCAAGCCGGTGTTGCTGGATTTGTACCTGCAGGACGCGATCGAGGTCGATGTCGACGCCATCGCCGACGGGACCGACGTCTTTGTCGCCGGCATCATGCAGCATATCGAGGAAGCCGGGATCCATTCCGGGGACTCGGCGTGCTGCCTGCCGCCGCATTCGCTATCACCCGAGGCCATCGCCGAGATCGAGCGCGAGACGGCCGCCTTGGCCAGGGCGCTTGGCGTCGTCGGCCTGATGAATGTGCAGTACGCGATCAAGGACGGGGATATCTACGTCCTTGAGGTCAATCCGCGGGCGAGCCGCACGGTGCCTTTCGTTGCCAAGGCCACCGGCATTCCGGTCGCCAAGATAGCGGCGAGGGTCATGGCCGGGGAAAAGCTTGCGAGTTTCACGCTGAGGCCGACCCACAAGCTCGCCCATGTCTCGGTCAAGGAGGCCGTGTTCCCGTTCGCCCGTTTTCCCGGCGTCGATGTCATTCTCGGTCCGGAGATGAAGTCGACCGGCGAGGTCATGGGCATCGCGGCCGACTTCAGCAGCGCCTTCGCCAAGTCGCAGATCGGCGCCGGGGCAAGATTGCCCACCTCCGGCACGGTCTTCATATCGGTCAAGGATCAGCACAAGGAGGCCGCCGCCGTCCTCGCCGGCCGGCTCGCCGAGATGGGGTTCTCGCTGCTGGCGACCAGCGGTACCGCGAGCAGCCTCAGTGAGCGTGGCCTGGAGGTCCGGCGAATCAACAAGGTCCTGCAGGGCCGGCCCCATTGCGAGGACGCGATCATCAACGGCGAAGTTCAACTCGTGATCAATACGACAGAGGGCGCTCAGGCCATCCGCGACAGCTTTTCGATCCGCCGTTCGGCGCTGATGAAGAACGTGCCGCATTACACCACGATCGCGGGCGCGGCGGCGGCGATCGATGCCATCAAGGCGCTGATCGCCGGCGACGGGCTTGATGTCGCGCCGCTACAATCCTATTTCCCCGCGTTCAGTTAGAACTTACGCTCGGTATCACGGCCCGCGTTTCGCCAGGCGAGACGGGCGGCCGCTCCGACTAGACGACGAGGCAAGGCTTGATGGAAAAGATTCCGATGACTCCCGAAGGTTTGACGCAGCTCGAATCCGAGTTGCGCCGGCTGCGCATCGACGAACGCCCAGCCATCATTCGCGCCATCGCGGAAGCGCGCGAGCACGGAGATCTGTCGGAGAACGCCGAGTACCACGCCGCGCGCGAGCGGCAGAGCTTCATCGAAGGCCGGATCGCGGAACTGGAAGACATCATCAGCCGCGCCGATCCCATCGATTCGTCGCACATGAACAACGACATCATCCGCTTCGGCGCGACCGTGATGCTCGCCGACGAGGATACCGAAGACGAATCGACGTACCGGATTGTCGGCAGCCACGAGTCCGATGTCGGCGACGGCAGATTGTCGATCACCTCTCCGCTCGGCCGGGCGCTGATCGGCAAGCGCCTCGGCGAAATCGTCGAAGTGACCACGCCGCGCGGCTACAAATCCTATGAAGTCGTCAAGATCGCCTATGGTTGATCGGCCAAGCCGCGGCCGAGGCTCGTTTGGATATCGCGGCGGCGCGCGATGATCGACGATCAACGCATCGATATGATCGCCGGGCGGCTCGACGACGTGCTGAGCGACGCGTCTTTTCCGGATCTTCCGGGGCGGTATAGCCGCGGCAAGGTGCGCGACAACTACGACCTGCCCGATGGTCGGCGGATCATCATCTCGACCGACCGGCAGAGCGCGTTCGATCAGGTTCTCGCCGCCGTCCCCTACAAGGGACAGGTGCTGACCCAGACGGCGCGGTTCTGGTTCGAGGCCACCGCCGACATCGCCGCCAACCACGCGATCGAATATCCCGATCCCAACGTTCTGATCGCCAGGACATTGCGGATGCTGCCGGTGGAAGTTGTCGTTCGCGACTATCTCACCGGCTCGACCGCCACGTCGATCTGGCCGATGTACCGGGCCGGACGCCGCGACATGTACGGGCTCCATTTCCCGGACGGTCTGCGCGCCCACCAGAAGCTTCCCGACACGATCCTCACCCCGACAACGAAACCCGTGGACGGCTGCCATGACGCGCCGATCAGCGCGGCCGAGATCGTCGACGGCGGGCTGTTGAGCGAGGCCCAGTGGATGCGGGTCGAAGCGCTGGCCAGGGCGTTGTTCGCCCGCGGCCGCGAGGTTGCCGCGGCCAATGGATTGATCCTGGTCGACACCAAGTACGAATTCGGCGTCGATACCGATGGCACGATCATGCTCGCCGACGAGATCCACACCCCCGACAGCAGTCGCTACTGGCTGAGCGAAAGCTACGGCCGGCACTTCGCCGCCGGCCGCGACCCCGAAAGCCTGGATAAGGATTTCCTGCGCCGGTGGATCGTGGCGCGGTGCGATCCTTACCGCGACCCCATTCCGCCCATCCCCAAAGAGACGCTCGTCGAGTTCAGCGCCCGCTACATCGTGCTTTATGAAACGGTCACCGGCGCGCGCTTCCAGCTGCCGGAGGACACCGCTCCGGTTCGCGAGCGCATCCGGGCCAACCTGCGCCGGTACTTCTAGCTACCCGGGGCCAAGGCCTTGTCGAGGTAGCCGTCGATCGCCGCCGCCAGTTTGTCCATGTGTCCGGAGAACAGATGGTCGGCCTTGGGAATGTCCTTGTACTCGACGATCACGCTTTTCTGGTTGCTCAGCTTGCGCGCCAGCTTGGCCGCCTGATCACCGGGGACCACCGCGTCGGCGCCGCCATGAATGATCACGCCCGACGCGGGACAGGGCGCGAGAAACGAAAAATCCAAAGCTCCCGCGGGCGGCGCGATCGAGATAAAGCCGTCGATCTCGGGGCGGCGCATCAGCAGCTGCATGCCGATCCAGGCGCCGAACGAATAGCCGCCGACCCAGCATCCCGAAGCGCTCGGATTGATGGTCTGCATCCAATCGAGCGCCGAGGCGGCGTCACTTAATTCTCCCGGCCCGTTGTCAAAGCGCCCCTGCGAGCGGCCGACGCCGCGGAAATTGAAGCGGAGCACGGAGAAGCCGCGGCGCATGAATGACTGGTACATGGCGAAGACGATGCGATTGTTCATCGTGCCGCCCTGCAACGGATGCGGATGGAGCGTCAGCGCGATCGGCGCGCCGGCCTGCTTGGAATGATGGTACCGGCCTTCGAGGCGGCCTTCGGTCCCGTTAAAAATGACTTGCGGCATGTCCCTTGATGGCTATCCGGATGGTCCCAGGCGGACGCTTATAGCCCGATGCGACGCGTAAAGCATTGTTAATTCTATCACGCGGTGACGCCGCCAACATTGTTGACTAAATTAGTCAGGCATCCTATATACCGACTCACGCCGCCGTCGGCCTGCGGCGCGCAACGGTTGAGGCCGTGCCGTCCCCGAGCCGCAAAACGGATCACAGTATCGTAGGCATCATGTTTTTCAAGAGGCTTGAAGAGGACATCACCGCTTTCATCGCCCGCGACCCGGCGGCGCGATCGCGCTTGGAGGTGGCGTTGTGCTACCCCGGCTTCCACGCGATTGTCCTGCACCGTCTCGCGCATGGACTATGGCGGCGGCGCTGGTTCTTGGTCGCGCGCGGCGTTTCACAACTCGCACGCTTCCTCACCGGCATCGAAATCCATCCCGGCGCGACCATCGGCCGCCGGTTCGTGATCGACCATGGTCAGGGCGTGGTTATCGGCGAGACGTCGGACATCGGCGACGACGTGACCTTGTACCAGTCGGTGACGCTGGGTGGCGTCGCGCCGTCGGTGGATTCACGGAGCCAAGTGAGCGTCAAGCGCCACCCGACGATCCTCGCGAACGCCATTATCGGGTCGGGAGCCCAGGTTCTTGGGCCAATTACGATCGGCGAAGCCGCGCGGGTCGGGGCGAATTCAGTGGTGACCAAGGACGTGCCGTCAGGCGCCACCGCCGTCGGTATTCCCGCGCACGTCATCGCTCCGGGTGATCGGGCGACCGCGGGCGGGTTTCGCGCCTACGCGACAACGGTGGGCGGCTGCCCGGATCCGGTGATTGAGGAAATCACCGCCTTGCGCGGACACGTTGCGATCCTGAACGAGCGGCTGGCGCGGGCGGAGGGTCGTCTTGAGGCCTTGGAGCCGGAACGCGCGGCGGCGGCCCCCATGGCCCATGGCGACCATGGGGGCAACCATGGGAACGGCTATGGGCACGACCACGCGGACGGTCACGCGGACGACGGCAAAGACGTGATCGGCCATCGATCCGAGCCGCCCGTGCGGATCGTCGCCAAGGCGGGCCGGCATTGAGCGGCGTCCCAGGACGGGCGAAAGGAGCAGACACGTGAAACTGAGCACAAAGGGCCGCTACGCCGTCATGGCGATGGCTGATCTCGCCGACAACACCGACGGCAAGCCGGTTACGCTTGCGGAGGTCGCCGAGCGCCAGGAGATTTCGCTTTCGTACCTCGAACAGCTGTTCGGCAAGTTGCGCCGAGGCGGTCTGGTTGCCAGCGTACGCGGACCGGGAGGCGGCTATCTGCTCGCCCGCGACCCGCGATCGATGCGGATCGCCGACATCATCATGGCCGTTGACGAGCCGATCAAGGCGACGCGGTGCACGCCCGGATCGCCATTCGGCTGCCACTCGCACAGGGGCCGCTGCCTGACCCACGACCTGTGGGAGGAGCTCGGCAACCAGATCTACCTGTACCTGAGCTCGGTGACGCTGGCCGACGTCTGCGAACGCCGGGTGCTTGGCACCAGCCGGATGAGCTTCGACGCGGCGCCGCCCGAAATGGCCGCCGCAACGCGCTAGAATGGGTTTGATTTGCTAGGTGGCGAGCGATGACGCCGGAACGAACCATATACCTGGACCACAACGCGACGACGGCGCTCCGCCCGGCGGCGGCGGCGGCGATCGGCGAGGTGTTGGGTCTGGTCGGCAATCCGTCGTCGATCCACCGCCACGGCCGCGCCGTCCGCCGCGTCATCGAGGATGCCCGCGACCAGGTCGCGACGATGGTCGGAGTCGCCCCGGCGGCGGTGATCTTCACCAGCGGCGGCACCGAGGCCAATGCGCTGGCGCTGCGGGGAGCCGGGCGCGAGAGGGTTCTGGTTTCGGCGGTTGAACATGCGTCCGTGCTCGACGCCGTAAGTGGAGCCGAACGAATCCCGGTCGATGCGGACGGCGTGATCGTGCTCGACGCGCTCGACGAGATGCTGGCCGCGGATTCTTGTCCGGCGATCGTTTCGGTCATGCTGGCCAACAACGAGACCGGCGTGATCCAGCCGATCCATGCGGTCGCGGATATCGCCGCGCGGCATGGCGCGCTTGTTCATTGCGACGCTGTCCAGGCTGCCGGGAAAATGGCGGTCGAGTTTGGCCGGCTCGGCGCCGACCTGCTGTCGCTATCGGCGCACAAGCTCGGCGGGCCAAGCGGTGTCGGCGCCTTGGTTGTCGGGGGCGCGGCCACGGTGTCTCCGCAACTTCGCGGCGGCGGTCAGGAACGCCGGCGGCGGGCCGGCACCGAGAACCTGCTCGGCATCACCGGTTTCGGCGCGGCGGCGGAGGCCGTCGGCGATGCGGCGCAGGCGGCGGCGACCATGGCGCGCCTGCGGTTCCGGCTGGAAGCAGCGATCGGCGAAACGGCTCCTTGCGCGCGGATCATTGGCGCCGGCGGGGACCGTCTGGCGAATACGACCTGCGCGATCGTCCCCGGTATCGCCGGTGAAACGCTGGTCATGGCGTTGGATCTGGCCGGAGTCGCCATCAGCGCCGGGTCGGCCTGTTCGTCGGGCAAGGTCTCGGCGAGCCACGTGCTCGGCGCAATGGGTCTTGGCGAGGATCTTGCTCGATCTGGCATTCGGATCAGCACCGGGTGGTCGAATTCGGAACAAGACATCGACCATTTCGTTGCGGTATGGCGAAAGATTGCCAAACGCCTCGGCTTCGCCGGGCAGGCGGGCGGCGTTGCGGCAATGACGGAAGCGGCCTAGGGCCGCGGCTCAAGCGTTACGGACTGTCGGGAAGGTAACAATGAACGATATGGCGGGATTGAAGCGAACGGAGAAAGTGGCGAGCGGCACTCGCGCGCCGGTGTACCTGGATTACCAGGCAACCACGCCCTGTGACCGCCGGGTGGTCGACGTGATGCTTCCGTATTTTAGCGAGATGTTCGGCAACCCGCACTCGCGCAATCACGACTACGGCTGGGCCGCCGAACAGGCGGTTGATAAGGCGCGTGGCCAGATCGCCCACATCATTGGCGCCAACGACAAGGAGGTCATCTTTACCTCCGGTGCGACCGAGTCCAACAACCTGGCGATCAAGGGTGTGGCCCGGTTCCACAAGGACCGCAAGAACCACATCATCACCTGCGTGACCGAGCACAAATGCGTGCTCGACAGCTGCCGCCACCTCGAGATGGACGGCTTCGACGTGACCTACCTGCCGGTCCAGGCCAACGGCCTAATCGATCTCGACCGGCTGCGCGGAGCGATCACCGACAAGACCGTGCTGGTCTCGATCATGGCGGTCAACAATGAGATTGGCGTCATCCAGCCGCTCAAGGCGATCGGCGAGATCTGCCGCGAGCGCAAGGTCTACTTCCACACCGACGCGGCCCAGGCGGTCGGCAAGATCCCGCTCGACGTCGAGGACATGAAAATCGACCTGATGAGCATCTCCGGCCACAAGCTCTACGGTCCCAAGGGCATCGGCGCGCTGTTTGTCCGCCGCCGGCCGCGGGTCCGCCTCGAGGCCATGATCAGCGGCGGCGGCCAGGAGCGCGGGATGCGCTCGGGCACGTTGCCGACCCCGCTGTGCGTCGGGCTCGGCGAGGCGTGCCGGATCGCCGAGGCGGAAATGGGCGCCGAGGCCGAACGCCTGCACATGCTCGCCGATCGCTTCTACAATGCGATCATGGCGGAACTGCCCGAGGTTTACCTCAACGGCGACCGCGAGCAGCGCATTCCCGGCAATCTCAACCTCAGCTTCGCCTACGTCGAGGGCGAAGGGCTGATGATGGGGATCAAGGATCTCGCGGTGTCGTCGGGCTCCGCCTGCACCTCGGCGTCGCTGGAACCGTCGTACGTTCTGCGGGCCTTGGGCGTCGACGAGGAGTTGGCGCACACCAGCCTGCGCATCGGCATCGGCCGGTTCAGCACCGAAGAGGAAATGGACTTCGCGGTCGAGCGTATCGTCGGCGAGGTCAAGCGGCTACGCGCCATGAGCCCGCTGTGGGAGTTGGCCCAGGAAGGAATCGATCTTAAATCTATCCAATGGTCGGAACACTGATCGGCGGATCAAGCGAGGGACGGAAAGGACACTGCGATGGCTTACAGCGACAAGGTTATCGACCATTACGAGAACCCCCGGAATGTCGGCGCCATGGACAAGAATGACGCGGCGGTCGGCACCGGCCTCGTCGGCGCGCCGGCCTGCGGCGATGTCATGAAGCTGCAAATCAAGGTCACCACCGACGGCATCATCGAGGACGCCAAGTTCAAGACCTTCGGCTGCGGCTCGGCGATTGCATCGAGCTCGCTGATCACGGAATGGGTCAAGGGCAAGAGCATCGACGAGGCGGCGACCATCATGAACACGCAGATCGCCGAGCATCTGGCGCTGCCGCCGGTCAAGATCCATTGTTCGGTCCTCGCCGAGGACGCGATCAAGGCGGCGGTCAATGACTATCGGGCCAAGCATTCGGCCGGCCGGGCAAAGGCCGCCGAATAGGCGGCGCGGCTTCGGCAAGACAAGAGGAACACGGGAAAAATGCTCCAGCGCCCTCAGCCAATCAGCGTGACCCCCGCCGCGGTCGAGCGGGTCAAGTCCCTGCTCGACCAGCGGGGCAAGCCGGCCGCCGGCGTGCGGATCGGGATCAAGTCCAAGGGGTGCTCCGGCATGTCCTACACGTTGGAATACGCCGATGAGAAGACGGCGTTCGACGAAGTCGTTGAAGCGGGCGGCGTCACCATTCTGATCGACCCGAAGGCGACAATGTTCATTCTCGGCACCGAAATGGATTATGTCGAAGACAGGCTCGAATCCGGGTTCGTCTTCCGCAATCCCAATGAAAAGGGCCGCTGCGGTTGTGGAGAGTCGTTCCACATCTAAAGGCGCGCCCGCGGTGTTCGAACAGGCTGCGAAAGCGGGATAAAAGCATGCAGACGGCACCACTCAATATTCAGCGGACGGTAGACCGAGCCAGCATCGCCGCGCCCGGGGGCATTGCCGCGTGCTGGTCGTGCCGCGGCCCGGTCGCCGGCGGGAGCATTTTTTGCGCGACGTGCGGCGCGGTGCAGCCGCCGGCCGCCATTGATCATTTCGCCCGCCTCCGCCTGCCGCGAAGCTTCGATATTGACGCGGAGACGCTGGATCAAAGCTACTTCTCCAGCCAACGCCAGCTCCACCCCGACCGGTTCGCGACTCACACGCCGCGCGAGCGGGCGTTTTCGCAGCTTCAGGCGGTGAGCCTGAACGAGGCCTACGAGACCCTGAAGGACCCGGGCAAGCGCGCCGAATACCTGATCGGCCTCGATGGCGGCGAGGTCGTGCCCGAAGGCTGTTTTCTCGTCGCCGAGCAGGAACTGCTGCACGAGGTCATGGAGCTGCGCGAGGAGTTGGCCGAGGCCGAGTCGATCCGCGTCGTCGGCGTGCTCGAGGCCAATGCGCGCGGCGACATCGAAAGCTGCGTCGGCGACCTCTCGGCCGCGTTCGCGAACGACGATCTCGTCGGCGCGGCGCGGTTGACCACCCGGCTGAAGTATCTCGTCAAGTTCATCGAAGAGTGCCGGAGCCGCCGCGCCAGGCTGATGCACGGGCAGTAGCATGGCGCAACTCATCCAGATCCACGAGCCGGGGCAGGTCCCCTCGCCCGAGGCCGCCGACACGGCGCTCGCCGTCGGCATTGATCTCGGTACGACCAATTCCGTCGTGGCCGTCGGCAAGGGAACCGGCGGAACGGGCGGCGGCGCGGAGATCATCCGCGATGACGACGGCGGGGCGCTGGTCCCGTCGGTCGTCGCCTATGCCGCCGACGGCAGCGCGATCGTCGGCGAGTTGGCCCGGCAATTGATGCTCGATCGGCCAGAGGTGGTGGTCGGCTCGATCAAGCGGCTGATGGGACGCGGCGTCGCCGACATCAAGTCGCTCGCGGGCGTCCTGCCCTACGATGTCGAACCGAACGAGGCCGGCGCATCCGGCATGGTTCGCATCAACGTCGCTGGGATCCGGCTGACGCCGGTCGAAGTCTCCGCGGAAATTTTGAAAGCGCTGCGCGAGCGCGCGGAAGCGCATCTGGGCCGGGCGGTGACCAAGGCTGTCGTCACGGTCCCGGCCTATTTCGATGACGCCGCGCGGACCGCGACCAAGGACGCCGCGCGCCTGGCCGGGCTCGAGGTCCTGCGGCTGGTCAACGAACCGACGGCGGCTGCCTTGGCCTACGGTCTCGACGAGGGCGCCGAGGGCCTGTACGCGGTCTACGATCTCGGCGGTGGAACCTTCGATATTTCGCTGCTGCGCATGGAAAAGGGCGTCTTTCAGGTGCTCGCCACCAGCGGCGACGCGGCGCTCGGCGGCGACGACTTCGACCACGCCATCGCCGAGGCGTTCCTCGCCGAGCGCAAGGAGCGGCTCGGCGCCGAGACGCTGAGTACGTCGGACGTCAAGATGGCGCTGATGTCGGCGCGCCTGGCCAAGGAATGCCTGACGACGCAGCGCGCCGGCAGCTGGGTGATCGACGCGGGCGGCCGCCAGACCAGCCATGCGCTCGATCGCGACCGGCTCGAAGAATTGATCGCCCCATACGTCGAGCGCACCATCGGGGTTTGTCGCGAGGTTCTGGCCGATGCGCAGGTGACGCCCGATCAGGTCAAGGGGGTCGTCCTTGTCGGCGGCTCGACCCGCGTGCCCCTGGTCCGCAAGCAGGTCGCGGCCTTGTTCGGCGGCGAGCCGCTCGCCCACATCAATCCCGACGAGGTTGTCGCCGTGGGCGCGGCATTGCAGGCGCAAGCGTTGACAACCGGCTCCGATACGCTGCTGCTGGATGTCACGCCGCTCAGCCTCGGCATTGAAACCATGGGCGGGTTAATCGAAAAGATCATTCCGCGCAACACCCCCATCCCGGTGGCTAAGGCGCAGGAGTTCACGACCTACCAGGACGGCCAGTCGGCGATGGCGATCCACGTGCTCCAGGGCGAGCGCGAGATGGCCGAGCAGTGCCGCTCGCTCGCTCGCTTCGAACTCCACGCCATCCCGCCGATGGCCGCCGGCGCCGCGCGGATCCGGGTGACCTTCGCGGTAGACGCCGACGGTCTGTTGACGGTAGGGGCGGCGGAGCAGACGACCGGGATCGAACAACAGGTCGCGGTAAAGCCCTCGTACGGATTGAGCGAAGACGAAATGGCGACCATGCTTTATGAGAGCATGGCGCACGCGAGCGACGATATGGTTCGCCGCCTGCTCGCCGAAGCCCGGGTCGAGGCGCGGCGGGTGAGCCTTGCCGTGGCCTCGGCGATCGAGGCCGATGGCGAGCTTTTGGCCGATGGCGAGCGCGAGGAAATCGCGGCAACGATGGCGGCGCTCGACGCGGCCATCGCGGGCGAGGATCGCGACGCAATCGGCGCCGTCGTGGAGGACTTGGAAAAAGTCACCCGTGCGTTCGCCGAACGGCGGATGGACCGGGGAATCCGCGCGGCGCTTCAGGGCCGCGATATCGATGACGTCGCGGCGGCGGCGAGGCCGAAACGTGGTTAGGGACATTCGCCGAAGTGAACTGGGCGCCGAAGTGAAATTGGGGAGAGTGAGTAAAGATGCCGAAAATGACCTTCGTTTCGCCGGACGGGAAGATCCGCAAGGAGGTGGACGCCCCGGTGGGACTGTCGGTTCTTGAGATCGCCCACCGCAACGGCATCGATCTGGAGGGTGCCTGCGAAGGTTCGCTCGCCTGCTCGACCTGCCATGTCGTTGTCGAGTCGAAGTGGTTTGACGACCTCGACGAGCCGAGCGAGGAGGAAGAGGACATGCTCGATCTCGCGTTCGGGCTGACCCATACCTCGCGACTCGGTTGTCAGATCAAGATGACCGAGGATCTCGACGGGCTGGTCGTTGTCTTGCCGTCGGCGACCCGCAACATGATGGTCGACCGTTAGCGGCGGTTTGCGCCTCGCGAGCAACAGCAGGGCGCGCAACAGCATCAAGGAGAGCGGCGATGAGCCTGCGCTGGAGCGATGTTCACGACATCGCCATCGAGCTGGACGAAGCTCACCCCGACGCCGATGTCGTCAACCTGCGCTTCACCGACCTGTGGCAATGGGTTCAGGCGCTGCCCGATTTCGACGACGATCCGAACAAGTCGAACGAGAAGGTCTTGGAAGCCATCCAGATGGCGTGGCTCGACGAGCGCGACTAGCTGTGGTGCTCAAGAGGTTAGTACAGCGCTTCCATGAAAGCGGCCTGTTGTGATGGGTTCCGTCCGCCGGACTCATTGCTGCGGAAACTTCGTCTCCGGCGCGGCCACCCTCCTGGGCCGCGCAAAGTGAGCGGTTAATGTGCCTCATGATTGTATCGACGAGACCCCCGGGATGATCTGAGGTTTGATCGTCTCGGGCGGCATTGCCAACGGGTCGGGGTCGATGGTGGTTTGCGCCTAACGCTGCTGCGAACGCTGACTTTGATACATGCCGACGAGGCGGGCGACCAGGAGCGTGATGTAAAGGGTGCCGACGACGGCCTCCATCGCCGCCCAGATTTGGGCAAAGGGGTTGAGTGGCGTGATGTCGCCGTAGCCGAGCGTCGTCAGCGTCGTCAAGCTGAAATAAAGAAACTCATGAAAAAGGGGCTGGGACTCGTGATGGATCAGGGAAAAGGCCTCCGGATCCAATTGATGGATGACCACATAGGAAACCGTCCAAATAATCCCGATCAACAGATACACCGAAGCCGCGCCCAACAGGATGTCGAAATCAACCGCGATGGCCCTGACGACGGTGCCCAGGACGATTACAAAAACGTACATGTTAAAAACGACGAACAACAGATTCGCACCGACGGCGAGTTCGGTGTGTTGCCAAACCAGCCCCCCCAAACTGAGCAGCAACCAAGGCACGCCAATGGCCAGGGCGACGATCCTGCGACTCCGTTGTTTGTTGGCGATCCGAACCGCCGAAAGCATGATGAAGGCAAATAGAATGATGAAGTACGCGTGGTGCGACCGACTGTTGTCCAGAAATGGCGAGACGAGCAGCAACGCCACAAGCGCGAGCAGGAGGAAAAGAAAGCGCGACCGGCGCAGGCTGTGAAGGGTCGGCGTCCTCAGCATGAGGATTAGGTCTCCGCGCAGGAACAAGAGGCTCTTTTTATCATGTCTTCCCGAGCAGGTGCCTCAGGGCATCCGCCTTGAAGATCCGCCCCACCGTCAGGCCCTGGACAATGATCGAAAAGGCGACGACGCCGTAGGTCATTTTCAGAATGAGGTCCTTGTCCGGGCCGTCGGGGAGCGAGAGGGCCATGGCGATGGCGAGACCGCCGCGCAATCCGCCCCAGGTGAGCAGGTTGGTGAGGCCGACGGTGCGCGCTTTGAGGATACCGAAGATCCCGAGCGTGCGCAGCGGCAGATAGACGCTGAGCCATCGCGCCGCCAGGCAGACGACGATCGCGAATGTCCCTATCGGAACGAGCGGATCGAGCACCGGCACCACCGCCAGATGCAATCCGATGATCACAAACAGCATGGAATTCAGGATCTCGTCGATGGCTCGCCAGAACGCCTTGAAAGGCAGGGTCTCGCGTCTTTCCAGCCGCGGCATGGTGACGTTGCCGATCACCAGGCCGGTGATGACTATGGCGATCGGACCGGAGACCTCGACCTGCTCGGCAATGCCGTAGGCCAGCGCCACCACCGACAGCGAGATTAGCACCAACGTGCCGTCGTCCCTGGTGCGGGCGAGCATCGCGTGCATCACCACGCCAGCGGCGAGACCGAGGGCGACGCCGCCGACGACCTCCCGCAGGAACATGATCACCGCGTCCATCGCCGTCGGTTGCTCGGTGCCGACGGCGATGGTCAGGCAGATGGTAAAGACGACGACGCCGACCCCGTCATTGAACAGGGATTCACCGTTGATGATGGCTTCGAGGCGCGGCGGCAGCCCGACCTTGCCGAGGATCGCCAGGGCGGCGATCGGGTCGGTGGGCGAGATCAGCGCGCCGAACACCAGGGCATAGACGAGACCGAGGCCGACACCGATCGCGGCCAACACCGCCCACATTGCGAGACCGATCAGCATCGCCGCGATGAGGGTCGCCGCGATCGCCAAGGTGAGAATGACCCATTTCTCCTCGCCGAGGACGCGGGCCTTGACGTTGATGCTGCCGGCGAACAGCATGAAGCACAGCACGCCTTTGAGCAGGGTCTCGTTGAGGGCGAGACTGGAGACGAACGCCTGCTCCCGGGCGAAAGCGCCCAAAATTCCGGTGGCGTTGAGGATACCAAGCACCACGGTGCAACCGAGGGCGAGCACCATCAGACCGATGGTTTGCTGCAGCCTCAAAAAGCGCTCGTTCAAGAAACTGAACAGCGCGGTCAGTCCCAGGATGACCGCCATCGTATCAAATACGCTCACGGTGTTCTTCTCACGTGTTGATGCATCCGTTGCGCCACGACGAGGTATCGCTGCAGCACGATTTCGCGGCGATGCCGGTTTTGGTGCCGCCTTTGGCGCGGGTGGATAGAGGGATCATGCCCCATCTTTCATGCTACCGCGTCGGATTCCATCGGCGAATCCTCGGGCTCGAACAGCTCCGGAATTAACAGATAGGCGCCGACAAGAAAACAGACCGCGCCGGCGAAGGTGCCGAAGTTGGCCGGCCACGGGGCGGCGACAACCGATCCGGGCTCGACCCAACTGGCCACCGCGGAAATCATGAAAAACACCGAACCGAGCATATTGATAGCGGCGATCCACCAAGACAGGCTCCGCGGCTGCCACGACCAGTAGTAGTGCGAGACTTCCATCAAGGCAGCCTGGCTGGCGACGAGGAAGCAGATTGACCCCAGCATGTCCGGCGTCCACGCCAGTACATCCTCGCCCTGCCATCCGAGCCCAGCGATGAGGGCGTCGGCGGTGTCGATGTTGAACAGGATGGTTCCGGCCAGCTGAACCGCCGACGCCAGATAGCCGAGGTCGTGCGGACGCCACCCGATGAAGCGCCACCGACGGGGGGTGGACCGCGCCTGTGGGGTGACGTCCGCCATGTCGTTGTTGAGCGCCTCCAGCCATTGGAGGCAGGCGGCCGAGGTGAAGAACACGGAGCCGGCGAAGAAGGTCCAGCCGGTCAGGCCCGGATCGAGCCAGCGGACAACGGACGCATTGGGCCACGTCGCTTGCGCGCCGCCGATCGCGAACAGCGCCGAGCCGATCATGAACAGGACGGCAATCCACCAACCGATCCGTCGCGGCGCCCACAGATGTGCCCATTCGTGGCCGATCGCGCCGACGGCGATGCGAGGGTGGATGTTCGCCGATGCGACGACCAAGGGAGCGAGACCCTTGCGCCGCCGCCGTGAGGTTCGGAGCAGCGCCCCGCCGTCCGCGCGGATTGCTGTTGTCCAGGTGACAAAGGGGCCGAACCCTCGGGTCGTCGCCTTGTGTGTACCGACGGCTGTTTTCATGCTCCAGGTTTTCGGTCGCAAATCGGCGCGAGCTGCTGGTCAAGGGCCTCCATGTACAAGGCGCCAGACGGCGACACCGACGCGCTCCCAGGTCCCGTCAAGCCCGTCGCTATGGGCGAAAAAATGCATCCGGCCGCCGAGTTCGCGCATGAAAGGATGGGTGTCGGCGAAGTTCGGCGCTCCGACGGTGGCGTAGCGCACATGGGGCGACGATGCAGGCGCTGGTCAGCGGCTGGGTCTCGACGAAGCGCACCCAAGGGCTGTCGCCGGCCTAGTGGTGGAAGCCGCCTGCCTCTTCGGCGGTCATCGACGAGGTAATCGGGTGGGCGTCGAAGTAGGCGAGGCACCGTTTGAAATCCTCGATGAGCAACGCCCCCAGGTCCCTGCTGACGCCGTGGCGGACGAGGATGCGTTGGATCACCAGATCCTGGCAATTAGGCTCGAGCGAATAGGCGGGGACCTGCCAGCCGCGGCTGCTTAGACGGTCCGCCAAGTCGTAAAGGGTAAAGCCCGGGTCGAGGCCCTCCTTGATCCGCCACGACACCGCCGGGATGCCCCCTGCGGGATCGCCGCCATAGATGATCTCGAACGGGCCGAGCTTGCCGATTTCCTCGGCCAGAAACCGGGCGGTGTCGTAACAGGCGGTATGGATCTTGCGGTAACCTTCCTTGCCGAGGCGGAGGAAGTTGTAGTACTGGCAGACGATCTGGCCGCCCGGCCGCGAGAAGTTCAGCGCGAACGTAGGCATGTTGCCGCCGAGATAATTAACGTTGAAGACCAGGTCCTCGGGAAGATCCCGGGCTTCGCGCCAGATCACCCAGCCGACGCCCAGCGGCGACAGCCCGAACTTGTGACCCGAGGTGTTGATCGACTTGACCCGGGGAACGCGGAAATCCCAGGGAAGGTCGGGCGCGCAGAACGGCGCCAGGAACCCGCCGCTGGCGCCGTCGACGTGGATGGGGATGTCGAGCCCTTTGTCTCGTTGCAAGGTGTCGAGGGCATCGGCGACCGCCTTCACCGGTTCGTAGTCGCAGGTGAAGGTGACGCCGAGGGTGGGGACGACGCCGATGGTGTTCTCGTCGCAACGCTCGATCACTTCCTCGGGGGTCATCAGCAGCCGCCCGTGTTCCATCGGAATCTCCCGGTGCTCGACGTCCCAGTAGCGGGTGAACTTGTGCCAGCAGATCTGCACCGGCCCGGTGATCAGGTTCGGCCTGTCGGTCGGTTTGCCCCGGGCTTTCATTCGTTCCCGCCAGCGCCACTTCATCGCCATGCCACCGAGCATCGCAGCCTCGCTGGAGCCGGTGGTCGAGCATCCGAGGGTGTTGGCGGCGTCGGGCGCGTTCCACAGATCGGCCAGCATGTGCACGCAGCGCGCCTCGATCTCCGCGGTCTGCGGATACTCGTCCTTGTCGATCATGTTCTTGTCGAGACATTCGTCCATCAACCGGTGGACCTCGGGCTCGGCCCAGCTCTGACAGAAGGTCGCCAGGTTCTGGCGCGAGTTGCCGTCCAGCATCAACTCGTCGTGGACGACGCTGTAGGCGTGCCGCGGCGCGTGCTCCTTGTCCGGGAACCTGTACCTGGGCATGCTGACCGAGAGGTCGGCGGAGGCATAGATGTCGTCCAGAAGGTTCTCTCGCACGTCGTCCTTCGCATGCAGCGTCATGATGTCACTCCCCTCCTTGTTCGAGCTGGCCGGACGTTAACACGGGTGCGAGGGAGGCTCCAGGCCCGCGGTCCGCTGGGCGAGAAGCCTTAGCCGCCCTTCTCGCTCTGTTTGAAGCGGCCGAACTCTCGGCCAGATCGCTCAACGTATTCGGACCGCTCCGGTGCGGAGAATTTCGTCCACGGCTGGGAACGCGCGCTCGGCCAGCTCCGGCACGGGTTGCCAACTTTTCTGGTCTGCGCGGGCATCGGCGGGCGGCCACGCCCCGGGTCCAGCACGGCCGACGATGATCCGCCCGACCATACCGGACTGCTCGTGAGGGATGCAGTAGTAGTCGTACACGCCCTCGACGGTCAGGCTGACCGCGAAGCTCTCATTGGGCAAAAGGTAACCGGAATTCCAAGGCGCCGCCGTGTCGGGGATGCGCGGGGGATGGTTGTCGTTCCGCGGATGATAGGCGGTGGAGGTGTGAGTATTCCCGGGATCGACGTTGGTCCAACGGATCGTTTGTCCCGGCCGTATGAGAAGGCCGATCGGATCGAACCAAACTTCGGATCCGTCGGCAGTGCCCCGCATCCGAACCTCGACGATCTCCTGCGTAGCCGCCGCCGCCGGGAGAAAGCCGGCGAGGAGGCCCCGCCGACCCTCAGGACGCTTCTGCGCGACAGCATCCTACTTCGCGACGCGCGCTTCTTCGGCCTTCGTTATGTGCCAGAGTACGATGTGGTAATGCGGCACCTCCACGCCGGGATGGCCCGCGTTGTAGTACATGCCTACATGGTCGACCTTGCCGCCGGCCGCCTTCAGATCTTCGAACTTCTTGTGATCTGTGAAGTCTTTTATCGGGATCATGTAGATCGTGCTGACCAACTTGCCGTCGTGGTCATAGGCGAGGAATGGACCCGCGGGCATGGTTTTCGGGTCGACGTAAAGCGTGCCGAGGCCGGGCAGAAACTCCGGCAGCTTCACGAGATCGCTGACTTTCTTGTAATCACCACCGGGTGGCGCCGTCTCGACGGCGAGCGCTGGTGTGGCCAGGGTCATGACGAGCAGGCCCGCGGCGATGAGACGGATCATAACAATTCCTGATTACGCATGAACCTCAGCCAGTTTGAGGAGGCGATATGGCATTGGCGGGGTTCGGACGGCGGCCCAGCCGAGGCGGGGCATCATGGCGGCGAGATCGTAGCGCCGATTGAAGCGGTATTCGAACTCGGCCAGGTAGCGGGGGATGTGCTTTTGGCGGATGGCGCGGTATGTGCCGGTGATGGCGGTCTTGATGTTGCCGAGCGCCGTGTTGACCCACTTGAAAGCGGGTGTCAGCACCGCCTTGCGGCCGGATCCTGTGCAGATCGGCTGATGCGTGCATCCCGCATCCGCGACACCGCGGAAGCAGCTGAGGCCGTCGCTGACGACGGTGCTGGTGGGATCGAGGCTGCGTCGGGCCAGTTTTTCGACCTCCTTGCGCCGAAAGCCGATGACCCGGCGCAGCTTCAGGCGCACCGGCTTGCCCTCGGGCGTGGTTTCGACGGCGACGATGATCGGCATCTTGCCGGGCGCGCCGCGACCGCGCTTGCCACCGGAGCGTTCGCCACCGAGATAGGCGTCGTCCATTTCGACCCGACCGGTCAGGCGCTTGCCGGCATCCCGCTCCATCATCACCTGCATCAGCTTGTGTTTGAGCTTCCAGGCGGTGTTCTGGGTCACACCGAGGCGACGGCCGAGTTCGAGGCTGGAGATCCCGCCCTTGCTCTGCGTCAGGTGGTACATGGTGCGAAACCAAGTGCGCAGCGGCACCTTGGTCGAGGCGAAGATCGTGCCGGCCATCAGCGAGGTCTGCCGGCGGCAGGACGTGCACTGGTAGAGGGCACGGGTCTTGATGACGCAGTGATTCCGCCCGCCGCAGCCGGGGCAGACAAAGCCTTGCGGCCAACGCCAGCCGAGCACGACCTCCCGACACCGATCCTCGCTCCCGTAAAGCTCATCGAACCGCGCCTCGCTGAGCCCCTTCTGAAACTGAACACGATTGCGCGCCATGCCTCAACCCCGCCTGTCTCCTTATATGTTCCCGATTTGTACCACGCCCCGGCAGGCTGAGAAAGAAGCGTAATCAGGTAACGATTTGCCTCCTTGGCTGTTCGAAAAGGGAGCTTCCTGGTGCGCGCGGCGCGGTTAAGCTAGTTGCCGCCGAGTAGGTTGGCGATCGGGTCGCTTGCGGGGAAAGTCTGAGCCAGGGCGTCATCCAAAGCGTCATCCAATTCCCGCTTCCGCCGGGACTTCTCGTCTTCCGGTTGATGGAGTCCCGCTGGCGGGAGTTCCACCGACGGGAGTTCCGCTGCCGGCGGTGCCGTGTCCGCCGGACTCATTGCGGCGGAAATTGCTTCTCCGGCGCGGCCACCCTCCTGGGCCGCGCAAAGCGAGCGGCGAATGTGCCCCATGATCGTATCGACGAGACCCGGGCGTAGCGGCGCGATGCTCGTCGCGCGTCCGGGGAGGTCGCGCGTCACACAGGGGCAAAAGACCTGCTGAACCGCCGACGTCACGCAGTCCTCCAGCGAGCCGTACGGCTGGTTGTATTTAAGCGCGACGGCCGTGGCGACGGCCTGCTCAAGCTGTTCGGGCCGGATCGCATCGGCATAGGCATCCGTGTACATTTCACCTCCGCGTGTCCTGAAACTGATACCACGGATACACATGGTGAGCCCGGCACTATGGGACGAACAAATTTCCCAGATGGATGTTATCGATTTTCCCGATGTAACGATCGCCACTTCGGATCGCGTGGGATCAACCGGCGCCATTAATTGATATCGATGAAACCGATAAATGCGGCGAGGAAAGTTTGTTTGATAAATATAAATTTGACCCCACGTGATAAGGACACATGATGGCTCACGAGGAAAATGGGAGAGAGATGATGTTGGAGCTCAACAAGGTGGCCGGTGTCGAAATCGCGAAATTCGTCCACGGGGAAGAACTTGCGTTTCGTAATCGGAACTGCCGCAACAAGCAGTTCGGATTGTGGCTGGCGGCGGAACTGAGGTTGATCGAAGAAGCGCGCGAATACGCCAATTCAATTGTTGCCTTGGGCGTTACCAATGCTGACGATGGCGATCTGATACGCCAAGTTCAAGCGGATCTGTCGCTGCGCGGGGTCCAAATCCCCGATATCGTTATCCGGTTGGCGCTTGAGCGCCAAGACTTCGTCGCGGGCGCGCGGACGGTCTCGCCGCCCGCCCAGCAGGCTGTCGCTTAGCCACGCGGATTTGGTGCGTTCGGGCGCGACCATGGCTCGGGCGATGGCTCGGGCAACGGCTCGGCCGCGGTGGAAGCGACCTTGCGAATGCCGGCGATGGCCGAGGCGATCAGCTCGCCGTCACCTTCGGTCGAATAGACGATGTAGGCCGGGTTGCTGAATTCCGGCGCCTCCCCGACGAGGTGGAGGCGCCCGTCTTGCAGATAGGGGCGGACGAGGCGGACGGGAAAGTAGCCCGCGCCGCCGTTTTGTCGAATGTATTGCAGCCCGAGCCAGCCGATGTTGACGGTCATGCCGGAGCTGACGAAGTCGGGGAAGCTGGCGCCGTGTTTGGCGAAAAATTCCGGTCCCCAGTCGATGTACACGTAGCCGGGTCCCGGCTTGGGCTCCGCCCCGGGCGAGCTTGAGACGAAAACAAGTGTGTCTTCGATCAGCAGCTCGACGCGCAGCCCGGGCCGGTTCTGCGGCGTATACATGACGCCGATGTCTATGCGACCGTCGATAAGTCGCTGCATGAGATCCTCTTCAAACCCTATTTCCGCGCGCACCGAAACGTCGGGAGCCATCTCTCGCATCAGCGGGAGCCACCGCAACAACAAATTCTCCCACAACCCTATTCGCCCGCCGACCGCGAGGATGGCGCGGTGATTGGTCGGTATGCCGACGTCTTGCCTTGCCTGCTCGAGCGTCCGGACAAGCGATGCCGCATGTTTCTGGAATCGCATTCCCGCGGGTGTGAGAACTGCTCCCGCTTTGTTTCGCACGAAGAGCCTGCAATCAAGCTGCTCTTCAAGCGCGTGAATACGCGCACTCACGGTCGACTGAGTAACGTGCAATCGCTCGGCCGCCGAGATGAAATGCCCCGTCGCCACCACGGTCAGGAACGTCCGGGCGAGTTCCGTATCCAGAGGGCTTGCTCCCACTTGCTCTTCGGAAAACATAGCATCGGCCCGCGCGATGCCAAAAGCTGCGTTTGTTGGGGTTCGACCGGCCCGGATCCGGTGCGGGCGCCAACCGTTTAAGCTTGGCGCCGTTGGGCTTGGTGAAGTGTCTTATTGCCGCCGGCGGATTGGCGGGTTAGCTTTTTACCGCAAAAGCGAAGGATGCGAGGGGGCGGGAGGGGTGAGATGAAGGAGATCCATCACGCGCTGGTGTTAAACCTGCACCAACCGCCGAGCAACCTCGACGCCCTGCTCGAGACCAACGAGTGGGAGGTCAAGGAGATCCTGTTCGCGCTCGATCGGATGCCGCGAACGCTGTGGCCCTACGAGGATATCGCGCGGGTCCACCTGTCAATGTCCGGCACGCTTCTCGAGACGTTGTCGCACCCCGACTTCCAGCGCAAAGTATTCGGCGCGGTCGACTGCGGTACGCTGCTGTGGACGCTACAAAACCAGAAGATTTTTGAGATCCTCGGCACCGGCTACTACCACCCGGTATTGGCGCTGATCCCCGAGGCCGACTGGGACGAGCAGATTTCACGCTGGCAGGCGCTCGCCCGCCATGTTTTCTGGCGCGGCCATTTTCCCGGATTCTGGCCGCCGGAAATGGGCTTCGACATGACGCTCATTCCGCACCTGAAGAAGGCCGGCTACCGCTACGTCATGGTCGACTCCGAGTATGTCGATCCGCTCGACGAGATGAGCTGGCAGGAGCTGCGCTACCGGCCCCACATCTGCGAATACGCCGGCGAGGAGATCGTCATCGTCGTCCGCGACCGCGACCTCTCCAACGCCCAGCTCTCGGGCATGGAATACGGCTGGTTCAATCACGAGCTTGAGGAGCGCACGCGGTGGTGCGACTTTCCGCCGCTGGTGGCGACCGCGACCGACGGCGACAACGGTGGCTGGTTTCGCAACGTCAATCCGCAAGCCAATTTCTGGAGCTACTTCTACCGCACCATGCTTGATGAGATCCGCACCGGAGCGTCGGCGATCCGGCCGACCTTCATCAACGAGTACCTGGACCGGTTCGGCGCCCACGGCCGCGTCACCGTGCGCCGGGGCGCGTGGAACACCGACGAACACCACGGCTGGAATTTCCATCAGTGGATGGGATCGCAGGCCCAGCGCGACGCCATGGGCCGCGTCCACGAGGTGAGCGCGCGCTACCATGCGCTGGCGCTGGAGGCGGCGACGCGCGGCCATGGCGACACCGAGCTCGGCCGGGAACTGGGCCGGGTGCTCGATCAGGCCCATTGGCGCCTGCTTCGCGCCGAGACCAGCTGCAACGTCTACTGGGGCGAGGCCTGGGTCTACAAGGTGCACAATGATCTTGATGAGGCCGCCTGGCATCTCGGCGAGGCCCGGGCCATGCTCGATCGGATGCCGCCGGCGCCGCCGCGCGAAGTTGACAGCTTGGCGATTCAGGAGTCGTGAGCGGGTCGCGGGCGCGCGGCCGACCGCCGCGTTCAACGCGGAGGCCGCCGGCATGCCTGCGTTCCGCATGCCCCCGCTAGTCTTTGTCCTGCTGATCGCGCTTGCCGGCGTCGGGCTGGCGCTGCAGGCGGCGATGAACGCGCGGATGGGCCTTGCCCTCGGCTCGCCGGTCGCGAGCGCGCTGATCAGTTTTATTGTCGGCTCCGCCCTGCTCGCGGCGGCGCTGGCCTCGGGCGCGCTTGGCCGAGCCCGGCTCGCGGGTCTCGCCGAGGTGCCGTGGTGGGCCTACATCGGCGGCGCGCTCGGCGCGGCATTCGTGACCATGGCGGTGCTCGCGGTGCCCCGGGTCGGCGCCGCCGTCACCTTCGCCGCGGTCATCGCCGGCCAGCTTATCGGCGCCATGTGCATCGACACCTTCGGCTGGCTCGGCGTCACTCAGATGCCGCTCAGTCCGTGGCGGATCGCGGGCATCTTTCTCCTTCTGGCCGGCGTCTGCCTGATCCAGCGGAAGTAGAGTTGTCGCGTCTCGCGCCCGACTACGGGTGCTTGAACTACGGTTGCTTGAGGATGACCCGAAGGCCGGGAACCGTCTTGCCGAGGTGGCTGATCAACTCGGGAGCCAAGGCACGCGCCGCTTCAACCGGATCGGACGTCGGCAACGCGGCGGTCATGGACCCCTGCCACAAAGGCGGCGCGTCGCTGTTGCCGAGCGTCACGTCGAGATTGAACGTGGTTGAAGGCCGCATCACTATGCCGCCGCCAAAATCGTATTCGATGATCACACTGGGCATTTGCGGGGCATCGCCGGCGCCGCCCTGGTCGCCGAGGTCGACGCCAGGCTCTTCATCCTCCGATACCGCCGTTTCCTCCTGCATCCCGCTCTCGATGGCGCCCGACGGAATTGAACCGACGTCCTGGTTTCGCTGGAGATCAAAGACGAGAAGAAGCGGCGCACCGATGCTAACCGTGTAACCTTGGCGGGTCAGCGCCTGCGTGATCGTTTCCTGGATTGCGAGGCTGAGATCATTGTAGCTCTGGGAGGTCACCGCGATCTGCCCGCCTGTGGGGATCGGCTCTACGCCGGCCACCGCCCTGAGAACGCCTATCTCCGCATCCTGGGCATTCGTCGTCTCGGACCACGCGAAGGTGAGCAGGGCCGCGAGCAGCGCTCCGGCCAACAGGTAGTTCTTCATTGATTTCCTCCCGAGTTGGACCGCGTTCGATGGGCGCCCGTGTTTGGAGCGGGCCAAATTCTAGGCGACAACCTGGATCGAACAAGCGGAAACGCGGACAGGCGCGGCATTGGGCGGCCTCTTCCACGACGCGGCATTCGCGCGTATAACCTAAGTGGGTCCTAAAATGCCGCCGAAACGGGTTTCCAATGGCCTTGTCCACCGCGGGCGCGCCAAAATCAGGTCAAGCTCTTCATCGCGCGCTCATGGACGGCGCGATCTCGGCCTTCGCGGCCGAGCATGATCGCTGGATCCTGTGGGTCCCGGTCCTCGTCGGGATCGGCATCGGCGCGTACTTCTCGTTGCCGGCCGAGCCGGCGTGGTGGCTTGGGCCGGTCGGCTGCGCGGCGGTCATCGCCGCCGGCGTGTCCGCTCGCGGCGCGATAGAAGCTGCCGGTCCTTTCGCGGCGCTGGTCATCGCCGGCGCCGTGGCCGTAGGCTTTACCGCCGCGCAGGCGCGCACCGCGAGTGTCGAAGCGCCGGTCCTGGGCGCGCGTTTAGGGCCGACGGCGGTTAGCGGGCGGATCATCAGGATCGAGAACCTGGGCAGCCGAGATCGCATTACTCTCGATCGCCTTCATGTTCGCGGGCTGGAGGCCGAGCAGACGCCGGAACGGGTCCGTCTCAGCCTTGGCGGCGAACAGCCCCGGCTCGTCCCCGGCGACGAGGTCCGCGTTCTCGCCGTGCTTTCGCCGCCGCCGCCGCCCACCGCGCCCGGCGCGTTCGACTTCCAGCGCCAATCGTTCTTCGCCCGCCTCGGCGCCACCGGCTTCGGCCTGGGCGCGGTCGAAATCCTGGCTCGCCGTCCGGGCGAGCGCGATGTTCTTCTCGCTGGACTGCGCAGCCGGATCAATGCCGCCGTCCGCGCCGTCGTCGAGCCGCAGCGGGCCGCGCTCGTCATCGCCCTGCTCACCGGCGAGCGCACCGCCATCGCCCCGCCGGTGCTCGCCGCCATCCGCGATGCCGGCCTGGCCCATCTGCTGGCCATCTCGGGCTTGCACATCGGTCTGGTCGCCAGCTTCCTGTTCTTCGCGGCGCGCTCGATATTCGCCCTGATCCCGGCGATTGCCCTGCGCCGGCCGACCAAGAAGTGGGCCGCGGCGATCGCGGCGGCGGGAGCGGGCGGTTACGCCGTTCTCGCCGGCGCGACGATCCCCTCGCAGCGCGCCTTCATGATGGTCGCCATCGTCTTTCTCGGGGTCATCTTCGATCGCCAGGCGTTGTCGATGCGCCTCGTTGCGATCGCCGCGACGGCGGTCCTGATCGCCCAGCCGGAAAGCCTCCTCGGCGCCAGCTTTCAGCTCTCCTTCGCCGCCGTCATTGCCTTGATCGCCGTTTACGAGGCCGTGCAGCGCCGGCACTTGCGCGGCGCGGGCGACGGCGTGCTTTCGCGGATCGTGGCCTACGTCTTCTTTGTCGCCTTGACCACCGTGGTCGCGACACTGGCGACGTCGGCCTACGCGGGCTTCCACTTCCAGCGGTTGGCGGTGTTCGGCCTGCCCGCCAACCTGCTGGCGGTGCCGTTAATGGCAATGTGGATCATGCCGCTCGGCGTCGCCGTGCTGGCGTTCATGCCATTCGGTTTGGCGGCCCCTTTCTTGTGGGCCATGGGCTGGGGGGTCGGCTTGGTGATCGAGATTGCTCGGGAAATCGCGTCATGGCCCGGCGCCGTGACGATCATGCCGGCGATGCCATCGTGGGGCCTCGCCGCCCTGACCTTCGGCGGCTTATGGCTATGCCTGTGGCGCTGCCGATGGCGCTATTTCGGCGTGGTCCTGATCATTGCCGGATGGGCAAGTCTCGCCATCACATCGCCGCCGGATATATTGGCCGATGGCCGGGGCCGGCTGATCGGCGTGCGCGCGCCGGACGGCGGTTTGGCGTTCTCGTCTTCTCGCGGCGGCAATTTCGAACGCGCCAGCTGGCTTCGCCGCGCCGGATTGCGCGACGCCGCGCGTTGGCCCGAACCGGGCCTCGGCGACGGCGGGTTCATGGAATGCGACCGAGCCGGTTGCGTTTTTCACACCAACGACAAGACCGTGGCCTTGATGATGCGCGCCGAGGCCGCGGCCGACGACTGCCGCCTTGCCGACGTTATCGTGAGCATGGTGCCGGTTCGCGGCCCTTGTCTGTCGCCGACCACGGTCATCGACCGGTTCGATCTGTGGCGAGGCGGCGCTCATGCGATCTGGATCGAGGACGACGGCGCTCGCGTCGAATCGGTCAACGGCGTGCGTGGCGATCGGCCGTGGGTGCTGAGCCCCGACGCGGCTCGGGAAAAAACCGCCAATGCCCGAAAAGTCCGATCGGCGACGGCCTCGCCCCGCCGCGAGCCGTCATCGCGGCGGGCGCTGGCCAGTGTCGCGGGGGCCAGCGCCGGCGGGCCGTTCAGCGGCCGGTCGATCAGCGGCCGGCCAACAGTCGGCGCGCCGACAGGTCAGTAGCGGCGAATGAGGCCGACGAGGCAACCTTGAACCTTGACCTGATCCGGCCCGCAAATCCGGGTTTCGTACGCCCGGTTGGCTGGCTCCAGGGCGATTGATTGGCCGCGGCGACGCAGCCGCTTCAAGGTCACTTCCTCGTTATCGACCAGAGCAACGACGATGGCGCCGCTTTCCGCGGTTTCGCTACGTTCGATGATCACGGTGTCGCCGTCGAGAATGCCGGCCTCAATCATCGAATCGCCCGCGACCTCGAGCGCGTAATGCTCGCCGCTTCCGACCAACGCGGATGGCACATCGACGACGCGGGTGTTGTCGCGCAGCGCCGCGATCGGCGTGCCGGCGGCGATCCTGCCGTACAGGGGCATCCGTACAAGCGTCGAGTCCGACGACCCGCTCGCCGTCACGCCGGGTAGCTTGAAATCGCCCTTGATCACGTTCGGCGCGAAAGTGTCGGTTCGTTTCGGCGCGACCCGCTGCGCGGCGACGTTATCGGGGAGCCTGATCACCTCGAGGGCCCGGGCGCGGTGGGGAAGGCGGTGGATGAATCCGCGTTCCTCCAACCCGGTCATCAGCCGATGGATACCGGATTTCGAACGCAGACCGAGCGCATCCTTCATCTCGTCGAACGAGGGCGCGATCCCGGCTTCCTTGAGCCGGCGATCAATGAAGAGCAAGAGATCGTATTGCTTCTTGGTCAACATTATGTGTATCCCATTCGAGACTACGTCGCTCAACACGCACCGATAGCTATCTATCCCGCGCTACTCGCAGCCAATATTGTCTTTGCCCGCGTCTAAACAGGACTATCGTACCACTCTCGCGAACCGACCGACGAACAAAAGCAAAACAGGTCGTACTGTTCTAGTTTGGTTCTCGGGCATGGTCAACCCGTTTTCTCCGGAAACGTGAGCAGCAATAATAACGGCTGGGAATGACTTGATCCGGTGCGAAGGCTGATCATCCCGATTCTTGGTTCTAAAGGTCCGGCCGGAGCCTGGCGGCCGAACGAAAACCTTCGCCTGTCTCCGCTTACGTCGCAACGGAGCGAAGGGCCGGGTCCTTGCCAAGCAGGGCTTGGGTGGCGCTTTTTACGTCCGGCTGGCGCATCAAGGATTCGCCGACGAGGAAACACGAAACGCCGGCGGCGGCCATTCGCGACAGGTCGGCGGGCGCGGCGAGGCCGCTCTCGGCGACGACCAGCCGGTCCGCCGGCGCGAACGGCGCCAGCGCTTCCGTTGTCGCGATGTCGACGCGCAAGCTCCGCAGGTCGCGGTTGTTGATGCCGATGATCGCGGCCTCGATGCGGCCGGCGCGATCGAGCTCGGCGCGATCGTGAACCTCACACAGCACGTCCATTCCCAGCGCCGTGGCCGCCGCGGCCAGCTCTCCGGCCAGGATGTCGTCGACGGCCGCGAGGATGACAAGAATGCAGTCGGCCCCCATCGCCCTGGCTTCGGCCACCTGATACGGATCGATCATGAAGTCCTTGCGCAGCACCGGAAGGCGAACTGCGGCGCGCGCGGCGACCAGGAACGCCGGGTCGCCCTGGAAATAGGGCGCGTCGGTCAGGACCGAGAGACAGCGCGCGCCGCCGGCGGCATACGCGCTGGCCAGCGCCGCCGGATCGAAATCGGCGCGGATCAGGCCCTTGGACGGCGAGGCCCGCTTGATCTCGGCGATCAGCCCGTAGCCGCCTTCGCCGACAGCTTGGCGCAACGCGGCCGCGAAACCGCGTGGCGGCTCCGCGGTTTGCGCGTCCGCCGATACGACGGACAGCGGCTTGTCGCGCTTGCAGCGGCGGACGTGTTCGCGTTTGACCGCGCAGATCTCGTCTAGAATGTTGCGCGTCCGGCTCACGGGCCACCTCCGCGTTCGGCATTTCCACGACGCACGATCGCAAGCCGGATACGGCTTGTCACGGCAAAGATGAAGGCGGCGGGCGCGCCGTCCGAGCGCCCGCGAAATATCGTCGCCGTTGTCCGGGCTGGTGGTCCCGGCTCTCTCCGCGATTGAAAAAAATAGGTACTTCGGGTAGCAATGAACGTTGAAGAGCGGGTCCTGCCTCGGACCCGTTCTATTTTTTTTGACACTCATGCGAGCCGTCGCGCCGGGCATCGGCGCCGGCAAAAAATCGGCTCCCGGTCGGTTACGGCCTCGCACATCGCAACGGGTTCTCAACGATGCGCATCTTTATTCATGACTATGCCGGCCATCCGCCGCAGGTTCATCTCAGCCGTGAGCTGGCCCGACGTGGCCATACCGTCCTGCACAGCTACTCCGCCGACATTCAAACTCCGCGCGGCGCGCTGGAGCGTCGCGCCGAGGACCCCGCCGGGTTCGCCATCCGCGGCCTGTCGCTCGGCAAGCCGATCAGCAAGGACTCGCTGGTCATCCGCCAGTTCCAGGAAATCGAGTTCGGCCGCCGCCTGCGCGACGCCGCGCGCGCGTTCCGCCCGGACGTGGTGGTCCTGGCGAATACCCCGCTGGCGTCCTTGCAGTCGGTCCAATCCGATTGCCGCAAGCGCGGTGTCCCGTTCGTGTTCTGGCTGATGGACGTCTACAGCGTCGCCGTCCACAAGATCCTGAAGAGCAAGCTTCCGGTCTTCGGCGACATCATCGGCCGCGGCTACGATTGGCTCGAGCGGCAACAGCTGCGCAACAGCGACAGGGTCATTCTGATTTCGGAAGGCTTCAGCGGCATCCTCGACGATTGGGGGGTCGATCCGACCAGGATCGAGGTCATGCCGCTGTGGGCGCCGCTCGAGGAAATGTCGTTGCGGGCGAAAGACAACCCGTGGTCGCGCCGGCTGGGCGTTGCCGACACGATCAACATCGTCTACTCCGGCACCCTGGGCCTGAAGCATAACCCGTCGGCGTTATCCGACCTCGCGCTCAAGTACAAGGACCGGGACGACATCCGGGTGATCGTCATTTCCGAGGGGCTCGGCGCATCGTACCTCGCCAAGGCCAAGCAGGACCATGGCCTCGACAATCTCGTTTTGTTGCCGTTTCAGCCGTTCGAGGATCTTCCCGATGTGCTCGGCGCGGCCGACGTGGTGGTGACCCTGCTCGAGCCGGATGCCGGCACGTTCTCCTGCCCGAGCAAGGTGTTGACCTACCTGTGCGCCGGCCGCGCCCAGGTCGGCGCGATCCCCGCCGACAACCGCGCCGCCAAAGTCATCCGCGAGAGTGGCGGCGGGATCACCGTTTCGCCGCTCGATCGCGACGCCTTCCTGGCCGCCGTCGATCGGCTGATCGGCGACGCCGACGCGCGCGCCAGGTTCGGCCAGTCGGCCCGCGCCTACGCCGAACGCGAGTTCGACATCCGCCGGCTCGGTGACGAGTTCGAGGGCTATCTGCGTTTGGCGTGCGGCAATGCGGCGCTAAGCGAGCGCCTCGCGCAACTCCGCCCCGGCCTGAATGTATCCGCGGAGGGTTGCGAGGTTGTATCCGGCGGGCCTCGGTATGTGCTATAGTCGGCGGTGAATGGTCAGGTTGCCGCGAACGCCGATCAGTGGATTTTTTTTCGTGTCCGGAATGGAGAAGCATCTGCAACTCAATGGGTTGCGCGAAATTTGATAGGTCATTCTGACCTATATATTAGGTCAAAATGACCTATCCCGGACGCGCCCGCGCGATTGTGTCGGTGCTTGGCCGTGGTCCGGTCGCAATCAGCCGCCGCTGAGTTTCTCGCTCAGTTTTACATCTCAGGGTTGCGCCGTTTCCGCCCGCCGCCGCTTCGGTTCTGCCGCTTCCGTCCTGCCCAGGCCGGCCTACCGCTCGCGGAGGATCAGGCCCGGCGGCAAGGCCTCGCCGAACAGGCCGCCGCGCTCGGCCGCGGCCATCGGGACATGCGCGCGCAGCCGCGCGGTTCTCGCAGTGGATACCCCCAGCTTTTCCAGCTTGCCCGCGATCCGCGCCCGGAGGGACTTGTTGACGTCGAGGCCGCGATCGTCAACGACGCGCGCGGCCCTGAGGAACAGGGCCGCCATTTCGCTCAACTCCGCGTCCGCCCAGTCGAGCCTGGCGAACGCCTCGAAGGCGCGTTCGACCAGGGCGGGGGCGACGACGTCCTCGGGGCCGGCGTAAAGCGGCGCCCTGTTCAAAAGCAGTCCGAGCGCCGCGAGATAGGGTGCGCAGTGCTTGCCGGCGCGCGCGAGGGCGGCGGCCCGGTCGATATAGAGGCCGATCAGTTCGTCCTTGGTCGCGAGGTCGAGCCGCTCGAGCGCCCCGCTCATCCGGATCAGTTCCGGCGGCGGATTCGCCTGCCTTCGGATCTTGTCGAGCTCGTTCGCGAGAACGGCCCGCTGGCGCTCGCGCGAAAGCCCGCCCGCGACCCGACGCCAGAGGATGTACGCCTGGAGCGTGACCCTCTTGTTCGCAAAGCTGAGGCCCGGTTCGTTGAGCCGCCACAGAGCGTCGATGCGGGCCTCGTCTCCGCTCGCGCCGAACCCAGGCCGGAGCAGGAATCCCGCGAGCATCAGCCAGCTTTCCTCATGGTCCAGTGACCGCCCGCGCTCGGTGGCGCAGGCCTCGAGGCTGGACCACAAGGAGCGGATCAGCACCGAATTCCACTCGCCCTTGGCGAGCTTCAGGGTCCGTTCGAGACTCTGCAGGACCCGGCCGGTGGTCAACTTGTCGCGCCCGCCGTACTGCCGCGAAAACAGCCCCGTTACGGCCTCGCCGGCCGCGGCCATCGCCTCCGGCGGCGCATTCGGGCCGCTCGGCGCGGCCGCCGGGGGGCCGCCCGGCGAGTCGTGGCCGCCGTCGCGCCGTCCGGCTGTTCGTGCGCACGCAGATTGAATTCGAGCGGCCAGCTGAGGCGCTCGGCGGACCCGGTCGCGTGACACCGGATCTGGAGCAGGCCAAGCTCGCTGAGCTTGGCGCTGAGGCTCACCGGCATCGTCCGGCGGGCCTCGCCACCGGCGGAGGGTTCGACCCTGGCGATCGTCTCCAGAGGCGGCAGGAGATGCAGGTCCTCCACGCCGCTGGTCATGACGGCTCCGGCCTCGACATCGGCGTGCCGGGTTGACGAGTAGGCCTGGAACCGGACCAGCCGGTTGATCCGCAGCTCCATGACGAGATCGGCGATCTCGAAGGTCTTCTCCGGCGGCGCGTTGCGCGGCAGCACGCAAATGAGTACCGGGCCGGCGTCGCGGTTGCCGGCCGTGCCGCTAGTCGTGGTGCTGGCCGGGCCGCTTTGGGCTTCGAGAAAGATGGCCCGCGCCGCCCCCGCCTCGATTCGCGCCTTACCTGAGTGCACCAGCTTGCCGAAGCGCGCCGCGCCGCGGGCGACCGCCAGATCGGGCTGGTCGTTGTTCAGCGCGAGGGGCGGCGGACGGCCGATCCAGCGACCGATCTGCTCGGCGATGCGCCGGCGCGGCGGCTCCGGATACAGCGCGCCGCCATTGAACAAGATGGCGTCGGGCGCCGGCCGGCCGCGTAGGAAGTAGGCGAGATGGCGCGTAATCGCGCTGTCGGTGGCGTACGGCAGTCCCCACTCCTTGAGCGCGGTCGCTCCACGCCGGGGGCCGGCGTTAGCGCCGCAGGCAGGGAAGAAGCCGTCGAGGACGATACGCTCGATGTCCGCGCGGGAGATCCGGGCCGACCGCGTGGCCGCGAGCAGGCCCGAGCCGCGGCCCGGGATCGAGAGCTGGAAGTTCTCGTCAGCCGGTCCCGGAACGGACAGCGCGCGCTCCTTCATGTCGCGGCAGCGGGCGACGAGATGATCCCACTGATCGCCGGCAAGCCCGGCGGCGTCGCCATCGCTCAGGCCGGGTTCGAGCGCATGGGCGAGCGCCAGATCGATATTGTCGCCGCCAAGCAAGATGTGCTCGCTGACCGCCAGGCGCTTGATGTGGGCGCCCGCGTCGCCGGCGGGACGTACCGCGAACAGGCTGAAATCGGAAGTCCCGCCGCCGATATCGACAACAAGGACGTGGCGAGCCGGGGTCGCGCCGCCCACCGGCGCCGGCGCGATGTCGCCGGCGAGTTCGTCCCAGGCGTCGCGCTCGCCGCCATGGCGCTCCAGCCAGGTGTAGAACGCCGCTTGCGGTTCCTCGAGAAGACGAACGGTCTCGGGAAACCCCGCCTGCCGCGCCGCCATCAAGGTCAGACGCTGCGCCGCGGCATCGAACGACGCCGGCACGGTGATGGTGATGTCCTGGGCATCGAATGCCCAGTCGGCGCCAAGCGCGGCGAAGCGGTCGTTCCAGGCGCCGCGAAAGTAGCTGAGAATGAGCGCGGAGGCATGGACCGGCGAGATTTTCGCCTCCGCGGCAATGTCCCTCGATCCCCACGGCAACAACGCCGCCTCGCGATCGGCGCCGTGATGGCAAAGCCATGACTTGGCCGAATGGGCGACCCGGCCGGGCGCGTCGCGCGCCCTGTCGCGGGCGAACTGGCCCGCGATCCACGCACCGCCGCCGGCGGCCTTGCCGCGCATCCGTTCGCCGACGGCGTCTTCGGGAAGGTAGAGGAAAGACGGCAGCGTCGCCCGCTCGACGAGCGCCGAAGTCTGTTCCCACTGGGTAATCGGCAGGACCTCGGAGGCGGCGTCTCCGGCCAGCGGCACGAACGCCAGGACGGAATTGGTCGTGCCGAGGTCGATGCCGATGCTGAAACGCGGCCTGGTCATTCGGCGGGAGTGCCGGACACTCGCGCTCCGACGCTCACTCTGTCCGCACCTGAAACTCGACCTTCCAGCGGCGCTCGGAGTTGGTGTGCTTCATCCACAGCTCCAGCGTACCGACCTCGCTCACCCGTGGGTTGATCACGACCGGGACCGCCTGGCCCGCGGCAAAGCCCTCGACGGCGGGAAGCTCGACTTCGAGCTGGCCGGTTTCCTCGAGCTCGGCCGCCGCGTCGGGCAGGATGTCGCCGGCCTTATCGCCGCTGCGAACCTCCGAGGAGAAGAAGCGGAAGTCCGCCGGTTGGCCGGTGACGAGGCCAAATTCCCGGCCCTCGATCAACAGTTCGGTGCCTTCTTCCATGCCTTGCGGAACGACACACAGCGCCTTGACCGGCGGAGTGAAGCCCGGCACGGCCGGCATCGAGGTCTCAAGGCCGATGTAGTAGGACCGCGCGGCGCCAGCCCGGATGCGGATGCCCTTGCCGGTGACGCGGTTGCGGCCATAGAACGATGCGCCCTTGGCCACCGCGAGATCGGGCTGAAAGCCGGCAAGCTCGCGGACCGGGCGATCGCCGTTCCACGCCGTCAGCAGATCGAGGACCCGTCGGCGCAAGGGCGCGGCCTTGAACACTCCGCCGTTGAACAGCACCGCCGTCGGCATCAGCAGCTCGCCGCGGCGCGCGTCCTCGCTCACCAGGGCGCTCAGGGTGTCACTTGCCCGGACGTTGGCGAGGCTGCGCGCGAGGAACCGTGCGAGATGCTTGCTGACCGCCGGATCGGACGCATACGGCAGCCCGAACTCGCCGAGCCCGGCGCGCCGTGTTTCCGCCGGATGATCGCCAGCCGCCGTCGTCGGGAAGAAGCCGTCAAGGACGATCCGCTCAAGTTGGCTCCGCTCGAGGGTGGTCGATACGGAGCCGGCGAACAGGCTCGAGCCGCGCGACGGGATCGCGATCGGCGCCTCGGCGAGGCCATCGTCCTCGAACAGCGCGATCTTGGCCTTGGCGGCGGCGTGAACGAGGGCGAGCAGCTGCCAGGAGTCGATCGCCGTGCCTGCCGCTTCCAGCTTGCTCTTCAAGGTGTAGGCGAGCGCCAGATCCATGTTGTCGCCGCCGAGGAGGATGTGCTCGCCGACGCTGATTCGCTCCAGATCGAGATCGCCGCCGCGCTCGTTGACGGCGATCAGGCTGAAGTCAGCGGTGCCGCCGCCGACGTCGCACACGAGCACGATGTCGCCGGGACCGACCTGGCCGCGCCAATCCTTGCCCGCTTGGGCGGTCCACGCATAGAACGCCGCCAGCGGCTCTTCGAGCAGGATGACCGTCCCAAGGCCGGCGGCTTCGGCGGCTTCCGCGGTCAAGGTGCGGGCAACCTCGTCGAAGGAGGCGGGAACGGTCAGCACGATCTGAGCCTCGCCGAGCGCCCAGTCGCGGCCCTTGCGCCGCTCTGCGTAGGCCAAGCCCTCGCGCATGTGCTCGAGGTAGCGGCGCGAGCACTCGAACGGGGAGAGCTTTTCTTCCTCGATCGTCGATCGCCACGGCAGAACCGCCTGGCGCGGATCGATGTGGGGGTTCGATAACCATGATTTGGCCGAGGTGACGAGACGCTCGGGGACCAGCGCGCCGTGGTCGCGGGCGAACTGGCCGACGATCGCGCCGTCGCCGGCGCCTCTGCCCGGGGTGTCGTCCCAGGGCAGCGTGAAGGCGCTCTCGGGGAACTCGGCCGCGTGGGGGATGTAAAGCGCGGACGGCAGGATCGATTGCTCACCGACCTGGTTGAGTGCGAGGATTTGGGTGACGTCGACCAGCTCGGTCTCATCGCTCGTAAGATCGGTGACGGCGATGGCGCTGTTGCTGGTCCCGAGGTCGACGCCGAGACTATAACGATGGGTCATGCTCGGATTCACCTGATGTCGCTGACGTGGGAGGTCCGGTGAGGCTGAGACGGCGGCGGAGGGATCCGTCGCGGCCGGTCAACCAGGTTATTCTGAGCCAAGCTATGTAAGCTCGACTTCGGCCGGTGCAATCGTCGGCAATTGGTCCTCGTCGCGGTTGAGCAGTCGCGGCAGGTTGACCGCCTCGGTTCTCCAGCCGCGATGGACGAGCGTACCGGTGAACGGCGGCTCGCCGCCGATCCTGCCGACGAGGCGATACTCGTCGGCGGCAAAGCCGGTGGGGACCTCGATGCGCGCCCCCTCGTTTTCCTGGCGGACCGGCCGAATGCTCATGTGTTCTTTCAACGCCGACGCGCAGCCGTCGTGGACGACGCGCGCGGCCGCGCCGACCTGGGCGTCGCTATAGGCGGCGATGTCATCCATGAGGAAATCGACGAACCGGCCCTTGCGCTGAAGTGTTGCAAGAAAGTTCACGACCTCGGCGTCGGCCTGATTGGCGGCCGGCGGCGGAGCGACGGGTCTCGCCGCTTCGATGGCCGGGGGGTGCGGCGGGGCTGCGACGCCCGCGGGCCCGGCGCCTGGCTCGGGCCCGCGTTGGCGCGTGGCGACAATCGCGATGAGGGCGACGGCGGCGCATGCCGTTGTCGCCATCGAGAGCATGGCGTGGTAGGCCCCGGTTTCCGGCATCAGCGTCAGCGCCGAAAGGACCAGCGCCGCGATGGCGGCGATGATGGAGAGTATTCGCATGGCGGTGTCCCGTGCGTCGTTGTTGTGATTATGCTGAAGGTGCCGCAGCAAGGCGTAGGGGGGAACCTGCAACGGGACGGGCCGGCTTACAAGCCTGTCGTTCGCCGGTCCGGCGTGGCCCGCCGGGGCGGTTCGCGAAGGCGCGGGATTTTGCTAGCCGTTTTATCCGCTCGCCTTAACCGCTGTAGGTTTCACAGACCGCACGGAACAGGCTGCTGTCACGGCGCATCGGCGCCCAGGCCTTGTCAGGCGGGAGTGCGTCGCCGAGCGCGGTCAGGCGCTCGCTGACATCGGCGCGGCGCCCATTGCGGCAATCGATCAGGATCAGCGCGCGCCGCGCCGGGATGAATCTCTCGATGAGGACCAACTCAACGAGCGTGTAGCCGGGAAAGCGCTCATTCGAGCGGATCTGGACGCGGTCGATCGCGACCATTCGATCGACCTGAGGAAACAGGAATGTCCACGGCTGCCAGAAGATGGTCCTGGGAATCTTCTCGATGACCTCGACCCCCTGGGGCAAGGCCTCCGCCGTCCGCCAAGCCCAGGAGTAGGCGTTCCAGACCGTGTAGCTCAGCATCACCGCGCCGACGACAAGCGGAATCAGGACGCGCGGGGGCCGGCGACGGATGGCGCGAAAGACCAGCCACGTAAAGGCCCCGGCGAAGCCGGCGACGAAGAGGGTCGCGAGAAGATCGAACGCCACGTCGGTTCAGCCTTTTGTCAACGCCCGTACGTGTAGGCGAGGTTCGATTGCATCGTGCGGATGATAAGGAACGCTTCGCGCAGGTGCTGCCGCTCGATCCGCGACAGATCCTTCGGCGAAAGGAAGTTGTCGGGCGCCCGGCCGAGCTTGATGTTGCGCGACTGGTGCTTGAGCCGAAGGATCGAGAGGAACTCGAAGGCGTCGATCAGGTCGTGCATTCCCGCTTCGCTGACGACCCCCGCCTTGCGTGCCTCGACCAGGCGGTCGCGGGTGTTGACCGACCTGACTCCGGCGCGCATGGCGTGGATGCGGGCCATGTCGATGATCGGTACGGTGCCTTGGAGTTTCAAATCCAGCTTGCTGTCGTGCTCTCCTCCGCGGATGAGGACGAAGTTGCGCAGAAACCCCAGGGGCGGGACATGCTTAAGCGCGTTGCCCGCCATGTGAGCGACGAAAAGGCTGTTGATCCGGGCTTTTGCGAACGTCACCCGTTGCAGTTCATCGAAAAGGCGCGTTTCGCCGCGGATCGGCCGCAGGTCGAACATCACGCTCGCCAGCATTTGCGCCTCGGGCTCGGGCTCTTCGATCCACGAGGCGAAATAGCGCAGCCACACAGCCAACGGCTGGCGCCATTTCGGCGTCGTCGCCATCATGTCGCCGGGACAGTAGACGTAGCCGCAGGCGTTCAGACCGTCGCAGACGAAGCGGGCGATATCCTCGAAGTAGCCGCCATGGACGCGCGCCTCGAAGCGGTCGTCGATGAGCAGGCAGTTGTCCTGATCGGTGATACCCGCCTGCTCCTGGCGCGCTTGCGATCCGCTGCCGAGCCAAACGTAGGGCACGGGTGGGGGGCCGAACCGCTCCTCCGCCAATTGCAGGAGGCGGTAGGTGGTGACGTCGGCGATAGTCGTGATCGTCAGTCCGACCCTGTGGGCCGAAACACCGGTATCGACGAGCATGACGAGCAGCTGGGGAACCTGCGCGACCGCCTCGGCAAGACTTGTCGGCGTCGGCCGGCCCAGGATGATGCCGCTGAGATAGCCGGGATTGTTGATGGTTCGGCGCAAGGTATCGGTATTGGTGACGACACCGACCAGCCGGCCATTGTCGGTCACCGGTAGGTGCCGGACGGTGCGCTGGCGCATGGCCAGAAGCGCGTCATAGGCGAGTTGGCCGGCTTCCAATGTTATCGGCCGCGGGGTCATGGCCGCCGTCACCGGCGCTTGCGCGGAGAGGCCCTCGGCGACGACCCGGTCGCGCAGGTCCGCGTTGGTGATGATTCCGGCGAGCGTGCCGCCGTCGGTGACCGGCAAACACGAAATCTTGTGCTCGCGCATGAGCGCCGCCGCCTCGCGAACAAGCCGTCCGGCATCGATCGACACCGGCTCGGGCGTCATCAGGTCGCGGATGCGGAGCGCGATCAGGTTGCTCTGGTATTCGGCGCTGACGCTGTTGTCGGCGTGGCCGAGGGTTTGGCTGGCGCCGCCGACGGGGGTGAAAAAGCGGTCGAACTCGGGATGGTCGAGCTTGAGCCGGGTGAACGTCGCGTCGGCGATGAGATAAAGGGTGCTGGCCTCGAGAGCGGTCGCCTGGAACATGGCGCAACCATCACTCACAAGGGCGCGAAGGCCGAAGGTCTGCCCTTCCAGACGCTGCGCCCAAACCTCGCCGTGGAGGCTGCGGAGTTCGATCTTGCCCGAGCGGACCAGGTACAGAGCGCTGAGGTGTTGGCGCGGTTTGACGACGGTTGCGTCTCTTGGCGCGGGGACGATCGTGATCGCCGTCGCGAGAGCATCAAGCGCGCCCGCCGGCAAGGCGTCGAAGGGCTGGGTGACAGCGAGAAAACCCCGGATCTCGGCGAGATTGGCATCCATCGGAGAGCATCCAGCAAGGAGCCGCCGCGTCGTGACCTGCTACGCCGCATGGTCGTTGCGGAACAAGAAGTGGACCCCGCCGCTGGGCGGGGTCCTTTTCCTTGTACGCCCGGGAAAAAGGCGATGCCAGTTTCCCGTTTCGGTTCAGCCGTTCAGTGGCTGAGCGCCGTTGCCGCGCCCCTCGGCACGCGGATGTCCTCCACGAGCTGTTGAATATGCTCCGGCGGCGCCACGGTCGCGCGCGAGACGACATATGCGACCGCGAAGTTGAGCATGGCGCCGACGGCGCCGAAGGCCTCCGGCGAGATACCGAGGATCCAGTTGGCCGGCAGGTTTGGCGCCATGTTGGTTCCGGGGATGAAGAACCAACCCTTGAACCAGAAGATATAGACGATCGTGACGGTGATGCCTGCCAGCATTCCGAAGATCGCGCCCTTGTCATTGCAGCGCTTGTCGAAGATCCCGAGCATGATCGCGGGGAAGATCGACGATGCGGCGAGACCGAAGGCCAGCGCCACGACCTGGGCCGCAAAACCGGGCGGATTGAGGCCCAGATAGCCGGCGACGATGATCGCGCCGGTCATGGCGATGCGCGCGCCCATGAGCTCGCCCTTCTCGGAGATCCCCTTCATGAACACGCCCTTCAGGAGATCGTGGGAGATGGCGGACGAAATCGCCAGCAGCAGGCCGGCCGCTGTCGACAAGGCCGCCGCCAAGCCGCCGGCGGCGACAAGCGCGATGACCCAGTTCGGCAGCCCCGCGATCTGCGGGTTGGCGAGCACGATGATGTCCCGGTCAAGGGTGACCATTTCGCTGCCTTTCCAGCCGAACTGTTCGGCCTTGGCGGCGAACGTTTTGTTGGTATCATCGTAGTACTGTATCCGCCCGTCGTCGTTCTTGTCTTTCCACTCGAGCAGGCCGGTCTTTTCCCAGTCGGTGAACCATTGCGGCCGCTCGGCGTACACCAGATTGCCATCCGGCGAGCCGACTTCACCGGTCTGGATCGTGTCGACCAGATTAAGCCGCGCCATCGCGCCGACGGCCGGCGCGGTGGTGTAGAGCAGCGCGATGAAGACCAGCGCCCAACCGGCCGACGAGCGCGCGTCGCGGACCCTGGGGACGGTGAAAAAGCGGATGATCACGTGCGGCAGCCCGGCGGTGCCGATCATCAACGACAGCGTGTAAAGGACGAGATTAAGGGTGGTCGTCTTTTGCGCGGTGTACTCGGCAAACCCGAGATCGGTGATCGTGCCGTTGAGTTTGGTCAGCAGCGGCACGCCATCCTTGACCGTGTCGCTGAACAACCCGATCTGCGGGATGACCGAGCCGGTCAGCGCCAGCGAAATGAAGATCGCGGGGATGGTGTAGGCGAGGATCAAAACGACGTACTGGGCGATCTGGGTGTAAGTAATTCCCTTCATGCCGCCGAGCACGGCGTAGACGAAGACGATCGCCATGCCGATGTACAGGCCGGTGTCATAGGGTACTTCGAGGAACCGCGAGAAGGCGACGCCGACGCCCTTCATCTGGCCGATGACGTAGGTGACCGACATGATGATCAGGCAGATTACGGCGACGATGCGCGCGCCCTGCGAGTAGAAGCGATCGCCGATGAACTCCGGCACAGTGAACTTGCCGAACTTGCGCAGATACGGCGCGAGCAGGAGCGCCAGCAAGACGTAGCCGCCAGTCCAGCCCATCAGGAACAGCGACGCGTCGTAGCCCATGAAGGCGATCAGGCCGGCCATGGAGATGAACGACGCGGCCGACATCCAGTCCGCGGCCGTCGCCATGCCGTTGGCGACAGGGTTGATGCCGCGACCCGCGGCGTAGAATTCACTGGTGGTTGTGGCTTTTGCGTAAATGGCAATGCCGAAGTAAATCGCGAACGTGCCTCCGACAAAGAGCCACGTCAGAGTTGTTAGGTCCATCAGTCCGATCCTCTAGCCCTCGTGAACGTCGTATTCGCGATCCAGCTTGTTCATTCGCCAAGCGTAGACGAAGATCAGGACCATGAAGACATAGATCGACCCCTGCTGCGCGAACCAGAAGCCCAGGCCGACTCCACCGATGTGAATCGTGTCGAGCACCGGCCGCAACAGGATGCCGAAGCCGAACGACACCAGAGCCCATATAGACAACAAGATACCGACGAGCCGCATATTGGCTCGCCAGTACTTTTCACCACTCTTTTCTTCCGTAGCCATTGGATATCTACCTCCCGTAATGCGCGGGCTGTTCCGCTCGGCTTTCAGCATTTGCCACAGCCTGACTTGTGCAACATATACCCGCCTAATTTGCACAATAGCCATAAAGTTGCCTGAATTTCAACCAGTATCAGTTAGCTGCAACCGGAGTGCGCTGATCCGCGCGATCAGCGGCGGCCTGATCGCGTTTTTTCCGAAGTTGGTGCTGTCGCGATCAACCGAAATGATATGACGGTCTCTAGGTTGCGCATGGCGGTTGCAAACACGAAGATGACACGAAGACGCGCCCGGACAGCGGGCGACACGCTCCGGCGCGCTCCACGCGGTATGGTCTCGGCCGACGAAGCCGAATAGTCTCGCCGAACGATTTCGATAGAGGGACTCGCCAATGACCACGCCGACCGGATCCCAGCCCGCGTCAACTTCCTGGCATCAGGCTTCTTCGGAAGAAGCCTTGGCGCGATTGCATGTCGATCCGGCCAAGGGATTGACGGCGGCGGAAGCCGACCGGCGACTGGCCGAACACGGCCTCAACCGCTTAGATGAGACACCTCCGCGGTCCGCCTGGCTCAAGTTTTTCGATCAGTTCAAGAGTGTCCTGATCCTCATACTCATCGCCGCGGCCGGGGTGGCGTATTTCGTCGGCGACGTCATCGACACGGTCGTGATCCTCGTCGTCGTCGGGTTCAACGCCATTCTCGGCTTCTACCAGGAGCACCGGGCCGAACAGAGTCTCGACGCGTTGAAGAAGATGTTGGCGCTGAAGGCGCGGGTTCGCCGCGATGGCGACACCCGCGAGATCGACGCGGCGAGGTTGGTTCCGGGAGATGTCGTGCTGCTCGATGCCGGCGACCGGGCTCCCGCCGACGGCCGGCTGATCGCGGCGCCTGGACTTGAGATCGACGAATCGGCCCTGACCGGGGAGTCCGGCGCCACCGGCAAGCATGCCGGCGAAGTCAACTCCGCCGCGGCGTTGGCCGAACGCGCCAACATGGCCTTCATGAACACGGTCATCACCCGCGGGCGCGGCGAGATGGTTGTGACGGCAACCGCGATGCGCACCGAGATGGGGCGCATCGCCGGGATGATGCGCGACGCGCCGGAAGCGCCGACGCCGCTCCAAACTCAGCTCGATCACCTCGGCAAGCGGCTTGCCATCACCGCCGGCGTCATCGTCGCGATCATCTTTGCGCTGGCCCTGGCTCATGGCCATGGCTTGGCGGCGGCGGCGCTGACGGCGATTACGCTCGCGGTCGCGGCCATTCCCGAAGGTCTGCCGGCGGTCGTTACCCTCACTCTCGCGCTCGGCATGCGGCGCATGGCGGGATTTCGCGCCATCGTCAAACGCCTGGCCGCGGTCGAGACGCTCGGCTGCACCACCGTCATCTGTTCTGACAAAACCGGGACCTTGACGCTAAACCAGATGACCGCGCGTATGCTCTGGCGGGGCGGGCGGCGGTATGCGGTGGGCGGCCAGGGCTACGGCGGCGGCGGGGATATAACCCCCGCCGACGCGGCGGGCACGAACGACCCCGCGGTCTCCGACCTGAGCGAGATGCTGCTGCCGGCGGCGCTCTGTAACGAAAGCCGGATCAACGACGGTCGGCTCATCGGCGATCCAACGGAGGGCGCGCTCACCGCTCTGGCCCTGAAGGCGGGGATCAATCCCGAGGCGGCGCGGAAGCGGTTGCCGCGCGTCGCCGAGATTCCCTTCGAACTCGGCGCGGAAATACATGGCGACCTTCCATGGCGATGGCGCCCAGGTGCGACTCTTCGTCAAGGGCGCCGCGGATGTGTTGCTTGGCTCATGCACGGCTGTTGGTGACAAAGCGGGCGAGCGGCCGCTTAACGCCGATGCCCGCGCGGCGCTTTTACGCGAGGCCGAGGCGATGGCCGCGGACGGTTTGCGGGTGCTGGCGGTGGCGAGCCGGCGGCTTGCCGCCGCCGACTTCGACCCGGCGCAAGCGCTGGAACCCCTCGTCACCGAACTATGCCTGGAAGGCTTGATCGGGATCATGGATCCGCCGCGCCCCGAGGCCCGCGATGCCATCGCGCTGTGCCGCGCGGCGGGGATCGAGGTTAAGATGATCACCGGCGATCACGTGGCGACCGCCGCCGCGATAGCCGGTGAACTTGCACTGGAGGGCGAGGCGGTCAGTGGCGCCGAACTCGATCGGATGGACGACGCGGAACTGGCCGAGCGCATCTCGCGCATTGGGGTATTTGCCCGGGTCGCGCCCGAGCACAAGGTGAAGCTCGTCAACGCGCTCAAGCGCGCCGGACATGTCGTGGCGATGACCGGCGACGGCGTCAACGACGCGCCGGCGCTGAAAAGCGCCGACATCGGCGTCGCCATGGGCATTACCGGCACCGAGGTGAGCAAGGAAGCCGCCGCCATGGTGCTTGCCGACGACAACTTCGCGACGATCGTGCGCGCGGTCAAGGAGGGGCGGACGATCTACGCCAATATCGTCAAATTCGTCCGCTTTCAGCTCGCCACCAACATCGGCGCCCTGGCCACCGTGCTGGCCGCGGTCCTGCTCAGCTGGCCGGTGCCGTTCAACCCGATCCAGATCCTGTGGGTGAACATGATCATGGATGGCCCTCCGGCGATGGCGCTCGGCGCCGAGCCGGCGCGGCCGGGTATCATGCGCGAGCCGCCGCGCTCGCCCCGCGCGCAGATCCTGACCGTGCCTCGTCTCGGCAAGCTCGCCCTGCTCGCCTTGACGATGATGGTGGGCACGCTCGGCGTCTACTATTACGCCCTCCAATCCGGAGACCAAACGCGGGCGACGACGCTCGCGTTCACGACGTTCGTGCTGTTTCAGTTCTTTAATGTCTTCAACGCCCGCTCCGAGACGGGCTCGGCGTTCAATCGCCAGTTCTTTGCCAATCGCGCCCTGTGGCTGGCCCTGACGGGCGTCATCGCGCTTCAGGTGGCCGCGGTTCAGTGGCCGCCGGCGCAGGCGATCTTCCGCACGAGCGCATTGGCGCCGACGGAGTGGGGGATTGCGGTCGCGGTGGCCTCGTCGGTGCTGCTGTTTGAGGAGGTGCGCAAGCTGCTTGTCCGCCTCCTTTGGAAGGGCTAGGACGCCGGCGGTTGACGGCGAAAGACCACAATCAGGTTATTGGCCGGCATCGCCACGTCCATCTCGAAGCTAAGGCCGGACAGTTCGGCTTGCGCCGCGACGTCGGCGAGGTCGCGTACGCCAAAACGTGAATCCTTGGCCTTCAGGTCGCGGTCGAAGGCGGCATTGGATGGCGCGGTGTGCCGACCACCGCGCATGAACGGGCCGTAGAGGATCAGCGCCCCGCCGGGACGCAGCGCCGCCGCCGCGCCGGCCAACAGGCCCTCGCACGCCTGCCACGGCGCGATGTGGATCACATTGATGCAAACCACGGCGTCAAAGCCGGCGCTCCGCACCCCATGCCAGGGGACCCGGCGGACGTCGAGGGCGATCGGCGCGCGTAGGTTGTCGCGGGGCGTTTCCGCCGCCCACGCGGCGATGCTGGCAAGGTTGGCGGGATCGACATCGCTTGGTTGCCAAACAATCTCGGGGAAGACGGCGGCGAAGAACACGGCGTGCTCGCCGCTGCCCGAGCCGATCTCGAGCACGGTCCCGCCTGCGGGAAGGAGTCGGCCAAGCACCTCGCGGATCGGCTCGCGATTGCGCACCGTCGCCGGCGCGTGGCGCTTAAGCTCGTTGGCGTCCGTCACGGCGGTCCTTCACGTACCATATTCGATCATGCGCCTTCGAGCTCCTCGCGTAGCAGTTCGAGAGCCAGCCATTCGTTCTCCGCGGCGGCAAGGCCCAGTTCGGCCGCGCTTAGCGCTTCGCTCGCGCGCTTGAACGCCTCGGGATGGCGGGCGTAGAGGTCGTGGTCGGACAATGTCTCGTGATGTCCGGCGATCTCGGCGTGGAGTTTCTCGATCCTTGCCGGCAGCGTTTTCAGGGCATGGGCCTGCTTGAACGACAACTTGCGCCGGCGCGGGGGCGCGGGCGACGAAGGCGCGGGCGATGCGGCCGGCGTTGCTTCGGCCGGGAGAGGCGCCGTTTCCGATTTCGCGGCCCGCCGCGGGCCCGGTGTGGGGCCGCATCCGCGCTGAGCGAGCATGTCGCTGTAGCCGCCGGCGTACTCGATCCACCGGCCGTTGCCTTCGGCGGCAAGGATGGACGTCACCACCCGATCGAGGAAGTCGCGGTCATGGCTGACGAGCAGGACCGTACCGGCGTAGTCAGCCAGCATCTCCTGCAGCAGGTCGAGGGTTTCCAGGTCGAGATCATTGGTCGGTTCGTCCAGGACCAGCAGGTTCGAGGGCTGGGCGAGCGCGCGGGCCAGCGTGAGCCGGCCGCGTTCCCCACCGGACAGCGCCGCCACCGGTGTGCGCGCCTGCTCGGGCTTGAACAGGAAGTCCTTCATGTACCCGATGACGTGGCGGCTTTGACCACCGACGCTGACGGTATCGCCGCGCCCGCCGGTGAGGGTATCGGCCAGGCTCGCCGCCGGATCCAGGCTGGCGCGGCGCTGATCGAGCGAAACCATCGCAACATTGGCGCCAAGGCGCACCGTCCCGCCGTCCGGGGCCAGCGCTCCGCTCAGGAGACCGAGCAGGGTGGTCTTGCCGGCGCCATTGGGGCCGATGATGCCGACCCGGTCGCCGCGCTGAACCCGGGCGGTGACATCGGCGACGATGGGCACGCCGGCGAAAGCCTTGGAAACCGCCTTGGCCTCGATGACGATCTTTCCCGACACGCGGGTTTCGGTCGTCGTCAGTTTGACCGTTCCGCCGCTTGGACTCTGCTCGCGGCGTTTGGCGCGCAGGGTCTCCAGCGCGCGCATCCGGCCCTGGTTGCGCTTGCGCCTGGCGGTTACGCCGTAGCGGAGCCAGTCGGCCTCGGCCGCCAGCTTGCGGTCCAGCTTGTGGCGCTCCAGTTGCTCGCGTTCGAGAAAGTCGTCGCGCCAGCTTTCGAACTCCGCGAAGCCTCGCTCGATACGGTGGCTCTGGCCGTCATGAAGCCACGCGGTCGATCGCGAGAGCGTCTCGAGGAATCGCCGGTCGTGGCTGATCAGCACCAGGGCCGAGCGTAGGCCCGATAGCGTCGCTTCCAGCCACTCGATCGCCGGCAGGTCAAGGTGGTTGGTCGGTTCGTCCAGGAGCAGGATGTCGGGCTCCGGGGCCAATACGCCGGCCAGAGCGCAGCGCCGCGCTTCGCCGCCGGACAGCCAAGCGGTGTCCTCCTCGCCGGTGAGCCCCAGGGCGTCGAGGTACATCCGGCCACGATGAGGATCGTCGCCCGGCGCCAGGCCCGCTTCGACGACGGCTCGGGTCGTTGTGAACATCGTAAGATCCGGCTCCTGCGGGAGATAGCGGATCGTCTTGCCGGGCTGGACGAACCGCTCGCCGGCATCGGCTTCGATCTGATCCGCGGCGATCTTCAGCAAGGTTGACTTGCCCGATCCGTTGCGCCCGACGAGACAGAGCCGCTCGTCGTCCGATACCGTCAGCTCGGCGCCCTGAAGGAGCGGCGCGCCGCCGAAGGTCAAGTGGATATCACGCAGCATCAGCAGCGGCGGGGCCATGGCTCAGCCCTCCGCCGACGAACCGACGCTCGCCGGGGCCGGCCGACGTGCCGATCGAAGTTTCATGCGTTCGCGCGTCGCGCCCGGCGGTAGTCGGCGCCATCGATTGCAGCCTCATCACAGTCCGTACGAAGATGGTCTTATCGTGTCGGCGAGACCACGAACAACAAAGATCGGTGGTTCGTAGTCCGATCCTGACGCTTGAGTCCTCAACCGTCAGGATCAGACCACTATCGCGCCGGCGCGGCGGCAAGGCCGGCGAGGATGCGGATCAGGTCCTCGCGGGCGTATGGCTTGGTCAGCAGCGGCGCGGCGGCGAAGGCTTCCGGAACCATTTGCCGGCCGTAGCCGGTAACGAACGCATATGGGATTCCACGCTCTTCAAGTGCCTTCGCGACCGGAAAGCTGTGCTCGCCGTTGAGATTGATATCGAGGAGCGCGGCGTCGAATTCGCCGTTTCGCGCGAGATCGAGTGCCTGATTGAGGGTGGCGGCCATTTCGACGACGACACCGCCGGCGTCGAGGACGGCGGCTTCGACCGCCATGGCGATCATGAACTCATCCTCCACCACGGCGACTCGGATGCCGGAGGGGACCTCAGCTTCCATCGTGGCGACCGGTGGTCTTCATGACTCTCATCGAGACGCTGTCATTCACTGGGATCTAATTCGATATATACCCAAACGAGGCAGGGCAATAAAGACAACAACTTGGCCGATTGAGACTTTACACCTTATTCGCCGTCATGGTGCATTATTTTGACGCCGCGCGGGTGAAACGTAGCAGGACGCGGACACGCGGAGTCCCAACAAAGGTTCGGGCGGCGGCGCTTCGCGGTCATCCAGGCGGGTTGCACGAGGGTCAACATTCTTACGTGGAACATTGACGGCCAGGACGACGCGCGCATTTCATGGCAAGCAAAAATCTTCTCTGGGCTTGCCGTCGCGACGCAGCGATGAACGAAAGATCGTTCTCAGCCGCGCGGGCGTTGATGGCCAGGATCGAGGCGGCACATGCAACAATATGTCGGGAGGCTGCCGCTTGGGCGCGGACGAATGCGACGCGCTCTTCGCGCTCCTCGACAATCTGAGCGCGATTGCCATCGAAGCGGGTTTGTAGCGCGCGGCCATGTGACGAAGGAGACGCCCGATGCCGATCCCCCGGTGGCCCGCGGCCTCGTGGCGAACGCCGGCCGTGATGCTCGCCGCCGGCGCCCTGATTCTGGCGATTTCGCTCGGCGTTCGCCACGGCTTCGGGCTGTTCCTTCAGCCGATGAGCGCGACGTACGGCTGGGGCCGCGAGGAGTTCGCCTTCGCCATAGCGCTGCAGAACCTGGTTTGGGGCGCTTCGCAACCGGTTACCGGGATGCTGGCCGACCGCTTTGGCGCCGGCAAGGCGATTATTGGCGGTGCATTGCTTTACGCCCTGGGGCTGTTTGCGATGGCCTACTCGGCGACACCGTTGCAGTTGTCCGCGAGCGCCGGCGTGCTGATCGGCCTCGGTCTCAGCGGGACCAGCTTTGCCGTGGTCTTCGGCGCCGTCAGCCGGGCGGTGCCGGCGGAAAAGCGCAGCCTTGCCATGGGCATCGCCGCCGCGGTCGGATCGTTCGGTCAGTTCGCCATGGTCCCCGGAACGCTCGCGCTGATTTCGGGGCATGGCTGGTCGGCAGCCTTAGTGATCCTTGCCGTGATTGCCTTGTTCATGGCTCCGCTCGCCGCCGGCCTCGTCGGCCTGCCCGATGCCGGCGGGCGGGCCGAGCCGGAGTTGACCAGTCGCCAAGCGCTGGGCGAGGCCTGCGTCCACCGCGGCTTCTGGCTGCTCTCCTTCGGTTTTTTCGTCTGCGGTTTTCAGGTGGTCTTCATCGCCGTCCATCTCCCGGCCTACCTGTTCGATCGGCAACTTCCGCTGTCGGTCGGCACGACGGTGCTGGCGCTGGTCGGCCTGTTCAACATTGCCGGGACGTACCTCGCCGGGTTGTGGGGCGGGCGGATCGCCAAGCCGCTGCTGCTGTCTACGATCTACGCCGGGCGCGCCGTCGCCATAGTCGCGTTCGTCTACCTGCCGCTGAGCGCGTTTTCGGCCTATGCGTTCGGCGTCGTCATGGGCCTGTTGTGGCTGAGCACCGTGCCGCTGACCAACGGCACCGTCTTGACCTTCTTCGGGCTCAAGAACATGTCCATGCTCGCGGGCATCGTCTTTCTGTTCCACCAGATCGGCGCGTTTTTCGGCGGCTGGCTTGGCGGCTACATCTACGACCTCACCGGCTCGTATGATATGGTTTGGTTGATCGCGGTCGGATTGAGCCTGGTCGCCGCCATTCTTAATCTGCCCATACGCGAGGTCCCGGTGGACCGCCTCAAACGGGCTGTGGAAACGGCATGATCACGAAGTTGGACACACGTGTTGGCGGACGCGCCATGATGGTCGTGCTCGCGCTCGTGGCCCTTCTCGTTGCGTGGTTCGGCTACAGCCGCCCCGACATCGTGCGCTGGTTCGGCGCCTTTTTGATGTGCGGTTAGGAAAAGCGCCGACGCGCCGATGATCCCCCAGGCTTGCTCATTTCGGCGAGGGACCCTGACGAGTCTGGCGGCGGACCGGGCGAAGCGGGCGTTGCGCGCAGGCGCTCTTCAGCCGGTCCCGACCGAAGAGCGCTTCGTTGCCGATGGCGGCGTGCGGTTCGTCGTCCGCGTCATGGCGTCTCTTGCGCGCAAGGACGCCGAGCGGGTGGCGCGGATTGAAAGTGAAGCGAAAGCCGGTCTCGCGACCAATCCGTTCTTGCCTTATGATGCGGATCTGTTCGTCGCCGACCTCTCGCCGACGCACCTTTGCCTGTTGAACAAATTCAACGTGATCGACAGCCACCTGTTGATCGTGACCCGCGCCTTCGAGGATCAGGAAACGCTGCTCACGCCGGCCGACTGGGCGGCAATGGCGCTTTGTTTGGACGAGATCGACGGTCTCGGCTTCTACAATGGCGGGACAATCGCCGGCGCCAGCCAGCCGCACAAACACCTGCAACTGGTCCCTCTGCCGCTCGCGCCCGAGGGGCCGCCACTTCCGATTCAGCCGTTGCTGGATCGCGCCGGCGGAGATGTGCTCGATGTGCCGTTTCGCCACGCTTTCCGGCGATGGCATGGACGATGGCATGGACGATGGCATGAACGTGCGAGCGCGGATGATCTCCACCGGCGTTATCTGGATCTAGTCGCCGCCGCCGGCATTGTCGCGAACGGCCGATTGCGTTGCCCCTACAATGTGCTGGTGACACGGCGGTGGATGCTGGCGGTGCCGCGCGCGCGTGAACGAGTGGAGAACATATCGATCAATGCCCTCGGCTTCGCCGGATCGCTCTTCGTGCGCGATGCGCGCGAGATGGCCAAGCTCGAACGCCTCGGCCCGATGACGATGCTGCGCCTGGCGGGCCTTTCGCCGTCTTGAGCTAGCTAGCCTAATATCCGGTTGGCAAGAACATGACCGCCCGTCCGCCTCGCGTCGCGATCGATGACCGGTTCATGGGCTGGAACCTACGCATATGCCTCGTGTCGGCTGGGCGTGGGCCCGTCGATGAACTCGCGGATCGCGAGCAGCGCGTCGACCCGGTGAGCGCAGGTGTGGCGGGCGCGGATGGTTTCGAGCCCGCTCGCCGACAGTTCGGCCGCCGCCGCCGGGTCGTGGAGAAGCAGCCGCAAGGCCTCGCCCATCGCCGCTCCATCGGCGGCGACAAGAAAATCGCGGCCCTGGCGAAACAATCCCTCGCAATCATCCCACGGCGCGGAGACAAGGGGTATGCCGCAAGCGAGCGCCTCGAAGACGCGGATCGTCGGAATCCCCGGCAGAGCCTCGGCATAAGGCCGCCGCGGCACGTGAACCGTAAGGCGGTGAGCGGCGAACACCTCGGGCACCAGATCGTTGGCAAGCCAGCCGCCATAGGAAATCCCGGCGTCGGCCAAGGCGGCGACCGCCTCCGTTGGATAGCGAACGCCGTGAACCCGCGCGGACAGGGCGAGCGCGCGAACAGGATCAAGCAGAAAGGTGCGCAGCTCGGTTGTGCGCTCGCCGTCGCCCCAGTTGCCGATCCAGACAAGATCGGCCTGCTTGTCGATCTCCGGCAGCGGCCGGAACAGGCTCACATCCGCCGCCTCGTGCCACGTCCATACCCGATCCGCCCAACCGCGGCGGCGATATATCTCAGCGATCGCCTCGCCGAAAGCGAGCACCCCGTCATAGCCGGAGAGATCGAACCGGGCCAGTTCGCCCGGCGCGGTGGCGGCGCGATGATGGGTATCGTGAAAGAACAAGCAGTAGCGGCCGCCGCGGATGCGGTGGTCGCCGATGGCTCCGACCAGCCACGGCTCGTTCCACTCGTGGACCATCACGACGTCGGCATCGGCGAGAGCGGCATCAAGATCAAAGCCGCCGGGCCCGCGGTCCGAATTGTAGGTCGCGGCCGTCAGGTCCGCAAAGCGCTCGGCGAAGCGGGCGATGGCGCCGGCGCCGCCTGTTTCGACAAGGTTGCGGCGAGACCAGCCATCCGCCGGTTCGTAGGCCACGACCTGATGTCCGCGTCGCCGGAGCTCACGCAGGATGCCGCGAAGGAAATGGGCGTTGCCGTGATTCCAGTCCGAGACCAGCGAGTGAGTGAAGTAGACGAACCGCATCCCCGGACCTCGCGCCTAAGGCTCGACCCCGGCGCGCGCCGCCGGGTGAGGGCCGGCCGCGCCGTCGGCGCCTGTCTCGCCACTCAGGCCCAGCCGCGCGCCCGAGAGCAAGCGCAGGCCCGCCAGCCGTTCGGGCCGGGCCTCCGTGGCCACAAGCTCCACGCACGCGGTGGGGGCCGGCGCGGTGGCGCCGTCGCCATAACGACGCTCGCGGGATCGCAGGCTGGTCTCGAAATAGGCGATCGTGGCCGCCAAACCTTCGGCCAGCGGCCGGCGCGGCTCCCAGCGAAGTTTCTCCCGCGCATATCCGATATCCGGCCGCCGCCGGCTGGGATCGTCGGGCGGCAACGGCTTGAACACGATCGGCGCGCTGGTTTGCGTCATCGCGATGACCCGGCGGGCGAGCTCGAGCACCGGCACTTCGTGGGGGTTGCCCAGGTTGACCGGGCCGACGATGTCGTGCGATGAGTCCATCAGCTGGATCAACGCCTCGACCATGTCGCTGACATAGCAGAACGAGCGGGTCTGGCTGCCGTCGCCGTAGACGGTGAGCGGTCTGTTCTCAAGCGCTTGGACGACGAAGTTGGAGATGATGCGGCCGTCATCGGCCTGCATGCGGGGGCCGTAGGTGTTGAAGATCCGCCCGACCTTGATCGCGACCCCGTACGTGCGGTGGTAATCGAAGAACAAGAATGACGATGCGCAAAGGCTGCTTCATCGCGCCAGCTCCGACGGCGCGAGAGCCGCGCCGCTCAAAGCGCTTTCCACCAGCCTCGCCCGCCGGGCATACGTGTGGTGGGCGAGAACGCGTGCTCGCGCCTTCTCGCCGATACAACGAGCCCTCTTTGCCGACAGCCCCGACACCAACCGGGCGACGTCACCGCCATCGGCGGCAACGAGGACCTCTTCGCCCGGCGCAAGAAAGGCATCGATCCCTTCCCATGCGTCGGTGATCAAGCAAGCGCCGGCGCCGGCCGCCTCGAACACCCGCGTCGGCGGCGAGAAGCCGAAGCGGGCCATGCTGTCACGATTGATGTTGAGAACCGCCAGCGCGTAACAATTCGACGCCTTGCGCGGCCAAGCCGTCGACCCCGGCGAGCAGCAACGGCAGCTCCCTCCGGCGACACCGACCGCCTCGACGACATCTCGTGGGACGAGCTGTTCGCCAAGTTCGAGGAGAACAAGCTCGCGTTCCTCTATCAGGAGCAGGTGAGCGGCGACGACACCAGCCGGTTCTTCAAGTTCGTCAAGCGCTAAGCGGCGGGATCTTGCGGTCGAGCCGGCCGCCCATGAGCCTCTGCTGCCCGCTTCTGCGCGATTGCCCTGAAGCTTCCCGAATTCGGAAGCAAGTTTCGGAGTGCCGGGACGGATTGCCTGGGCCACATTCGAGGAAAGCCGAGTGTGGTAACGTCCGCGCAAGCCAGGAAAAAGCTCATGGATCATGGTATCGCTTCATCGTTAAGGCCCGCGCCGGCGCCAACGAGGCGGCGCTTCGACACCGATGACGCCCGCTGGGCCGCGGTTCTCGCCCGCGATCCCGGCGCCGACGGTGTCTTTTGCTATGCGGTCCGGACCACCGGTATCTTTTGCCGACCCTCGTGCGCGGCACGCCGGCCGTTGCGAGGTAACGTCGTCTTCCATGCCGGGGCCGACGAGGCGGCGGCGGCGGGATTTCGCCCATGCAAGCGCTGCGCGCCGGAGACAACATCGCCGGCGCGGGTGAAGGCCGCGAAGATCGCCCTGGCGTGCCGGTTGATCGAGGCCGCCGAGGAACCACCCGCTCTCGATACGTTGGCCGCGGCCGTCGGTCTGAGCCCTTACCATTTCCACCGGGTCTTTAAGGCCGTCGCCGGTGTCACGCCGCGCGCCTATGCCGCCGCCGATCGCGCCCGCCGACTGCGCGACGCGCTCGACGGCGCGCCGAGCGTGACCGCGGCGATCTATGACGCCGGCTTCAATTCGAGCAGCCGGTTCTACGCCGCCGCCGACGCCATCCTCGGCATGCGCCCGCGCGATTTCCGCGCCGGCGGCGCCGATTCCGAAATCCGCTTCGCGCTCGGTCGCTGCTCGTTGGGCTCGATCCTGGTGGCGACGACCGAGAAGGGGGTGTGCGCCATCGCTCTCGGCGACGCGCCGGAGGCTCTGGTCGGCGATCTTCGGCGGCGCTTCGCCAAAGCGCGTTTGGTCGATGACGACCCGGCGTTCGCCGCCCTGGTTGCAAAGGTGGTGGACCACGTCGAGGCGCCGGCGGTGGGACTCGACCTGCCGCTCGACATTCGCGGTACCGCCTTTCAACAGCGCGTCTGGCAGGCGCTGAAGGATATTCCATTGGGCGAAACCAGGAGCTACGGCGAGATTGCGGAGGGTCTCGGCGCACCGCAAGCCGCTCGCGCGGTCGCCCAAGCCTGCGCGGCCAACCCGGTCGCGCTCGCCATCCCGTGTCACCGAGTGGTTCGCGGCGACGGCAAGGCGTCCGGCTACCGCTGGGGCGCCGAGCGCAAGCGCGCTCTGCTCGCCCGCGAGGCGGGGGCGTGAGGATGCCGGCGACGGGCGCGATGGACCCCGCCGGCGCCGCCGGGATGCGGGAGCCATCGTGGACCGCGGGCGAACGGTTGGACGAGTTGGATTGGGAGGCCATCGGAACCGCTCTTGACGCGCGCGGCTGGGCCATCGTTTCGAACCTGCTGGATGCGCGGTCCTGCGCCGCGCTCGTTGGGCTTTACGCGCAGGAGGCGCCTTTTCGCAAGAAGCTGGTGATGGAGCGCCATGGCTTCGGCCGGGGCACGTACGGCTATCTCGCCTATCCCCTGCCGGGAATTGTTCAAGACCTTAGAACGCGGCTCTATCCGCCGCTTGCCCTTGTCGCCGAGCGCTGGAGCGACGCGCTGGGGAGCGACGTGCGCTACCCGGCGGCCCTTGACGGGTTTCTGGAGCGTTGTCGCGCGGCGGGCCAAACCCGGCCGACACCGCTGCTCCTGGCCTACAAGGAAGGCGAACTCAACAGCCTGCACCAGGATCTTTATGGCAATCTCGCGTTTCCGCTGCAGGCCGCCGTCCTGCTCTCGGCGCCGGCCCGTGACTTCACCGGCGGCGAGTTTGTCATGACGGAACAGCGGCCGCGCAAGCAGGCTCGGGTGCATGTGGTGCCGCTCGAGCACGGCGACGCCGTCATCTTCGCCGGCCAGCACCGCCCGGCGCGAGGTCGTCGCGGATTCCATCGCCTCAATCTCCGTCACGGGGTCTGCGAGATCCGCTCGGGCCGGCGCTACACCCTCGGCATCATTTTTCACGATGCCCGCTGAACCGATATGGCGGATCAATGACGCTTTCTCGCCGACGGCCAATAACCGGCCTACTCAGCGTCGGCCCATCGGCCGGCGCGCTTTCAGCGCCGCGCCCAAAGTGCCGTCGTCCATGTAGTCGAGCTCGCCGCCGAGCGGGATGCCGTGGGCGATGGCCGAGATCAACACTCCGCATCCCTCCAGCCGATCGACGATGTAGTGCGCCGTCGTCTGACCATCGACGGTGAGGCTGGTGGCGAGGACGACCTCGGTGATCTCCGCCGCCCGCGCCCGTCGGACCAGGGTGGCAATGTTTAGATCCTCCGGTCCCACCCCGTCGAGCGCCGACAACGTCCCGCCGAGGACATGATAGCGGCCGCGGAAGGTGTGGGATCGTTCCAGCGCCCAGACGTCGGCGACGTCCTCGACGACGCACAGGATGGCGCCATCGCGCCTCGGATCGGTGCAGATCGCGCATGGATCGGCGCTGTCGAGATTGCCGCACCTCGAGCATGTCCTGACGGTTTCGACCGTACTCGCCAGCGCCTGAACCAACGGCGCCAACACCGTCTCGCGGCGCTCGAGCATGTACAACGCCGCGCGGCGGGCCGAACGCGGCCCCAGTCCGGGCAGCTTGGCCAGGGCCTGGATCAGTCGGTCGATATCGGACATCGGTCGGATCAGCGAGGACGCCCGCGGCCTAGCAACGAAAGCCGGCTCGAGCGACGAGCGCTTTGTCTCGGCGCCGTTACATCGGGAACTGTAGGCCCGGCGGCAACTTCATGCCGCCCGTCAACTCCGACATATGCTCGGAAATATGCGCCTCGACCTTGGCCTTGGCGTCGTTGAAGGCGGCAACCAACAGATCCTCGAGGACCTCGACGTCGTTCGGATCGACCAGCGACGGATCGATGCGGATCTTGCGGACCTCGCCCTTTCCGGTCACGGTCACGTGGACCATGCCGCCGCCGGCGTCGCCGGTCATTTCGGTATTGGCCAGCTGCTCCTGCATCTCGGCCATCTTGGCCTGGAGCTTCTGGGCCTGCTTCATCATTTGGCCGATGTTTTTCATGTGCCGACTTGATCTCCGCGGAGGGGGTTGTCGGGACCGAACCCGAGAAGTGGATATAGCAACTTCGAACGCGAAAGTCATGGCGTTCGCCGCTGTAACGGCCGGCGGCGCATATCCGGGCACTTGGGCCCTGGCGGCGCCGTTCAGCGCGCGCCGCCCACCACATGAAGCGCCGAACGCGCCCACCACATGAAGCGCCGAAGGCGCCCGTGCTTTACTCATCGACAAGCCATAAAGCGCACGAAGACAGGGGTGATCGATGCGACGACTGGTTGCGGAACCCTACATTTTGTAGTACGCCTGTCAGGATTCGCGGTGCCCTGCCGCACCGTTTCACACTCCTGACAATAGAGGGGGGTATTTGGCTTGAACAGGAATGATTTGGTCGAAACAATTGCGGACGATACCGGCTTGTCCAAGAAGGATGCGGCGAAAGCTGTCGATGGTGTGTTTGATGCGATCACGAACGCTCTGAAGAGCGGTGATGAGGTCCGGCTGATCGGATTTGGAACGTTCTCGGTTTCGGATCGCGCGGCTTCGGAAGGCCGCAATCCGCGCACCGGCGAAACCATCCAGATCGGTGCATCCAGGGTTCCGAAGTTCAAGGCGGGGAAAGGCCTCAAGGACTCTCTGAACTAGCTCCTACAGGGTTAATTCAAGCCGCTCGGACGATCGTGGCGCTGACGCCGCAAGTGTCTCGGTCGTCCGGGGTTATTTGTTGTCCGGATTCGCGCGTCACGTCTCCTTAATAGCGCCATCATTTCTGGCTCTGTTGGTTCGCCGTGGGCGGTTAGCTCAGTCGGTAGAGCGCCACGTTTACACCGTGGATGTCGGCGGTTCGAGCCCGTCACCGCCCACCAGTTTATTCGCGCCCATGGCTCTCAAAGGATCTCTCGCTTGCCGCTCGCCTTTCGCTCGCCGCTCGCCTTCGCGAACCTCTCGCAGACTTTTTGTTAATGTCGGCGCCGGGAGTCGCCACTAGGTTCGCTGCGCCTTCACCTCTCTCGTCCGACCACGGGGCAATGTTAATGGCTGACAACACCTATCGCGTGTGGCCGGGGAACCAGTACCCCCTCGGCGCGACCTGGGACGGCAAGGGCGTCAACTTCGCCCTTTTTTCGCAGAATGCGACAAGCGTGGATCTCTGTCTGTTCGATGAGCAGGGCAAGCGTGAGATCGCGCGACTGGCCTTGCCGGAATACACCAATGAGATCTGGCACGGCTATCTGCCGGATGTCCGGCCGAACCAGCTTTACGGCTACCGGGTGCACGGCCCGTACGAACCGGCGGCGGGGCACCGCTTCAATGCCAACAAGCTTCTGATCGACCCTTACGCCAAATCCCTTGTCGGCGGATTGCGCTGGCACGACGCCAACTTCGGCTACCGGATCGGCGACAAGGCCGCCGACCTTAGCTTCGATAAGCGCGATAACGCCCGCTACATGCCGAAATGCCGGGTCGTCGATACGGCGTTCACCTGGGGCGACGATCGCGCGCCGCGCACCGAGTGGCACGAGAGCATCGTCTACGAGATGCACGTGAAGGGTTTCACGGTTCGACTGCCCGACGTGCCTGAAAAGATCCGCGGCAGCTTCGAGGGCCTGTCGTCGCGGGCGGCGGTCGACCACCTGGTTTCGCTCGGCATCACCGCGGTGGAGCTGCTCCCGGTCCAGGCGTTTCTCGACGACCGGCATCTGGTCGAAAAGGGCCTGACCAACTACTGGGGCTACAACACGCTCGCGTTTTTCGCGCCGGACCCGCGTTACCTGACGTCGAGCATGCTCGGCGAGGTCAAGACGTTCGTGCAGGTCATGCATACGGCCGGGATCGAGGTGATCCTCGACGTGGTCTACAACCACACCGCCGAAGGCAGCGAAATGGGCCCGACGCTGTCCTTTCGCGGTATCGACAACGCCTCTTACTATCACCTCGTGCCCGGTAACGAGCGCTACTACATGGATTTTACCGGGTGCGGCAACGTCTTCGACCTGCGCCATCCGCGGGTTCTCCAGTTGGTCATGGACTCGCTGCGCTATTGGGTCAAGGAAATGCACGTCGACGGGTTCCGCTTCGACTTGGCGACGACGCTGGCCCGCGAGGAACACGGGCAGTTCGACTATCACTGCGGATTTCTTGATGCCGTGCGGCAGGACCCGGTGTTGTCGCGGGTCAAGCTGATCGCCGAACCCTGGGACGTGGGCGACGGCGGCTACCGGCTTGGCGGATTTCCGGCCGGATGGGCGGAATGGAACGACCGTTACCGCGACACCGTGCGGCAGTTCTGGAAAGGCGACAGCGTTCAGCCCGAGTTCGCCACCCGCATCACCGGCTCGAGCGATCTTTTCGATGTCCTTGGCCGCCGGCCGTGGGCATCGGTCAACTTTCTGACCGCCCACGACGGTTTCACGCTGGCCGATGTCGTCAGCTACAACGGTAAGCACAACGAGGCCAACCTCGAGGACAATCGCGACGGAACGGACAACAACAACAGTTGGAACTGCGGCGCCGAGGGCGAGACCGACGATCCGGCGATCAATCGCCTCAGATTGCGCCAGCGCCGCAATATGCTGGCGACGCTGCTGGTGTCGCAGGGGCTGCCGATGATTGTAGCCGGCGACGAGTTCGGCCGCAGCCAGGGCGGCAACAACAACGCCTACTGCCAGGACAGCGAAATCAGCTGGATCGACTGGAATCTCAGCGAGGACAATCAGCAATTCCTCGACTTCACGCGGCGGCTCATTCAGCTGCGTCGCGATCACATCGTTTTTCACCGCAATCGCTTTTTTCATCGCCGCTTGATCCCGGGTACGGAGATCCAGGACATCTCCTGGCTCAATCCGGACGGCTCGAATATGAGGGATGCCGATTGGGAAGACGGCAGCAAGCTCCGGCTCAGCTTTCTGATCCGTGGCGAAGCGGGCGAGTACCATCTGACGGCGGCCGGCGAGCCGCAAACCGACGACAGCTTCTTTGTGATCTGCAATCCGCATCACGAAGACGTCGACTGGACCGTGCCGGGCCTCAACGGCGGCTCGGCTTGGCGCGTGGTGATCGATACAAACGCCGATGGAGGGTTTCCGGCCGATATCGTTTGCCGCGAGGGCGAGCGTTACGCGGTCAAGCCTCGCTCGCTCGTTCTGATGCAGGCGACAAACTCCAACGGCGAGGCGGGGGCCTGATATGACAACTTTCGACCATCGCATGCCGTTCGGTGCCGAGCTTGGCGCGGATGGCGTTCGCTTTAGGCTGTGGGCGCCCGACGCCGAACGCGTCGCGTTGCGCCTGGACGGGCCGGGCGGCGAGCGCGTCGTGCCGCTCGAGAAGAACGCCTCGGGATGGTGCGAGACAACGCTCGCCGATGCCGGCGCCGGAACCCGTTATCGCTTCCAGATCGACGGCGACCTCAAGGTCCCGGACCCGGCGTCGCGGTTTCAGCCGGATGATGTCCATGCCGCGAGCGAGGTGATCGATCCGGCCGCCTACGCCTGGAAGCACGCGGAATGGAAGGGGCGGCCGTGGGAAGAGGCCGTCTTCTACGAGCTGCACGTCGGCACGTTCTCGCCGGAGGGCACCTTCAAGGGCGTGATGAACCGCCTTGAGTATCTCAAGTCGCTAGGGGTGACGGCGGTCGAGCTGATGCCGGTCAACGACTTTCCGGGAACCCGCGACTGGGGCTACGATGGCGTCACGCTATTCGCGCCAGAGTCCGTCTATGGCCGGCCCGAGGATTTGAAGGCTCTCGTCGATGCCGCGCATGGTCTCGGGCTGATGATCTTTCTTGATGTCGTCTACAACCACTTCGGTCCTTCCGGGAACTACCTCCACGCCTACGCCGAGCGGTTTTTCAACCCCGACAAGCACACCCCGTGGGGCGCGGCAATCAACTTCGACGGCGCCGACAGCCGCGTCGTGCGCGACTTTTTTATCAACAACACGCTGTATTGGCTCAATGAATACCGTTTCGACGGCCTCCGCTTCGACGCGGTGCACGCCATCGACGACGCGTCCGCGCCCGATATCTTGATAGAGCTGGCGGAGACCGTTCACGCCCGGATCGAGCCCGGCCGCCATGTTCATCTTGTGCTCGAGAACGACGACAACGAGTCTCGCTATCTCGATCGTGACGAGGCGCTGCGGCCGCGCCATTACGTCGCGCAGTGGAATGACGATATCCATCACGCCTATCATGTCCTGGTGACGGGCGAGAGCGGCGGCTATTACGCCGACTACGCCGACCGGCCGGGAGAGCATCTGGCGCGGTGTCTGACCGAGGGGTTCGCCTACCAGGGCGATCCCTCGCCGTTCCGTGACGGCGAGATTCGCGGCGAGCCGAGCGCCGGGCTGCCGGCCACGTCCTTCGTGACGTTCATCCAAAATCATGATCAGATCGGCAATCGGGCTTTCGGCGATCGGATCAACGCGCTCGCTCCGGCCGAGGCCATGACCGCCGCGACCACGATCCTGCTGCTGTCGCCGGCGCCGCCAATGCTGTTCATGGGCCAGGAGTGGGCCTCGGAGCGGCCGTTCCAGTTCTTCTGTGATCTGGGGCCGGATCTCGAAGAACCGGTGCGCGAGGGCCGGCGGAAGGAGTTCGCCTCGTTCCCCGAGTTCAGCAGTCCGGAGGCGAGGGCGAAGATTCCCGACCCGAGCGCTATGTCGACGTTCGACAACAGCAAGCTGGACTGGGACGGGCGCGAGGGCGCCGGGCACCGTGAGGTTTTGGCCCTGCACAAGCGGCTGCTCGCGCTGCGCCATGCGGAATTGGCGCCGCGATTAAGCGGCATGCGTGATGGCGGCTCGGTGCGCTGGCGTGACGGCGCGGCCATGGTGCTCGAGTGGCGATTGGGCGACGGCTCCGCCCTGACCCTCATCGCCAACATGTCGGCCGAGGCCGCCGCGACGCCGGATCTCGACGTGCGGGGCGAATTGCTGCACGCGACCGAGGGCTTTGATCGGGCGTTGCCGGTCGAACGATTGATGCCATGGACCGCGGCCTTCTACCTCGACCGAGCCTAGTGGTTCGATGCTGACGGATGGTACCCATCCGTCAGCTGAATCGAACCACCAACCGATTGATCCGGTGGGCTGATTCGCCTGACGCTTAAGGATTTAAGCGTCAGGATCAGACCACTAGGGGAGGACGTGGCGGTGAACGAAGTGTCCGATGCCTCCGATCTCTATCTGCCGCGCGCGACGTACCGTTTTCAGTTCAATAGCGCGTTTACCTTCGATGATGCCCGCCAGCTCGTTCCTTATCTGGCCGAGCTCGGCGTCAGCCATCTGTATGCCTCTCCCTACCTGAAGGCGAGGGAGGGCAGTACGCATGGCTACGACATCACCGATCACAACGCCTTCAATCCGGAGATCGGCGACGAGGACAGCTTTCGCGCGCTTGGCCGCGAGCTCAGCGCGCACGGGCTTGGCCAGATCCTCGATTTTGTTCCCAATCACATGGGGATCGGCCGCGCCGACAATGCCTGGTGGCTGGACGTCCTCGAGTGGGGCGAGGAGTCACCCTTCGCCGAATACTTCGACATTGACTGGAGTCCGGCGAAGCTGGAACTGCTCGACAAGGTGCTGCTTCCCGTCCTTGGCAATCACTACGGCGCCACCCTCGAGGGTGGCGAACTCAAGCTTGCCTTTGCTGCGGCCGAGGGCAGCTTCAGCGTCTGGTATTACGAGCATCGCTTCCCAGTGACGCCCGGCCAGTATGGCCGCATTCTCCGCCCGGTCCTCGAAACGCTCACGCGGGAAGAGCGGCTGACTCTCGAAGAGTTGCGGGCGCTGCAGGGTATCGTCGCCGGCGTTCGCGACCTTGCCCGCCGGCCGCGCACGGCGCGCGATCGCTCGACCCGGCGGAGCCAGGCGGAGGGATTGAAACGACGTCTGAGCGAAATCGCGCGAATACCGGCCGTGGCCAAGGCGCTCGACGCGGAGCTCGAAAGGTTCAACGGGATCGCCGGTAATCATGCGAGCTTCGAGCCGCTGCACCGCCTGCTCGAAGCGCAGCCCTACCGGCTGGCGTTCTGGCGGGTGGCCGCCGAGGAAATCAATTACCGACGGTTCTTTCAAATCAATGACCTTGCCGGGATCCGCATCGAGGTGCCCGCGGTCTTCGATCACGTCCACGAGCTTGTTCTGCGGCTGATCGAGGAGGGCCGCATTCACGGTCTGCGGATCGACCATATCGACGGCCTGTTCGATCCCAAGCAGTACCTGAAGCGCCTGCAAAGCAAGGCGAGCGCAGCGATGCGCGTCGCGAAGGGCAAGGCAGGGGGAGATGAGGACGAGGATCCCTTTTATATCGTTGTCGAGAAGATTCTCGCGCCGCACGAACGATTGCGCGAGGATTGGCCAATCGCCGGAACCACCGGATACGACTTCCTCAACCGCGTGAACGGTCTGTTTGTCAACGCCGAAGCGGAAGGAGTTCTGCACCGCGCCTATGAGCGGTTTATCGGCGCGCAGGCGATATTCGAAGAGATCACCTACCAGAGCAAGAAGCAGGCGATGGATCTGGAGCTCGCCAGCGAGCTGCGCGTCCTCGCCAACGAATACAATCGCTTGACCGAAACGAGCTGGCAGATCCGCGACTATACGCTGGTGGGGCTGCGCCAAGCACTGCGCGAGGTGGTCGCGAGCTTCCCGGTCTATCGGACCTACGTCGACGACAGCGGCGCGTCCAGCGAGGACCGTCGCGACCTGGAGTGGGCCATCGCCTACGCGCGCAAGCGCAGCTATCGGCCCGACAAGAGCGTCTTCGATTTCATTTTTCAGATGCTGACGACCGAAATCGCCCGCGAGGGAAGCAACCTCCTCAATCGCCGCGAAGTCCGCCGGCTGGCGATGAAGTTCCAGCAATACACCGGGCCGGTGATGGCCAAGGGCGTCGAGGATACCGCCTTCTACCGCTTCAACCGTTTGGTCTCGCTCAACGAAGTAGGCGGCGAGCCCGACCGCTTCGGGACCAGCCTGTCGGCCTTTCATCGCCTCAACCAGGACGAGGCGAAGCGCTGGCCGCACGCGATGGTCTGTCTGGCCACGCACGATACCAAGCGTGGCGAGGATGTCCGGGCGCGAATCAACGTCATCTCCGAATTGCCGGACGAGTGGACGGCGCGGGTCCGCCGCTGGTCGAACTCTTAATCGCCGCCGCAAGACGGAATTCAGCGGTGGCCACGCGCCCGACGAGAACGATGAGTACCTTTTCTATCAGACCCTGATGGGCGCTTGGCCGATCGAATTGAGCGGCGACGGCGAGATGGACGCGGATGCCGTCGATGTCTTTCGCCAGCGCATGACGGAGTACATGACCAAGGCGGTCCGGGAGGCGAAGCGTCGGTCGAGTTGGCTGGCTCCCGACGAAGAGTACGAGGCCGGGCTTGGCGAGTTCATCAGCCGGGTACTCGACACGCGAAAAACCAACCCGTTCATCGCCGACTTTCGCGGACTGCATGACCGGATCGCGCCGGTGGGCATGATCTATGGTCTTGCCCAGACCGCCATCAAGCTCACCGCGCCGGGGGTTCCCGACATCTATCGCGGCTGTGAATTGTGGGAACTGAGCCTGGTCGATCCGGATAACCGGCGGCCCGTCGATTTTGACTTGAGAGCGACGCTCTTGCGGCGGATCCAGGAGGCGCTGGCCGAGCAGGGCGCGGTCGAAACGGTGAAAGGTTTACTCCGCGACTGGCGGGACGGGGCGGTGAAACTGTTCGTCACCTGGCGGCTGCTTGGGCTTCGCCGGCGCTATCCGGCGCTGTTTCTCGACGGCGGCTATGGCACGGCCGAGGCCGTCGGTCCGCGATGCGATCATCTGTGCGCCTACGTTCGCGACGGCGAAGACCAGGCGATGGTCGTCGTCGTTCCGCGTCTCGTCGCGCGAATGATGGACCGTCTAGGCACATGGCCGTTGGGTCGTCCGGCCTGGGGGGACACGAGCGTGATCCTGCCTGAGGGGCTGCCGGTCGGCGCGGAGTGGGTCGATGCGTTGACGGACCAGCGCTACACGCCTGAACCCGTGGGTGCCGACCGCTTTGGCTTCTCCGTGGGAGCGCTGTTCGAGAACTTCCCCGTCGCCGTGCTCGTTGCGCCACGCGGCGGCGGCGATCCGAGCGCGCCCTGAACCCGACCCGGTGCCGCTTATGAAGCTGACGCCAAGCCGCCACGCGGCTTGACACTCGGCGGGGCGGGGGGTACATCGACCCCGCTCTTGGAGTGCTGGTCGCGTCCGGGGGTGTAGCTCAGTCGGTTAGAGCGCTGGCCTGTCACGCCAGAGGTCGCGGGTTCGAAGTCCCGTCACTCCCGCCAACCACTCTCCGCTCGTTGATTGAGCTGGCCGCGACGCGCTTGGCGCCGCACCGCTGGCACGGTCTCGAACACGTTCGTGCGTGTCTCCTTCGGCGGTTGTTGGCCGAGATGCGGTCGAGATGCGGGTGCGTGCGTCAACCGGCCGCGCATGGGTCGGAACCAGAGGTTTTGTCATGGAAGCGTTCCTGTCCGACTACGTGCCAATCCTCATCTTTCTCGCCATTGCGATCGGCATCGCGGTCATGGCCATCGTCGCGTCCTACATCATCGCGCCGCAGCGGCCGGACGTGGACAAGATTTCGGCGTATGAATGCGGCTTCGACGCCTTCGATGATGCTCGGGCTCAGTTCGATGTCCGGTATTATCTTGTCGCTATCCTTTTCATCATCTTCGACCTTGAAGTAGCCTTCCTTTTCCCCTGGGCCATTTCCCTTGCCGATATTGGGATGTTTGGGTTCTGGTCCATGATCGTTTTTCTGGCAATCCTGACCATCGGATTTATATACGAATGGAAAAAGGGAGCGCTGGAATGGGAATAATTGAAACACCCGCACCGCTCGGCGGCTCGGATCGCGAGCTGGTTCGTGACCACGACAAGTTGTGGGGACGCGTCACCGGTGAACTCGACGACAAGGGCTTTCTGATCGCTCAGTTCGACAAGCTGGTGAGCTGGGCGCGCGCCGGCTCGATGTGGCCCATGACCTTCGGGCTTGCCTGTTGCGCCGTCGAAATGATGCATGCCTACGTCAGTCGCTATGATCTCGACCGCTTTGGCGTGGTGCCGCGGCCGAGCCCGCGCCAGGCCGACATCATCATCGTCGCCGGCACGCTGACCAACAAGATGGCCCCGGCCTTCCGCCGGGTCTACGACCAGATGGCCGAGCCGCGCTACGTCATTTCGATGGGCTCGTGCGCCAACGGCGGCGGCTACTACCACTACTCGTATTCGGTCGTGAGGGGCTGCGATCGCGTCGTCCCGGTCGACATCTACGTGCCCGGGTGTCCGCCGACCGCCGAGGCGCTGGTCTACGGCATCCTTCAGCTGCAAAAAAAGATCAGGCGCACGGGTACGCTCATTCGCTAGGGCTCGCATTCGATAGAGCCGGCCGCGGGACGTGAATTAGGGAGCAACTGAAGAGCATGGATCTGGCGCTGCGCGATCTCGGGGAATACGTGCAAGCCGCCCTTCCCGAGGCGGTGCGCGAGGTAAACCTCGATTACGACGAGCTGTCCATTACGGTGGAGCGCGAACGCATTGCGCGGGTCCTTAAGTTCCTGCGCGACGACGTGAATTGCCAGTTCAAGCAGCTCATGGATGTCTGCGGCGTGGACTATCCCGAGCGCGAGGAGCGCTTCGAGGTCGTCTATAATTTGCTTAGCCTCACCCACAACCGCCGCATCCGCGTCAAGCTCACGGTGTCGGCCGATACCCCAGTGCCGACCGTGACCGACGTGTTCAGCTTGGCGAACTGGTGGGAGCGGGAGACCTGGGACATGTACGGGATTTTCTTTCGCGATCATCCCGACCTGCGGCGGATTCTCACCGACTATGGTTTCCAGGGCCATCCCCTGCGCAAGGATTTCCCGCTGACCGGTTACGTCGAAGTGCGCTATGACAACGAGCAGAAACGCGTGGTGTACGAGCCGGTAAAGCTGCCCCAGGACTTCCGGACCTTTGATTTTCTCAGCCCCTGGGAGGGGATCCAGGCTGAACTCCCGGGTGACGAGAAGGCGAAAGAGCAATCCTGATGGCCGAAACGGAAATCAAGAACTACACCCTCAACTTTGGCCCCCAGCATCCGTCGGCGCACGGGGTGTTGCGCCTCGTTCTGGAGATGGCGGGCGAGGTCATCGAGCGCGCCGATCCGCACGTCGGCCTGCTCCATCGCGGCACCGAGAAGCTGATCGAGTACAAGACCTATCTTCAGGCGGTGCCCTACTTCGATCGCCTCGATTACGTCTCGCCGCAAAACCAGGAGCATGCTTTCGCCCTGGCGGTGGAGAAGCTGCTCGGTCTCGATGTTCCGCCGCGCGGCCAATACCTTCGCGTGCTCTACGCCGAGATCGGCCGCGTCCTCAATCACGTCTTCACCATCTGCGCATACGCCATGGATGTCGGCGCGATGACCCCGATGCTGTGGGGCTTCGAGGAGCGCGAGCGGCTGATGGAGTTCTGCGAGCGGGTCTCCGGCGCGCGCATGCATATGAACTACTTCCGCCCCGGCGGCGTCTCCATGGACATGTCTCCGAGCTTGGCCGACGACATCTGGACGTGGTCGGAGCCGTTTCCGAAGTTCATCGACGACATTGAGGGGTTGCTGACCGAAAACAGGATCTTCAAGCAGCGCTCGGTCGATATCGGCGCCTTCTCCATCGAGCAGGCGTTCGACTGGGGCTGGTCCGGGCCGAACCTGCGCGCCTGCGGGGTGCCGTGGGATCTGCGCAAGGCGCAGCCCTACGATTGCTATGCCGACCTTGATTTCGACGTGCCCGTCGGCAAGCACGGCGACTGCTACGACCGCTATCTGGTGCGGATATACGAGCTGCGAGAAAGCTGGAAGATCATCCGCCAGTGCCTCGAAAAGATGCCTCCCGGTCCGGTGAAGGTCGACGATCGCAAGATCTCGCCGCCGCCGCGCCGGGAGATGAAGCATTCGATGGAGGCGCTGATCCACCACTTCAAGCTGTACACCGAGGGCTATCACGTCCCGGCCGGCGAGACGTATTCGGTTGTCGAGGCTCCGAAGGGGGAATTCGGCGTCTATCTTGTTGCCGACGGAACCAACCGGCCCTACCGCTGCAAAATCAGGGCGCCGGGATTTGCCCACCTGCAGGCGATGGACCTGCTGACGCGAGGCCACATGCTCGCCGACGTTGTCGCGGTGCTTGGCTCACTGGATATCGTTTTCGGCGAGGTCGACAGATGACCGACGGACCTGGGCAGGCAGGGGTGAGCGCGTTTCGCTTTACCGACGAGAACTTGGCGTGCGCCAAAACGATCATCGCCAAGTACCCGGAAGGCCGCCAGGCGAGCGCGGTAATGCCGCTGCTCGACCTCGCTCAACGGCAGAACGGCGGGTCGCTGTCGCAGCGGGAGTTGGACTACATCGCGGACTTCCTCGGCATGCCGATCATCCGCGTTTGGGAGGTCGCGACCTTCTACACGATGTACAATCTTAAGCCGGTCGGCCGCCACCACGTCCAGGTCTGCACCAACCTCTCGTGCTGGCTGCGCGGCTCCGACGAGATCCTCGAGGCGTGCCGCGAGACGCTCGGCCTCGAGCTCGGTCAGACAACCGAGGACGGCGCATTCACGCTGTCGGAAGTCGAATGCCTCTGCGCCTGCGTCAATGCGCCGGTTGTTCAGATCGACGATGACTTCTACGAGGACCTTTCGCCGGAGAGCATCGCACGGATCATCGACGAGCTGCGTGCCGGACGTATGCCCAAGGCCGGCTCCCAGATCGGCCGGAAGAGTAGCGAGCCCGTAGGCGGACTGACGACGCTGACGCAGCGCCAGGGCACGGAGACCAAGCGGCCCACGGGAGAAGTCTTGATGTTGCACGACCGCGACCGGATCTTCACCAACATCTACGGTTTCGAGGACTGCGGCCTCAGGGGCGCCCGCGCTCGCGGCGACTGGGACGACACCAAGTCGCTGGTCACGCGGGGGCGCGAGGTGATCGTCGACGAGATCCGCAAATCCGGCTTGCGCGGCCGCGGCGGCGCCGGCTTCGTCACCGGGCTCAAGTGGTCGTTCATGCCCAAGGGGGCCGGGGCGCGGCCGCATTACCTGGTCGTTAACGCCGACGAGGGCGAGCCCGGGACCTGCAAGGACCGGGAAATTCTCCGCCACGAACCCCACAAGCTGATCGAGGGCTCCCTGCTCGCGGCCGTCGCGATGGGCGCGCACACGGCCTACGTCTACGTCCGCGGCGAATTCCGTCGCGAGGCCGAGGCGCTGCAGCGCGCGATCGACGAAGCCTACAACGCCGGGCTGATCGGCAAGGACGCCGCGGGCTCCGGCTGGGCGTTCGACATGTATATCCACCTCGGCGCCGGCGCCTACATCTGCGGCGAAGAGACCGCGCTACTGGAGAGCATCGAGGGCAAGAAGGGGCAGCCGCGGCTCAAGCCGCCCTTTCCGGCGAATGTCGGCCTCTACGGTTGCCCGACGACGGTCAATAACGTCGAGACCATCGCGGTGGTGCCGACCATTCTTCGCCGCGGCAGCAACTGGTTCGCCGGCCTCGGCCGGCCGAAGAACACCGGAACCAAGCTGTTCAACATTTCCGGACACGTCAATCAGCCGTGCACGGTCGAAGAGGAAATGGGCATCCCGCTCAAGGAGCTGATCGACAAGCACGCGGGCGGCGTTCGCGGCGGCTGGAACAACCTCCTCGCCGTCATCCCGGGCGGTGCGTCGGTACCGTTGATCCCCAAGTCGATTTGCGAGTCGGTGCGGATGGACTTCAATTCGCTGCAGGAGGCGAAATCGGGCCTCGGAACGGCGGCGCTGATGGTCATGGACCAGTCGACCGACATCGTCAAAGCCATAACCCGGTTATCGAAGTTCTATAAGCACGAGAGCTGCGGCCAATGCACGCCGTGCCGGGAGGGCACCGGCTGGATGTGGCGGATGATGGAACGCCTGATCGTTGGCAAGGCGGCATTCGAGGAGATCGATCTTCTCGAGCAGGTCACCAAACAGGTCGAGGGCCACACCATCTGCGCCTTCGGCGACGCCGCGGCGTGGCCAATTCAGGGTCTGCTTCGCCATTTCCGTCCCGAAGTGGAGCGGCGCGTGCGCGAATACCAGAGCGCCCGCGCTCGCCAGGCCGCGTGAAGGAATAGACCATGCCTAAGCTGACGATTGACGGTACGGTCGTAGACGCCGAGCCGGGGCTGACCGTCCTCCAGGCCTGCGAGCTGATCGGCATCGAGATCCCGCGCTTTTGCTATCACGAGCGGTTGTCGATCGCCGGCAACTGCCGGATGTGCCTTGTTGCCATGGAAGGCTCGCCCAAGCCGATCGCGTCCTGCGCGATGCCGGCGGCCGAGGGCATGGTTATCCACACCAACACCCCTGAAGTGCACAAGATGCGCCGGGGCGTGATGGAGTTTCTCCTGATCAACCATCCGCTCGACTGCCCGATCTGCGACCAGGGCGGGGAGTGCGATCTGCAGGATCAGGCCATGTTCTATGGCTTTGATCGCGGCCGGTTCGTGGAGAACAAGCGCGCGGTGCGGGACAAATACATGGGGCCGTTGATCAAGACGATCATGACCCGGTGCATTCACTGCACGCGGTGCATCCGCTTTGCTACGGAAGTCGCGGGCGTCCCCGAACTCGGCGCCACCGGCCGCGGCGAGGGTATGGAGGTCACCACCTACCTCGGAAAGGCGCTCACGTCCGAGCTGTCCGGCAACGTCATCGATCTTTGTCCGGTCGGCGCGCTGACGTCGAAGCCGTATGCCTTCGTCGCCCGGCCGTGGGAGCTGAGCAAGACCGAGTCGATCGACGTCATGGACGCGGTCGGGAGCAACATTCGCATCGACTCGCGCGGCGGCGAAGTGCTGCGGATCCTGCCAAGGCTCAACGAAGCGATCAACGAAGAGTGGATTTCCGACAAGACCCGGTTCGCGTGCGACGGCCTGCGCCGACAGCGGCTGGATCGCCCCTACGTTCGTGTCGACGGCAAGCTTCGCCCGGCGAGCTGGGCGGAGGCTTTCGCCGCCATCGCCAAGCGGGTCAAGGGCGTTGCCGGCGCGAAGATCGCCGCGATCGCCGGCGATCTGGCCGATTGCGAGGCGATGGTCGCGCTGAAGGATCTGATGTCCGCGCTGGGCTCGCCGCACATGGATTGCCGCCAGGATGGCGCCGCGCTGCCCGCCTCGCCGCGCGCGGCTTACCTCTTTAATACCACGATCGCGGGCATCGAGGCCGCCGGCGCTTGCCTGCTCATCGGCACCAATCCGCGCAAGGAAGCCGCCGTCCTCAATGCGCGCATCCGCAAGCGGGTCCACATGGGCGATTTCTTGGTCGGCGTCATCGGCGCGGCCGATGATTTGACCTATCGCTATGAGCACCTCGGCGACGATCCGGCGCTGCTGAACGCGATCGCCGATGGCGATCATCCGTTCGCCGATGTTCTGCGCGGAACCGAAGCGCCGATGATCGTGCTCGGTATGGGCGCGTTGGCGCGGCCCGATGGTGCGGCGGTTCTGGCGGCGGCGCGGCGGGTCGTTGACGCATGCGGCGTGGTCCGCGCCGATAGCGGCTGGAACGGCTTCAATGTTCTGCACACCGCAGCGGCGCGTGTCGGCGGGATGGACCTAGGGTTCCTGCCCGGCGATCGCGGGCGCGATCTGCACTCCATCCTCGACGGTGCCGGACGCGGGGAGATCGAGATCGTCTATCTGCTCGGCGCCGACGAGCTGCCGATGGATCGGCTCGGCGGTGCGTTCGTGATCTATCAGGGCCATCACGGCGATGCCGGCGCCCATCGCGCCGACGTGATCCTGCCGGGCGCGGCCTACACCGAGAAGGACGCCATCTACGTCAACACTGAAGGCCGGGTCCAATTCGCCGCACGCGCGTGCTTCCCGCCGGGCGACGCCCGCGAGGACTGGACGATCCTGCGCGCGCTGTCGGACGTCCTCGATTGCTCGCTGCCCTTCTCCAGCCTTGGCGACGTGCGCGCCCGCCTGCGCGAATTCGCCGCCTTCGCCGAGCGGGATGCTATTTCCGGCGCATCGTGGGCACCCTTCGGCCAAGCCGGCGCCATCGGCGCGGCGCCGTTCCAAAGCCCGATCGACAACTTCTACATGACCAATGCGATAAGCCGCGCCTCGGTGACGATGGCCGAGTGCACCGTTGCCTATGCCGGCGCAACCGAGAAGAAGAAGACAGGAACCCATGGCTGAGTTGTGGGCCACGTTCATCTGGCCGACCCTGTGGACGGCGATCAAGGTCGTCATCATCGTTGGCCCGCTGATGCTGGCGATCGCGTACCTGACCTTCGCCGAGCGCAAGGTCATCGCCGCGATGCATATGCGCAAGGGGCCGAACGTGGTTGGTCCGTTCGGGCTGCTTCAGCCGATGGCCGACGGCCTCAAGCTGATGCTGAAGGAGACGATTGTCCCCAGCCGCGCCAACAAGTCGGCCTTCATCATCGCGCCGATGATTACCTTCATTTTGGCGTTGGTAGCCTGGGCGGTGATCCCGTTCGGCGACGGGCTGGTGCTCGCCGACATCAATGTGGGGATCCTCTACCTGTTCGCGATCTCCTCGCTCGGCGTCTATGGCATCATCATGGCCGGTTGGGCGAGCAACTCGAAGTACGCCTTTCTCGGCGCGCTGCGCTCGGCGGCGCAGATGGTGTCGTACGAGGTCTCGATGGGCTTCGTCATCATCACCGTCCTTCTGTGCGCCGGCTCGCTGAACCTGAGCGACATCGTGCTGGCGCAGAAAGGCTCGTGGGGCCTGCTCAACTGGTACGTCTTTCCGCTGTTGCCGATGGCGGTGATCTTTTTTGTCTCGACGCTGGCCGAGACCAACCGCCATCCGTTCGATCTGCCGGAAGCCGAAGCCGAGCTGGTCTCGGGCTACAACGTCGAATATTCGTCGATGACGTTCGCGCTGTTCTTCCTCGGCGAGTACGGCAACATGATCTTGATGTCGGCGATGACGTCGATTCTGTTCCTCGGCGGCTGGCTTCCGCCGGTCGACATCGTGCCGTTCAATTGGGTTCCGGGACCGATCTGGTTTTTCCTAAAGATCGCGGCCTGTTTGTTCGTTTTTCTTTGGGTGAGAGCGACGCTGCCGCGCTACCGCTACGATCAGCTGATGCGCCTCGGCTGGAAGGTGTTCCTGCCGGTCTCGCTCCTCGCCGTCGTTGTCGTGTCGGGCTTCCTGCTCGCCTTCAACATGGTCCCAGGAATGAAGTAGCCCGCAAGTGAATAGGACGTGGATAGGGTAAGACATGAGTTTTATGGATCGCGCGGCGCGGACGGTCTTTCTCAGCGACCTGCTGATCGGGCTGGGGCTGACGTTCCGCTACATGTTCAAGCCCACGGTGACGTTGAATTATCCGTACGAGAAGGGACCGCTCGGCGGGCGCTTTCGTGGCGAGCATGCGCTGCGGCGCTATCCCAACGGCGAGGAGCGGTGCATCGCCTGCAAGCTGTGCGAGGCGATCTGTCCGGCGCAGGCCATCACCATCGAGGCCGAGCCGCGCGCCGACGGCAGCCGGCGGACGACCCGCTACGACATCGACATGGTCAAGTGCATCTACTGCGGATATTGTCAGGAAGCTTGCCCGGTTGACGCGATTGTCGAGGGTCCGAACTTCGAGTTTTCGACCGAGACGCGCGAAGAGCTTCTGTACGACAAGGAAAAGCTGCTCGCCAACGGCGATCGCTGGGAAGCCGAAATCGCGGCGAATTTAGCGGCCGAAGCACCCTACCGTTGACTGCCGGCGGGGTATCGGACAGAAAGGGGCCAACGGCGGCACCGCGGGATCGTATTTTTCACTAGCCGCCAACAACAAATTCGGAACCGCAATGGTCGTCCAGGCGCTCGCCTTCTACCTGTTCGCGCTCATCGCAGTCGGGGCCGCCGTCATGGTGATCTCGGCGCGCAATCCGGTGCATGCCGTCCTGTTCCTCATCCTGACGTTCTTCAACGCCGCGGCGCTGTTCATCCTGATGGGGGCTGAATTTCTCGCCATGATTCTGGTGGTGGTCTACGTCGGCGCGGTCGCGGTCATGTTCCTGTTCGTGGTCATGATGCTCGACATCAATTTCGCCGAGTTGCGGCAGGGCTTCCTTCGGTATCTCCCGATCGGCGGGGTTGTCGGCCTAATCCTTCTCGCCGAGTTGCTGATCATCCTCGGCGGCTGGACGATCGCGCCCGAGGCCATGACCGCCATCAAGGCACCGACCCCGATGCTCGCCGAGGTTTCCAATACCCGCGCGCTGGGTCAGCTCATCTACACCCACTACCTGTACCTGTTCCAGGCCGCCGGGATCGTGCTGCTGATCGCCATGATCGGCGCAATCGTGCTGACGCTGCGCAAACGCGAGGGCGTGCGCCGCCAGGACATCAGCGCCCAGATCGCGCGCCGCCCGGCGGATACCGTGGAAGTGCGTAAAGTTCCGTCGGGGCGGGGTATCTGATGTTCGAGATCGGCTTGTCCCATTACCTGTCGCTAGCGGCGATCCTGTTCGCGATCGGCACCTTCGGTATTTTCCTCAACCGCAAGAATATCATCGTTATTCTTATGTCGATCGAGCTGATGTTGCTTGCGGTGAATATCAATCTTGTCGCGTTCTCGGTTCAGCTCAACGACCTGGTCGGCCAAGTCTTCGCGATGTTCGTCCTGACGGTCGCGGCGGCGGAAGCCGCCATCGGGCTCGCCATTCTCGTCGTCTACTTCCGCAGTCGGGGCTCGATCGCGGTCGAAGACGTCAACTTGATGAAAGGCTGAGGCGCCGGTCATGTCGGTTGCAGTTGTTCTTCTTCCTCTTATCGGCGCGCTGATCGCCGGCGGTTTGGCCTTCGCCGAGCCCGAAGACAAGGGCGGCAAGGCCCGCGTCGACGCGCTCGCGCAATGGATAACGTGCGGCGCGCTGCTCATTTCGATGGTCCTCGCCATCTTCGTGTTCATCGACGTCGCCATCGACGGCCAGACGGGCTCGGTCACGCTGTTCACCTGGATCAACTCGGGAACCTTCAAGGTGAATTGGGCTCTGAAGCTCGATACCCTGACGGTGGTGATGATGCTCATGGTCACCGTCGTTTCGGCGATGGTGCACATCTACTCGATCGGCTACATGCACCACGATACCAGCATTCCCCGGTTCATGGCCTACCTGAACCTGTTCACGTTCTTTATGCTGGCGCTCGTCAGCGCCGACAATCTGGTGCAGATGTTCCTCGGCTGGGAAGGGGTGGGGCTCTCCTCCTATCTGCTGATCGGCTTTTGGTATGAGCGTCCGTCGGCCAATGCCGCGGCGATCAAGGCCTTCCTGGTCAACCGGGTCGGCGACGTCGGCTTCATACTTGGCATTTTCGGCGTGTTCGTGTTGTTCGGAACGGTCCAGCTCGATCCCATTCTTGCCGGCGCCGGCGCACACGCGGATACGATCATCAACATCTTCGGCGCCGACGTCCATGCGCTGACGCTGTTCTGCATCCTTCTGTTCATCGGCGCGATGGGCAAATCGGCGCAGCTGGGGCTGCACACGTGGTTGCCCGACGCGATGGAGGGCCCGACCCCCGTGTCGGCCCTGATTCACGCTGCAACCATGGTGACCGCCGGCATTTTCATGGTCGCTCGGTTATCGCCGCTGTTCGAGCAGTCCGACACCGCCCTGGCCGTGGTCACGATCATTGGCGCGTTGACCGCGATTGTCACCGCGACCATTGCTTGCGTGCAGAACGACATCAAGCGCGTCATCGCCTATTCGACGTGTTCCCAGCTCGGCTACATGTTCTTCGCATGCGGCGTGTCGGCCTATTCGGCCGGCATCTTCCACCTGACGACGCACGCTTTTTTCAAGTCACTGCTTTTTCTCGGCGCCGGCTCGGTCATACACGCCATGTCGGACGAGCAGGACATGCGCAACATGGGCGGGCTGTGGAAGATGATTCCGCTCACCTACGCACTGATGTGGATCGGCTCCCTCTCGCTTGCGGGGATCTGGCCGTTCGCCGGATTTTACTCGAAAGACATTATCCTCGAAGCGGCCTACGGCGCCGAGACCGGCCTCGGCCACCTTGCGTTCTGGCTGGGCATCTCGGCGGCCTTCCTGACCGCGTTCTATTCCTGGCGGCTGCTGCTGATGACCTTCCACGGCAAGCCGCGGGCCAGCGAAACCGTCCTCGCCCGGGTGCACGAGTCGCCGATGGTCATGATCGCCCCGCTCTTCGTCCTCGCCACTGGCGCGCTTATCCTAGGCTTTGTCGGCTACGAGTCGTTCGTCGGCGCCGGCGCCGATCATTTCTGGAATGGCGCGATTGAAATTCTGCCCTCGCATCCGGCGCTCGAAAACGCGCACCATTCGCCGCTATGGGTGAAGTACCTGCCCCTGGCCGTCGGCCTGGCGGGCATTGCGCTGGCCTACGTGATGTACATGCTCAGTCCCGGCTTGCCTGCCCGGCTGGCATCGACGTTCAGCGGCGTTTACCGGTTCGTGCTCAACAAGTGGTATTTCGACGAGCTCTACGACTTCCTTTTCATCCGTCCCGCGTTCGCACTCGGCCGGGGCTTGTGGAAAACCGGTGACGGCGCGGTCATCGACGGTGTCGGTCCCGACGGTGTCGCCGCCGCAACCGTCGGCGTCGCTCAGGGCGCCAGTCGGATCGAAAGCGGCTACATCTACCACTACGCCTTTGCCATGCTGATCGGCGTCGTCGCGCTGATCACGTGGTACCTCTTCCGCTCTGTTTGATGGCCGCAATGAGCAATCTGCCGATTCTGTCGCTCGTCACCTTCCTGCCGCTCGTCGGCGCCGTCTTCATCGCGACGATCCGCGGCGAACCGGACGTTATCGCGCGCAACGCCCGTAACGTCGCGTTGCTGACCGCCGGGACGACGTTCGTGCTGTCGATCGGCATCTGGCTCAACTTCGATGTGTCGCAGGCCGGCTTTCAGTTCGTCGAGAGAGCCGAGTGGATGCCGTCCTACAACATCTCTTACCACCTGGGCGTCGACGGCATCTCGATGCTGTTCATCCTGCTGACGACCCTGCTGACGCCGCTCTGCATTCTCGCGAGCTGGACGAGCATCACCGTCCGCGTCAAGGAGTACATGATCGCGTTCCTCGTCATGGAAACGATGATGGTGGGGACGTTCTGCGCGCTCGATCTCATTCTTTTCTACATTCTCTTCGAAAGCGTCCTGATCCCGATGTATCTGATTATCGGCATTTGGGGCGGCCCGCGCCGCATCTACGCGGCGCTCAAGTTCTTTCTGTTCACGTTCTGCGGTTCGGTGCTGATGTTCATCGCGCTGCTGGCGATATATCTGTATGCCGGGACGGCCGATATTCCGACGCTGATGAATTACGAGTTCCCGGTCGGCCTGCAGATCTGGCTGTGGCTCGCGGTGCTGGCCGGTTTCGCCGTCAAGCTGCCGATGTGGCCGGTCCACACCTGGCTCCCGGACGCCCACGTCGAGGCGCCGACGGCCGGCTCGGTCATCCTCGCCGGCGTCTTGCTGAAGTTCGGCGGCTACGGATTCCTGCGGTTCTTGTTACCGATGCTGCCGGAAGCATCGATCATCTTCATGCCGCTGATGTTCGGTCTCGGCATCATCGCGGTGATCTATACCTCCCTGGTCGCCCTGGCGCAGGACGACATGAAGAAGCTCATTGCCTATTCGTCGGTCGCGCACATGGGCTATGTCACCGTCGGCACCTTCACGATGACGGTGCAGGGCATCCAAGGGTCGCTGTTCCAGATGCTGAGCCATGGAATTGTGTCCGCGGCCCTGTTCCTTGTCGTCGGCGTGGTCTATGACCGGGTTCATTCGCGCGAGATTTCCGTCTACGGCGGCCTTGTCGAGCGGATGCCGGCCTACGCGTTCGTTTTCATGATCTTCATGCTGGCGTCCGTGGGGCTGCCCGGAACGGGTGGGTTCGTCGGCGAATTCCTGGTGCTGCTCGGCGCCTTCAGGGTCAATGCCTGGGTCGCCGCTTTGACCGCGACCGGGATGATCCTCGGCGCCGCTTACATGCTGTATCTGTACCGCCGCGTCATTTTCGGCCAGTTGACCAAGGACAGCCTCAAGAGCTTGCTCGATCTTTCGCCCCGCGAGGTCGGCGTGTTCGTGCCGCTCTTGGTTGTCGTCATCTGGATGGGTGTTTATCCGAAGCCGTTCCTCGACGTCATGCGGGTGTCGGTCGACCAGCTGGTCGAGCGGGTTGACCTGGCGCGCGCCAATCTGGACGCGACGAGCGTGGCGCTACGATGATCGCGATCGCAGGAAGGACGAAGCACCAAGATGCTCGCCGCTGAAGTTCCCAGTTTTTCCCCGGCCTTTCCGGAGATCTTCCTCGCCGTCGCCGCCATGGCTCTGCTCATTTATGGGGTGTTCCAGAAGGACGACGACGCCAAGGCGAGCGCCGAGAACTGCCGCCTGACGGGGCTGTTGTGCGTCGTAGCGCTCCTCGGGACGTTGGTCATCGTCGTCACCATGAGCGGCGGCGAGCGCGTCGAGACTTTCAACGGCATGTTCGTTGCCGATCGGTTCTCGATGTATTTCAAGGTGTTGATCCTGGCCTGTTCGGCCCTGACGATCCTCATCGCGCAGGATTACCTGGTGCTGCACGGGGTCGCGCGGTTCGAATTCCCGATTCTGATTACCTTGTCGACCGTCGGCATGCTGCTGATGGTCTCGGCCAATGACCTGATTGCTCTTTATCTCGGTTTGGAAATCCAAAGCCTCGCGCTCTACGTCGTCGCGTCGTTCCAGCGCGATGACCAGCGCTCGGTCGAGGCCGGGTTGAAGTATTTCGTTCTGAGCGCCCTGGCGTCGGGCATGCTGCTTTACGGCAGTTCGCTAATCTACGGGTTTGGCGGAACGACCAACTTCAATGGTCTGGCCGAGGTGTTCATGGCCGGCCAGGCGGTGCAGGTGGGCGTGGTCGTCGGCATTGTCTTCATTCTCGCCGGCCTAGCCTTCAAGGTTTCGGCGGTGCCGTTTCACATGTGGACGCCCGACGTCTATGAGGGTGCGCCCACGCCGGTGACGGCATTCTTCGCGATTGCGCCGAAGTTGGCCGCGATCGCGCTGTTTATCCGGGTCATGATCGAACCGTTCGGCGAGCTGCTGGCGCAGTGGCAGCAGATCATCGTTTTCATATCCATCGCCTCGATGCTGCTGGGCGGTTTCGGTGGGATCGCGCAGACCAACATCAAACGGCTGATGGCCTACAGCTCGATCGGCAACATCGGCTATGCGCTGATCGGTCTCGCGGTCGGCAGTGAAGAGGGAATTGGCGCCGTCCTGATCTACATGGCGATCTACGTGGTCATGAACATCGGCGCCTTTGCCTGCATTCTCAGCATGCGCCGGAGGGGCCAGATGGTCGTCGGGATCAACGATCTCGCGGGCGCTTCCAAATCGAACCCGGCGCTGGCGCTGGCGCTGGCGATCTTCATGTTCTCGCTGGCCGGGATTCCGCCGCTTGCCGGGTTCTTCGGCAAGCTTTACATCTTTCTCGCTGCGGTCCAGGCGGGCTTTTATACGCTGGCGATTATCGGCGTGCTGAGCAGCGTGGTTGCCGCGTACTATTACATTCACATCGTCAAGGTGATGTACTTCGACGACACCGAGGACGCCTTGGATCGGCGCATGGATCGGCCGACGGCTTTGGTCATGCTGGGCACGGGGATCGCGATCGCCTTGTTTTTCCTCATTCCGGGGCCGCTCCTGTCACAAGCACAAGCCGCTGCTCAGGCATTGTTCGGCGGCTGATGCCCCGCTGCCCACCCAGCCTTCGGCTGTCGAGCCCACCCAGTCCGTGACGACGTCGTGGGCGGCGCCGGGCGACGCGGGTTCGTCGCTGTTCAACCTGATCTCGCTGGATGTCGTCAATTCGACCAATACCGTCGCCAAAAAGCTCTGCGCCGCCGACGCGCTGGATCGAACCTTGGTGTGGGCGCGCCGACAGACGGCTGGCCGAGGCCGGCATTCGCGCAGCTGGGTTTCGCCGCTCGGCAATCTTTACGTCTCCTTGATCCTGAGGCCTCGAGTGGATATGGCGCGGGCGACGGCGCTTACTTTCGTTGCGGCGGTTGCCGTCGGCGAGGCAGTCTCGGCGATGCTGCCGCCGGGTGCGGCGGTGACGTGCAAGTGGCCCAATGACGTGCTCGTGCGTGGGCGCAAGGTCGCGGGCATTCTTTTGGAATCCTCGGCCACCGCGCGAGGCGAGCTTGACTGGGTGATCGTCGGGATCGGCGTCAACGTCGCTTCACATCCGGATGACGGTGAAACGATTTATCCGGCGACGTCGCTTGCGCGCGAAGGTGGCGAGGCGGCGAGCGTCGATGGCCTTCTCGAGGTCCTTTGCCGGCGCCTTGACCACTGGTGTACGCGATGGACGCTCGAAGGCTTTTCTGTCGTTCGCGAGGCGTGGCTCGCGCGCGGCCACGGACTTGGCCAGCCCATCGCCGTCAGCCTTGATGGACGGCGCCTGAGCGGGATCTTTCGTGGCCTCGATGGCGACGGCGCCTTGATGCTCGAATGCGACGGGGTTGCTCGGCGGATCACCGCGGGCGATGTCTTTCCCGCCGCGACAACGGCGCGCTAGCGGTTCGATGCCGACGGGATGGTGCCCATCCGTCGGCTGAATCGAACCGCCAACCGATTGATCAGCCCACTAGGGTCGGATCCACTGAACATGCTTCTGGCGATCGATACCGGTAACACCAATACGGTCTTCGCCGTCTTCGATGACGAGGGCGCGATCCGCGGCGAGTGGCGCTCGTCGACCAGTATCAACCGGACCGCCGACGAGGTCGGTGTCTGGTTGAGCCAGCTGATGTCGTTCGAGAACATCGATCGGGCCGCCGTCACGGCGGTCATCATCTCCTCGGTCGTACCCGCGACGTTGTTCAGTCTGCGGTTGCTGTCGCGCAGGTACTTCAACTGTCAGGCGCTGGTCGTGGGGGCTCCCGACGTGAAGATCGGCATCGATGTCAGGGTCGAACGGCCCGAGGAAGTGGGCGCCGATCGTCTTGTCAACGCCGTTGGGGCGCACGGCGAGTATGGTGGGCCGATGATCATTATCGACTTCGGCACGGCGACCACCTTCGACGTCATCGACACCGACGGCGCCTACCTCGGCGGGGCCATCGCGCCTGGCGTCAACCTGTCGCTCGAAGCGCTCCACTCCGCGTCGGCCCAGCTGCCGCGCGTCGCCATCGGCCGCCCGGAGCGGGTGATCGGCAAGAACACCGTCCAGGCCATGCGCTCGGGCATCTTCTGGGGCTACATCGGCATGATCGAGGGTATGATCAAAAGAATTAGTGGCGAATTCGGCGCCGACCTCAACGTCATCGCGACCGGAGGTCTCGCGCCGTTGTTCACCGAATGCACTGCGTCGATCATGCGTTCCGACGCGGATCTGACGCTGAAGGGCCTGCTTGCGGTTCATCGTTTGAACGTGCCGCAAGGGCAATTGCCGCAATGACGGTGGCTCACGGCGAAGATCAACTCGTCTTCCTGCCGCTCGGCGGCGCCGGCGAGATCGGGATGAACCTCAATCTCTACGGCTACGGCCCGCCCGAACACTGGCGCTGGCTCGCCATCGATCTCGGCGTCACCTTTGGCTCCGGCGATCTTCCCGGGGTCAATCTCATCCTGCCGGATCCCAGCTATCTCGAAGACCATCTCGACAGATTGGACGGCCTGCTGCTGACGCACGCCCACGAAGATCACCTGGGCGCGGTGCCCTACCTGTGGCCGCGACTACGCTGCCCGGTCTACGCAACCAAATTCGCCATCGCCGTTCTCACACGCAAGCTTGTCGAGGTCGGGCTCGCCGATGTCGTGCCCATCATCGAGGTGCCGCTCGGCGGCCGCTTCCGCATCGGGCCGTTCGACCTGGAACTCGTCACCCTGACCCACTCGATCCCCGAGCCGAACGCGGTCGCCATCCGCACCGACGCCGGGCTGGTCCTGCACACCGGTGACTGGAAGCTCGATCCGGACCCGGTGGTCGGCGAGCGCGCCGACGAAGCGGCGCTCACCCGGCTTGGCGACGAGGGCGTCTTGGCGATGGTCTGCGACTCGACCAATGCTCTCGATGACGGCCGCTCCGGTTCCGAGGGGGCGTTATTGCCGACGCTGCTGGAGGTCGTTAAAGGGTGCTCGGGGCGCGTCGCGGTCACCTGCTTTGCGTCCAACATCGCCCGGCTGAGGACGCTTGCGGCGGTCGCGGCGGCAACGGGGCGGAGCATGGTTCTCGCCGGGACGTCGCTGAAACGGAACTTCGTCTCCGCCCGCGAGTGCGGCTACCTCCTTGATGTCGCGGACGTCATCGACGAGGCACTCGCCGCGACGATGCCGCCCCATGAGGTGCTTTACGCGTGCACCGGCAGTCAGGGCGAAGGCAATGCGGCGTTGGCTCGGATGGCGTTCGGCAATCATCCACGCCTCAGTTTGGAGGCGGGCGATACGGTCATCTTTTCGGCACGGACCATTCCCGGCAACGAAATTGGCATCAGCCGGTTGCAAAATGCGTTGCTGCGGCGCGAGATCGAGATTATCGGCTCGCGCGATGCATTCGTTCACGTCTCCGGGCACCCGGCTCGCGACGAACTGCGCGACATGTACCGGATGGTCCGCCCGCGGATCGCGATTCCGGTCCACGGCGAGCTTCGCCATATGCGGGCGCACGAGCGCATCGCCCGGGCCGGCGGCGTCGAGGAGGTGATCGTCGTCGAGAACGGCTCGGTCGTCCGCATCGCGCCCGAGCCGGCCGGCGTGGACCACACGGTCACGTATGGCCGGCTGGCGCTCGAGGGCAACCGCCTGGTCCCGTTGGATGGGAATCTTGTTCGCGGCCGCACGCAAGCCATATACAAGGGCGTTGTCGTCGCCACAATCGCGGTGAACGAACGAGGAGACTTGGCCAGGGCGCCGCAGTTGTCGAGCGTGGGCCTGCTCGAAACCGGAGAAGACGAGGTGCTGGAGCGGGCCGGTGCGGCAATAAGAAAAGCATTGGCCGGAATGTCATCGAAAGCCTTCAGTGATGACGATGTTCTCGGCGAGGCGATCAGGATGGCGGTTCGGCGGACGTTCCGCGAACTGTTCGACAAGAAGCCTTTGACGTACGTTCATGTCGTGCGTTGCTAACGCGTTTCAGGGAGAGAGAGAATGATCGGGAAATTCAATCACGTGGCCATCGCGGTGCCGGATCTTGAGGCCGCCGTCAAGACCTATCGCGATACCCTCGGCGCCAAGGTGTCCGCACCACAGGACGAACCGGACCACGGTGTTACGGTGGTCTTCATCGAGTTTCCGAACACCAAGGTCGAGCTGCTCCATCCGCTTGGCGACAAATCGCCGATCCAGGCCTTCCTCGACAAGAACCCGAGCGGCGGCATCCACCACGTCTGCTACGAGGTGGCCGATATCTACGCCGCGCGCGATCGTCTGAAGAGCGAAGGCGCGCGCGTCCTCGGCAGCGGCGAGCCGAAGATCGGCGCCCATGGCAACCCGGTATTGTTCCTGCACCCCAAGGACTTCTTCGGGACCCTGGTCGAGCTCGAGCAGGCGCCCGCTTAGGCTCCGCGGCGGCGTCGGAAATACGGGACGGACGACCTTATGGGCTGGGTTGTCGGTATCGCGGTCTACATCGTGATCTGGTGGGTCGTGATCTTCATGGTTTTGCCATGGGGCGTCCGGCCCATCGAGGACGGCGACATCGCGAGGGGGCACGCGCCGAGCGCGCCTCTTCGTCCGCTCATGCTCCGCAAGGTTCTGGCGACAACCGCGATCGCCGCGGTGCTCTGGCTGGTCGTCTATTTCGTCATCGCTAGCGACGCCATTTCTTTCCGAACCTGAAGCCGGCATGAACTGGTACTGCGATGTCGCGCCGGGCCATCCGGTGCACGGCCCTTACCATGACCTGGAGTATGGCTTTCCCGCGACCGACGAGGCGGTGCTGTTCGAGCGTTTGTCGCTCGAGATCTTTCAGGCCGGCTTGTCGTGGCTGCTGATCTTGAACAAGCGCGCGGCGCTCGGGCGGGCCTTCTCGGAGTTCAATGTTGATCGTGTCGCCGCTTATGGCGAGGCCGATATCGAGCGGCTGATCGACGATGCGTCGATCATCCGCAACCGCGCCAAGATCCGCGCCGTCATCAGCAACGCGCGCCGCGTTCGCGCGTTGCGCGAGCAGCGGGGCAGGTTCGCTGAATGGCTCGCGGCGATGCACCCGCGCGGCGAGGACGAGTGGCTGAAGCTTTTTCGAGCTACCTTCCAGTTCACGGGCCGCGAGGTCGTGCGCGAATTCCTCATGAGCATCGGCTATTTGCCCGGCGCGCACCGTCGAGACTGCCCCATCTTTACGAAGATCGCCGCGCATGAGCCGCCATGGGTGCGGGGCGATTGACGCGGCGCGCGCGGAGGGAGACAAGGGAGAAATAGAACAGAAAAAAAGGGCAAGATCGTCTCCGATCCTGCCGCTTTGGTCTTTACGCGCTTTTTGTTTTTAAACGGTGGGCCTTAGGCCCTTTCTCTCCGTTTTGTTTCTCGTCTGCTTCCCCAAAACCCGGGCCGGTCCGTAATTTCCGTTCCGTACTAACGCCCAATAAAACACTAATCTAAAACGCGGCGTCGGTCACGTCATTTGAACAGCATGGTTGTGGATGTTTTCCGGATACAGCCGCGCTCGATGTTTGTGCACCGCAAAAAGTGCTTATTGTTTGACCAGCGATGCCTGGAAAGCGGAGGCGTTGCGGCGCAACGTTGATGTGGGCGTTGCCATGCCATACAGTGCTCCCCCGCCTGCCCGCGCCGCCGCCTGAAGGTTGACCCGCCCATGCGCCTGTCTCGTTATTTCCTGCCCACGCTCAAAGATACGCCGGCGGAGGCGCAGATTGTCTCGCATCGCTTGATGCTGCGCGCCGGGATGATCCGCCAGGCAAGCGCCGGGATCTACTCCTGGTTGCCGCTGGGCCTGCGGGTGTTGCGCAACATCGAGCGGATCGTTCGCGAGGAGCAAGACGCCATCGGCTGTCATGAAATGCTGATGCCGACGATCCAGGCCGCCGACCTCTGGCGCGAGAGCGGCCGCTACGATGCCTACGGCCCCGAGATGCTGCGCATCATCGACCGGCACGACCGCGAGCTCCTCTACGGGCCGACGAACGAGGAGCAGATTACCGAAATCTTCCGCTCGACGGTCGCGAGTTACCGGCAGTTGCCGAAGTTGCTGTACCACATCCAGTGGAAGTTTCGCGACGAGATCCGGCCCAGGTTCGGCGTCATGCGCGGCCGCGAGTTCCTGATGAAGGACGCCTATTCCTTCGACCTCGACCTCGCCGCCGGCAAGCGCTCGTACAATAAGATGTTCGTCAGTTACTTGCGGACCTTCGAGCGCATGGGTCTCAAGGCGATCCCGATGCGCGCCGAGAGCGGTCCGATCGGTGGCGACATGAGCCACGAATTCGTCATCCTCGCCGATACCGGCGAAAGCGAGATCGCCTATCATCGCGACTTCCTTTCGCTGAGCCTGGCCGAGCGTGAGCTCGACTTCGAAGGCGACCTTCAGCCGATCGTCGACGCCTACACCGCCCAGTACGCCGCCACCGACGAGGAGCGCGATCAAGCGGCCGAGCAGGTGCTCGGAGAGCGCGTGATCACCGGCCGCGGCGTCGAGGTCGGCCATATCTTTTTCTTTGGCACAAAGTACTCGGCGCCCTTGGGCGCCAAAGTCACGGGCCCGGACGGAGATCCGCTCGACGTCCAGATGGGCTCCTACGGCATCGGCGTCTCCCGCCTGGTCGGCGCGATCATCGAGGCTTCTCATGACGACCAGGGTATCGTCTGGCCTGAAAGCGTCGCCCCGTTCGACGTCGCGATCATCAATCTGAAGGCGGCCGATGAGGCCTGCGGCGCCATGAGCGCGGGGCTTTATCAACAGCTGGCGGCGCGCGGGCTGGACGTGCTTTACGATGACCGCGACGAGCGGCCGGGGGTCAAGTTCGCCGAGATGGACCTGATCGGCCTGCCCCGGCAGGTAATCGTCGGTCCAAAAGGCGCCAAGGCTGGTATCGTCGAGGTCAAGGACCGCCGCTCCGGCGAGCGCCGGGAGCTTTCGCCCGAGGCCGCGCTGAATTTCCTTTGCCCATAGGCCACGCCTGATGTTCAGCCGTTTCGAATGGATGATGGCGTCGCGCTATCTGCGGCCGCGGCGCCAGGAAGGGTTCGTCTCGATCATCGCGATGTTTTCTTTGCTGGGGATCGCCCTCGGTGTCGCGACGCTGATCATCGTGATGTCGGTGATGAACGGCTTCCGTGAAGAGCTGATGACCCGGATTCTCGGCCTGAACGGCCATCTCAGCCTTTATGGCCCGACCATGGGCCTGACGGATTTCGATACCGTGAGCCAGCGGGTCGCGGCGGTTCCCGGCGTGAAAACGGTGGCGCCGGTGGTCGAGGGCCAGGTCATGGTCACCGCCAACGGCGTCGCGCGCGGCGCGATGGTTCGCGGGATGCGCCCGGAGGATATCCGTCACCGGCGCATCATCGCCGACAACATCGTTGCCGGATCGCTCGACAGGTTCGCCGGCGATGATGCCGTCCTGGTCGGCGCGCGCCTCGCCGAACGCCTGGGCCTCGCGATCGGCGACAACCTGACGATGATTTCGCCGCAAGGCAACGCCACCGTATTCGGCACCGTGCCGACGGTGCGGACCTACAAGGTGGTGGCGACCTTCAGCATCGGCATGTTCGAATACGATTCCGGGTTCATCTTCATGCCGCTCGAAGCGGCGCAGACGTATTTCCGCTCGCCGGACGCGGTCACAAACCTTGAGATTACGCTCGACGATCTGACGCGCGCGCCGGCCATGGCGCGCGAGGTCAGCGCCGCGGCGGGCGGCCTCAACCGGGTTCAGGATTGGCAGCGCTCCAACGCCAGCTTCTTCAACGCGGTCCAGGTCGAGCGCAACGTGATGTTCCTGATCCTGACCCTGATCATCGTCGTTGCCGCCTTCAACATCATTTCCAGCCTGATCATGCTGGTGAAGGACAAGGGCAGGGCGATCGCCATCCTGCGGACGATGGGGGCGACACGCGGCTCGATCATGCGGATTTTCTTCTTGTCGGGCGCCAGCATCGGCGTCGCGGGAACCCTTGCCGGGTTCGCCCTCGGCCTCGCGTTCACGACCAACATCGAGACGATCCGGCAAATACTTCAGCGGCTGACGGGCACCGACCTGTTCTCCGCCGAGATCTATTTCCTGTCGCACCTGCCCGCCAAGATCGATCCGCTGGAGGTCGCCCTGGTCACGTTGATGGCGCTCGGCTTGTCGTTTCTGGCGACCATCTATCCGTCGTGGCGCGCCGCCCGGATCGAGCCCGCCGAAGCACTGCGCTATGAATGAGCCGATCTTCAGGCTGGGCGGAATCGTCAGGACCTATGCCCAGGGCCGCAAGACCCTCGAGGTGCTGCGCGGCGCCGATCTCGCCATCGAGCACGGCGAGATCATCGCCCTGGTCGGCCCGTCGGGCGCGGGCAAATCGACCCTGCTTCACGTCGCCGGCCTGCTCGAACGTCCCGATGAGGGCGAAGTCTACCTCGACGGCATGGCCTGCGGCTCGCTCGGCGACGACCGGCGGACCGCCATGCGCCGACAAATGATCGGGTTCGTCTACCAGTACCATCACCTGCTGCCCGAGTTCTCGGCGCTGGAAAACATCGTCATTCCCCAGCTCATCGCCGGCCATTCGCGCCGCGCCGCCAAGCTCCGCGCGGCCGAGCTGCTCGAAACGCTCGGTCTCGGCGAACGGATGGATCACCGTCCCGGCCAGCTGTCCGGCGGCGAACAGCAGCGTGTCGCGATCGGCCGCGCTCTGGCCAACGCGCCGAAGGTGCTGCTTGCCGACGAGCCGACCGGCAATCTCGATCCGCACACCGCCAACGACGTCTTCGCCATGCTCCTCGATCTCGCCCGCGACGTCGGCCTCGCCGCCATCGTCGCGACCCACAATCCGGTCCTGGCCGCGCAAATGGACCGGACGGTCCGTCTCGAGGACGGGATCCTCGTCTCCTGAGGCCGCTGTTTAAGTCCCACCCGACCGCCTTGGCCACTATGAGGTGAGATGACCCCCGCCGCCGCCGCCCGCCCCCGTAGCTTTCGTGCATCTGCGTGTCCATACCGCCTACTCCCTGTCGGAAGGCGCCATCCGGATCAAGCAGTTGGCGCAATTGTGCCGGCAGTTGGCGATGCCGGCGGTCGCGCTCACCGATACCAACAACCTGTTCGGCGGCATGGAATTCTCCATTGCGCTGGCGCAGGCGGGGGTGCAGCCGATCATCGGCTGCCAGTTGCGGCTGGCCGATCGGGCGAGGACGGAGACCCTCGGGGGCCCGCGCGGGCGCCGCGATAGCCATGTCGGCGGCATCGTCCTGCTGGCGCAGAACGCCGACGGCTACGCTAATCTGCTCAAGCTGATGGCGATCGCGCATCTGGCGGCCGGCGGCGAGCCGCCCGGCGTCGCGCTCGACGACGTCTGCCGCCACGGCGAAGGCCTGATCGCCCTGACCGGCGGCGCCGACGGGCCGCTCGGCCAGCTTCTGCGCGACGGCCGCAACGAGGACGCCGGCCACCTGCTGCGAACCCTTAAGGAGGCCTTCGCCGATCGGCTGTACGTCGAGATCCAGCGTCATGGCCGCGAGGAAGAAGGCCTGAGCGAGCCGGCGTTCCTGGCGCTGGCGGGCGAACATGCGCTGCCTATTGTCGCCACCAACGAGGCCTATTTCTCGACGCCGGACATGTACGAGGCCCACGACGCGCTTATTTGTATTGCCGAAGGCGCCTATATCGCCGACGCCGAGCGCCGGCGGCTGACGCCCGAACATTACTTCAAGTCCGGCGAGGAGATGGCCGCGGCTTTCGCCGATCTCCCCGACGCCATCGCCAACACCGTGCTCATCGCCCGGCGCTGCGCCTTCATGATCGAGCCGCGCCAGCCGATCCTGCCGCCATGCGATTGCGGCCCCACGCGGAGCGAGGCCGAGGCGCTGCGCGAAGAGGCCGTGGCCGGCCTGGATCGGCGCCTCAGCGCACGCGCGGCGTCGGCCGATAGCGCCGCGGCGACCGGCGAACATCCCGATCACGTCTACCGCGAACGGCTCGACTACGAGCTCCAGGTCATCTGCGACATGGGCTTCGCCGGCTACTTCCTGATCGTCTCGGAGTTCATCCGCTGGGCCAAGGAGCGCGGCATCCCGGTGGGGCCGGGGCGCGGCTCGGGCGCGGGTTCGGTGGTCGCCTGGGCGCTGACCATCACCGACCTCGATCCCTTGCGGTTCGGTCTGCTGTTCGAGCGCTTCCTCAATCCGGAACGGGTGTCGATGCCGGACTTCGACATCGATTTCTGTCAGGACCGCCGCGACGAGGTGATCCGTCATGTCCAGGAGGAATACGGCCGCGACCGGGTGGCGCAGATCATCACCTTCGGCAAGCTCCAGGCCCGCGCGGTGCTGCGCGACGTCGGCCGGGTCCTCGGCATGCCGTACGGCTACATCGACAAGATTTGCAAGCTGGTTCCGAACAACCCGGCCAATCCGGTCACCTTGGCTCAGGCGCTCGAGGTCGAGCCGCAGCTGCGCGAACTGATCGCGACCGATGAGTCCGTCGCCAGGCTGGTCGACATCGCGACCCGGCTCGAGGGCCTCTACCGGCATGCCTCGACCCACGCGGCGGGCGTCGTCATCGCCGACCGGCCGCTCGACGAGCTGATCCCGCTTTACCGCGATCCCCGCTCGGACATTCCGGTCACCGGCTTCAACATGAAGTGGGTCGAAGCCGCTGGGTTGGTCAAGTTCGACTTCCTCGGGCTGAAGACCCTGACGGTACTTGCCCGCACGGTGGATCTCCTGCGCGCAGGACGAGGCCTGAGCATTGATCTCGCCGACATTCCCCTGGACGACGCGGAGACGTTCGCGCTTTTGAGCCGGGGCGAAACGGTGGGCGTCTTCCAGCTTGAAAGCGCCGGCATGCGCGACGCGTTGCGTCAGCTCAAGCCCGATGCGTTCGAAGACATCATCGCCGTGGTCGCGCTTTATCGGCCGGGGCCGATGGACAACATCCCGAGCTACATCCGGCGCAAGCACGGCGAGGAAGAGCCCGATTACCTGTATCCGACGCTGGAACAGATCCTGTCGGAAACCCACGGGATCATGATCTATCAGGAACAGGTCATGCAGATCGCCCAGGAGCTGTCCGGATACTCCCTCGGCAAGGCCGACCTTCTCCGCCGGGCGATGGGCAAGAAGATCAAGGAGGAGATGGACCAGCAGCGCAGCGCGTTCATCGACGGCGCGAAGGCGCGCGGCGTGCCCGAGCGTAAGGCGACGCGGATCTTCGACCTGGTGAACAAGTTCGCCGGCTACGGTTTCAACAAGTCCCACGCCGCCGCCTATGCGCTGGTCGCCTACCAGACGGCGTATCTGAAGGCGAACTACCCGGTCGAGTTTCTCGCCGCGTCGATGACGCTCGACATCCACAACACCGACAAGCTGAACACCTTCTGCCAGGAATTGCACCGGCTCGGCATTGACTTGCTGGCGCCGGATATCAACCGCTCGGAGGCCGGTTTCAGCGTCGAGCGCGCGGGCAACGACGACGCCGCGCCCAGGGCCGTCCGCTTTGCCCTGGCCGCGATCAAGAACGTCGGCGGGGCCGCCATGGCGTCGGTCATCGAGGAGCGGCGGCGCGCGGGTCCATTCGCCGGCCTCGCCGATTTCGCCAATCGCGTCGATGCCCGCGCCGTCAACCGCCGCCAGCTCGAAAATCTGGCCCGCGCCGGGGCGTTCGATAGCCTTGACGCCAATCGCCGAGCGGTCTTCGAGTTGGTCGATACGCTCTTGCGCGCGGCCGCGGCCGCGGCCCAGGACCGCGCGAGCGGCCAGATGGGGTTATTCGCCGCTGGCGCGAAGGCCGCAGCGCCACCTTCGCGGGCCCACGAGGTCGCGGACTGGCCAGCGATGGAGCGGCTCAAGGAGGAGCTCGCCGCCATAGGCTTTTATCTGTCGGCCCACCCGCTCGACGCCTATGCGCGAACGCTCAAACGGCTGAAGGTCGTGCGCAGCGTCGATCTGCCAGCGGTCGCCACGGCGGGCCTGGTCAGCCTGGCCGGCGCCGTCGTCGGCAAGCGCGAGCGGACTTCGGGACGGGGCAACCGCTACGCCTTCGTCCAACTCTCCGATAGTTCGGGGCAGTTCGAGATCACCGTGTTCGGCGACCTCCTCGCGACTTGCCGCGATCTGCTGGAGAGCGGGCAGGCGTTGCTGGTGCGGGTCAACGCCCAGATCGAGGGCGAACAGGTGCGCTGCATCGCGCAATCGATCGAGAGCCTTGACGACGTGGCGCTGCGTGTTCCGGCCCAGCTGGAGGTGGTCATCGATGCGGCCGAACCGCTCGCCACGATCCGCGCGGTGCTCGCCGATAAGCCGGTCGGCTCGGGCGAGGTCAAGTTGGTCTGCCGGCTCGGCGGCGGCAACGAAGCCGCAATCATTCTGCCGCGGCGCTATGCCGTGAGCCCGGCGGTCGCGTTGCAACTGCAAGCCCTCGCCGGAGTCCGTGACGTCCGAGAAGTTTGATCTCCGCCTCACCGTGATAAGACCGTGATGAGCCTTGAGGGCATTGCCCTTGTCAGGGCCGATCCGGGGCTGTAGAACCTGAGCCTTATCTCACACGCGAGCTTGCGGCGTTCGGTTCGTTGAACCGCAAACGCCGTTCCGGTGGCCGGCGGTCGGCCCACATCTGCTCGCGGCGGATCAACCGGAAAGGAAATTCAATGGCCGTTCCCACGTTTACGATGCGTCAGCTGCTCGAAGCCGGCGTTCACTTCGGGCACTCAACCCGCCGGTGGAACCCGATGATGGAGCCGTTCCTCTTCGGCGTCCGCAACGGCATCCACATCATCGATCTCGAGCAGACCTCGCCGATGCTCTATCAGGCACTCAACGCCGTTCGCGACATTGTCGCCGGCGGCGGCCGGCTGCTCTTCGTTGGAACGAAGCGGCAGGCGAGCGAAAAGGTCGCCGACTCGGCGAGGCGCTGCGGCCAGTATTACGTCAACCACCGCTGGCTCGGCGGGATGATGACGAACTGGCGGACGATCTCGCTGTCGATTAAGCGGCTTCGCGAGCTGGAGACGCGGCTCGGCGAAGAAAACCTGGGCTTGACCAAGAAAGAACTGCTGCGGCTGACCCGCGAGCGCGACAAGCTCGAACGCGCGCTGGGCGGCATCAAGGACATGGGCGGGCTGCCCGACGTGCTGTTCGTGATCGATACCAACCGCGAAGCGATCGCGGTCGCCGAAGCGAAGAAGCTCGGGATACCGGTCGTTGCCGTGATCGACTCCAATAGTGATCCGCGCGGCGTCAACTTCCCGGTCCCCGGTAACGACGACGCGCTCAGGGCGATCGGCTTGTACTGCGATCTGATGGTTGACGCGGTCCTGGACGGCATCCAGCAGGAGATGTCGGCATCCGGCGTCGATCTCGGCGGGCTTGAGCAGCCAACGGAGAAGGTGCCCGAAGAGGCTCTCGCCGAAACCCCCGCCGAAGCTCTCGTTGAAGCCCCCGTCGAAGCCCCCGTCGAAGCCCCCGCCGAAGCCCCCATCCAAGCCCCCGTCGAGGATCTTCCCGCCGCGGAAGCTCCGGCCGAAGCCGGCGCCGTCGAACCGCTCACGGCAGAGCCGGCCGTCCCGGCGGGCGAACAGGCGCCGTAGTAGGGTGTAGGGCTCTTACTGGCGAAACACCCGCCCCATCGGGTTTGTGACAAGAAATTGAACTGAAAGGCGCAGCGATGACGGAGATTACCGCTTCCCTGGTCAAGGAACTGCGGGAAAAAACCGGTGCCGGCATGATGGATTGCAAAAAGGCCCTGATCGAAAGCGGCGCCGACATGGAAGCCGCCATCGACTGGCTGAGGAAGAAGGGCTTGTCCGCCGCCGCGAAAAAATCGGGCCGGATCGCCGCCGAAGGGCTGGTTGGCGTCAGCATCGGAGAGCGCAGCGCGGCGGTCGTCGAGGTCAATGCCGAGACCGACTTCGTTTCGCGCAACGAACACTTTCAGGCGTTCGTCAAGGACGTCGGCGCGGCGGCGTTAGCGAGCGGCGGCGACCTCGACGCGGTTAAGGCAAAGACCTTGGCGTCCGGCCGCTCGGTCGAGGAAGAGCTCACCCACTTGATCGCGACGATCGGCGAGAACATGAGCTTGCGCCGGGCTGATTACATCGCGGTCGAGCGCGGCTGCGTCGCCAGCTACGTCCATTCCGCGCAGGCGCCGGGTCTTGGCCGCATCGGCGTCCTCGTAGGCTTGGCGGGGGTCGCGGCGACGCCGGCGCTGGAGACGCTCGGCAGGCAGTTGGCGATGCATGTCGCCGCCGCCAACCCGCAGGCGATTTCGCGCAACGATGTCGACCCCGAGACGCTGGATCGCGAGCGACACATCCTGTCCGAGCAGGCGCGCGCCAGCGGCAAGCCGGAGCAAATCATCGAAAAGATGGTTGAGGGCCGGCTCGGCAAGTTCTTCGAGGACGCCTGTCTGCTCGAGCAGACGTTCGTCATCGACGGCGAGCGCAAGGTCGGCAAGGTGCTCGACGACGCGAGTAAGGAGATGGGCGGCGCAATTACGGTCCAACGCTTCGTTCGCTTCGCACTCGGCGAGGGCATCGAGAAAAGGGAAGAAGATTTCTCGAGCGAGGTCGCCAAGGTCGCTGGCTGACCCGTGTTGAGTGTGAGCACGACGAAAAGGGGACGATCGTGACAGCCGAGATCGCCTACAAACGCGTTCTCCTCAAATTATCCGGCGAGGCGCTGATGGGGAGCCGCGGGTACGGTCTTGATCTCGCCACCGTCGAGCGAATCGGCGGCGAGATCAAGACCGTCCACGACATGGGCGTCGAACTCTGCCTGGTGATTGGCGGCGGCAATATCTTTCGCGGCGTCTCGGCGGCGGCGAGCGGCATCGAGCGCACCAGCGCCGACTACATGGGCATGCTGGCGACGGTAATGAACGCCATCGCGGTGCAAAGCATTCTCGAGCGCCAAGGCCTTCAGACCCGGGTCCAGTCCGCTATTCCGATGGCCACGGTGTGCGAGCCGTACATTCGAAGGCGAGCGATGCGGCACATGGAAAAGGGCCGCATCGTCATCTTCGCGGCCGGAACCGGCAATCCCTTCTTCAGTACCGATACCGCCGCGGCGCTTCGCGCGGTCGAGATGGGCTGTGACGCGCTGCTCAAGGGCACCCAGGTGGATGGGGTCTATAGCGCCGATCCGCGCAAGGACAAAACCGCGCGGCGGTTTGAAACGTTGACCTATCATGACGTTCTGGCGCTGGATCTGAAGGTGATGGACGGCTCGGCCGTTGCGCTCGCGCGCGATAACGCGCTTCCCATCTTGGTCTTTTCCATCCAACATCCAGGCGCATTCGCCGAGATGGTGGTCAACCGCGGGACGTTTACGATTATTCACAAGGGAGCCGAGAAGTGAGCCGCCCGGAATTTGATGCCCTGACGCAGGAAAGCGCGCGCAAGATGCAAAGCGCGGTCGATGTGTTGCAAAAGGAGTTCGGCGGCCTGCGAACGGGTCGCGCCGCGACCAGTCTTCTCGAGCCGATCATCGTCGAAGCCTATGGCAGCGCGATGCCGATTAGCCAGGTCGCCACGCTCGGCGCGCCCGACCCCCGGACCTTGACGGTGCAGGTTTGGGACAAGGGTACGGTCAAGGCCGTCGAGAAGGCCGTTCGCGATGCCGGGCTCGGCTTGAACCCATCGGTCGACGGCCAGCTCGTGCGCATTCCTATCCCGATGCTGACCGAGGAGCGGCGGGTCGAGCTGTCCAAGGTCGCCGCGCGCTATACCGAGGAGGCGCGCGTTTCGGTCCGCAACGTGCGCAGGCACGCGATGGAGGAACTGAAGCGGGCGGAAAAGGAAAGTAGCCTGTCGCAGGACGAGCATCGCGATCTCGGCCGGCAGATTTAGGATCTCACGGACTCTTTCGTGAAAAAGATCGACGAGGCGCTGGAGAAGAAAGAAGCGGAGATCTTGCAGGTTTGACGGCCAGCACTCATGCTGAGCGATCTCACCGTCAGAGTTGTCTCCGCCGTCTGTCTCGGGATTCCGTTCCTTCTCGCCGTCTACGCTGGGCGGCCATACTTCGATATTTTAATCGTCCTCGCGGCGGGGCTGCTGGCTTGGGAATGGTTTCGATTGGTGTTGGCAACCGAGCCGCTCGGCTCGACGCGGTTCGTGTTTCTCGGTTGCGTGGTTGTTTGCGCGTTCGTTGCCGCCGTCGCGCCCGTCTGGCTCGCGTTCGTTGCCGTCGTCCTGGCTGCCGGCGCCGTCCTGATCGCATCGGGCGGGAATGGCTGGCTCGCCGCCGGTGTGCCCTACTTGGCGCTGCCGTGCGTGACCATTCTGTGGTTGCGGCACAATGAGCTTGATGGCCGCGCCACCGTCTTCTGGCTGCTCGCGGTTGTTTGGGCGTCGGACATTGGCGCATATTTTATTGGCCGGCTGATCGGCGGTCCGAAACTCGCCCCGCGGATCAGCCCCAACAAGACCTGGGCCGGCTTTTGCGGTGGTGCTCTTGCCGCCGCGCTGGCGGGCGCGCTTACCGTTACGAGTCTCGGCGGGGAATCGGTTTGGCCGATCGTCTTCGTCAGCGTCACGGTCGGGATCGGCGCCCAGGGCGGAGATCTGTTGGAGTCCTGGCTGAAGCGCCGTTTTGGGGTCAAGGATACGAGTCGGTTGATACCTGGCCACGGCGGCGTCCTTGACCGCGCCGACGGGCTCATGACCGCGGCCGTACTCTCGGCATTGATCGTCGCGTTGAGCGAAGGCACTATGTTCAGATGACAGCGATAGCCCCTCGGGCCTCAGCCGGCGGATCCTCGGCCGGCGTCTCCGTGCGCAGTGTCAGCATTCTCGGCTCGACCGGCTCCGTCGGCTGCAACACGGTCGACCTGCTCGAGCGCGACCGTGACGGCTTCGTCGTCGAGGCATTGACCGCCAACCGCAACGTCGATCTGCTCGCCGGCCAGGCGCGGCGTCTTGGCGCCAAGCTCGCCGTGGTCGCCGACGAAAGCCGATACGGCGCACTGAAGGCCGCGTTATTCGGCAGCGGCATCGCCGCCGCGGCCGGACCCCAGGGTCTCATCGAGGCCGCCGAACGGCCGGCGGACTGGGTCATGGCGTCGATCGTCGGCGCCGCCGGGCTGTTGCCAACGCTTGCCGCGGTGCGCCGGGGCGCGATCATCGCTCTCGCCAACAAGGAATGCCTCGTTTGCGCCGGCGCGTTGATGATGGGAGAGATCGCTCGTTGCGGCGCGACGCTGGTGCCGGTGGATTCCGAGCACAGCGCGATCTATCAGGCCTTCGACTTCGCCAACGCCGACAAGGTTGACAGCGTCATCCTCACCGCCTCGGGCGGTCCTTTTCGCGACTTCGACATCGCGCGAATGGCGTCGGTGACTCCGGCCGAGGCGGTCGCCCATCCGAACTGGGACATGGGCGCGAAAATTTCGGTCGATTCCGCGACAATGATGAATAAGGGGCTCGAGTTGATCGAGGCCTTTCATCTATTTCCCGTCACCGCGGAACAGCTGAACGTCGTTGTTCACCCGCAATCCATCATCCATAGCATGGTCGCCTATGTCGACGGATCGGTTGTCGCGCAGCTGGGGCTGCCGGATATGCGCACGCCGATCGCCTACGCGCTGGCTTGGCCCAAGCGGATGAAGGCCCCGGCGCCGAAGCTCGATCTTGCCGCGATCGGCCAATTGACCTTCTCCGCGCCCGACGAGGTACGCTTCCCGGCGCTGCGAATCGCGCGCGAGGCGTTGCGGGCCGGCGGCGCGACCGCGGCGGTCCTTAATGCCGCCAACGAAATTGCCGTCGCGAGCTTCCTCTCCGGCGCGATCGGCTTTCTTGATATCGCGCGAGTGGTGGAGCACGCTATATCTTCCATGGAGCGCAGGCCGATCGCCAGCATCGATGATGTGACCGCGGTCGATCACGAAGCGCGGCGCAAGGCGCAAGACATCATCTCGCATCTGAGGCGTCCCGCCGTCTACTCGGCGTGACCGGAAAACTCACCGGAGCATAATGGGCATTTTCGAATACCTATGGGATTGGATCCTGCCGTTTCTGATCGTGCTCACGGTCCTCGTATTTGTTCACGAGCTTGGGCACTACTGGATCGCGCGGCGCGTCGGCATCCGCGTCGAGACATTCTCGATCGGCTTCGGTCCCGAGTTGTTCGGCTGGACCGACTCCCATGGCACGCGCTGGAAGTTCAGCGCCGTTCCGCTCGGCGGCTACGTCAAGATGTTCGGCGAGCACGACTTCGATGAAGACGACAAGGATCATGTGATGACCCCGGAGGAGCAGGCGGTCTCCTTCCAGAACAAGGGTGTCTACCAACGCAGCGCCGTCGTGTTCGGCGGCCCCTTCGCCAACTTCCTCTTCGCCATCGTGGTTTTGGCCGCGTTGTTCGCCGCCGTCGGCATGCCGACGCCGCTGGCCGGAGTCGGGTTGGTACAGCCCGACAGCGCGGCCGCGCGGGGCGGCTTCGAGAAGGGCGACCTGATCGTGGCGATCGACGGCCAGCCGATCCGGTGGTTCGAAGACGTCCGTCTGACGGTCCGCGATCATCCAGGCGATGAACTCCGCTTCGACATCGTTCGCGATGGCGAGGCGATGAGCCTGACGGCGACACCGTCGTCTCAGCCGGGCGGGATCGGCGACGGCGAGCCCGCCGAAGTCGGGCTCCTCGGAATCACGCCCGATCCCGCGCAGGTCGGGTATGTGCGTCTGGGGCCGGTCCGTTCGGTCCTGACCGCCTTCGAGCGGACCTACGAACTGACGGCGCAGATTCTCTCGGCGTTGTGGCAGATCGTCACCGGGACTCGGACCGCCGGGGAGCTCGGTGGTCCGATCCGCATCGCGCAACTATCGGGTCAGATGGCAAGTGACGGGGCGGTCAACTTTTTCCTGTTCATGGCTGCCTTGTCGGTCAACCTGGGATTGATCAACCTGTTGCCAATACCGATGCTTGACGGCGGCCACCTTGCCTTCTATGCCGTGGAGGCCATTCGCGGACGACCGCTGAACAAAAGAATTCAGGAATACGGTTTCCGCATCGGTTTGGCGTTCGTCTTGATGCTGATGATTTTTGCGACTTGGAATGATCTGATGAACTTGAAAGTCTTCGAATATTTTCGCGGACTGATGAGTTGACGCTACCGGGGGATTTGCGGTTGGGCCGTCGGCTTTATGTCGGTCTTTGCGTGATACTATGCGGATGGCTGACCGTTTGTTCGTCGTCGTTGGGGTTCGCGCAGTCCCGCGACGTCATTCGCCAGATTGTTGTCGAAGGGACGCAGCGGGTTGAGCCGAGCACCGTTCGCTCGTATCTGCTCGTTCAGGAAGGCGATGTCTTCGATGCCGGCCGGATCGACCGATCTCTGAAGAGTCTCTTCGCCACCGGGCTGTTCGCCGACGTTTCGACCCGGCGCGATGGCGACAAGCTGGTGGTCTTGGTGACCGAAAACCCGATCATCAACCGCATAGCTTTCGAGGGTAACGACAAGCTCGACGACAAGGCGCTCAACGCGGAGATCACGTTGCGTCCGCGGGTCATATACACCCGCCCCAAGGTTCAAAGCGATGTCAACAGGATCTTGAACCTGTACCGGCGCAGCGGCCGATTCGCGGCGACGGTCGATCCCAAGGTCATCCAGCTTGAGCAAAACCGGGTCGATGTTGTGTTCGAGATTAACGAGGGCGCGGTAACGTCGGTCGAGTCGATCCGCTTTATCGGCAACAAGGCCTTCGACGAGGGTGAGCTGCGCGAGGTGATTCGCACCAAGCAGAGCCGCTGGTGGCGATTTTTTAGCTCGGAGGACACCTACGATCCGGATCGCCTGGCGCTCGACCGGGAACTGCTCCGGCGATTCTACCTGTCCAAGGGCTACGCCGATTTCAGGGTCGAGTCGGCCGTCGCCGAACTGACGCCGGACCGGACCAACTTTCTGATGACGATCACCGTGGACGAGGGCGAGCGCTACCGTTTCGGCAAGGTCGATGTTGACAGCGCCCTGCCCGGTCTCAGCGCCGAAGCAGTGCGTGATGTCGTCATTTCGCGATCGGGTGAGTGGTATAACGCCGACGAGATCGAGAAGTCGATCGACGCCATCAACAAGGATGCCGGCGACCTCGGTTACGCTTTCGTTGATGTGCGTCCCCAGATCCAGCGGAACCGCGATACCCGTACCATCGACGTCGACTATGTCATCAACGAAAGCCCGCGGGTGTTCGTCGAGCGGATCGACATCACCGGGAACGTCCGGACCATGGATCACGTGATCCGCCGTGAGTTCCGCTTTGCCGAAGGCGACGCGTTCAACGCCGCCAAGCTCCGCCGGTCGCGTCAACGCATCCAGGATCTGGATTATTTCGAAAAGGTCGACATCGAACAGGTTCCCGGCAGCACCCCGGACCGGGCCGTGGTCAAGGTCAACGTCGAGGAGAAGTCGACCGGCTCGCTGTCGGTCGGCGCTGGTTTTTCGACATCGAGCGGCATTCTTGGCGACATCAGCGTCCGCGAGCGGAACCTTCTCGGCCGCGGCCAGGATCTCAGGGCCTCGCTGCTCCTGGGCCAAAAGCAGCAGCAGGTTGATCTCAGCTTCACCGAACCGTACTTTCTCGACCGAAACGTCGCCGCGGGCTTTGACCTCTATTATGTCCAGACCAATCGTCGCAGCGAAAGTTCCTTCGATACGACAACCTTGGGCGGCGCGCTGCGTGCCGGATACCCTATCACCGAACATCTGAACCAGAACTGGCGCTATACGCTTAAGCAGCAGGATATTCGCAATGTTCCGAATGACGCATCCGTGTTCGTCAAGGATGCCGAGGGCACCGATTTGGTTTCGGAAATTTCCCACTCGTTGCTGTATGACCGGCGCGACAGCCGGATCAATCCGTCCTCTGGATATTTCGGCAAGATCACGACGGACTTGGCGGGCGCCGCGGGGCTGATCGGTGATGTCCGCTACTTGCGCAATCGCCTTGATGCCGGCGTTTACTACCCAGTCACCGAAAAGTATGTGGCTTCTCTTACCGGCGGTGTGGGATACGTTTTTGGTATTGGTCAGGACGAGCGACTGCTCGACCGGTTTTTCATTGGCGGCGAGGAGGTCCGCGGCTTTGCGACCGACGGCATCGGGCCGCGCGATCGTGACACTGGCGACGCGCTCGGCGGCAAGTGGTTCTATGCGACATCGGCGCAGTTGTCGTTTCCGGTCGGACTGCCCGAGGAGTACGCCATTCGCGGCCGGGTTTTCAGCGACGTCGGCAGTTCTTGGGATCTATCGGTACCTTCGGATCAAAAGTATCTGGTCCAAGACAGCCCCGATCCGCGGGTTTCCGTCGGCACCGGGATCACCTGGGTCTCGCCCTTTGGGCCTCTTGGCGTTGATATCGGCTTCCCACTCGTCAAGAAAAGCTATGACAAGACCGAACTGCTTCGGGTCAATTTCGGGACAAGGTTCTAGATTGATGAGATTGCGCCACTTGCTTTACTTGGCGTTGGCTGCGGTTATTCTCGCGGCGGGCCCGGCGCCAGGCCATGCCCAGGAAATCTCGGCGGTTCGATTGGCCATTCTTGACGTCGGCCGGGTACTGCGCGACGCGACCGCGGTTAATGGCATCCGAACGCAGCTGACCTCCTACATGGACTCCTATCGGGCGGATACTCAGAAAGAGGAGCAGTCACTGCGGAGCGCGCAGGACGAACTCGGCCGCAAGCGGACCATTCTATCGGCGGAAGCCTTCGCCGCGGAACGCGCGAAGCTGGAAAAGCGCCTCGGCGACGCGCAAGCCAAGGTCCAGGATCGACGCCAGTCGTTGGAACGGGTTCACGCCGAGGCCATGCAAAAGGTGCAGGATGTGCTGGCCAATATCGTTACGGCGGTGGGCAACGAGAAGAACCTGACGTTGATATTGCGCAAGGATCAGACGGTTTTCGCCGCGCCGTCCTACGACATCACCGAAGAGGTGCTGAGGCGTCTGAACAAGGAATTACCGTCAGTAAAGATCGGCAACCCCAACAAGAAGGGCTGACGGCAGCCCAATAGAGGTACCCACGGGCGAGGGTAACTCAGTTGTCGCGAATCATCGCCGCGTAAGTGGCGTCGGCGACGATCATGCCGTCGACCTCGGCTTTGGCCGAGAACTTCCATACGTTTCCGCGCTGGCGCTCTTTTTCGACATGGACGAGCAGGCGATCGCCGGGTACGACCGGTTTGCGAAATCGCGCCGAATCGACGGACATGAAATAGACCAGACTGCCTTCGCGCTCGGGCCCGAGCGTTGCGACCACCAGAACGGCGGCCGTCTGCGCCATCGCCTCGACAATCAACACGCCGGGCATGATTGGATCGCTTGGGAAATGACCCTGAAAGAAGGGCTCGTTGATGGTAACGCTCTTGACCCCCGTCGCCTTGACGTTGGCGACGAGATTGATCACCCGATCGATCATCAAGAAGGGATATCGATGCGGGATCATGCGCTGAATCCCGTGAATATCGATCACCTTCTCAACGACGGCCACCGCTTCCGTGTCCATCGGCCATCTACCCTTACTCTTGTTCAACGCCCCGCCGGTGTCGACAGCGCCCGGTATCGGCTGCCCGCGATATTGAAGCGAGATCGAGCCGCGGTCACGTACGTCTCGTTCCGGCGTCTCGTTCCGGCGCCGCGTTCCGGCGTCTCGTTCCGGCGTCCCGTTTCCAGCGCCCCTCGACCGCGACCCGTTTATGACGCAACTCGCCGGCTGAATCAAATGCACTACGCGCCCGGTCGAGATCCGCGCCGGGCGAAAAATTCGGGCCGCGCTCGCATTAACGGTAAGCGGGCAGGTCGACTGGGACACGTCGGTTGAAAAGGGTTATCGTTAGCACGTGGAGGGGACGATCCGGCGCTTGCATGGAAAGGTAAAGTGATGGACGCAATCACGGCTTCTCAGACCAGCTTGACCTTGGCGACGTGGCTTTGGCTGCTCGTGCCAATGTTGGCATGCGTACTGCTTTCGATTGTCACCTATGCGGGCGCGGCCCTCAAACGCCAGTGATCGCGTGCCGGTATCGGCAACGTGACGTAACGGACGACGTGACCTAAAGGACAACGGCGCGACAACATTAACGGGGGGATAGAAGGGAGGCGGTCCATGAGTGTCGCCACAATCACCGCGTTTGCCATCTACCTGATCGGCATGCTTGCCATCGGGATCATCTGTTACACCCTTACCAAGAACCTTTCGGATTATATCCTTGGCGGCCGGGGCCTCACACCGCCTGTCGCCGCCCTGTCCGCCGGCGCGTCCGACATGAGCGGCTGGCTCCTGCTGGGGTTGCCGGGCGCGATCTACGCCGCGGGCATGAACCAGGTATGGATCGGAATTGGGCTGGTCATCGGCGCCTATCTCAACTGGCAGTTCGTCGCGGAGCGATTGCGGATCTATACCGAGGTCGCCAAGGACTCCCTGACCATTCCGGACTATCTCGAGAACCGCTTCAATGACACCTCTCGTCTTCTCCGGGTCATCTCCGCGGTCGTCATCTTGCTGTTTTTCACATTTTACGTCTCCGCCGGGCTGGTCGCGGGCGGCGTGCTGTTCAAGGAAACGTTCGGCCTGAACTACGAGGTCGCGGTCTGGGTCGGTGCCGCCGTCATCGTCTCCTACACCTTCCTCGGCGGTTTTCTCGCCGTCTGCTGGACCGATTTTTTCCAAGGCATCATGATGTTCCTTGCCTTGATCATCGTTCCGTTCGTGGCGGTCGAACACCTTGGCGGCTGGAGCGAAACCACCGCCGCGGTCGCCGCCGTCGACCCCAAGTACAACGACATCTTCACCGGCATGACCACGATGGGCATTGTCTCGTTGATGGGCTGGGGACTTGGCTATTTCGGCCAGCCGCACATTCTCGCCCGCTTCATGGCGGTGCGGCGGCCGAGCGACGTGCCGCTGGCCCGGCTGATCAATATCGCCTGGATGGTCTTCGGCCTCTACGGCGCGGTGTTCGTCGGCTACACCGGAATCGCCTACTTTTCGGCCGAGCCGCTGGCCAATCCCGAAACCGTCTTCATTCAGTTCTGCAACATCCTGTTCAATCCGTGGGTCTCGGGATTCCTGCTCGCGGCGATCTTGGCCGCGGTCATGAGCACGATCAACTCGCAGCTGCTGGTTTGTTCGAGCGCGCTGACCGAGGATGTCTACCGGTCGTTCCTGCGCCGGGGCGCGAGCGACCGCGAGCTGGTGATGGTCGGCCGCCTCAGCGTCCTCGGCATCGCCGTGTTCGCGACCGTGCTGGCGTCCGATCCGGAAAGCCGGGTCCTCGGCCTCGTCAGCTACGCCTGGGCCGGCTTCGGCGCGGCGTTCGGCCCGGTCGTTCTGCTGTCGTTGTTCTGGCGGCGGATGAACGGTTTTGGCGCCGCCGCCGGCCTGATCGTCGGGGCCATCACCGTCGTCGTCTGGAAACAGCTCGAGGGCGGCATATTTGACATCTATGAGATCATTCCGGGCTTCATCTTCTGTGGCATTGCGGTGATCGGCACGAGTCTCGCGACCGCTGAGCCAAGCGCGCGGATAACCGCCGACTTCAACCGTACCATGGAGGCCAAGGCGTCCGGCATCATCCACGCCGCTGCCGAGTAGAAGACGGAGTTCGCCGCCCGGGACGGCGGTCGGTGACGCCGAACGCAACGAGGGAGCGACGATGACGTTTGTTTTTAGCGTCCCGGAAAGCGATCCTGGCCCGTCGCGGGCGGCGGTGCGCGAGCATCTCCGCCGCGACGAGGCCGCATGCGTTCATGCGCTGCTCGACCGCCTCGACATCGCTCACGAAGGCCGGCGGCGGATCGAGGCGCGCGCCCGCCACCTGGTCGAAGCCGTGCGCGCCGAACGGTTTGGCAAGGGCGGGCTCGATGCGTTCCTCCACGAGTATGGTCTGTCCTCGCAGGAAGGCGTGCTGCTGATGTGCATCGCCGAGGCGCTGTTGCGGGTGCCCGACGATCCGACTCAGGAACGCCTGATCCGCGACAAGATGTCCGCGGCTGACTGGGATCGCCATCTGGGACGCAGCAAATCGGTGTTCGTCAACGCCTCGACCTGGGCGCTGATGCTTACCGGCCGGCTGGTCCGCCTTCACGACACCGTCGGTCAATCGCCCGGCGCGGCGATGCGCCGGCTCGTCGCCAGGCTGGGCGAGCCGGTTGTGCGCGAGGCGGTCAATCAGGCGATGCGGATCATGGGTCGGCAGTTCGTCATGGGCCGCGACATCAAGCGCGCGCTCGACCGGGCCAAGCCACTCGAGAGCCGGGGCTACCGGTATTCCTACGACATGCTCGGCGAGGCGGCGCGGACCATGGCCGACGCCGAGCGGTTCTTCGCCGCCTACCGTGAGGCGATCGCCGCCATCGGCGCCGCGGCGAAACGCAAGGACGTCGTTTCCGGGCCGGGGATCTCGGTCAAGCTGTCGGCGCTGCACCCGCGCTACGAGGTTGCGCAAGCCGGCCGGGTCATGGCCGAGTTGCTGCCCCGGATCAAGGCGCTGGCGATCGACGCGGCGGCGGCCGACATTGCGCTGACCATTGACGCCGAGGAAGCCGACCGGCTCGATCTGTCTCTCGATGTCATCGCCGCCCTGGCCGAGGACCGCGCGCTGATGGAGTGGAATGGACTCGGCGTCGTTGTCCAGACCTACCAGAAGAGCGCGCCCTACGTCATCGACTGGCTGGCCGAGACCGCCCGGCGTGGCCGCCGCCGGTTGATGGTGCGGCTGGTCAAGGGCGCCTACTGGGACGCCGAGATCAAGCGCGCCCAGGAACTCGGTTTGCCCGGCTACCCGGTTTTTACCCGCAAGGCCTCGACCGATGTGTCGTACCTGGCGTGCGCGCAGAAGCTGCTCGCCGCGCCGGACGCCTTTTATCCGCAGTTCGCGACCCACAACGCCCATTCCATTGCCGCCGTGCTTGAGTTCGCCGGCAATCGCCGGGACTTCGAGTTCCAGCGCCTGCACGGAATGGGTGAGTCGCTTTATGAACAGCTGATCGAGAAGGATGCCGTCGGGGTAGCCTGCCGGATCTATGCTCCGGTGGGCGAGCACGAGGAACTGCTCGCCTATCTCGTCCGCCGGCTGCTCGAGAACGGCGCCAACAGCTCGTTCGTCAATCGCATTCAGGACGACCGGTTGCCGATCGACGAGATCATCGCCGATCCGGTTGCCCATGTGCGCGGCCTGGCCTTCGTGCCGCATCCGCGCATCGCCGAGCCGCGGGCGATGTTCCTGCCCGAACGGCTGAACTCAAGGGGGATCGATCTTGCCGACCGCTCGCGCTTGGCTGCTCTGGCTTCGGCGATGGAGGCGGCCAAGGCGAAAGAGTGGACCGCCGGGCCCGTTATCGGCGGCGTGGAGGAGGGCGGTGCGAACGGCCGCAGCGTCGCTTCGCCCGCGGATACGGACCGGGTGGTCGGCAGGGTTGCCGACGCGACGCTTGAGCATGTCGAGGCCGCCGTCGGCGTCGCGGCGAATGCGGCCGCGCGGTGGGCGGCGACGGCCGTCGAGGAGCGCGCGGCCTGCCTCGATCGGGCGGCCGACCGACTGGAGTACGAGATGCCGGCGTTGATGGCGCTGTGCGTCGAGGAGGCCGGCAAAACGATTGCCGACGCTGTGGCCGAGGTCCGCGAGGCCGTCGACTTCTGCCGCTATTACGCCGCGCGCGCGCGGGCTGATCTGAGCAAGCCGCTTGCCTTGCCGGTCGCCAGCAACGGCACCCGGGGCGTCGCCATGGTTGGCGGCGGCGTGTTCGCCTGCATCAGTCCATGGAATTTCCCGCTCGCGATCTTCACCGGCCAGGTAAGCGCGGCGTTGGTCGCCGGCAATGCCGTCGTCGCCAAGCCGGCCGAGCAGACCCCGCTGATCGCGGCGCAGGCGGTGCGGCTGCTCCATGCCGCCGGCATTCCCGCCGACGTGCTGCATCTGCTGCCCGGGGACGGCGAGAGCGTCGGCGCGCCTTTGGTTGCTGATCCCCGGATCACGGGCGTCGCGTTTACCGGCTCGACCGATGTGGCGCTGCACATCAACCGCGCGCTCGCCCGGCGTCAAGGCCCATTGGCGCCGCTGATCGCAGAGACCGGCGGCCAGAACGCGATGATCGTCGATTCCACCGCCCTGCCCGAGCAGGTCAGCCGCGATGTCATCGCATCGGCCTTCCAGAGCGCCGGCCAGCGCTGCTCGGCGTTGCGGGTGCTGTTCATCCAAGAGGACATAGCCGAGCATATGCTGGCGATGCTGGCCGGGGCGATGGACGAACTTGTCGTCGACGATCCGGCGCTGCTGTCGACCGACGTTGGTCCAGCCATCGACGAGGCTGCCCGCGACATGCTCGAGGGCCACATCAAGCGGATGCAGAACGAGGCGCGGGTTCTTAAGCGCGCCCGCCTTGGCCCCAATACCGGGCGCGGAATGTTTTTCGCCCCGGCGCTGGTCGAGATCGATCGGCTCGCGCGGCTGCAACGCGAGGTGTTCGGCCCGGTTCTTCACGTCGTGCGCTACCGCGCCGACCGCCTGGGCGAAGTGATCGCCGCGATCAATGACACCGGCTACGGTCTGACGCTCGGCGTCCAGACTCGGATCGATCAGACCTGGCAGGACATCTTCAACCGTATCCACGTCGGCAATACTTACGTTAACCGCAACCAGATCGGCGCCATGGTCGGGGTCCAGCCGTTCGGCGGCCAAGGGCTGTCGGGAACCGGGCCGAAGGCCGGCGGGCCGATGTACCTGCGCCGCTTCGCCGCGTACCGGCCCGCCGGCGACCCGGCTCAACCGGCGCCGACGGCGGGCGACGACCCGCGCCGGGGCGAAGCCGCCTCGGCCATTAGCTTCAGCCGGGCCAATCTGCATGCGGTCTTGGCGGCGGCCGCCGACGGCGGGCGGAAATGGGCGGGACTGGCCGCCGAAGAGCGCGCCGGCATACTTGAGCGTGTCGCCGATCGGTTCGAGGCGGAGGATGACCACGATTCAGGCGCGCGCGCGGGCCGATACCTGCGCTTCCACGCAGCCCAGGTACGCGCCGACTTCGCGGCGCCGCTGACGTTGCCGGGGCCGACCGGGGAGCGCAACGAGTTGCACTACCAGCCGCGCGGTGTCATCGCGTGTCTGAGCCTCGGCGAGGCAGGCGATCCGGTTGCCTTTACGGCGCAAATCGCCGCCGCTCTGGCGGTCGGCAACAGCATCATCGCCTGGCATCCGGACCACGCAACCGCCGCGGCCGCCATCGCCCGTTTCCATGGCGAAGGGGTGCCAAAGGCGGCGCTGGCACTGCTCGCACCGGGAACCGACGCGCGCCTCGATGATCTGCTTGCGGCGCCAGGTCTCGGCGGTGTCGCCTTCGCCGGGCCCGGCGCCCTCGCGAGCTGGATCAACTGTCGCCTGGCCGCCCGCGACGGCGCGATCGTGCCGTTGATCGTCTTCGCCGATGCCCCGGCGGACACTCTTGGGACAGGAGCGCCACCCGCGGGCTGCGCGCACTACCTGGGCCGCTTCGTCCATGAACGCAGCCTGTGCGTCGACACGACCGCGGCGGGGGGCAATGCCTCTTTGTTGTCCCTCGGCGAGGAGATCTGAGGCCCGGTTCTATCTGCTCTCGGGTCCATCTGCTTAGGCCTGCTTATGCTCGGCCGCGGAACCGTGTTATGATGGCGCTGCATGGTTGTAGCGAGGGTATGGCGAGGTCGACGTCATACGGATTCACTTTTTTCGGTCCGAAACGGTGTATACTTTAAGTTCAATAGCTTGCGGAAAATTACATAGGTCATTCTGACCTATAATATGGGTCAGAATGACCTATTCCGGCTGGAAGCGGGATGCCTTGGCGCCGCTCTCGCAAAAAATTCTCCCACTACTCGCGGTTGAGATTGGCGCACTTCAGTCGTTGCGAAGGTACGGGGCCGCCTTGCGCGCGAGAATGCGCCAGGTTCCGGCGAAGCCGATGACGAGGGTGAGGGCAACGCAGAGCGTCACCGTCGCGGCGACGATGTCCCAGCGAATCGCCCAGGCGAAGCCCATGACCAGCACGCTCACCGCCCAGCCGATGGCGATGCCCAGCGCGGCGGCGATGGCGGCGGTGGTCAGGCCGAGAACGCCGTACTCGATCAGGTAGGTTCCGGCGATCCGTGCCCGGGTGGCGCCAAGCACCTTGAAGACCACGGCCTCGAAGGTCCGCCGGCGCCGATCGGCGGCGACCGCACCAGCCAGCACCAGCGCCCCGGCGACAAGAGTGACCGCGGCCGCCGCGCGCACTCCCCAGGCGATCCGGTCGAGCAGGCCGTTGACCGCCGCCAACGCTTCGCGCGTCCGGATCGCGGTAACGTTGGCGAAGCGGTCGATGACGGCTTTCTCCAGCGCGGCTTCCGCGCTTTCGGGCGCGTAGACCGCGGCGATGTAGCTATGCGGCGCGCCGGCCAGGGTCGCCGGCGACAGGATCATGGCGAAGTCGAACGGGACGGCGCGCCAGTCGATCTCGCGCAATGAGGCGATCTTGGCCTCGAACTCGCGGCCGAGGACGTTAAGGGTCAGGCTGTCGCCGATGCCGACGCAGAAACCGCGCGCGAGACCGGCATCGAGAGAGAGCAGCGGCGGCCCGTCGTAGTCCCTCGGCCACCAGGCGCCGGCAACGATGTCGGCATCGACGGGCGCGGCGTCGGCATAGGTCAGTGCCCGATCGCCGTGAATCGCCCAGGCGGAGTCGCTGGCGACCTGCGCGGTCTCGACCGGAACGCCGGCGATCGCGACGATCCGCCCGCGCAACGACGGCACCCGTTTGCTCTCGCCTGCTCCGGGCACGGCGGCGATCGTGGCGTCGAAGGCCTCGGCCTGGGCGTCCTGAATGTCGATGAAAAAGAACGCCGGCACGCTCAAAGGCAGCCGCTCGCCGATCTGCGCGCGCAGGTTGCTGTCGATCAGGGCGACGGCGACCAGCACCGTCAACCCGGCGCCAAGCGACATGACCACGCTCGGGGTCGGCGCGCCCGGCCGGTGCAGGCCGGAGATGGCCATGCGGACGCTCGCCGCGCGCGGCCGCGGCAGCCGCGCCGCCAGCGCCATCAGCGCGCTCGCCGCGGCGCGGAGCAGCGCCAGGGTGAGGATCGCGCCGGCGACGAACCACGCCGCGAAACCGGGAACCAGCGCAGTCGCTATGGTCAGGCCGCACAACGCCACGGCGCAAAGCGCGGTCGCCGCGATGTAGCTCCGACGCGGCCAGCCTGTCGGTGCGTCGATGACCTGGCGGAACAGACCGCTCGCCGGAACCTCGCGGGCGAGGCCCAGCGGCCACAAGGCAAAGCTCAACGCGGTCAGCAGCCCCATGCCCGCCGCGGCGATGAGCGGTTGAGGATAAAGCGCCACCTGAAGGCGGAACGGGAGTTGGGCCTCGATCAGGTGGAACAGCCCAAGTGGCACGACAGCACCCATGATGAGACCGATGGCGACGCCGGCGGCGGCAAGGAGCAGGACCTGGAGCAGGTAGACCTCGACGATCATCGCGCCCGGCGCGCCGAGGCACTTCAGCGTGGCGATGGTCTCGCCCTTGCCGGCGAGGTAGTGACGCACGGCATTGGCGACGCCCAGGCCGCCGACCAGCAGCGCCGCGAGGCCGGCGAAGGTCAGGAACATGCCGAGCCGCTCGACAAACCGCTGCACCCCCGGCGCCGCCTCCGAAGTGTCGCGGATCCGCCACCCGGCGGTTGGGAATGCCTCCTTCACGGCCGCCGTCCACGCGGCGACGGTGGTACCCGTGGGCAGCATGACGCGAATATTGTGCCGGTAGAGGCTGCCCGGCTGGACCAGCCCCGTCTCGGAGACGGCGGACGCCGCGATCATCAGCCGCGGGCCGAAGCTGATGACGTTGGCGACCCGGTCCGGCTCGCGGGTGATAACGCCGCGGATCTGCAGGCTCGCGCCGCCGACGCTCACGGTATCGCCGACGTCTGCACCGAGCCTGGTCAGCAGGCCCGGCTCGGCGAGCGCGCCCCATCGGCCGTCGCGGTTCGCCAGAGCCTCGCCGAGGGATAGCGCCGGGTCCACGGCCACTTCGCCGACAAGCGGGTAGGCGGCGTCCACCGCCTTGAGTTCAACCAGCGCGCGGGTATCGCCCGCGCGCGCCATGGCGCGCATCTCGATGCGTCTCGGAGATGGCGGCGGCATGTTCGCGCATCCACGCCGCTTCGCCGGGGCTCGGCGAGCGCTGGGACAGTTGTATCTCAATGTCGCCGCCAAGCAGCGCTCGGGCGTCGCTCTTGAGGCCGGAGACCACCGCCTGGCTGACGGTGCCGACGGCGGCAATGGCGGCGACGCCTAAGGCCAAGCTGGCGAGAAAGACGCGGAAACCGGACAACCCGGCGCGAAGCTCGACCAGCGCCAATCGCCAGGCGAGGCTGAGCCGGCCGGCGGTCATCGCGATGCGCCGACAGCGCTGAGTGGCGCAATTCCGCGATCGGCGGCGATCCGGCCATCCTTGAGCTCGATCGTACGTTCGCAGCGCGCGGCCAACGCTGCGTCGTGGGTGATCAGCAGCAACGTCGTCCGGCGGCGGCGGTGCAGGTCGAACAGCAGCTCGATCACCGAAGCCCCGGTGGCGCCATCGAGATTGCCGGTCGGCTCGTCGGCGAGCAGCAACGCCGGTTCGGTGACAAAGGCGCGGGCGAGCGCGACACGTTGCTGCTCGCCGCCGGAGAGCTGCGCCGGATAATGTGTCAGCCGCTGGCCAAGGCCGACCGCGTCGAGAAGCGCGCTGGCGCGCGCCGGGGCATCTTGAGCGCCGCCGCCCAAATCAAGCGGAAGGGCGACGTTCTCGAGCGCGGTCATGGTCGGGATCAGGTGAAAGTTCTGGAAAACAACGCCGACCCGGCTGCCGCGAAAGGCCGCCAGCCGGTCCTCGTCGAGGCCCGCGAAATCCTGGCCGGCGACGATGACTTCGCCGCTCGTCGCCCGCTCGAGCCCGGCGATGATCATCAGCAGGCTGGTCTTGCCGGAGCCCGACGGGCCGACCAGGCCGACCGCCTCGCCCGCGCGCACGCTAAGATCGATCCCGCGCAGGATATTGACCTCACCGGCCGCGCTACCCAACGTTAGACGGACATCACGAAGCGCAATGGCCGGCGCTATGGCTGGCGCGGGAGCGGCGGGCGGCGGAACCGATGACACAAACACGAAGTCCTTACTTTGCTGAGCCGGGCGCCTGCCCACGACGGCCCCCGCGGGCTCGGCGCCACCTCATCGCGATATGGCCCAAAGCATCGGAGTTTCAACGCCGCGCGGCGTGCCGGCCGCGGCCTGTTGGCGTTGCTGGCATTCGTGTTGGGGGTCCTGGGAGCGATGGTGGACGTGGGTAAGGCGGGCGCCGCCGATGCGGCCGAACCGCTCCGGCTGATGGTTCTGGGCGACAGCCTGACGGCCGGCTATGGGCTGGCGCGTACCGACAGCTTTCCCGCACGACTCGAACAGGCCCTGCGCGAGGAGGGGTACGACGTAACCGTCATCAATGCCGGGGTGTCGGGCGATACGACGGCGGCCGCTCGTGCGCGCCTGCCGTGGGTTCTGGGCAAAGGCGCTACTGGCCTGCCGGACGCAGTGATGGTCGAGCTCGGCGCCAACGACGGTCTTCGCGGTCTCGATCCAGAGGCGGCTTACGCCAACCTCGACGCCATCTTGAGCGAGCTGCGGGCGAGGGGGCTGCCGGTCCTGCTCACCGGCATGAAGGCGCCGCCGAACCTGGGCGCCGAGTACGGCCGCGACTTCGAGGCGGTCTTCACCAGGCTCGCCGAGAAGCACGACCTTGCCTTTTATCCATTCTTCCTTGAAGGGGTGGCGGCGGTTCCCGCGCTCAACCAGGCCGATGGCATCCATCCGAACCGCGCCGGGGTCAATGAGATTGTCCGCCGCATCCTGCCCGCGACCATCGCGTTCCTCGACACCGTCCGCCGGGAAAACACGGCTCTCGCCCGGTAAGCCGGCGGCCGATCCGAGCGTCAGGCAATATCCATGAACGGCAGACTGGGAGCGCTCGAAGGACTGGCGGACGAACGCGCTCGCTTGGCCGGCGCCGCTTTCGGCGCTGGCTTCGCCTCGGGCGCTGCCACGGGTTGGGCCGCGGCCTTCGGAGTCGTGGCCGCCGGCGTGGCGGCGGGCCTTGCCTTGGGCTCGGGCTCGGGCGCCAGAGCGGGTGCCGCAGCTGGTGGCGGGACCTCCGCCACCGGCCGTGGGTTCGTCTCGGGCCTTGGCTTCGTCTCGGGGCGCGGCGCCACTGCTTCCGGATGCCACGGGTCGGTCGCCATCCGGTAGGGCCACAGCGGGCAACTCACCGCGGTGCACTGGCGAACCTCGTCGGTCTTGCCGCCGCAGCAGTCGACGCAGCGCCTGCGCATCGCCTGCAGCAACGGCTTGCCGCGATGACCGAGGGCGCGCAGATCGTCGGTCGTCAGCCGCCGCGGATCAACGCCGACCTCGGTGCCGTCGGAGCCTCTTTCCAGCCCGGTTGGCGCCTTGGTCTTTTTGCGCGACTTGCGGCGAGGCGGCGAAGGCCGCGCCGCCGTCGGGCGTTTGCCCTCGCTCACGCGGCTTTGCTGCCGGCTTGCGACTTCAGGTAGTTGAGCATGGTGTCGGCGTCGGAAACCTCGTACGGATCCGTTGGGCAGTTATCACCGTAATCGGGTTCCGCGAACATCTTTTCGATCTTGCCGTCGACGACATACATCGAATAGCGCCAGCTGCGCATGCCAAAACCGAGGTTCGACTTGTCGACCAGCATGCCCATTTTGCGCGTGAACTCTGCGTTGCCATCGGGCAGCAGGAAGACGTTCTTGACGCCCTGCGCCTTGCCCCACTGAAACATCACGAACGCATCGTTGACCGACAGGCAGACAACGCTATCGACGCCGAGCGACTTCATCTCGTCAAAAACGGCTTCGTAGCGCGGCAGGTGATTGCTCGAGCACGTCGGGGTGAAGGCGCCGGGCAGCGAAAACACAACAACCCTCTTGCCCTTAAAGATGTCGTCGGAGGTTAGGTCCTTCCATTCGAACGGGTTCGGACCACCGAGCGCGTCATTGCGCACACGGGTCTTGAAGGTAGCGTTGGGCACATGTTGTCGCATGAGGGGTTCTCCTTTAGTGGTGGAAACCAGATGCGGTTGCGCCGCGAACGCCTCATGGGACGCGATCGCGGCGCGGGAACCAGCAAATCGTCAGCCAAAACGTGGGCCCCTCGGCCGGCTTAATCAACCACTAAGCCGGCCGCGCAAAGCGACGCTCCGCGCGGCCTTCCGAAACCCCGCGAACCGGCTAGCCGATGCGGGCGCCGCCCATGCCGGTGAAAACCCCGAAGGCCTGGAGCAGCCACAAAATGACGGCGATGACGACGACAACGTTGAGAATCGTCTTGATCTTGTTGTCCATCGGGATGTAGCGATTGGCGAGCCACAGCAGCACGCCGACGATGATGAGAATAATGACAACCTGAATAATGGGCATGGCCTTAACGTTCCTCCGTTTGGCGTCCGGGCCGCGTCCCCGGACCGCGGAATTTATGCTCTCTCGTGGTGTTACTCGACCTTGCCGACCTTGCCGACATGGCCGTCGGCGCCGACCTTGACTTCCTGCGTTGTGCCGTCGGCCTTGGCGACCTTGACTTCGTAGCCGACGGTGTCGCCCTCACGGTCGATCTCGGCTTCGGCCGCCTTGCCGCCCACCCGCTGCTCTGCGATGCCGATGGCCTGGGCGAGCGTCGTCTTCGCCGAGTTCACGGCCTCGGGCTTCAGCCTGGTGAAGTACTTCTCGATGGTCTCGTTTTCGGTCTCGCGGACCTGGCCGGTATTGGCGTCGAGCTTGTACTTCTGCAGCTTGTCGGCACCGAGAATGCTGATCTCGTACATCGCGACGCCGTCTTCGACATCGAACTCGGCGTCGATGGCCTTGCCGCCGCCTTGCTGTTCGGCGGTGTTAATGGCTTGGGTCAGCGAGAGCTTGGCCTCGCTTAGGGCCTTGTAATCGACGGACTCGGCGAGCGCCGGGCGTCCCGCGGTAAAAAGGAGCAGGGCACCGAGCGCGATCCCTAACGTCTTCAACATGTTTGGTCATCCTTGGTAGTGAGCGAATTGCTTAGATCGCGATTACGATACGCTGGCCGGCTCGCCACCACCTTATCGTGTGTTACAGGCTGTCGTTCCGCCGCAGCGGAATTGGGAAACGGCATGCCGGCGGTGTGGTCGCCTGGAGCTTGCGCGCGCTCGGCCAAGCGCCATGTCAATTGATGTCTCGTAACTCCGGCGCGGTCCAGGTTATAACCGGGCTCGAAAGCGAGACTTTTCGGCGGGCCGGGCCGGAGGAAACGGTTGCGTGTGCGCCTCGCCGCACGCGCTACGATCTGTCACCGTCCGTGTGGCAAGGTTCACGCAAGCCTATTCATAACCGAAGTCTACGTCAGGAGTTGCAGCCCCATGGGCGAGGCCGTTCGCCGCTTGAAGAATATCGCCATCGTCGCGCATGTCGATCATGGCAAGACGACCTTGGTCGATCAGCTGTTGCGTCAGTCGGGAACGCTGCGCACGCACGGCCAGGCGACCGAGCGGATCATGGATTCCAACGATCTCGAGCGCGAACGCGGCATCACTATCTTGGCGAAGAACACCGCGATCAATTGGCACGACTGGCGGATCAATATCGTCGATACCCCCGGCCACGCCGACTTCGGCGGCGAGGTCGAGCGCGTCTTGTCGATGGTCAATTCGGTGCTGCTCTTGGTCGACGCGGTCGATGGCCCAATGCCGCAGACCACGTTCGTCACCCGCAAGGCGCTCGCCCGCGGCCTGCGCCCGATTGTCGTCGTCAACAAGGTAGATCGCACCGTAGCGCGGCCGGAATGGGTCGTTGACCAGACCTTCGATTTGTTCGACCGGCTTGGTGCCAGCGATGAGCAGCTCGATTTCCCGGTGATCTTTACATCCGCCGTCGAAGGCTGGGCCTCGCTCGATTCGCATATCCGCCAAGGCGACATGACGCCGCTGTTCCAGACGATTGTCGACAACGTTCCGTCGCCCGATGTTGATCTCGACGGGCCATTCCGGCTCCAGGTGAGCTCGCTCAATTATTCAAGCTATGTCGGGGTTATCGGTATCGGCCGCATTCAGCGCGGCCGGATCCGCAAGAACAGCGCGGTCGCCATCGCCGCCGTCGATGAAACCGTGCGGCGCGGCCGCATGCTGCAGATCCTCGGTTTCCACGGGCTTGAACGCGTCGAAATGGACGAGGCGGCGGCCGGCGACATCATTGCGTTCACCGGGATCGACGGGCTGAAGATCTCCGAGACGATCTGCGATCCGGACGCGGTCGAGCCGCTGCCGGCGCTGGTCGTCGACGAGCCGACGATCCGCATGATGTTTCAGATCAACGACTCGCCACTCGGCGGCCGCGACGGCAAGTACGTGACCAGCCGGGCGTTGCGCGAGCGGCTCGATCAGGAACTGATCCACAACGTCGCGCTGCGGGTCGAGCCGACCGAGTTGCCCGACCGCTTCAATGTCTCGGGCCGGGGCGAACTGCACCTGGCGATCCTGATCGAGACCATGCGCCGGGAAGGTTACGAACTGGCGATCTCGCGGCCCGAGGTGATCCTCAAGACCGTCGGCGACGAGGTGCTGGAGCCTTGGGAGACCTTGACGATCGATGTCGAGGAAAGTGCTCAGGGCGCGGTGATGGAGAAGCTCGGCCAGCGCCGCGGCGAGCTCAAGAACATGGTGCCGGACGGGCAGGGGCGGGTGCGCCTCGATTACCTGATGCCGAGCCGGGGGCTGATCGGGTTTCGCCCCGAGTTCCTCGCCATCACCTCGGGCTCGGGACTGATGTATCACGCCTTCGAGCGCTACGGCCCCCGGGTTGCCGGCGAGATCGGCCGGCGGATCAACGGCGCGCTGGTCGCGATGGCGAGCGGCAAGGCGCTGGCCTACGCCCTTTTTAATCTGCAGGAGCGAGGCCGGCTGTTCGTCGGCCACGGCGCCGATGTCTACGAGGGCATGGTCATCGGCATCCACTCGCGGAGCAACGACCTGGTGGTCAATCCGATCAAGGCCAAGCAGCTCACCAACATCCGCGCCGCCGGCACGGACGAGAATCTCATTCTGGTGACGCCGATTCAGACGACGCTGGAATACGCCCTTGAATTCATCAACGACGACGAACTGGTCGAGGTGACGCCCAAGGCGATCCGCATCCGCAAGAAGTACCTGCGCGAGCACGAGCGCAAGAAAGCCGCCCGCGCGGCTTAGGACTTGTTCATGAACTATCGCTGCGGACGGGTGGCTGGGGGCTGATGGTGTAGTTCCAGTCGCCGTGGAATTCGTGGCGCTGAATGTTGATGGCGTCCATCTCGGCATTAGTGACTTTGACGCCCGCCGGGTAGCTGTTGGGATGGCACCGTCAAGTTGACGAACGCGGAACGGCAGTTGGGTGAAGGAGACCCCTGGTTCCGTGACGGTCGGGGGTCACGCCGCCAAGAGGGTCCCGGCGACCTCGGCCCAGGTCGCGAAGGCTGGGCGCGGGCGGCGCGATATTCAGCTGCGGAGAGGTGGTGCGGGGGAAGCTTGCGCAGCAAGCGCTTGGCCGCTTTCTTGTCGCGCCGGCTCTGGACCAGAACATCGAGCACATAGCCCGCTTGGTCGACCGCCCGCCACAGCCGGTGCTTCCGGCCGGCAATGGTGATCACCACCTCGTCAAGATGCCATTTGTCACCGCGCCGCGGGGCCCGCGACCGGGCGGCGTTGGCGATCTCGCGGCCGAACTTGAGACCACTGCCGCACCGTCTCGTGGCTGACGGCGATGCCGCGGACGGCCAGCATCTCTTCCACCATGCGCGGGCTGAGCGGAAAGCGGAAGTACAGCCAGACCGCGTAGCCGATGACCTCAGCGGGAAAGCGGTAGCCGGCATAGGAGGGGGAGCAGGGCGTCGTCATGCCGGCCTGATAGCCGGCTGGACGCACCATGGCAACTCAACCTCGCCAACTTGAACTCAACCTCGCCAACTTGACGGTGCCGGTTCCGCTTTTTGAGGTAGTCGACGATCAACTCGAAACAAGTCGACGTGGCGGATGCTGAGATTGGGCCGCGTTTTCGGAAGCTGCTTGAAGATGAAGCGGATGTGGTCGCGGATCCTGAACTCGTCCTCAGGCGGGTAGCCGAAAATATAAAACCAGTCAGTCGCCTTGGCTTGAACCAGTTGCGGCCCGGCATCACCTCGCACTCCCCAGATTGAGTGCTTCTTTTTAGGCACAGCGGCACCTCTCACGCCAATCCCGGCAGGGTGGCCGACAGCTCGGAACGAAACTGCCGACAGTGCCAATCGAATGAGCCATTCATGGCGCCGCCTCGATAGCATGCGTGGGCCAATTCGCCCGTTCCCGGTTCAGTGCGCATAGTCGGAAAAGTCTCGATAACGCTCTCGGAAAACTTGCTTTGAGAGGTGGCCGGCTTCGTCTGGACAGCGTTCCGCTCTTGATAAGTGGACGCTCTGCCGGTTGCCGATGTGGTGTGCCGGTTTCGGGGTGGCACACCGGGAGGGCGTAGCCCGACCAGGGTGATGCCCCGAAACCGGCGCGAAATTCATGCTGCCGCGGCCTGCGGCAGGTGGTCGAAGTAGGCGAGATCGGGCGTCCGCGCGCTTAGGCTCGAATGCGGACGTCGGCCATTGTACAACACGGTTTGAGAACGCCCACGGGACCGTTTTTCGAGAGCTGCTTTATCGATGGCATCCGTGGTTCGTGATGTGGGTGGTCATCCATGAAGCGATCGAGAAGGCGCATGGTGTCGTTTTCCGCTGCACGCTGAGCGGGTCAGCGGCGGACCGTTGGCTGGAGGTTCCGGCCTGGATGTTCGACCGGGCCGCGTGCGCGGAAGTGTCGTGCGTAGCCACGTCCCCCTTTGTCAGCGTCGGTGCGCTGTCGGCCCTGGCGGATCTTCTCCAACAGACGTTGACGGCGTCGTCGGCACCCTCGAGTGTGTCGTCTTCCGGCATATCCAGGTCCTCTCACGACCAGACTCGGAGAGAGGACCATGACCACGCGGAAATCGGGGCAACCGCCAACACCTTCGGTCGAGCGATGCCGAAGGGCGCGGCGAAAGGGCAGTCCGCGGCAGATCGATCTGTTCGCCGAGGCATCGCCGGCGGAGGCGCCGGCGTGGCGGGGGCTGCCCGAGGAGACGCGCAGCGCGCTGACCGGCCTGATGGCGCGGCTGATCCTGGACCACGCGCAAGCAACCGGCCTGGTCTGGCGGACGGAGGGCGGCGATGATCTCTGACAAGGTCCGCGCTTGCCATCTGGAGCGCAAGGCGCTGCTCTACGTGCGGCAATCCTCGGCCCACCAGGTCCTTCACAACCGTGAGAGCAGTGCGCTGCAATACGCCATGCGCGATCGGCTGACGGCGCTCGGCTGGACGGAGATCGAGGTGATCGACGACGATCTTGGCCGCTCCGCCGCCGGCGGGGTGCAGCGGGCCGGCTTCGAGCGCATGGTCGCGGACGTCTGTCTCGGCAAGGTCGGGGCCGTCTGCGCCCGCGAGGTCTCGCGCTTCGCCCGCAACAGCCGGGACTGGCAGCAGCTGATCGAGATGTGCCGCGTGGTCGACACCCTGCTGGTCGATCAGGAGACGATCTACGCGCCGCGGCACGGCAACGATCGTCTGCTGCTGGGACTGAAGGGGAGCCTCAACGAGTACGAGCTCGATCTCCTGCGGCAGCGCTCGCTGTCGGCCCGCTACGAGAAGGCGCGCCGCGGCGAGCTCGTCGTCAGCGCGCCGGTGGGCTTCGTGAAGGCCGGCGACCATTACGAGAAGGATCCCGGATCGGCGCGTACAGGAGGCGATCACGCTGGTCTTCGACAAGGTGCTGGAGCTTGGCAGCGCGCGGCAGGCGCTGTTGTGGTTTCATGAACATGGCCTCGATCTGCCGGTGAAGCAGAACAACGCGAAGACGGCCTGGCGGCGTCCCAACTACGCCACCATACACCGGATGATCGAGAACCCCATCTACGGCGGCGCCTATGCCTATGGTAAGACGGCGGTGGCTTCGCGATACGGCGCCGGCGGCGCCGGCGTGAAGACGCGCCGTAAGGCGCGGACCGAGTGGCTTGCGCTGATGCCGAACGCCCATGAAGGGTATGTCAGCTGGGAGAAGGCCGAAGCGATCTGGAGGGAGTATCGGAAATTTCGTGTAAGGGCCATGACGATGGAAATTGAAGGAGAGATCGTATGGCACGACGCAAACAGCCTGTTATCGCGGACGCGCTGCTCGACCAGCTACTGGCCGGCGGCGATGCGAAAGCGGCATTTGAGAAGGACGGCCTACTCGACGAGCTGAAGAAGGCTTTGGCCGAACGGATACTGAACGCCGAGATGGATCATCATCTCGGCGCTGGCGAGGACGGTGGCGGCAACAGCCGCAATGGTTATGGCAGGAAGACGGTGCTGACGAAAAGGGGCAAGATGGTGCTCGACATTCCGCGGGATCGGCTCTCGAGCTTCGATCCGCGGCTGATTGCCAAATATCAGCGGCGGTTTCCCGGCTTCGACGAGAAGATTATCTCGATGTACGCCCGCGGCATGAGTATCCGCGAGATTCAGGGGCATCTGCGCGAGCTTTACGGCATCGATGTCTCCCCCGACCTGATCAGCGCCGTCACCGACGCCGTCCTGGAAGAGGTGACGGACTGGCAAAACCGGCCGCTGGAAGCCCTCTATGCGCTGATTTTCTTCGATGCGATCCGCATCAAGGTCCGCGACGAAGGCACGGTGAGAAACAAGGCGGTTTACGTTGCGCTCGGCGTGCGGGCGGACGGAACCAAGGAAGTCCTCGGACTATGGATCGAGCAGACCGAGGGCGCGAAGTTCTGGCTGCGGGTGATGAACGAACTGAAGAGCCGCGGCGTCGAGGACGTTCTGATCGCCATTGTCGACGGCCTGAAGGGCTTTCCCGAGGCGATTACAGCGGTCTTTCCGCGGGCCCAGGTGCAGACCTGCGTCGTCCATCTCATCCGCCACTCGCTGGCCTTCGTGTCGTACAAGGACCGCAAGGCGGTTGCCGCGGCATTGAAGCAAATCTACAAGGCCAACAACGCCGATGCCGGAAAGGCCGCCCTCGAGGACTTCGCTGACGGCCCGTGGGGCCGGAAATACCCGGCGATCGCCCAATCCTGGCGACGGAACTGGTCGCAGGTGATCCCGTTTTTCGCGTTCCCGGACGAGGTGCGTCGGATCGTTTACACAACAAATTCTATCCTGATTACGCATCTTTCTCAGCCTGCCGGGGCGTGGTACAAATAGGGAACATATAAGGAGACAGGCGGGGTTGAGGCATGGCGCGCAATCGTGTTCAGTTTCAGAAGGGGCTCAGCGAGGCGCGGTTCGATGAGCTTTACGGGAGCGAGGATCGGTGTCGGGAGGTCGTGTTTCGCTGGCGCTGGCCGCGTGGCTTTGTCTGCCCCGGCTGCGGCGGGCGGAATCACTGCGTCATCAAGACCCGTGCCCTCTACCAGTGCACGTCCTGCCGCCGGCAGACCTCGCTGATGGCCGGCACGATCTTCGCCTCGACCAAGGTGCCGCTGCGCACTTGGTTTCGCACCATGTACCACCTGACGCAGAGCAAGGGCGGGATCTCCAGCCTCGAACTCGGCCGTCGCCTCGGTGTGACCCAGAACACCGCCTGGAAGCTCAAACACAAGCTGATGCAGGTGATGATGGAGCGGGATGCCGGCAAGCGCCTGACCGGTCGGGTCGAAATGGACGACGCCTATCTCGGTGGCGAACGCTCCGGTGGCAAGCGCGGTCGCGGCGCGCCCGGCAAGACGCCGATCATCGTCGCCGTCGAAACCACGCCCGAGGGCAAGCCGGTGCGCCTGAAGCTGCGCCGGGTCATCGGCTTTCGGCGCAAGGAGGTCGAAAAACTGGCCCGACGCAGCCTCGATCCCGCCAGCACCGTCGTCAGCGACGGCCTCAGCTGCTTCCGCGGTGTCGCGGATGCGGGATGCACGCATCAGCCGATCCGCACAGGATCCGGCCGCAAGGCTGTGCTGACACCCGCTTTCAAGTGGGTCAACACGGCGCTCGGCAACATCAAGACCGCCATCACCGGCACATACCGCGCCATCCGCCAAAAGCACATCCCCCGCTACCTGGCCGAGTTCGAATACCGCTTCAATCGGCGCTACGATCTCGCCGCCATGATGCCCCGCCTCGGCTGGGCCGCCGTCCGAACCCCGCCAATGCCATATCGCCTCCTCAAACTGGCTGAGGTTCATGCGTAATCAGGAATTCTATTGAAAGCTTGAATGCCAAGCTGCGCCGGGCGGTCAGAACGAGGGGGCACTTTCCGACAGACGAGAGCGCGCTCAAGCTCCTCTTCCTGGTGTTGAACCTGGCGGCAAAGGAATGGAAAATGCCCCCGCGCGAATGGTGCATGGCGAAGGCCCAGCTCGCCATCCTCTTCGAAGACCGCTTTACCTTGGCGTGATGAAAACGGTCCTTACACGGAAATCCTGACAGTCTCGATCCGGACGATGGTCAGCAGCAATGTCCCCACCAGTGGTCATCATGGCGCGCCCAAGCACGGCGACGCACTGCTCGCGGGGCTGATCCGCTGTCGGCGCTGCGGGCGCAAGCTGACGCTTCGTTACTCCGGCATGAAGCATCACATCCCACGCTACAGCTGCAGCCGAGGTTGGATGGACAATGCGGAGCCGCGCTGCATCGTCTTCGGCGGCTTGCGCGTCGATGACGCCATCGAGGAGGCGCTGCTGAGCGTTGTCAGCCCAGGCGCCATCGCCGCGGCAACGGCTGCGGAAGAGGCAGCGGATCAGCGCCGCGATCGGGTGCGCGAGGCGCTCGGCCGCGATCTGGACGCGGCGCGCTACGCGGCCGACCGCGCCTTTCGGCAATACGATGCCGCCGATCCGGCCAACCGGCTGGTGACCGGTGAACTGGAGGCGCGCTGGAACAAGGCGCTCGCGCATCTGGCGGAGGTCGAGACCAGGATCGCGGTGCATGATGCGGCCACGCCCGCGGTCGCCACCGACCCTGCATCACTCGGCTGGCTGGCGGCGGACCTCAAGGCCGTCTGGTCCGCGCCGACAACCGATGCACGGTTGAAGAAGCGCATCGTGCGCACTCTCATCCAGGAGGTCGTCGCCGACATCGACGACGCGGCAGCCGAGATCGTCCTCCTCATCCACTGGACCGGTGGCCTACACAGCGAGATGCGCCTGCCCAGGCGCCGCCGCGGCCAGCGCAACAGCACGTCAGCCGACGTCATCGCCGCCGTACGTCAGCTCGTGCTTATCGCCAGTGACGATCTGATTGCCGGCATCCTCAACCGCAACGGCCTCGTCACCGGCAACGGCAACCGATGGACCCGCGAGCGCGTCACGTCGATGCGCTCCCACTACCGTATCCCGGTGTTCAAGCCGGCCGAGGACGGGGTCGAGCCGTGGCTCAACCTTAGCAAGGCCGCGCGGCTCCTCAATGTCTCGCCGAAGACGCTGCGATTGGCGGCCGAGGCTGGCGAGATCGAAGCCATCCATCCCTTGTCGGATGGTCCCTGGATCTTCGCCCGCGCCGCCCTCAAAACATCAGCTGCCCGATCGATCACCGGGCGGGCGCGGCAGAACCCAAAACACCCCGCGGGATCGCATCCAGACCAGCAAAGCCTCTTCTCTTCAATCACATAGCCAGATGGGTGTTGTGATGCACGGTTGTAGAAGTCCAGATATCGGCCGATCGACGCGCGCGCCTCGGCGACGCTGTCATAGGCGCGAAGATACGGACTTATGTAGCAGCCGCCACCGGCGTTGAATTGTCGAACAGGCAGCGAGGCATGACCATGGCTCGTCAATATCGATGGAGCCTGGGGCATGTTCGAAACGCACGTTGTCGCGGCACTGAAAGACAAGCGCGCCGAACTGGCGGGTATCATCGCCGCGCTGGAGAAACGGATCAACGGGCACCGGGCGGACCTGGTGCATCTCGACGCGACGTTGCGGATGTTCGCGCCGGACACCGAAGCGGCCAAGATCAGGCCGAAAGCCGTCCGCCAACGCAGCGCATGGTTCGGTAGGGGCGAATGTGCCCGCCTGGTCTACGGCATCCTGCGCACCGCGGCCCGGCCGATGACGTCGCGCGAGATCGCCGAGGCGCTGATGGCTAGCCGGGGCCTCGATCCGGTCGATCATCGCACGCGCGAGTTGATCCAGAAGACGGTGCACGGCATGCTGAAGCGTGCCGTGCGCAGCGTGGTCGCGGCGGCGACGGATGGTCAGGCGTTGGCGTGGCGGGTCGCTGATTGACCGGGAAGACGCGGGGGTGGCTATGCCGCCCGGCTCCGCTGCCAGTAGCCGCAGAAATCGACGCTGGGGCGGTTGGCGGTGACCAGCGAGACGGTGGCACGGAACTGCATGCCGTTGCTGTCGCGGCGATGATCCTCGCGCCACCCCGCCTCCTTGGCGTAGCGGCTCAGGTACAGGCCGGAGATGTGGTGGTGATGGCCGATCTCGGCCCGGCGGATACGGCTGAAGAAGCTCTCCGCCTGATTGGTGCAGGCGTCATCGCTGGCATACTCGACGGAGTGGTTGACGCGCTTGGTCTCGAAGCGCGCGTGCAGCGCGTTCCAGGCACCGGCCTCGTCGGCATGCACGGTGCTGGCGCGGTCGACACGGGCCCTGATGAAGTCCAGTGCCGCGTCTTCGGTCTTGAAGACGTTGGCGATCGTC